>NZ_CAMFLB010000010.1:0-297144 GCF_945957435.1 Serratia sp. PL7 | reverse complement strand
CTTGGTTGTCCCGCCGCTGCGGGTTAGGTTTGGTAGCTGGGGTGGGATTCGAACCCACGGTCGATACTGTATAGGCCACGTGCACCACAGCTCGATCTAGCTCATGTCACGCTTAGTCCCGTCAGAAGCAAAAGCTTCGGCCATCTCGCGCACCCAACTATATTAGAAAATATCTTACAACATTATCGAGCGCCCACGTATAGACGCTCTGTAATGATTATTGGATAAGGCTTTCTGCGGCTTCCCTGACCTCATGCGGTTCAACATCTCTGTCGGTTGCAAACGCATATGTATCCACACCCGCCAGCCTGGAGATTTGCAGGTCTTTCATCTGCCCATCGGGGTAACTTAAACGCAAAGTAGGAAGACCCTTGCTAACTTCTAATAGGTAAGGAGGTTCTCCATTAAAGAAAACTATGACCTTTCTCACAATACACTCCATTGACTGGTCTGATGAAATTCTAATTCATCATAGCTTATTATTCAGTCAGAGCATCTATTAAGTGAAGGTAATTCCAAGCTCAGCGAGTTCGTGTTTCTTTGCCTCGATACGCCCGCTCAATTCAGCCAACACATGAGGTTGAATAGTTTTAACAAACGCAGCGTCCTGATAACGACCTGAGATAGTTACCCCTAATGCATCTCCCCTAACAATCATCTGGTGCTGATCTTGCAGTTCTTCTAATAATATTTTGATACCATTAGCTTTATTTAAGTTTTTGATATTCATTATTACCTCTTGGATTATCCCGCTGCCACTTAATCAGCCCCTCAATACGAGAGGCGCATATATCCAGCTCACCCTGGCTCACCTGCAATGCAATGACAGCATCACCGAAGGTTTCCCCTATGAATGGTGTCTGTTCGCACTGCTGAAGCAATACCGCTGGCGGGTACACGTAGATCAGCTTAGGGGCTGGCGGGGGTGCTGGTCTCTCTGCGCAAGATACGCTTAACATCATCAGGCAAAGGCTGATTACCAGCGTCGCTATGCTCCAGCGCCTCGCGTAACGTTCTGTTTTCAGCATCGGCCTTGGCCCTCTTCTGCTGTTCTATTTTCAATTGTTCCTCAGTGGCGCGCCGGTCAGCACCAGACGCATCATTGAGCGCTTTGATTGTGTCGTCCCGATCACCTACTGCTTCCACCAGCTTTTCGTTTGCTTTATCGGCCTTATCAAGCCGGTCGGCCAGCACGGAGCTATACCAGCCAAGCAAAATAGCCACCACCAGCGCACCGATCAGGCTGTAGCGTTTGAGTTGTGTCATGCAGGGTAATCCTTGTGCGTCAGTTGGAAGTGTGGCCCGTCTTTAAGCGTCGTCCAGTTGCCACCCCACTCCACCGGGATCCGCAACTCATCGCTGGCCTGCTTGAATGCTGCGGCGATCTGCCGGTAGTACGCCATGTCCCACGACACCACATTGCCAGGCAGCGCTACCACGTCGAGAGCATGACCAGTGATGTGACGGCTCTTCAGCGTCTGGCTTTTCTTTTCTGCTACGAGCTGGCGCTGGCGCTCAATCGTTCGTAGCCCTTCAGTGATACGGAAGTCTACTGGTGACAGCTCCAACGCACGACGAGCCACTTTCACCAGATCGGGGTGAACACCGGCCAGTTTCTTCTCGCTTGCTGTACCGAAAATAAATTTATTCGTCACTTTGAAGCCCCCGTTTTCCTATCTGCTAAATCCTTCAGCCGATCACCGAAATAACGTGTACCCAGATAGCCAATAATCACGGACGCAAAGTAGGCCCACTCATCACCCACGCCGAACAGCGCAAGACCGTCTTTGACGAACCAGCCGAATACCGCACACATGAGCGCATCGAAAAGTGACCTTGCCACGCCATCGCCGTTATAGCGCCCACGCAGGTACGCCATCACGCCCGCCAGCGCCCCAGCGACTCCCTCTTCTTTTACCGATACTAACCACGCAACAATTGCCGCCCACACATCAGGGCTTTTTGTAGGCATACGCATAATCCTTACCCCGCTGGGCGTCAGAAATGAAAAAGGCCCACCGAAGTGAGCCTTTGAGAACCTGATTATTTTCACATCAGGTGGTGGTATCTTGGGAGAGCTAACGCAACCAAGAAGGAAATCCAATGACGGAAACAGACAAGTACAGCAGAGAGCACCAGCGACAACTATTGCAAGCGCTGTACAGCGCAACCCCTTTTGAGCTCAGTCATGAGCAATATGACAGTTTCTGCGTATTGTTCGGTAGCGAGGACAATTTCGCATCCAATCTTATTTATCTTGAAGGTCATGGACTAATCGTCAGTGGCGTAGACTTTGGTATGAACGATTACATCGTAAATTCAGGCAGATTGAAGATCACTCATAAAGGAATTGATTTCATTAGAAATGATGGAGGTCTTGGTGCAATCCTTAATGTACAGACTGTAAAATTCCACGACAGCACAATTATAGCTCTTGAGGATATTATTCGAGTAACGAACCTGCCAGACGATCAGAAGAAAGGAATGATTGCAAAACTTCGCGAGCTTCCGGCAGACGCCATAAAACATTTGATCCTTCAACTACTGACTCAGGGGGTGTTAAAAGCACCGGCCGCACTTCCGATAATTGAAAGATTCCTCCGTGGGGGCTGAACTCTTCATTAGCGCGAACTAAAGTGAATCGCCCCCAACCAATCTGTGAGCTTAGCAATACCCAGAAGTCATCCTGAGTGGGGGCGCTCAAAAACAGCCCGTTGGGGTGAAATACCGCAGTGAATATTTTCACCAGTACCTCCATAAGCTAAAAGGCCACGCATAAGCGCAGCCCTAAGTTTTGTTGACACTCATCAATTAACCATACTCTCAGTATTGCTTTAGCTGGTTAAATGATTAATGATGCTTACCACTGGCGAGCTCAAACGGCCACCCTATCTTATGCAGTACCGATTCCCTAGTGTTGGTCATATTGACGCCCACCACCCTAGACGGAGGGTGGTGGTTTTTTTGCATTCAAATCGGCAGCAGTGTAATTATAGAAGCCCATCCTGAAGTTGGTGGCATGCCAACCAACAATAACAACATGCCTTTCTGAACGCCTAGCCCTTAGCTAACTACTAGCTCGGGGCATTTTTTTGCCCACCAACTGCGGCGTTGCTATTAAACGGGCTACCGTTTCATGGGTCGCAAACGTGCAACTGCAATCAACGTTGCGGCACTGGTGATAACGCTCTTTGGTTTCTTCACTCAGATAGCGACTTGATCGGGTGTGGGCCGTGTGACCACAGAGGGGGCAATTCATCATTTTTCATTTCCCCATAAACGCAAAAACCCGCACGGATGCGGGTTCTGATAAATATTCATAGTGTTCAGGCGAGATATGCCACTATTTAAAGAATTTACGCCACCTCCGGACAAAATGCAACCCTGTGTAGTAAAAATGTCGGCATCCGTGCCGAACGCGCTCTATTTGGTTACTTTTTGGAACTCGACGGCGGCCACCTCTTCTTCAATGCTGCATTTCGAAACCAGCGCCTCATAGAACGGCTTCCAGTTCCGCCGCCACGTCCTTTCGTTGAGGTCGGGAATAAGCGCTACTATAGCCCGAAAGGCTACGGAGGAAGGCATTCGGCTAAAACCGTTACCGTTGCACCGCTCGCAATCTTTGATAACTGGCACTCCGGTTGCCTTGGTTGCTTCACGATCTAGCGCCTTACCGGTTCCCTTGCAATTGCGGCAGCGCTTATGGATCTCCCCCTTCCCTTTGCACGACTGGCAATACTCATGCACCAGCTGCCGCTTGATGGTCGGCGGGATTTTCTCTTCACCATCTGCGCCGATGTAACCAGGGTAAGTCTTCACATCCTTCCACGCCTCCACCAGCCCTTTACCTTTGCAGTTGTGACAGGTCACAGTGGCGCTGGCAGAATGTGAATATTCCTCATAAGCCATCGTGGCGAGTATCACCATGCAGTGCGCCATCTTCCGGCCTGCCACCTTGCCTACGTGCTTAGGTGCCTTCCGTTTAGCGTATTGTGTCAGCGCCTTTATGGCTTGATCCCGATCCCCGTCGCTAATCCCGGTTTTACCCAGGAACGCCGCCATGCCGAAACGGGCCTTTGATTGAACCACGCCGAGGGCCGCCATTACATCAGTACCCGTCACCCGATCCGCGCTGGTGCCGTTCGGGCTATCGGTGATGGTCAGCCCCTGGGCGCTGAAATGCTTTAACGATGATTCCAGTTTCATTAGGCGCTCCTCTTCTTTAAAGGCCATTCGTAAACTTTCGCGCCAGTCATCAGCATGTCGTTAAAGTCACACTTTTCGCCGTTATCCTTCCCCGGCCAGCGAATACTGACCTGCTGAACATCGTTGCTTTTGGAAATGATATTTCGGTGCCCACACTCCCACGCGGCTGCGTGTCCTGCACCGTTATCATCACAGTCAGCAAAAATAACCAAGTGCCTTACCCCGGCAGGAGCGCGGAAGCGTTTCATTAGCGACGCGTTTAGAACGGCCCATGTGTTGCAGTTGTAGATTTGTTGGCAAGAAAGAGCGGTTTCTATACCCTCGGCAATGCCCAGCGTAGAGGCTACGGGGAACATCCGGATCGCCACTGAACCGGCATGTTCCAGGTAACTATCCTCCTGCAGCGACAACATCCGTTTCTGTGTCGGTATATTGGCCTTGTGCGCACCATCCAAAAACGTGCGATGTAGATAGCACGGCTTGGCTTTATCATCAGTGGCCAGCGCCCACATTGCCTGTATATCGCCATAGGGTGTCTTCTCTATCGCGTTAAATTTCACCCAATCAACGGGTAGCCGGTTAATTCCCCTACCGTTAAGATATAGCTCGGCACCGGTTCCCCGCAGGCCCGCCAGCAAGCCAAACTTAGCAATAACACCTTCCCGGATTTTCGCGCTTTCACGCGGTTTCGGTGCGGTGTCGCCCTGGTCAGGCTGATATGTATTGCCGATAAGCGTGTCAATTTCCCTTGCCAGTTCCGCAAAAGGCTTGCGCTGGGTTAATTCCAGTAGTTTCCATCCGGTACCGTAACCACACGCGCAGATCCATGATCCGTGGTCTTCATCATCAAAGCGAAATTTACCCTTTCCGCCACACACGGGGCATTCGCCCTTGTAGTGTTTCTTGCCAGTTAGTGGTGGCAGGTCAAAATACTCGAAAATTTCCGGCCATCGACCGATTACTGCCTCTGTGGTCTTCATTGGCTTGCCCCGTTACCTTTGCTATACGCGATAAATTTTGACTTGATGAAGTTCCACACCTCGGGGCTAGTCTCCATCGGGTAATCTGATAGACCTTTAGGCCAGGTGCCAAACTTCTCTTTGTAGGTGTGCGCCGCCCAGCCGTCAGATAGCGGCTTTCCCTTCAGGATGCGCTGGTGCTGGTAGTATTTAATCTGGCTCCACCATGCCTGCTTCTCATTTTTGCTGTAGGTTTTTGCCTTACGGCTAAGGCGCTTCAATCCGCGTGTTGCATCGGTTTCTACGTCTTCACCGGTCAGTGGCTTAAAACCACATTTCGGGCAGATGTAGATACCGGCTTGTTTCATGTAATGGCATTGCGGGCATTCCTTGGGAAGTTTCTCCGCCTTTTCCTGCTTTGCAGCTTTAGGGCCAGCCTTCATGCCGTCACTCTTTCCGGTGAGGTCGTCATACTCGATATCGTCGGGATATCCGAGGCGGTGGACGCTGCCAGAGTGATCGAAGATTAAACAATGGTCTTTGCCTGGTGCCGTGCGTAGTCCACGCCCGAGGCACTGTATCCACCGGATCTCTGATTTGGTCGGTCTTGCGTAGATGATGCAACGAACATCACTATCGAACCCGGCGACTAGAACGCCAACGTTAACGATGATTTTTGTAGCACCCTGCTCAAAGCGGTGGATCGTCATCTGCCGTTCCTCTGCAGGTGTTTCGGCAATCATGACCTCAGCATTCACGCCAGCTCGTAGAAACGCCATCGTGATGTAGTTCGCGTGGGCCTTGTTGACGCAGAAACAGATGGTTGGCCTATCCTCCCCGTTCTCCAGCCAGTTCTTAACTATGTCGCCCACCAGCTCGGCACCGCACATAATTTCGGCCAGTTGGTCTTCATTAAAATCGCTGCCGAATCCTGCGACGCTGCTGGTCTTCACCCCTTTCAGATCGGGCTTAGTCGGTGCGAAAAATTCATACCGGCTCAGGTCGCCAATGCTGATCAGTTCCTTCATCGTTGTGGGTTTAACCAGCTTTTCGAAATATTTCCCCATCCACGGCGCGAACGGTGTACCGGATAAACCCACCACCTTAACGCCGGAATCGCGGATGATGTCCAGCAGCGCGCGGCGCTTCATGTGGGCTTCATCGATAATCAGCAGATCGATATTGTCGGGGAATTCGCGGCGTATCAGCGTGTCGGCACTGGCGATCTGAATCAGTCGCTGCGGGTCGTGTGGCTGGTAGTCTCGCCACACATAGCTGATCTGGTCTTCTGGTAGGCCGTATTGCACGAAGCGCGTAGCGGTCTGTTTCACCAGCGTGAGGTACGGCGCGCAGAACATTGTCCGTTTCCCTTGCTGGATCAGCTTATCGACCAGGTAAGCCGATAGAAACGTCTTCCCGTAACCAACTGGTGCCGACAGCAGGAATGTGCGATAGTTATTCCAGTCTTGGCTCAAAAGCTTTAAGCCAGTGACCTGTTTAGCCTTCGGTTTCAGGTTAAGCATCAGTTTTATCCTCAAGGGCCGGATGGGAAGCGCTCGCCAAAGTACCCCCTTCCGGTTTCTTGTCTTCTACCACTCCGATAGCCACAGAGATCATGTTGCTAGCCTTCGGGTTGAACATGTAACGCACCTTTTTTGCGACCCCCTGATCCATTGTCATGTAAAGCGATGAACGCATGCTGTTGTCGTAACCGCTCCAGATGTCAGCCGGGTTGATGGCGAAAACGTTCGGAGTTGGGCGCCGAACAAATCCCTCATCCTCAAGCAACTTGATAGCCCGCCGAACATGCCGCTCAGAACAGAGCAACTCCTTCGCTAGCACCGCCTGATCCACCGCAATAGCCCCTGTATTCATGTCGGCGTTCTCAGCCAAATACAGAAACAGATCAGCTGCTGTTTTGTTCTGACGTATCACCCCACGCAAGCGACTGCATCCCTGGCGAAACAGCCGCATGAAATCCAGTTTTTTGTTAATGCTGCCTGTGCTCATTGGGTGCCTTTGTTCCTGTTTGTCCAAGATTAGGACACTGGGTGTCCGCTTTTACCTCATAACTCATTGTTTTATAATGCATGTTTCAATATGTCCGGTGACCGGACACCGGGTGTCCACTTTTTCCCCGTAAGTCATTGTTTTTAAAGCCTCTAAAAAACGTCCTTTCTTATATCTTGATGCCGATGTTTTCGAAGACTCGATCAGTCGTTGACCTTGCCCCTCGTTTTTCCGGTTTTAGCCCGTGGAAACCTCACCTCTGTTTCACTGGCCAGGACACATCCCCCTGATCAGTGTCGCCTGATACGTTGTGTCCCCAGCTACTTCCGATCCTGCTGCGCGTCCACTGGACTATCCGCCACTCCGTGCTGGGCCTGCGCCTTGGCAAGTGGGGGCTTTTCTGTCAGCCCCATACTCGGCCTTAGATACTGAGCAATGTGCAGCCTAAGCCGCTTATTTGCCGCCCTACGCGCTGCGTTCTCCTGCCTGTAGGAAACCTGTTCCTCATCCCATGCGGCCTGATAAACATCTGCGTATAGCGTCACAAGTTGGTTCTTTGCTGCCGTGCTAAACTTGGCGATCTGCGCCTGTATCCATTCGGCATCAGCGGGGCAATACACCGCTGGCATAACCGTTTTGGCGTACTGGTAGTGAGTCACTCAGGTATGCCATGCAGGAGCCACTTTGGAGAGCACCCAAGGGCATCAGATATTTCAAGTAGATGCCTTGGATGTCGGGAGCTCCCCCCCTCAATACGTTGAACAGTTTGCTGCCTTACACCAGCTAACGACGCTAGCTGCTGTTGCGTTAGCCCCAACTGAAGCCTGCGCTCCTTGAGACGGACAGAGATATTCATACACACTCCACATTAACAATATTTGTAGTATTAGAATACTCATTTTGTTGTTTGTCAAATACAATGACTGTTGTATCATGTGCGGCAATACATGGAGGGGTTTATGAATCTGGCAGATAGAGTTAAAAGCAAACGCTTAGAATTGGGCCTAACGCAGTCACAGTTAGCGGAAAAAGCAGGGACAACCCAGCAAGGAATTGTTTCGGTGGAATCAGGGAGGACGGGGCGCCCTAGGTATCTTCCTGAGTTAGCGAAAGCGCTAGATTGCGATATCGACTGGCTGCTTACTGGTTCAAGCTCCAATAACGTTACTTATGCTGGCCCATATGAACCAGGCAAGCGCTACCCGGTACTAAGCAAGGTGCAGGCAGGTGCATGGTTAGAGGCTGTTGAGGCCTACCATCTAAAAGACATCGACCTATGGCTGGAATCAGCCGCCCATGTTCAGGGTGAAGGATTCTGGCTAGAGGTTGACGGCGACTCCATGACGGCACCTATGGGCCTAAGCATTCCCGAGGGAACATTTGTCCTCTTTGATACAGGAAGGGAGGCGCAAAACGGTAGTTTGGTCATTGCAAAACTGTCAGATTCAAACGAGGCAACCTTTAAAAGGCTGGTAATAGACGGTGGTCAAAGGTATCTGAAAGGACTAAATCCAGCATGGCCGATGATCCCCATTAACGGCAATTGTAAAATTATAGGTGTCGCCATCCAGACGATGATGAAACTAGTTTAGCCCTTCCCCCTCCCACCAAGGCCGCAATTGCGGCCTTTTTTACGCTCTTAGCCCTTCATAAAACAACAAATGCAAATATTTATAATCTTTAAATACAACAAATTAGGTTATTTAAATGATTGAATACTCATTTTGTGGTTTACATAAAACAACAAAATGAGTATTGTTCCTCCATCGGCAAACAACGGAGCCAGTGAGATGAACAATCAGCCATTACCCCCAGCCACATTAAGATCAAGCCAGCAACCTTTTTGTATTCACGAAAAGCTGAAAGTTACTGGTGCCGACCGCGCGTACACACTGCCAGATAATAAGATTTGGAAAGGGGCAAGTTATATCCTTGAGCAGGATTTTGACGGGGATTATGAAATTGCTCTTTATAAGCGTTCTGGCGATTCATTTGTTTTAGTCGATTTTTTTATCAGCATTGATTCTGCTTGTGAAGAGGCAAAGGAAATCATACGTAACTCAAAAAAGCTTAACGCTATGTTTTGTTAATTAGGCAGCTCTGGTTGCGACGCCAATCACTAACCAGAGCCTAACCCCTATAATCTCGAAATATTTTAAAGAGGCTGATATGAACAATAACATGCCATCACAGAAAAAATCAAACCGGTTGGTTTTGGTTGATCGTGAAATGTTACGCAAAGCGCAGCGTGTAATCAAAAGCGACCCTGATAACTCTTGGTACTGGAAGTTATGTATGCGCATGGCTAAGCAAGCCTACGGCATTAACTGCAAGGAGCCACTCCCGGAACTCGGTGAGCGTAACGGTAATTACATCTGTACTTATGTTAATAAAGAAACTGGTGATTATGCATTCTCTCATTATCGCTGCGCTAATAAAATCACAGAGGTGGATTATGTTGCCAGTTAAATCAGAACAGCCGAAACACGTTGATGGTTCATTGCTCCGGGATAAGCAACACATGCTCTATCGCGAGCCGGTGGGATTCAAAGCTACCGCTTTCCCAAATGGCGAACCAGAAACGCCATTGCAGCATCTGGCGCAGACCACCAGCCATGTTAACCGATACATTCGTCAACTTGATGAACTGTATGCCACCTTACTTGCAGATAAAATTCGTGCCGTGGATGTTCAGATAGCTGGCAGATTTCAAGGCTTGTTGAATGAGTTGCTGCTTTTAAGTATTGCTAATAAAAACAGAGCTGAGTCGCTGATGAACGCCGAATTACCTGGGTGCATGAGCGATATATCGTTAACTGTTAGTAGCCAGTTCACAGGTAAAGTGGTTGTCCACATCGAAGATGGCAAGTTGAAAAGTCATTATACAATGCAGCCAACAGATCATATTGCCACGCTTGGCGGATTTATCGAAATGGCTGAACGAGCAGGATGGATGATAACTTCACCTGAGGAAAGTGAAAATGAATAATAAAAAATCACCAAGTTCCTCGTCAGGATGTGGTGGCCTTGCATCATCATTTGAACACAAGCCATTGCCGGTTTTTGTTGTGTCTCGCCACGGTCGCAGCAAGAAGTGTTTCAGTCGAACTACTGCCATTACTCGCCTTGCTCACTTTATGACTCAAAAGGTGTTTGACCGTGCGGGCGTTAATACTCACGAAGGCGGCTATCAGAAAGAAGAAGGTGGTGTTATTAATTTTAGCCGTGGCGAACTAACACTTATTTACTGGCAGGCTCATTGCCGTTGTGAAAAACGTATTCGGAAATTACTTGCCAAAAAGCGAGAAATAGCCAAGTGGCAGGCTGAATGGGATAAGTGGAAAGGCCAGCATGATGAACTAATGAAACGCCGCCCATATTAATTAAGTAATCACGAAATTTAATTACTGCCTTCCGGCTGGGGTTCCCCACGCAGGGAGGCAGGGAAAAGGTAATTAGTCATGAAAGAAGCGATTAACAAAATCGAATTATACCGGGGACGGATTGCCCTCGCCTATTTAGATTTCTGCCAGCGCCATTACTGCGGGGAGTGGGCGGAGGTGGTCATATCAGAGAATAAAGGGGTTCGCGTCTACTTGTCTCAGCAGAGCATTGAGCAATGCATGACCACTTTGATCGAGCAGCCAGGCTATGAAGAATTTGGCCTGAAAGACGGAGGTGCTCACGTATCTACGCTCTACAGCGGAATGCTATCCAGCATGCACAAGTTAACGCCTCTGGGTGAAACCGTCATGGAAGAGATGATGGTGGCAGCCGTATCGGATGCTTTAGCGAACCCAGGGGAAGCCACCCTGCAGGTGGTGCACTGATGGCAAATAACAAAGGGGTTATTGCGGACAACAAAAAACCTTTGAAATACCACAATCGCCGTGAACATCCACTGCATCGACTGCCATTTGTTCACTTACGGAAAAATAAGTCAGGGGCTTCATTCTGGGCAGTCCCGAGAACCGGGAGCTATCAAGGCAGCGTCGAGGCTGGGGAAGCTCTGGCTTGCATGTATCTAAAACACCTGCGAGAGCATGGTGCCTCTCCCTGCGGAAACCTGCAGCACGTCGTCCTTGAGATGTGCGGCATGGGAAGCCTTGGGGTTCATTTGACCCAGGAGCAAAACTCGTTAGCTGGGCAGATAGTTGGCTTCTTCTCAACGTTGGATGGCTGGCTCGCGGCATCAGCTAAGGGCTTCGGTCGCAATCTGGATGGCGCTAACCCTTCAGATCTGCTGGCTAAAGCAAATTCTGGGATCGAGCTTCGCAATCCAGCATCGGGGGCCAAATGAAATTTAGCCCCTACATGCTCAACGCCACCCAGGCGGCCAAGTTCGAGAAGGCTGACCAGTTGCAACTTGCGGCCACGTTCTGGCGTCAGGCCAGCGCGGTAGCCGTGAAGCCGATAAACCAAAACTGGGCAGAAGTCCGGGCGGATCGTTGCGACAAAAGTCGAACTCTGGACGCGCGCAGTGATGCCTGGGCGAAAAAAGCAAAGGAACGCCAACAGCGCGCCGAAGTGACGAAAGCGAATAAGCGGACGGCCGAGGCGCTCAGCAAGCACATCAACAAGACCACCAGCGGGGAAGCATCAGCATGACAAAAAAACGCAATAGCAAAACACGCCAAGGCCTGTGCGGCGTGACCTTAGCGCAGGGGCTGCGACTGACCAGGGATCCGGTTTGGGAGTCCATCAACGTGAAACAGTCCGTAGCTCCATACCGCACCGATGGCGGCAATGTTCAGATGCCCTTAAATCGCGGTATGCGCCGTTATGCAAAACACATTGGTATCAATTTAGAAAAGGTAACGAAGTAATGGAAAAGCAAATGACAGTAGTTAATAACAAGCCAATGATGGGTAGCCGTAAAATTGCGGTCGTCGTCGGCAAAGATCATGGAAAAGTTTGTCGTGATATCCGCGTCATGCTGGGGAAGCTTTACAGCTTATCCGAAGAGGAGTGCACCCGTAATCCAGATTTGGCTTACCTTACAAATCATGGTGTTACATGCGTGCAATACGACCTAAACAACCCTAACGCCTGGGAATACTGGCTTGACCATGCGCACTCAGAATGCCTGGTTACTGGCTACGATGCAGCCCGACGCATGGCTCTCATCAAAAGCTGGAAAGAACTAAACGCAGAACTGACGCAGCCCCGCATTGTCGCACCGGCACAGCAGGCGATCTCCGCATCCGATCACATTCTGTCGGTCGCCCGTGTCGTGGCAGAGGCCACCGCGTCCGCGACGATGAAAGCCGTGATGGACGTTATCGGTCAGCAGGTGATCCACGCCCCTGCATTACCAACTCCCGAAGCCGCGTTGATCACGGAGCCTGAAATTCACCATCAGGAATCCGAATTTGTCCCGGTTATCGATCTGGTATGGAAGTTTGGCCTGTCTGATGCCGCATGCCGTCGCTTGGCTTCGTATTCGAACCTGCCAACCAAGCTGACCAACGGAGAGCGCGGTTATCTGCTGGTGCATAACGTGGCGTTCTCCGAGGCGTTTAGCTGCCTAATCGAAGAATCGACGCAGCCGACCGGCAAGCTTAAGCGCTGGCAGCATCCCGATTTCGGCGGTTTCGCGTTGAAAATTACCGAAGCCAATAAAGCAGCTGTGGAGGCCAAGCAATGACCACCACAACCAAAGCAACACCTGAACCAATGAACTTTGACCCCAACCTCATAATGTGTGGGCGCATGGTAGATAAGACCGTTCGTCTGACGTTTGGACGGTGGCACTACCGCACAACAATAGAAATCGTTATTGGCGGTAATACCAACGGACTCAGTGTAATTGAATCCGCTGTTGAGTCTGCTTATTACAGGCTCGATACCATTCCTTTCTTCAACGATGAGACAGGTGAAAATGAAGAAATGGCGGTGATCGATTTCGGTGATCTGGAATGTCATGACGATGGGTTGAGGGGCGATGAATGGCTGAAAGACATGCTGATTAGCGCTGAAATTATCAAGATTGAGCCGGAGGCAAAGCAATGATGTTCCCTACCGATATTCTACGCGCCGCCCTTCACTGCGTGGCCGACGAAAGCGAGCCGCGCGAGTACCTGCGAGGGGTGTACATCACCCCTACCCATATCAAAGCCACTGACGGGCGGGCAGCAGTGATGATGGAGCATGGCGATAAGACCGATATCGACGCGGTGTTTATCGTTCACGGCGACATTCCTGCCGAGGCAGATGGCACATGCATCAAAAGCTTTGATGATGGATGGCTCGCCATTCACTACGTCTCTATTGACGAGGATCAGGCTACGCGAATTGGTTGCAACAGGCTTGAGCTGGTCGAATGCCGCTACCCAGATTTCAGCAAGCTACTACCGGCAGACGCCGAGCCTTGTGATGAAATGCCGATGTTTGCCGCCCGGTTGCTGGCGCTCCCGTACCTGATGTTTGGTAGCGCATTCGGCCCGGTCAAGTTCAAGCCCTACAGCAAAACAGGCCCATGCCAACTGATTTTAGATCCGGTAGCCGATCATCTCTACGGCAACCCGTTCCTGGTGATTATGCCGCTGCGTGATAACGCATTTGAACTGTGCGCCGAGGTGCTCAATGAAAATTGATTATCAGGATCACGGCGTGACGGCCAGTCTTACGATCACCAGCTCGGTGTTTGAGTTCCGTAAGCATAACCGGGTGGTGGATACAGCCCTATTCCTTACGAACGTGACAGCCAAACACACCGGCTTTTTTATCATGAAGTCTGCACTATCCGGCAAAACGCCGGTTGTGATGAGAGCTTATAAGGTTGCATTACAGGAGATGGCACGATGAGCATCCTACTTGACCAAATCAGCCTTCTCACCGCGATAGCGACGGAGATCGATCGCCAGCACCCAGGTACCGGCGTTGAGGCAAGAAGGTTTAACGCCATCATCAAAGCTGCAAACGATATCTGCGCCGAGTTTGCCAAACCGGTAGTTAAGGCATCGCCGGGAATGGGGATCGCCGCATGGCTGGCCAGCGACGACACCGGGTTAAGCAGCAAGTTTATGGCGTCAGTTCTTACCGGTGAGTTCAAGGCGGAAAACCATTACCCACGCGATCCGGCTGATTTTGGCCGATGCCTACGCCTAGTTAATGCGGTGCCTGGATTAGCTGAAAAGATTGGTGACATGTCACAGCACGGCAAGCATTGGGCGGTTGTTGCTTCACATTGGGATGAATGGGTAGAGGTTTATCGGTTGAAAGATAGCGATCGCCTGTATCGGCTGATGCAAGCTTGTTATGAAGGGGGTGAATAATGTCCCGCACAATTAAAATCACTGACTGGGCAAAAGAAGAGTTTGACGAGCCGGTGCCGAGTTATCCGACACTGATTAAGTTCGCCAAAAATGGCATGATATCGCCCCAGCCAGTTAAGGCTGGCCGGTACTGGCGGGTAGAACGTACAGCGAGGTTTGTTGGTATGGCTGCCAAGCCGGTAGTGAAGAAAGACGATGATCCACGATTGAAGAGGATTCTTGAAGATGGCGCGACCACGTAAGTATAACGTCACCATTCCGGGCCTATCGTGCTATACCGACGCCAGAACCAAAAAGGTTTACTGGCGTTACAAGCACCCCGTGACAGGGAAGTTTCACGGGCTAGGCACCGATGAAGAGGCGGCGATAGCAATCGCTACAGAGGCCAGTTCGCGGCTGGCTGAGCAGAAGATGAGTCAACTACTCATGGCTCGCGACAAGATCAGCCGCAGCTTAGGTGAAGGTATTTCAGTTAGCGGATGGCTTGATCGTTACTGGAAAATTCAGGAGGAACGCCTGAAGCTTGGCGAAATCAAGCCTACAACCGTGAACCAGAAAAAGAACCCGGTAAAAGTGATTCGCTCGGAAATTGGCAACAAACAGCTTTCCGAGGTTAGTGTGCGCGACATTGCCGATATTCTGGAGCCGTACAAGGAGCGCGGACAGGCCATCATGGCCCAGGTTGTTCGTCGGGTGATTATCGATGTGTACAAGGAAGCCCAGCATGCCGGGGAAGTCCCTCCTGGTTACAACCCCGCCCAAGCAACAAAAAACCCAAAAGCCAAGGTTCAGCGGCAACGCCTCGATCTGGATGAATGGCAATCCATTTTCGAAACCGCCGCATCATTCCAGCCTTATCTGCGTAGAGCTATGCTGCTGGCGATTGTCACCGGGCAGCGTCTTTCAGATATCGCCAACATGAAATTCGCTGACGTTTGGGACGATCATTTGCATGTAGAGCAGGAGAAAACGGGGGCTCGTCTGGCCATACCATTAAGCTTGCGGTGCAATGCGATAAACATGAGTCTGCGCGAGGTTATAGCGGAGTGCCGGGATCGGATCGTAAGCCCGTACCTACTCCACCATCACCATACCGTGGCAACCGCGAAGCGAGGCGGCCAGATTGGCGATAAGAGCATTACAACCACATTTAGCAAAGCCAGGGATCAATCAGGGTTGAAATGGAGTAAGGGAACGCCACCAACATTCCATGAACAGCGGTCACTCTCCGAGCGCCTATACCGTGATCAGGGTATCGATACCATGTCTTTGCTTGGGCATAAAAACCAGCAAATGACCGATAAATACAATGATGACAGGGGCAAAAATTGGACAGTGATCGCGGTGTGATAACGGTTGTTTTTTGTACCGTTTTGCAGAAGAGTTTTGCAGGGGTTTTGCAGAAGATTTTTTGTGAAGCTAAAAACAGGCGGTTTTCAATCCTGTCACCGATAGAAAACCGCCTTTATATTTAATTACTTATAAACTATTTCACCCTTCGGTTCGTACGCCGCCGCATCCAGCGGTGAGTGCTTCTCGATATACTGCTTGAGCACTTCCGCATCGATAAAGCCGGTATTGACGTAGCTTGGCAGGGTATCAATCTTCGGATAACCGTCGCCGCCCAGGGCGTTGAAGTTCAGCGTCGCCATACGATAGGTCTTGTCTGCCTGTAAAGGTTCACCCTTGATCTTGACGTCGCTAACGCCTTTGCCGTCCGCCACCAAGCTGACGTTGGCGAACTGCGCATAGGCACCGGAATCCACCTTCATATTGGCTACCGCTGCCAGATACGGCTCAACCTCGCTGCCTTTCATATCGACATACACCAGGGTGTTGCCAAACGGCTGCACCTTGAGCACGTTTTTATAGGTGATATCACCAGCCTCGATCGAGTCACGCACGCCACCACCGCTCATCACGGCGAAGTCTGCGTTGGCGCGCTCCATCTGCGCGGCTAGCAGCACGCGCGAAAGGTTGGTCTGCACGAAGCGGACTTTACTGCGATCCCCTTCCAGTTTGCCGTTGACGCTGCCCACCTTCACTTCCAACTGGGCCTTGCCCTTGTCCTGGAACGGCGTCAGCAGCTTCATCATCGACGGATCTTCCTGGATCTGCTGGGTGTAATAGACCCGCTCGCTGGTGCCGTCGGCTTTCTCTACCTTTTTCTTCAGGTTGATCGGGATCAGCTGGTAATGCATCAATTTCAGTTCGCCGTTGCGGAACTGGAAGTCGGCACGACCAACGTATTTACCCCATTCGTGAGCCTGGACGATCCAGGTCCCGTTTTGGCGATCTGGCGAGCAAGGCGTGCCCGGGACATAATCCACCTGTTTGTGGTTTTCACTCGCCATACAGACCGGATCTTGCGAATGCCCACCGACAATCATATCCAGATAGCCCGCAGGCAGGCTACGTGCCATCTCCACGTCCCCCGGCGCGTTAGAGCCATGGTTACCATCGTCGTAGTGGCCCATGTGGGTGGTAGCGATAATCACGTCCGGCTTTTCATCTTTGCGCAGTTGCTCCACCACCTGCTTGGCTTCTTGCGCCGGGACACGGAATTCGATATCGGTAAAGTATTCCGGGTTGCCGATTTTTGCGGTGTCATCGGTGGTCAGGCCGATCACCGCAATCTTCACCCCTTGCTTTTCAAACAGGGCATAAGGCTTGAACAGGCGTTGCTGGGTGCTTTTTTGATAAATGTTGGCGGACAGTAGCGGGAAAGAAGCCCATTTTTCCTGCTGGCGCAACACGCTGAGCGGGTTGTCGAATTCGTGGTTGCCAATCGCCATCGCGTCGTAGCCGATCAGCGTCATGCCACGGAAATCGGGTTCTGCATCCTGCAAATCCGACTCTGGCACGCCGGTATTGATGTCTCCACCGGACAGCAGCAGCACACTGCCGCCTTTCGCCGCCACTTCCTGACGGATGCTGTCCACCAGCGTCTTTTGCGCCCCTAGGCCGTACTCACCATGATCGTTCTGCCAGAAATGGCCGTGATGATCGTTGGTGTGCAGGATGGTGATATCGTAGGTTTTATCCTTTTCCCAGGCACTGACCGTTCCTGAAAACAACGTCAGGGAAACAGCCAACGCACATGCGGTGGTGTGAAGCGAAAAGCGCATGGCAGATCTCCATTGTTAATAATGGGTATTTTTTGATGAGGACGAAATTGTAACGCGAATCGACTGCAACTAATTTCAAATTTTTGCGACATACGTCAAATTATGTCGGAAAGGCACGGCCGGTCCGAATTTTATCGGCGCTCCCGATAGCACATAATGATCGAGAGAGAATCAGCTACCCCGTTGTCGGACGAAAGATGAACGTTATAAGATGTCGCTTTCCCTCTCTCACTTACCAGGCTAATAATAATATGACTGACCGTAGTGAAACGGATATTCCACCGGTAACCAGCAGCGCGGCCAAAGGCACGGCGTTCTCTATTCTCGGTGCTATCAGCGTTTCTCACCTGCTCAACGATATGATGCAATCACTGATCGTGGCGATTTACCCGATTTTGCAAGCCGATTTTAGCCTTAGCTTTGTGCAGATCGGGATGATCACCCTGACTTATCAGCTCACCGCATCACTGCTACAACCGCTGATTGGTTATTACACCGATAAGCACCCGCAGCCTTATTCGCTCCCCATCGGCATGGGATTCACTCTGTCGGGCTTACTGCTGCTTTCGGTGGCCAACACTTTCCCTCTGGTGCTGCTGGCGGCCGCTTTGGTGGGCACAGGTTCCTCCGTATTCCATCCTGAGTCATCCCGCGTCGCGCGCATGGCATCCGGGGGGCGGCACGGTTTGGCCCAGTCGCTGTTCCAGGTGGGTGGCAACTTCGGCAGCTCCCTCGGCCCGCTGTTGGCCGCCCTGATTATCGCCCCCTACGGCAAGGGCAATGTCGCCTGGTTCTCACTGGCTGCGCTGCTGGCTATTGTAGTCTTGTTGCAGGTCAGTAAATGGTATAAGCAGCAACATCGGGCGGCCCAAGGCAAGCCAAAAGCCGCTTCTCTGGTCAAACCGCTGCCAAAACGTACCGTCATGTTCTCCTTAAGCATCCTGCTGGTACTGATATTCTCCAAATACTTCTACTTGGCGAGCATTAGCAGCTATTACACCTTTTATCTCATACATAAGTTTGGCGTTTCGGTACAGAATGCCCAATTCCATCTGTTTGCCTTCCTGTTTGCCGTAGCGGCAGGAACCATTATTGGCGGGCCTTTGGGTGATAAGTTTGGGCGTAAATATGTAATTTGGGGTTCTATCCTGGGCGCTGCCCCATTTACCCTGGCTTTACCCCATGCTTCTCTCTACTGGACCGGGATTTTGACGGTGATCATCGGGGTTATTCTGGCCTCGGCCTTCTCGGCCATTCTGGTGTATGCGCAAGAGCTGATCCCCGGCAAAGTGGGGATGGTTTCCGGTCTATTCTTCGGTTTTGCTTTCGGTATGGGCGGGTTAGGCGCGGCAGTTCTTGGTTATGTCGCTGATTTGACCAGCATCGAGCTGGTTTATCAAATCTGCGCATTCCTGCCGCTTATCGGCATTATCACTGCATTACTACCGAATATGGAGCATAACCAACAATAACCCTGATATTACCCCGGTTTAGCGCAGAAGTTAAACCGGGTTATCTACTCCAAAACCCCATTTAATCCGGTCAATTACGCCATGATTCCCCTTCCTTCTGCCAAAATAGACGAATAGTCTGGTTTTTTACACAAAACCCTAAATTAGCTAAGCAATAAACGCTCAAATGCAATAAACTAAATGTATCCTTTCGTAACACCCGTGAGCACAACCAGAGGAGTATGGATGCATAATTCAACACCCTTGATCACCACTATTGTTGGAGGGTTAGTACTCGCCTTCCTCTTCGGAATGCTGGCAAACCGCCTGCGCATCTCCCCGTTGGTAGGGTATCTAGCCGCAGGCGTACTTGCCGGCCCGTTTACCCCCGGTTTTGTCGCTGATACCTCGTTGGCGCCGGAACTCGCGGAGATTGGGGTGATCCTGCTGATGTTCGGTGTTGGTCTCCATTTCTCGCTTAAAGATCTCCTCGCAGTAAAAAATATCGCTATCCCAGGGGCCATTGCCCAAATCGCCGTCGCGACGGTGTTGGGGATGGGGTTGTCCAAACTGATGGGCTGGGATTTGGTTTCCGGCCTGGTGTTCGGCCTGTGTCTGTCCACCGCCAGTACCGTGGTACTGTTGCGCGCCCTGGAAGAACGGCAACTGATCGATAGCCAACGCGGGCAGATCGCCATCGGCTGGCTGATTGTCGAAGATTTGGCCATGGTGTTGGCCCTGGTGCTGCTGCCGGCATTTGCCAATATGCTCAACAGCGATACCGCCAGCACCACGCAACTGCTCACCGAGTTGGCCATCACCATTGGCAAGGTTATCGCCTTTATCGCGCTGATGATTATCGTCGGCCGCCGTGTGGTGCCATGGATCCTGGCAAAAACCGCCAGTACCGGCTCGCGCGAGCTGTTTACGCTGGCGGTATTGGCACTGGCGCTGGGTATTGCCTACGGCGCTGTCGGCCTGTTTGATGTCTCATTTGCCCTGGGTGCCTTCTTTGCCGGTATGGTGCTGAACGAATCGGAACTGAGCCACCGCGCAGCGCACGATACGCTGCCGCTGCGTGACGCCTTTGCGGTGCTGTTCTTTGTCTCGGTCGGTATGCTGTTCGACCCGATGATACTGATCAACCAACCGCTGGCGGTGTTGGCAACGCTGGCGATTATCCTGTTTGGTAAATCGGTGGCAGCCTTCGCACTGGTCAAAATGTTCGGCCACTCCAAACGTACCGCGCTGACCATTTCCGCCAGCCTGGCACAGATTGGTGAATTCGCCTTTATCCTGGCCGGATTGGGAGTCACGCTGGGCATGATGGATCAGCATGGCCGCAATCTGGTGCTGGCCGGGGCGATCCTGTCAATCATGCTCAACCCGCTGTTGTTTACCTTGCTGGAGCGCTATCTGGCCAAGACGGAAACCATCGAGGATCAGATCCTGGAAGAAGCGGTAGAGGAAGAGAAGCAGATCCCAGTTGATATCTGCAATCATGCCGTCGTCGTGGGTTATGGTCGGGTTGGCAGTCTGCTAGGGGCCAAACTGACCGAAGAAGGCGTCTCGATGGTGGTGATAGAAAACTCCCGCCCTCGGGTTGAAGCGCTGCGCGCTCAAGGCATCAAAGCGGTGTTAGGCAATGCAGCCAATCCTGAAATCATGGAACTGGCGCGGCTCGACTGCGCACGCTGGCTGCTGCTGACCATTCCCAATGGTTATGAAGCCGGTGAGATCGTGGCCTCGGCCCGCACCAAGCGCCCAACTCTGGAGATTATCGCCCGCGCTCATTACGACGACGAGGTTTCGTATATTTCCGACCGGGGTGCCGATCAGGTGGTGATGGGGGAACGTGAGATCGCCAACAGCATGTTGAATATCCTCAAGCTGGATACGCTGTCGGACGAAGAAAAGCTGGCCGCCTGCCCAATCTGAAGCCATTAAGCCGGTAAGAGCGCTAAAACCGCGCTCTTACCGGTTGTTGTTGGTTACCGTTCCCAGTAAGACTCTTCCAGACTGTCTTCCCGCTCCGGCAGCCCACGGGTCAAACGTGGCGAGTGCTGGTTAAGCACCTGATAGCTAACGCGGTTGGCATATTTGCAGACCTGCGCCAATGAAGAATAGGTCAGGTAGCTACGCACATGCTTGCTGGAGTTTGGCACGTTGTTACGGTGATAGCCGTTAGCGGCGATATCATGCAGCAGCGCAGACAACGCACCGTCGCCCGCACCGTTGGTATTCATGATCTTTTCCGGGCCGCCCATATACGGGGCGATATGCGAATAGACCTTGAGCGCGTTTTCGCAGCTTGCACGGCGCATCGCACGGCTGAATTCGAAGCGGTTAAACTCGGCGATATGGCCCGGCAACAGCGGATGCTGAGTTTCACGCTTGTTGGCCTCTTCGGTGTAGCCTGCCATGTACAGACCGTTTGGCCCAGCGGTACACAGCACCAAATCTACCCAGTCCAATGCCATCTCTGAGGCCATCAGCGGATCGCTCAACCCTGTGAGTTCCAACGCCTCATCTTCATTCATCGCCAGAATGGAAACATGTTCCCTGAGAAAATCACGCCACCACACCGGGTTATCCGCAATGACATACTTGGTGCCCAGCGTCAGCACCACCGGTACATCATGCTTTTTGGCAAACGCGATCGCCTGCATGGTGGCTTCCGGCATTGGCTCACCGGGTTTGCAACGCACCAGATAGGAGGTCAGTACCAACGCGGCAGCCCCTGCGATCACTTCTTCAGGAATGCTTTCCGGGCGTAGCTGGTTCATCTGCCCCGGGCTGATGGCAAAGGTGCGCTCGCCGCTCTCGCTAATCAGCGTAAAGCAGCGGCCAATGGCCCCATCCACTGCTTGCAGGTAGTTGAGATCGGTACGACTGGAGGTGTTGCACAGATAGCGATAGGCATAGCTGCCAATTTTGACGTTGCTGCACATCACGCCGAGCAGCACGGAACGATCGTCCGCCAGTACCGAGTAGTTGTGCAGGGTGTTACCGATGGTGCCACCGGCAAATTGATGAGTGATCAGGTTGTTGTCGCTCAGTTCCTGATACAGCGCCTCGGCAACGTCGTCTTCAATGACCAGCGAATGGCCCAGGCTAAGGCCGTAGCGTTCAACAAACGCATCATCCACTTTAGCTTCGATATCTACCAGCGTCTGATCGATACCGACGACATAAGAGGTACTGACTTCATTTTCAGGCTGTGTCTGCTGCAATAACGGATCGCGAGCGTTGACCGGAAAATAATGTTTGGATTTACGTTTACCAGGAAATTTCATGTGATTGGCGGTGAGTTGCGGTGAACAGGCAGGAATGTTAGCACATTCCCGCCTGATTGCTGCGCTTTCACGTGAGCATTTTGCTAGCCGAGCGGTGAAAAGCCGGCTTGATTACAGCCGTTGCCCCACCAGCTGTTGCATCATATCGATATGGGCGGCGTCATCATTAAGTGCCGGGATGTATTCAAACTTCTCGCCCCCCGCCTCCAGGAAAATTTCGCGGTTCTGCTCTTTGATCTCCTCCAGCGTTTCCAGGCAATCCGCAGAAAAACCGGGGCAGATCAGTTGGATATGCTTCACCCCTTGCGCTGGCAGGCTCTTCAGGGTTTCGTCGGTGTACGGCGTCAGCCAGGGCTCCCGGCCAAAACGCGATTGATAGGTCATCATCACCCGATCTGGGGCCAGAGGTATGGCCGCCGCCAACGCGCGGTAGGTATCTTCGCAACGTTGCGGGTAATCATCACCCAGAGTGGCGTAGCGTTTGGGAATACCGTGGAACGACATCACCAGGCGATCGGGCTTACCGTGTTCAGCGAACGACCGCTCAACGCTTTGCTGCAAAGCCAGGATATACGCTGGGTGCTCGGCATAGTCACGGATAAAGCCAATCGATGGCAGGCGGCGATAGCCTTTCAGCACCCGCGCCACACCATCCCAGACCGCTGCGCTAGTCGAACACGAGTATTGCGGATACAGCGGCAACACCACCAGATTGGTCACGCCCTGCGCCAATAGGCTGTCGATCGCCTGTGCCAGGCTGGGTGAACCGTAGCTCATGCCCAGTTCTACCGGGGTATTTGGCATACGCGCCGCCAGCTCCCGCTGTTGGCGGCGGCTATAGACCAGCAACGGTGAACCTTCTTCCATCCAGACGGATTGATAAAGCTTTGCCACACGCGGTGAACGGATCGGCAGAATGATGCCGTTAAGAATTGGCCACCAGATCAGCGGGGCAGTATCGACCACCCGGTTGTCACTGAGAAATTCTTTCAGATAGCGTTTTACCGCCTGCGGGGTAGGTGCCTCTGGCGTACCCAGATTCACCAGCAATACCCCGTGTTTCTCTTGTTTCATTCCGATCCCCTTGTCCTTCCCGGCAAATACCCTGTTATTTCTCAGCGTATTAACAGCCACTCATGCGGCCTATTGTAACGGAAAAGCGCCGGACCGGAACCTATATCAATAACAGGTAGAACGGGGGTTATTTTTGCGCCAGTTGCCAGACGGCGGCTACGTTACGCGCCGTGACTTCCAGGTTATGGGCCGCGTCCGCCAGCGCCTCTGGCAGCGTCACGATGCGGTCGATCACCGAGAAAGCGGCGTCGATGCCGTGTTGATGCACCACCTGATAGTCTTTTGACAGGCTACCGGCGATGGCAATCACCGGTAATTGGTGGCGCTTGGCTACCCGCGCAACGCCGATCGGGGTTTTGCCGTGGATCGACTGGCTGTCGAGCCGACCTTCACCCGTGATCACCAGGTCAGCATTACGTACCGCGTCTTCCAGATGCAGCGTTTCGATCACGATTTCGATGCCTGGCCGCAGTTCAGCGGCCAGAAAACCGATCAATGCCGCTCCCATGCCCCCTGCCGCGCCTGAGCCAGGCACCTGCAATACCTTGCGCCCGGTGCTCTGCTCCAGGAGCGTGCCGTAATGATGCAGCGCCTTGTCCAGTTGCTGCACCTTCTCCGGCGTAGCCCCTTTCTGTGGGCCGAAGATTGCTGAAGCCCCGTGATCGCCACACAGCGGGTTATCCACATCACAGGCTACCGTAATCTTCACCTGCTGCAAGCGGGGATCCAATTGGCTAAGATCGATATACGCCAGTTGCGCCAACGCCGCGCCACCGGGCCGTAATTCTTGATTATGATGGTCGAGTAGCTTAGCGCCCAGCGCCTGCATCATGCCCGCCCCACCATCGTTGGTTGCGCTGCCGCCGATCCCCAAAATGATCGAGTCTACACCTTGTTGCAGTGCCGCCAGGATCAGCTCACCGGTGCCAAAGCTGGTGGTCACTAACGGATCGCGTTCGTCACCCGCCACCAGATGCAGCCCGGACGCGGCCGCCATTTCGATAACTGCGGTTTTCCCTTCCCCCAGCAGGCCATAAAACGCTGCGGTAGGTTTGCCCTGCGGCCCGCTCACCTGCACATTGATGATTTCCCCACCGGTGGCGGCCACCATCGCATCGACGGTGCCCTCGCCTCCGTCCGCCATGGGCAGCAACACATAGTGCGCCTGCGGATAGATTTGCCGGAAACCACGCTCGATCGCTTCTGCGACACCCTGAGCACTCAGGCTCTCTTTAAAGGAGTCGGGGGCAATTACCACTTTCTGTAGGGTGTTCATCGACAGTGCCTTAATCTTCAGAGGATGCCACTGCATCGGTTAGTGAATACCATACCCTGCCGACAACGGAAATTCTTTAGCGATAGACACAAACAAAAGGGTAAAAAATAACGTTATTTTGTGCATTCACACAATTCAATCCTGCATCAACATACCGATATACAGTTGCAAGACGTCCGCCAATTGATTGATCTTCAGGCCAGTCGTTTTTTCTACGCGCTGTAGGCGGTAACGCAGGGTGTTAACGTGAATATGCAGCTGTGCCGCAGTCTTGGTTTGGTCACAATTCTGATTGAAATAGTGGCGCAGCGTGTTTCTCAGCATCCCTTTCTCATCCAGGGCGCTCAATTGCTGCCAGGGCCGGGATAGCTCCTGCGCTCGCCAATCCTCCCCCAAATCACACAACAGAGAGGGCAGCGGGTAATCATCATAAAATAGCGTATGCTGGGGCAACTTAAGGCGGTGCGCCATGGTTTGCACTGCACGCGCGGTCTGAATGGAGCGGTAGACGCCCTCATCACCACTGTAAAAGCCCCCGACGATCAACCGCAGGCCAAAGCGTTGCTGGATCTCATGCTGGAGTTGCTGGGCCAGCTTGCGCTCCTGCTGCACGTCCCACACGCCCTGTCTCATACAGGCCGGGCGCAAGAGCACCAGTTCATTAAAGCTGGTCATGGTGATAAGCGCCTCACGCTGGGTGATCTCCAGCTCTGCCAGCAAGCCTCTCAGTGCCTGCGGCTGCGGCTCATACAGCTCAAGCAGCCAGACAATGCGTGGCTGTTGCAGATCCAGCTCTAAATAGGCCGCCATCGCCTCGCGCGAACCGGGTTCACTGTGCCCTTGCAGCAGTTGGTTGGCCAGCTCTTCCCGGTAACGCTTCTCCCACTGATGTTGATCGAGCATCGCGGCCTGTTCCACCATCAGCTCCGCCGCCATTTTCACCAGTTCACCATAGGCTCGCACCTGGGCCGGATCGCCGGAAACCCCTATCGCGCCGACCAGTTGATTGCGGAAACTGAATGGGAGATTGATGCCGGGTTGCACCCCCTTCAGATGCTGTGCCGTTGCCTCATCAATCTCCACCACCCGGTTTTCGGTCAGAGCCAATACCGCCCCTTCATGGCGCTGATACAGGCGTGAGGCGTTACCGGAGGCAATAATGACGCCGTTGCTGTCCATCACGTTGACCGAATGGTGAATGATGCTCATCGCGCGTTGCACGATCTGACGCGCGGTCGCTTCTTGCAAAAAATTTGTCTGCCTGGGCATGCGGCTTTTCCTGTCGGGCGAAACGGTAGCACTGATAACCTAGCATGAAGCGGCAAAAAAAAACGCCGGGCAGCAACAGCAAGCCCAGCGTTTTCTACAGCCTTGACACCGATTAGCCCAGAATGGTCGCCAGCTCAGCGCTCACTTCCGTCACCTTACGGGTGCCATCGATCTTGTGGTAGGACGTATTGCCCGCCTCGGCTTCTTTATGATAGTAAGACACCAGCGGCGCGGTCATCTGATGGTATTCCACCAGGCGCTTACGCACGGTCTCTTCCTGATCGTCTTTACGGGTGGTCAACTCTTCGCCAGTGGCGTCATCTTTCCCTTCCACCTTCGGCGGATTGAATTTGATGTGGTACACGCGGCCAGATGGCGCATGCACGCGGCGGCCAACGATACGATCGACGATCAGTTCGTCCGGCACGTCGAACTCCAGCACGTAATCCACTTTAATGCCGGCTTCTTTCATCGCATCGGCCTGTGGAATGGTGCGTGGGAAACCGTCCAGCAGGAAACCGTTACGGCAGTCTTCCTGGGTAATACGCTCTTTGACCAGCGCAATAACCAGCTCATCGGTCACCAGCTTGCCGGCGTCCATGATTTCTTTCGCCTTTTTGCCCAGCTCAGAACCGGCCTTAACGGCTGCGCGCAACATATCGCCCGTGGAGATTTGCGGAATGCCGTATTTCTCCATGATGAATTGAGCCTGAGTGCCTTTACCAGCGCCTGGAGCGCCCAGCAGAATGATACGCATTGCGTAAATCCCCTTGCTATGTATTTCCCTTCATTCTTCGGGCCGCGGCCGGAAGTCTATCGGGTTTGAGTTTTTATTAAATTTCGAAAACACTCAACCTTACCATTTCTGAGGGGGGTGGCTCAAGGTAGCGAGAGGAAATCGGTTGCGGAAAGATCGGGCTGAAACGAGGCAAGCAGCGAGAAAATTTAACCGGAATAGAAGAGATTACGCCCCAAACTCTAAGGTCTGGGGCGTATTTTGCTGATTAAGCGGACAACAGCTTATTCATGCGGCGGATAAACTGGTTTGGATCTTCCAGCGTCCCACGCTCGGCCAGCAGGGCCTGATCCAACAGCAGATCGATCCATTCGGCAAATTGTTCGTTATCGCCCACATCGGATGCGCGTTTGACCAACGCATGCTCTGGGTTCAGCTCGAAGATATACTTCACTTCCGGCGCAGCTTGCCCCGCAGCGGCAAACAGTTTGGCCATCTGGGTGCTCATCTCGTCGGCATCGGTGGTGACGATGGCCGGGGTATCAGTCAGACGATGCGTCAGACGCACGTCCTTCACGCGCTCACCCAGCAGCGTCTTGACCCGCTCGATAAACGGCTCCAGCTGCTTCTCGGCTTCTTTCTGCTCTTCGGTTTCATCCGCCAGTTTATCCAGCGCTTCATCCGCTTTGCTGACCGACTGGAACACCTTACCGTCAAACTCGGTCAGGTAGCTCATCATCCACTCATCGATACGGTCAGACAGCAGCAGGACTTCGATGCCTTTCTTGCGGAACAGCTCCAGGTGCGGGCTGCTCTTGGCGGCGGCATAACTGTCTGCGGTGATGTAGTAAATCTTGTCCTGGCCTTCGGTCATGCGGCTGACATACTCTTCCAGCGAGACGGTTTGCGCCGAGCTGTCATTATGCGTAGAAGCAAAGCGCAGCAGTTTGGCGATGGCCTCTTTGTTGCCGCCGTCCTCCGCTGGCCCTTCTTTCAGTACCATACCGAACTGCTGCCAGAACTTCTGGTAGGCTTCCGCATCGTCTTTCGCCAGCTTGTCAAGCATCTGCAACACACGTTTGGTCAGCGCGCCACGCAGGTTCTGGGTAACACGGCTGTCCTGCAGGATTTCACGCGAAACGTTCAGCGGCAGATCGTTGGAATCGATCAGGCCACGCACAAAGCGCAGGTAGTTCGGCATGAACTGCTCGGCGTCATCCATGATAAACACGCGCTGAACGTACAGCTTCAGGCCGTGTTTGTGATCGCGATTCCACATATCCCACGGTGCCTGGGCCGGGATGTACAGCAGGCTGGTGTACTCCTGCTTACCTTCCACCCGGTTGTGGCTCCAGCTCAGCGGATCGGTAAAGTCATGGGCAATATGCTTGTAGAACTCTTTGTACTCTTCTTCGCTCACGTCAGCTTTGTTGCGAGTCCACAACGCTTGCGCCTTGTTGATTTTCTCCCAGGTGACGGTGCCGTCTTCTTCATTCTTGGTTTCGATCTCTACCGGCAGCGCAATGTGATCGGAATATTTGCCAATCACCGAGCGCAGACGCCAGCCGTCGAGGTATTCGTCTTCGCCTTCACGCAGGTGCAGGGTAATTTCGCTGCCGCGATCGGCCTTGCTGATATCGGCGATAGTGTAATCACCTTCACCGGCAGACTCCCAGTACACCCCTTGATCTTCCGCAGCACCGGCCGCGCGGGTACGTACGGTGACTTTGTCCGCCACGATGAACGCTGAGTAGAAGCCCACGCCGAACTGACCGATCAGTTGGCTGTCTTTAGCCTGGTCTGAGCCGATAGACTCCAGGAAGGCCTTGGTACCAGATTTGGCAATCGTCCCCAGGTTTTCGATCACTTCTTCGCGGCTCATACCGATGCCGTTATCGGCAATCGTCAGGGTGCGCTTCTCTTTGTCGAAAGACAGACGCACGCGTAGTTCACCATCACCTTCATACAGCTCAGGCTTGGAAAGCGCGCGGAAACGCAGCTTGTCTGCCGCATCGGAGGCGTTGGAGATCAGCTCACGCAGGAAGATTTCTTTATTGGAGTACAGCGAATGGATCATCAAATGAAGCAGTTGTTTGACTTCAGACTGGAACCCACGGGTTTCTTGACCTTTCATACTCATTGATTACCTCAAAGACAGTAGTGACCAAATCATGCAATGAGGATCAGATGGGGTTAACTCTGTGGTTTTTCAAGCGGCTGGCGGGGAATTTTTTGTCAACTGAATTACGGGGCAGAGGGCTGCCCCGTACAGAATCATCAGAATTTGATCGCGTGGCGTCCGGCCAGGGAGTGCGACAGCGTGGTGCCATCCACCATTTCCAGTTCACCACCCACCGGGACCCCGTGAGCAATGCGGCTGGCAAGTACGCCATATTGGCCACACATCTCGGCGATGTAGTTGGCCGTAGCATCCCCTTCCACCGTCGGGTTGGTGGCCAGGATCACTTCGGTGATGGTTTCCTTCTCCAGCCGTTGCTCCAGCCGGTCCAGGCCGATGTCGCCAGGGCCAATGCCGTCTAACGGTGACAGATGGCCCATCAGCACAAAGTAGCGCCCGGCAAACTGGCCGGTCTGCTCGATGGCGTGAATATCCGCCGGGCTCTCCACTACGCAAATCTGGCCGTTTTGCTGGCGGCGCACATTATTGCAGATGGTGCAGGTATCCTGCTCGGTGAAGGTACGGCAATCGGCACAGTGGCCGATCTCCGACATGGCACGGGTCAGCGCCTGTGCCAACCGCATCCCGCCGCTGCGATCGCGCTGCAGCAGTTGGAACGCCATACGCTGCGCCGACTTCGGGCCAACGCCCGGCAGGCAGCGCAGTGCCTCCATCAATGATTCAAGGAGCGGGCTGGTTTGCATCAGAACGGCATCTTAAAGCCTGGCGGCAACTGCATCCCGCTGGAAACCGACGCCATCTTCTCTTTCTGGGTTTCTTCGATGCGACGTGCTGCGTCATTGAAAGCAGCAGCAATCAGATCTTCCAGCATCTCTTTGTCGTCTTCCATCAGGCTTGGGTCGATTTCTACCCGGCGGCAGTTATGCGCCCCGTTGATGGTCACTTTCACCAGGCCTGCGCCGGATTCACCAGTCACTTCCAATTTGGCAATTTCTTCCTGCATCTGCTGCATCTTTTCCTGCATTTGCTGGGCTTGCTTCATCAGATTACCCATACCGCCTTTACCAAACATAGTCGTCTCTCATAGCATTGGCCGCGCACTGTGCGCCGCGTTAAATAGGGCGAATACTCTCTTCATCCAGATCTGCATCGAAGAACCGACGCAGGGTCTGGATATTGGTATCCGCAACGATGGACTGGCGAGCCTGTGCCAGTTTTTCTTCATAAATGGCTTGCCGCCACTCCAGCGGAGTCCGCTCCGCCGGATTATCGTCTTCCACCACGCTGAGTTCAACCGTGCGGCCATGTAACTCACTGAGTGCCTGTGCAAGCGTCTTCTGCGCCGAAGGCGAATTCAGATGACGCTGCGAAGACCGCAGGTGGAGACAAATACTGTCTGGTGCCAGTTGCTGCTTAAAGGCATTTAGCGCCAGTTGCTGCACCAGTTTCGGTATTTTTAGCTGGTCGATCTCTGCCGCCCAAGGATCGCGTTCGATGGACTCAACCACCAGTTTAGCCGACAGCTCAGGCGTTTTTTCATGTTCGAGCGCCGTACGCAACGCTTTTGGCGTGGCCAGCGGTTCCGGCGCGGCTTCAGGTTCGGTAAGCGCGCGCCAGCGATAAGCCTCCGGCTTGGCCGGTTTCTCCGTCACGATCTTTTCGGCCTGACGCTTCTGGCTGCGTTCGGTTACCGAGGCTAAACGCTCTAGTGCCGAGTTAGCCGGCCGCGCTATTCCTGGCGCCGCCGGCTCATTCTTTTTTGCGGTGGATGCCCCCTGTTGCCGCAGCAACTGGGTTCGCGCTTTAAGTAGCTGCGCGGTAGCATCCGGTAAATTTGTTGGTTGAGTATTCTGCGGCTGTGCAGCCTGCCCTAAGGGGGGCGGGGCATCTGGATAGGCAGAAGGTGGCGCAACGGCCATATTCCCCTGCGGCTGCGCCGGCGCGATCTGCACCATGGCCACCGGCTCAGGGATCACCGCTTTTGGGTGAAACGCCAGCGCGCGCAGCAGGGTCATCTCAACGCCCATACGGCGATCCGGGGCATAGGCCAGCTCTTTGCGGCCAACCAGCAAGGTTTGGTAGTAAAGCTGTACGTCCGTTGGCGGCAGGGTGCGCGCCAGCTCACGTAACCGCTGCTCAATCGCAGCGTAATGGTTATCCAGCACCGCAGGCAGCAGTTGCACCATCGCAATACGGTGCAGCAGCGCCAGTGTTTCCACCAGCAGGTTTTCCCAATCCACACCGCGTGACGCTGCCTGGGCGACCTGCGCCATCACTTTTTCGCCGTCGGCACTCACCAGGGCTTCCAGGATGGCCAGCGGCTGCTCATCATCCAACGTCCCTAGCATCTGGCTGACGGTGTCGGTCGTCACCTGCCCTTGCCCCATGGCAATCGCCTGGTCGGTCAGGCTGAGGGCATCACGCATACTGCCATCGGCGGCGCGCGCCAACAGTTGCAACGCGCGGGCATCGCTGGTGATGTGCTCTGCCAGCAAGACGGTTTCCAACTGCGTGCGGATCTGTTCCACGTCCATCGCTTTAAGATGGAATTGCAGGCAGCGGGAAAGAATAGTGACCGGTAGCTTCTGCGGATCGGTGGTTGCCAATAGGAACTTGACGTGCGCAGGCGGCTCTTCCAGCGTTTTCAGCAACGCATTGAAGCTGTGGCGCGAGAGCATGTGGACTTCATCGATCAGGTAGACCTTGAAACGGCCGCGCGCCGGGGCGTATTGCACGTTATCGAGCAGATCGCGAGTATCTTCCACTTTGGTTCTGGAGGCGGCATCGATCTCGATCAGATCGACAAAGCGCCCCTGCTCAATCTCACGACAGTTATCACATTGGCCGCAGGGCGTCGCGGTAATGCCTGTTTCGCAGTTCAAACCTTTGGCCAGCAGCCGCGCAATGGTGGTTTTACCCACGCCGCGTGTGCCGGAGAACAGATAGGCGTGATGGATCCGCCCCAGAGAGAGGCCATTAGCCAGCGCCGTCAGGACATGCTCTTGTCCGACAACCTCTGCAAACGTTTGGGGGCGCCACTTACGGGCAAGAACCTGATAGCTCATTAAGACTTCATCACTGATTTATGGAGTAATTTCAACCCAAGTAGTACATCACAACGTCAAGGACATTGCCATGTGGGCGGCCTGCTGGGTACCGAGGTTGAACCGATACCCTTTATCGTCCGATGGCCACGCACACTTTAGTGTAACAGTACGCCCGCCGTCATTCCTATAACTTTGCATCATGCCTGCCAGACGCGAGCCTGGTGGCCAGTCAATGACAGGGAAACCCCTTGGTGAAGGTTAACCGCCTGAAAGAATTTATACTGTGTTTGACAATGAAGAGCTATCGATGGGGCTTTATCTGCCGTCTGAAACTGGCTTTTTGCAGTTTTAGCTAACCATGCAGTAACCGGTTGCCCCTGAAAATAAGGCCATCGCGATACCAGGTGGAACGGCCAACGAACGCCAGCCGTTAAAGCTTTAGTGGCGGATCTGGGCCAGCTCGTCTTCGGTCAAACCCGTTGCCTCAAGCACGGCCTCACGAGCCATGCCCATTTTGAGCAGGCTACGGGCTACGTCCAGCTTACCCAGCAGAACGCCTTCTTCGCGGCCTTCTTCAAGCCCAGCAATTCGGCCCTCTTCTCGACCTGCAATTCTGCCTTTCTGCTCCAGCTGTTTTGCAATAGTCATTAGTTCGTCTCCGTGTTCGGGCACTCGTTGTGCCAGCTCGCGTACAAAGGCTTCTGCGTCGGCGGTTTCGCCAGCCTGTACTAAATAGTGTACCAACGATATCACCTGTTGCGAAGAAAGATATCCCGCCATCAGGATGGTCGCTAACCGGTCAGTCAGCTCTGTGATGTCGCGTTGGTGGATATGTTTCTGTAACAGCGTCAGTGCGGCCATGCTGCGGTGATTCATAATTTCATCATCGGGAATGACAGTGACATCCACCACAGGAAAATCGGCACCGTAGATTTTTTTCGCCAGCTCAGGAGCGTCAAACTCCTGCAGCCAGTTGGTTGAATACGGGTACGGGCTACGTTTGCCAGTGTAGAACAGTATAGGAATAACCAGGGGTAGCTTTTTGTGCCCGGCCGCAAGATGACGCTGCATGGCGGCAATGGCGTAACGCAGCAGCCTGAAGGCCATATGTTGATCTGGCGTTGACTGATGTTCGATAAGCACATGAATGTAGCCATCGCCCGCCGCGGTTTTCAGGCTATAGAGAACATCACTGAAATACTGGCGTAGATCGTCCTCAACAAAAGAGCCGGATTCAAGCTTCAGAGTGCTGAGGTCGCAAATCTTGCGTAGTTCTCCTGGCAGATGGATTTCGAGGAAATCCTGTGCTGTCCCTGGGTGCATTAGAAACTGTTTGAATACCGCATCGTGTAAATTGAGTTTGCTGTTTTTTCTCACAATCGATCACTTTTCAACCATGCCTGAATGGACTTTATCATATGAGGCCGTGGGTTAAAATGTTGCCGCGAGCCAGAACCTTGGTGTTTTCAGCAAGAAATTGATGAGGATAGAATACAGCGGAGAATACGGGGAAGTCGTGGTTATACGTCAACCCCGCAGCGAACCACGGGGTTGTCTATCGAAGGTATCAATGCCCAGCGAAATCGAGCAGGCAGTAGCAATTGATACCCAGATTATTCAGGCGCGTTTCGCCCCCGAGGTCCGGCAGGTTGATGATGAATGCCGCGTCTGTCACTTCACCACCCAAACGGCGGATCAGCGTAGCGGTGGCTTCGATCGTGCCACCTGTGGCCAGCAAATCGTCAACGACCAGTACTTTGTCGCCAGCAACGATGGCATCGGTGTGAATTTCCAGCTTGTCGGTGCCGTATTCCAGCTCATAGCTTTCGCTCAGCGTCGCACGCGGCAATTTGCCCGGTTTGCGTACCGGCACAAAGCCAACGCCCAGCGCCAACGCCACCGGTGCGCCGAACAGGAAACCACGCGCTTCAGTACCCACCACCTTGGTGACGCCCGTATCGCGGTAACGTTCGACCAGCAGTTCAATACTGGAAGCATACGCCAGCGGGTTTTCCAACAGGCTGGTCACATCACGGAACAGAATACCCGGCTTCGGGTAGTCGGGAATGGTTTTGATACTGTCTCTAATATACTGAAGCTGTTGCGCAGTCGCGGTCATAGTTATTGCCTGATAAAACTACCTGATAACTTCCACACAGGCCTTCAACTACCACGCCTTGAACAAAAATACGGCGGGAGGAAACCTGCGCACGAAAACGCCCAAATCTATGCAAAATGGCGGATAAATGCAACTGACGCCGCACGATCAGCGCTGTTTTTGTTGCGGCAGGTCAATAACTGGCAGCCGGAGCATAAAGGTCAGCAAAATAACCAGGATAGCCAGCAGTACGCCTCGCACCCACCAAAGGTTCACCAACCAGAGGGAAGCGGCAAACGTCACTACAATAACCAGCACCGCTTTCCACTTGGCTCCGGGCGGTAACGCCTTATGCTGTTGCCAATGGCGCAAATAAGAACCGAACCAGGAGCGATACAGCAACCAATGATGAAACCGCGGTGAAGAACGTGCAAAGCACCAGGCAGCCAACAACAGAAATGGGGTCGTTGGCAGTAGTGGCAACACCACGCCCAACGTTGCCAGCACCACGGCTAACCAACCCAGTATAATCAACAACCAACGAGTCATGCCTGTCCTTACCTATCGTGATGGCCCGTTTACTGTAGCATCCTTGGCCATAATGCTGCCAGTTGGCGGCTTTATCCATCCGGAGCTTGTCTCATCTCTCTTTCACGGGCAAGCTTAGGCACCTACTGCCTTATCGAAGGATCTCACGTGACTACGCACCGCTTATTACAGGCGCTTGAACAACAGATCGCCGCCCTGGCCAGCGAAATCCAACCGCGAGGTGATACCCCGATCTCGCAGGCGCGGTTTGACGTTGCCCTGTTCTCCAACCACGGCACGCGGTTACGAGATTATCTGGCCGAGATACAAAAGAACTTTGCCCAGCTACAAACGGCGGTAAAAGACAGCCGTACCGCTCACGTCGCCTTTCTGGCGGAAAAACTGGTGGCACAGCTCACCGCGTTACAGCGCGAAATGGCGACCCAGACGATACGGCGTAAAAATCAGCCGAAGGAAGTGGCGGTGGTCGATTTGTACCACAAGCTCGCCGAACATCAGGATTATGAACGCCGCCTGATCGCCATGATCCAGGACCGCGAAAGTCTTTTAGGGCAACAAACCACCTTCGCCGCGCAGAAGAAATTACAACAGGAACTGGCCGCATTCGAAGGCAGATTAGTGCGTTGTCGGCAAGCGTTGGCGCGCATAGAGCGCAGTATCGAGCGAAAAGAAAACGGTTTTTGAATATTTGTCACATTATTTTAATGATTATTCCCCTCCCCGCGCCAGGTTCACTATACTCAGCCAAAGCACAATCTCGTCTCTCCTGCGTTTAAAACACGGGAAGATCCCTTTACTCACACAAACGTTGGACTTATGTCGCTAGAGAATGCCTCCCCAGAATTACAACTGGCGGTAGACTTGATTTACCTGCTGGAATGCAACGAGATCGATCCGGCAACGGCGCTGGCCGCGCTGGACATTGTCAGAAAAGACTATCAGGAAAAGATGCAGCGTGCGGGCATCACCTCACCGTATTTGCCCACGGGCCAATGATCATGGCCCGCTAGCGTTATCATCTGGTTCCTATACCGCAGGTTGCTCACCGATGCCTGGAACCTGCGCCCGTTTGACCTCCTGCACTTCGTTACCCTGCTGGTTATGCAGATACACTTCCAACTGGTTAAAGGCGATATTAATATCGTTCTCACGGCATAGGCGGTCAATCGCCCGGTTCAACTCATCCACGGTATAGCTGCGATCGCGCAGCTCACGCACGTACAACCGCAGTTCATGATCCAGCGTGCTGGCGCCAAAGTTGAGGAAAAAGACCATCGGCTCAGGATCCGTCATCACGCGCGGGTTTTCATGCGCCGCTTGCAACAGCACCGCCTTGACCTTGTCCAGATCAGAGCCATAGGCCACCCCCACTTTAATCAGCACACGGGTAATGGTGTCTGACAGTGACCAGTTAATCAGCCGCTCGGTGACAAACGCTTTGTTAGGAATGATCACTTCTTTACGGTCAAAGTCCGTAATGGTGGTCGCGCGAATACGGATCTTGCTGACCGTCCCGGAGTACGTGCCGATGGTAATGGTATCGCCGATCCGCACCGGGCGTTCAAACAGGATAATCAGGCCGGAAACGAAGTTGGCAAAGATTTCCTGTAAACCGAACCCCAAGCCTACCGACAGCGCCGCCACCAGCCACTGGAGTTTGTCCCAAGAGACACCTAGCGATCCTAATGCGGTGATGGTGCCCACCGCCGTGATCAGATAGGTCAGAATGGTGGTGATGGCGTAAGACGCCCCCTGTCGCAGCTGCAGGCGAGATAACACCAGTACTTCCAGCAAACCGGGCAGGTTACGCGTCATGACGTAAGCAACGATCACCGCCAAGACGGCCACCATCATGTTACCCAGCGTCACCGCCTGCGGGATCACACTGCCCGCCACGCTGCTGGAGTAATGCCATAGGGTAACGCTGTCAAGGTAGGAGATCACCGTGACCAGATCCGACCATATCGCATAAAACGCACTGGCGAAGATCAGGAACAGCACCATAGTAGTCAAACGCAGCGACTGCTGGTTGATTTGATCCAGCGCCAGAGGGGGTTCCTCTACCGGCTCGTTGCCTTCGGCTCCCTCTTTCTCTTTAGCCAGGCTTTGGCGGCGCGCCAGGGCACGGCGGTAGGCCAACCGACGAGCTGCGACGCTCAGGCCACGGATCGCTGCCAGATAAACGATATTCCACAGGAAATACAGGTACAGGCTATCGATCCAACGGCCAGCCAAACGTAACGTGGTATAGAAGTAACCGGCAAACATCAGCCCTAGCAGGATAACCGGCGTGGCAGCCAGAGCGGTGACCATCAGCAACCGTACTTTATGGGAGTCTTTTTCACGCCAATGGTCGCGGCAGATGGGGAATACCAGCACCGCTAATAGCGCTAACGTCAGGATCACCACCACCTGGCCAATAACATCCTCAACCAATCGCAGCGGCGCTTTTTCACCCAGAACCGACCAGAAGATCAGTGGTAACAGGGCAAGACCCAACCTGAAGGTCTGTCGACGATAGTGCGCACAGCGATCGGCCGGGATAGTAAAATGCCTCTGTGAAATACCTTCGGGGGCCAGCATGCGGAAGGTGAAGCCAAATACCAGCCAGAACAGCGCCAACTGTTGTGACAAGGCCCAGATAAAATCGCTGATGCTGAAATCGGCCCGATAGAACCAGAACCCGGCACCGAGCAGCAGTAAAGAACCCGGTAACACCTTTAATAAGGTGAGCAGAATGGCTTTCGGCGTATGCAGTTGGCTATCACGCTTTAGCTGGCCGACATCATTGGCCAGCTTTTGCAGATGCCTGTCAATCAGGCGGTAGCGCCAGCGCAGTAGGCCAATCACTACCAGCAATGGGATCAGGAACACCAGGGCATGCAGTCCGCCCAACAGCAACTGTCCGGGTTCGAATTTAAAATCCAGCCCGGCCAGTTGTTCTTTCACCGCGCCAGGCAGCCCCTTGAGCCAAGCGAAATCGATAGGCTTATTACTGTTAACCCAGAAAATCTGCTGGGTCAGCGTGTCCTGTACCGAGCTGTAGACGCTGGTCAGTTGCTGTTGATTAATCTGCAGATTGATAGCCAACGACAGTTGGTTATTGAGCTGCTTATTCAGTTGATCGAGCAGCTCACGGCGCATGTCGACAATTTCACTCAAGGCATCAAGCACGTCACCGTTGGCCTTTTCCTTGCTGTCCGCCACCAGTTTATTGATGAAGTCATCGCCCTTGAACAACTCATCGCGCTGCTGGTTGATCTCAAACTGCTCCAGCCGCAAATCCGCGATCTGAGTGCTCATATCCGCCACCAGCGTGCCCGGCGGCAGGTTTTGCTGCTGCTGATAAAGAATGCGTGATAGCACCAGGCTGCCCTTCAGCACCTGGATCTGCTCTTTCAGGTTTTGTTCCGATTGCAGGCCGCGATCGAGCCAGTTTTTTACCTGAATATTTTGCTGGAACAGGGTATTGCTCTCTTGCGTGGCGGTGATCAGCCGCTGGCTGATTTGCCGGTTGATGTTCAGCTCTTTACTCACCAGCTTGTCGCTCTGGATATCGCTGGCATCCTCCGGATTCTGCGCCTCTTTCGCCGTCTTTTCCGACAGTGTCAGCCGTTTGCTGTTTACCACATCCTGCAATACCTGCACCCGGTGGTCCAGGGCGTCGATGTTCATGGTGGTATAATCACGCTGCTTCTGGAGTAAATCTTGTAGCGTGGTATTGGCTTCCAGGCTTCTGCGTTGCAGGTCTATCTCGGCATTCAGCAACACCTGCTCCGTATTGAGCATGACCTGCTGGGTGTTGCGTAATACCTCTTGCCCCGGCGCACGATTGCTAAGGAGGTTACGGATTTCCTGTAAGCGCTGGGAAGCGGTGTACATACTGCTCTGCACACGTTCGGGCTGGGTCTGTAATGAGATGAGCTGGCTGTTGTAGGTCGAGAGGCTTTCCTGGGTGTCCTGCAGGTCGTCCAACGTTTGGTACAGGCGGTTTTCCAACTGGCGCAGGGAAAGCGGCAGCAATTCGGCTCGCGTTACCGCTTCATCAGCAGGGTTCTTCAGCGACTCCAGATCTCGCGTGACCTGCTGTAATTTGGCCGGTGCCTGCTGAACCTGCTGTTTAAGCTGATTGAACTCTTGCCTGGTGCGATCGAGGCGATCAAGCAACTCCATCGTGCGGGTTAAATCCTGCAAGGATTGTTTTTCGACCGGCGTCAGATTTTTTTGCTTGTTCAGCGTTTCTATCTGGCTCTGAATATCGCTACGCGCGGGGAGATCGCCGCTCTGCGCAGCGAACGAGCCCAAAGGCAGAACCAGCGCCGCCGCCAACAAAAACCATAGCGTAATAATGCGGAATTGGCCCGCAGCGTAAGACAAGGAAACAGTTTGAACTACGGGGAGAATACGCCTGCGACTCATGATTTAACGTCGGTTTAACAATGAAGCGCCAAGGTTATCACGATCGCAGGTCAGCAATGAATAAGAAAAGCGTTGCAGTTGATGAACCGCAAATCCCCGTCGTCTTTCAAGCTACAGCGTTGTTACCTGCGAGCGTTAACCCCAGTCACTTACAATATTAGAAAGTCAGCACTTTCTCTGCCGCCAGCGTCCACTGGGCCAACTCCACCAGCGTGCCAATTTCTACGCCATCGGCCAGCTTCAGTTGGCTGACGCCACGAGCATCGGCACAGGTTTTGCACAGTTTGACCGGCACCTGCTGCGCCGTCAGAATCTCCAGCATCTGCTGCAAATGATAGCCTTCACGCGGCTGCTGCCCGGCAATGCCCGCCACGACCGCATCGGACATCAGAAACAGCTTCAACTGCAGCTCGGGCTGCTGTTCTTTCAGGGTGATGGCCAGACGTAGCGCATTGAACAACGATTCGTGGCCATAAGCCGCACCGTTGGCAATCAGTAACAGAGATGACATTGGGATTCTCCTTATCGAGGTCTAGCGGGCTGGCGCGTTCACACGCAAAGAAGGGCTAAGCTGCGCCATTTCGAGGAAGCTGTCGACCAAGATACTCGCCTCGGCTTTGAGATCAAAGCTTTCCGGCATAAACAGCCAGTTCTCCATCAGGCCGGTGATGTAAGCACGCAGGATGATTGCGGCCCGGCGAGTATGCAGATCGGTAGGGAGTTGCCCCTGCTCCATACTGTTGCGTAAAACACGTTCGATACGCTCATAGCCTTCAAGATAAAGCACCTTGCGAGCGTCATGCAACGGCATCATTTCGCCGATAAATTCGCATTTATGGAACACGATCTCCATCAATGCCCGGCGTCGACAGTCATCGACCGTAGCGGTCAGAATATAAATCAGAATTTCTCTTAAAATACGCAGTGGATTATCAGGATACTTTGCCTGATACTCTAACTCCAGATCGCCTATTTTCGACTCTGAGAGCTCCCAAACTTCATTAAACAGGTCTACCTTATTTTTGAAGTGCCAGTAAATTGCACCACGCGTAACCCCGGCAGCGGTTGCGATATCAGTCAAAGATGTTGCCGAAACGCCACGCTCGGAGAATTCCCTCACTGCGGCGTCGAGGATCTGTTGTCGTGTTTCTTGCGCCTGCTGTTTGGTTTTTCGTGCCATGATGTTGTTTTTTAGGGGCGGTGTGATTTACATACATTCGCGAATGTATGTACCATAGCACGCAGATAAAATTAACGCAGCAATGGGTTTTAAAGCTTGTGATCCATTGATCAATTTGAAATCGGACACTTGAGGTTTTTCTATGAACAAAAACAGAGGGTTAACGCCTCTGGCGGCAGTTCTGATGCTTTCAGGCAGCTTAGTGCTTACAGGATGTAATGATAAAGAAACCCAGCAACAGGCCCAACACCAGGCTCCTGCCGTGGGTGTGGTGACGTTGAAGGCTGAACCTCTCAACATTACTACCGATCTTCCTGGTCGTACCGCAGCATACCGCATCGCCGAAGTTCGCCCTCAGGTCAGTGGCATCATCCTGAAACGCAACTTTACTGAAGGCAGCGATATCAAGGCGGGTGTTTCACTGTATCAAATCGATCCAGCGACCTACCAAGCAGCCTATGACAGTGCCAAAGGCGATCTGGCCAAAGCCCAGGCCGCGGCAGAAATCGCGCGTCTGACGGTCAACCGTTACAAGCCTTTACTGGGTACTAGCTACATCAGTAAGCAAGACTTCGATAACGCCAACTCCACCCTGCTGCAGGCTAACGCTTCCGTGGTCGCTGCCAAGGCCGCAGTGGAAACCGCACGTATCAACCTGGCTTACACCAAAGTGACTTCGCCAATCTCTGGTCGTATTGGCCTTTCATCGGTAACCGAAGGGGCGCTGGTGACTTCCGGTCAGGCCAATGCACTGGCTACCGTGCAGCAACTGGATCCGATGTATGTCGACGTGACCCAGTCAAGCAACGATTATCTGCGCCTGAAACAGGAATTGGCTAACGGCACCCTGAAACAGGAAAACGGCAAAGCCAAAGTGAAGCTGCTGCTGGAAAACGGCCAGGAATATGCGCAAGAAGGTTCGTTGGAATTCTCCGACGTGACCGTTGATGAAACCACCGGTTCCATCACTATTCGTGCCATTTTCCCTAACCCGAACGATGCCTTGCTGCCAGGTATGTTCGTGCGCGCCCGTCTGGACGAAGGCGTGCGTACCGATGCCTTGCTGGTTCCGCAACAGGGCGTCACCCGTAACCCGCGTGGCGAAGCTACCGCGATGGTTGTAGGTGCGGACGATAAAGTGGAAGTGCGTACGCTGACCGCCGCGCAGGCAATTGGTGACAAATGGTTGGTGACGGCTGGTTTGAAACCGGGCGATCGCGTCATTGTTTCCGGCCTGCAGAAAATCAGACCTGGCGTTCAGGTGAAAGCGCAAGAAGCTGATAGCAAGCCACAGACTGCGTCTGAACCCGAGAAGAAGTCATAAAAAGGAGCCGGTAATACATGGCTAAGTTCTTTATAGATCGCCCCATATTTGCATGGGTAATCGCCATCATCATCATGTTGGCGGGCATCTTGTCGATCATGAAGCTGCCTATTGCGCAATATCCGACCATTGCGCCACCAGCAGTCACGATCTCCGCCAACTACCCGGGCGCTGACGCCAAAACGGTGCAGGATACCGTGACGCAGGTTATCGAACAGAATATGAACGGTATCGATAACCTGCTGTACATGTCCTCCAACAGTGACTCGTCCGGTAACGTCCAGATTACGTTGACCTTCAACTCTGGTACCGATCCTGATATCGCTCAGGTGCAGGTACAGAACAAGCTGCAGCTGGCAATGCCGCTGCTGCCGCAAGAAGTGCAGCAACAGGGCGTCAGCGTTGAGAAATCAAGCAGCAGCTTCCTGATGGTCGCGGGCTTTATTTCCGAAGACGGTAGCATGACGCAAGAGGATATCGCGGACTATGTAGGTTCCAACATCAAGGATCCTATCAGCCGTACCTCTGGTGTGGGTGACGTTCAACTGTTCGGTTCCCAGTACGCAATGCGTATCTGGCTTGATCCCAACAAACTGAACAACTTCCAACTGACCCCGGGCGATGTTATCGCTGCGATCAAGGTTCAGAACAACCAGGTAGCTGCAGGCCAGCTCGGTGGTACTCCACCGGTGAAAGGCCAACAGCTGAACGCCTCGATCATCGCGCAAACCCGCCTGACCTCGCCGGAGGAATTCAGCAAGATCCAGCTGAAAGTCAATCCGGACGGCTCGCAGGTACGCCTGAGTGATGTGGCCAAGGTTGAACTGGGCGGTGAGAGCTACAACGTCATTGCCCGTTATAACGGTAAGCCTGCTGCCGGTATCGGTATCAAGCTGGCAACCGGTGCCAACGCCCTGAACACAGCGTCAGAAGTCAAGGCAGAACTGGCCAAACTGGAACCGTTCTTCCCTGCAAGTCTGAAAGTTGTTTACCCTTATGACACCACACCGTTCGTTAAGATTTCCATTAACGAAGTGGTAAAAACCCTGATTGAAGCGATCATCCTGGTATTCCTGGTGATGTATCTGTTCTTGCAGAACTTCCGCGCTACGCTGATCCCGACGATCGCCGTGCCGGTAGTATTGCTGGGGACGTTCGCCATCCTGGCTGCGTTTGGCTTCTCGATAAATACCCTGACGATGTTCGGCATGGTACTGGCGATAGGCCTGCTGGTGGATGACGCCATCGTGGTGGTAGAAAACGTCGAGCGTGTCATGGCTGAAGAAGGCCTGCCGCCAAAAGAAGCCACCAAGAAATCGATGGAACAGATCCAGGGCGCGTTGGTGGGTATCGCCATGGTGCTGTCAGCGGTATTTATCCCGATGGCCTTCTTCGGTGGGTCAACCGGGGCAATCTATCGCCAGTTCTCGATTACCATCGTTTCCGCCATGGTGCTGTCGGTATTGGTCGCGTTGATCCTGACGCCTGCGCTGTGTGCCACCATGCTCAAACCGATCCCGAAAGGCGATCACGGCATCAAGACTGGCTTCTTCGGCTGGTTCAACCGCCTGTTTGAAAAGAGCACCCATCACTATACCGATAGCGTAGCGAACATTCTGCGTAGCACTGGGCGTTATCTGGTGATCTACCTGCTGATCGTGGTCGGCATGGCGTTTCTGTTCCTGCGCCTACCTTCCTCGTTCCTGCCGGACGAAGACCAGGGCATCCTGCTGACCATGGTACAAATGCCAGCGGGTGCCACTCAGGAACGTACCCAGAAAGTTCTGGACGAAGTTAACCGCTACTACCACGAGAAAGAAGGCAATAACATTAACTCGGTGTTCACCGTTAACGGCTTCGGCTTCAGCGGCCAGGGTCAGAATACCGGTTTGGCGTTTGTCAGCCTGAAAGACTGGTCTGAGCGTAAAGGTGAAGAGAACAAGGTGCCGGCTATTGCAGCCCGTGCAATGGGAGCTTTCTCGCAGATTAAAGACGGTTTGGTATTTGCCTTTAACCTGCCAGCGATTGTGGAACTGGGGACGGCGACCGGCTTCGACTTCCAGTTGATCGATCAGGCTAACCTGGGTCACGAAAAACTGACAGCAGCACGTAACCAGCTGTTGGGCATGGCGGCAGAACATCCAGACATGCTGGTCGGAATGCGTCCAAACGGTCTGGAAGACACGCCTCAGTTCAAACTGATCATCGATCAGGAAAAAGCACAGACACTGGGCGTTTCCCTGAGTGATATTAATACCACTCTCGGCACCGCACTGGGCGGCTCGTATGTGAACGACTTTATCGACCGCGGTCGTGTGAAGAAAGTGTACGTGCAGGCTGACGCTCCGTTCCGTATGTTGCCGGATGATATTAATAACTGGTATGTGCGTGGTAGCACCGGACAGATGGTTCCGTTCTCCGCCTTCGCCACGGCGAAATGGGAATACGGTTCACCGCGTCTGGAACGTTACAACGGTCTGCCATCAATGGAAATCCTCGGCCAGGCTGCACCGGGTAAGAGTACCGGTGAAGCGATGGACATGATGGAACAGCTGGCGGCGAAACTGCCAAACGGCGTCGGCTATGACTGGACCGGTATGTCCTATCAGGAACGTCTATCCGGTAACCAGGCACCGTCACTGTACGCCATCTCTCTGATTGTGGTGTTCCTGTGTCTGGCTGCTCTGTATGAGAGCTGGTCGATTCCGTTCTCCGTTATGCTGGTTGTGCCTCTGGGCGTCATCGGTGCCCTGTTGGCCGCGACCATGCGCGGGCTGGAAAATGACGTTTACTTCCAGGTAGGCCTGTTGACAACTATTGGGTTGTCGGCGAAGAACGCGATATTGATCGTGGAGTTCGCCAAGGACCTGATGGATAAAGAAGGTAAAGGGCTGGTCGAATCAACCTTGGAAGCGGTGCGTATGCGTCTGCGTCCAATCCTGATGACGTCACTGGCCTTTATCCTCGGGGTTATGCCGCTGGTTATCAGCAGCGGCGCAGGCTCCGGCGCTCAGAACGCAGTAGGTACCGGCGTAATGGGCGGGATGGTGACGGCTACCGTCTTGGCTATCTTCTTTGTACCGGTGTTCTTCGTGGTGGTTCGCCGCCGCTTCAGCAAAAAGACTGAAGATCTGGAACACGCTCATCCGGTTAAGCATCACTGATGCTTTCCTGCTGAAAACCAAGGCCGCGCAAGCGGCCTTTTTTATGTCTGCTATTTAGCCAATAAGCCCAACGCTGATTAGCGCTATTTTGGGGGTTGATCCCGACCCCAGAGAGGTGCATAATTATTGTTATAGTATAACATAACATTTGAGGCCATCATGAAAACAGGCATCCATCCAGACTACCGCACCGTGGTATTTCACGATCTCAGCGCCGATACCTTCTTCAAGGTGGGGTCGACCATCAAAACCGATCGCACTATCGAGCTTGAGGGTAAAAGCTGGCCCTACGTCACCATAGATGTCTCTTCCGCTTCGCATCCGTACTACACCGGCAAGCAGAAAGAGTTCTCAAAAGAAGGCAGCACCGCGCGCTTCCAGCAGCGGTTTGGCCATTTGGTTAACAGCAGAAAATAATCGGGATTGATGATGCAAGTATTGAGTTCACTGCGTTCGGCGAAGGGTCGCCATCCGGATTGCAAAGTTGTGCGCCGTCATGGTCGCGTCTTTGTGATTTGTAAGTCCAACCCGCGTTATAAAGCGGTACAGGGACGTAAGAAGAAGCGTTAAGCCAAAGTGTCATTGGTAGCCAAAGCCCCGTTGCTGCTCAACGGGGCTTTTTTATTGGCAAATGCCACTGCAAAGGGAAAACCCCACCGCACACGGTGGGGATTAAACTTACTTCATGCTGCCAACAATGGCCTCGACGTTGTGTTTGAATGCCTGCACATAGCTGGCTGCCGGACCTTGTGGTTTGGATAGTGCTTCAGGATACAACTCACCTCCCGCTTTCGCCCCTGTTGCCGCCGCGATCTGCTTCACCAAGCGCGGATCCGTTTGGTTCTCAATAAAGTAGGCATTGACCTTTTCCTGCCTGATCTGCTTGATCAGCCCGGCCACATCGCTGGCACTGGCTTCAGCCTCGGTAGAAAAGCCGACTGGGGCAAGGAAGGTGACGCCGTACTCTTGGCCAAAATAACCGAAAGCATCATGGCTGGTCAGTACCTTGCGTTTTTGCTGTGGCACCACCGCGAACTGGGCTTTGGCCCAACCATCGAGCTGCCGAAGTTGTTGAATATATTCACCACCACGTTGGCGGAAATAGGCGGCGTCTTCAGGATCCGCAGCAATCAGCGCATTCATCACGTTGGTCGCATACTGCACGCCATTGTTCATACTGTTCCAGGCGTGTGGATCGGTGACCTGTTTACCCTCTTCTTCCATGCTGCGCGACGCGATCCCTCTGGATGCGGTGATCACCGGCCCCTGATAACCTGAAGCCTTCACCAACCGATCGATCCAACCTTCAAGCCCCAATCCGCTGACAAACACCACATCGGCCTGCGCCAACTGCTTGCTGTCTTGCGGCGATGGCTCAAAACTGTGCGGATCGCCATCCGGGCCAACCAGCGTGCTGACCTTCACATGTTCACCTCCCACCTGTTTGACGATATCGCCAAGAATAGAAAAACTGGCCACGGCCTCAACGGTTTTCGCCTGCGCTAAGGGGCTGGCGAACAGAGCAGCTGCCACCAGCGTTATGGGTAAAGATTTCATGTTTTCTCCTTGCAGATAGCACTTCTCAATGACGCGCACGGCGCAACATCCCGCCACGCGTCCCAAACAAAATCGACATTAAAAACATCACGCTGGCGCTGAGGACAATTGCCGGGCCTGCGGGTAATGAGGCGTAGTAGGACCATTCCAGACCAACCAGGCTGGCGAGCAGCCCAATTCCGATAGCCACGGCTAATGTCTGCGGCAAATCTCGTGCCCAGAACCGGGCGCAGGTCGCCGGTAGCATCATCAGCCCCACCGACATCAGGGTGCCAAGGATTTGAAAACCGGCCACCAGATTAATCACCACCAAGGCGAGAAAAAGCCCGTGGATCCACGCCAGTAAACCTGGCGAACTTACGCGTAAAAAAGTGCTGTCAAAGGATTCAATCACCAGAGCCCGATACAGCATGGCCAGCATCATCAGCGAAATACTGGTGATAATGCCGACCATAACCAGCGCCTGCGCATCCACCGCCAGGATCGAGCCAAACAATACGTGCAGCAGATCAACGCTCGATCCGCGTAAAGAGACCAGCGTGACGCCCAACGCCAGCGACCCCAGATAAAAACCTGCAAAGCTGGCATCCTCTTTTAACGGGGTTTTGCGGCTCACCAACCCGGACAGCATGGCTACAGCCAACCCGGCAATAAATCCCCCTACGCCCATGGCTACCAGCGACATGCCGGAAATCAGATAGCCGATTGCTGCACCGGGTAATACCGCATGAGAAAGCGCATCGCCCACCAGGCTCATCCGGCGCAGCAATAAAAACACTCCTAGTGGTGCGGCACCCAGCGATATTGCCAGGCAGGCTACCAATGCCCGGCGCATAAACCCGAAAGAGACAAAAGGATCGAGCAGCAGATGGAGTAGCGTCATTACGCGGCCCCCCTCTGATTAGCCGCCGTCGAATAATGCGCCAACACTAGTTCGGCGTTATCCCAATGGCAGCGTTCGGGGGTAAGCAACAGCGCTTCGGGGAAATGATTGGCTACGGTAGACATATCGTGCAATACGGCAATCACCGTTCTTCCCTCCCGGTGTAATTGCGCAATCACCCGCAACAGCAGCTGAGTGGTTGCCGTATCGATGCCGGTGAAGGGCTCATCCAGTAAAATCAGTGGCGCTTGCTGGACCAACAAACGGGCAAATAGGACGCGTTGCAGCTGCCCACCAGATAGCTCCCCCACCGCCTCACGAGCCATTGAACTCATGCCGACGGTGTCTAAGGCACCGGCAATATGCTGCCTGGAGCATTTATTCATACCGCCAAACAGGCCGCTTTGCGGCCAGCAGCCCATGGCGACCAGATCCTGAACCAGAATAGGAAATTGACGATCCAGCTCCGCCAGTTGTGGCAAATAAGCCATTGCCGGAGCCTTCCCGCCCGCAAAATTTAGCTTGCCACCCAACAGCGGGTGCAACCCGGCCAACGACTTCAATAACGTAGATTTACCGGCGCCGTTAACGCCGATCACCGCCGTTAATGAACCGGCGATAAAATGACCGCATAACGGTGGAAACAGAGGAGTGTGGTCATAACCCACGATGGCATTTTGCAGCGTCATCATGGCAGTGCCACCGCCCACGCAATGGCTAGCCATAGCAGGATCAGCAACAGAGTAACGGCACCGCAGCGCAAAACCGCGGCTGAAGTAAACAGGGTTACGGGAAGGAAAGGCAGCATGATTATCGCCAAAAAGATCACCAAAATGTAATAATATAACATCACACAAACTGGAGATTCTCAAGTCAATCAAGTGCGAATAATGCAACGGAACGTAACATTTCCAGGCTATCGAACCGATGATGCTGGATGGGTAGCAGAACTATCGAACGGTAAAAATCTCAAAGCTGGGTAAAAAAGCGTTATTCAGTGAAAAGTTTGCCCATCAAGGCTGGAAAAGGAGTAAGATAGAGGCATAGAATATGATACAACCAGATATCCAAATGCTAGTGACGCTAAGCCGTTGTCCCGAAGTAGACACACTTTCTGTGAAACAATTAAGAAAAGTGGTCGGTAATCAATTATCTGACTTGGTACCGGCGCTCACCAGTGGGCTAAGCTTTTACTCCGAGAATGCACGCTATGTGGAAGGCTCATTAGAAATCATTGAGATTAACTGCATCAGTAATAGCGAGTATTCAATGAGTTACCGCTATCAGTGGTCGATTTTTAACGGATGCCTGGATATCAGTGGTGACGAATACATAAATGATTCTGTCACTTTTACCCTGACGGAAAAGGGTTTGGTGTTTGAGGTTATCGACAACTCACGGCCATCAACCGCTGACGAATTGTAAGTTTCGGTAATAGTAACAAGCTAGATGGCAAAAAATGATTTATATTTAATATGCTGAAAGTTTATTAAGCCTGAGCTAAGCTTTACAGCATATGATGTTAAGTCAATGTACTCACAGAGTGTTATCAACACCGAAATTAAGACTGACGGGGGATGATATGGATGAGTATTCGCCTAAAAGGCACGATATTGCTCAACTCAAATTCTTATGTGAAAATTTGTACGACGAAGGCATCGCCACCTTGGGTGACAGTCATCACGGCTGGGTAAACGATCCAACGTCTGCCGTCAATCTGCAGCTTAATGAGCTGATCGAACATATTGCTTCGTTTGTAATGAGTTTTAAAATTAAATACATGGACGAAGGTGATTTATCGGAACTGGTCGAAGAGTACCTCGACGATACCTACACGCTGTTTAGCAGCTACGGTATTAATGACTCCGATTTGCGTCGCTGGCAAAAAACCAAGGCACGCACATTCAGATTGTTCTCAGGAGAGGGCGTCTGTACCACGATGAAAACTTAGGGGATAATTATCCTCAAATAATTTTATGGTTAATAAGACTAAAGGTTATCATGACAAAAATTGACTATCTGATGCGTTTGCGTAAATGCACCACGATTGAAACCCTTGAGCGCGTGATCGAGAAAAATAAGTACGAACTCTCTGACGATGAACTAGAACTGTTCTACTCTGCCGCCGATCATCGCCTGGCCGAACTGACCATGAACAAGCTGTACGATAAAATTCCGGTCGCCGTTTGGAAATTTGTAAGATAATCAAAGTAGCCTTGCGTTGAGCCGATAATATTATCGGCTTCAATGGCCGGTCAGATTAAGTATTATCTTAAAAATGCAAGTTTACTTGCCTCTGAGTTGGAAATCGTGCAGTAGCAACTGGAAACAGTTTTCAATTAAAGGCGAGTGATTTTGTTTTGCGCTGCGCATAAGTGCCACAGTGCGGCTCAGTAATGGCTGTTGTAATTGAATAACGGTTAATTCTTCATCGTTTAAATGCGTCGTATAAAGCTGCGGCAAAATAGCCACCGCTAATTGTGACCGCACCAAACCATACAGCGTTTCCAGAAAATCGACCTGATAACGCGCCGTTAAGTTCAGACGATGGCTTTCCGCCAATGCCGACACCAATCGACTGCTATTCCCTTTCGAAAATACTGCAATATCCCTGTTAGCCAATTGCCGCCAGGGCAGATGATGTGGATCCGCCAAAGGATCGTCCCGATGCATCACCGCCACAAACGGATCTTCCTGCAACGGATAAATCTCAAGCCGATCTGACACCGAGCTGTCCAAAGCCCCAATGCCGAAATCTATCTGCCCATTTTCCAACTGTAGTAGCAGGGAATCATTGGTTTGATCGTGGAATTCTACGCGTAAACGCGGGAAATGTTGCGCCAGCAATCGCGGTACCGCAGGAAACAGCAGGTTGCTCACCGAAGGCACCAGAGCGATACGTAACGTGCCATCCCCTCCGGCCAACATGACGCGCTGCATATCATCAAAGGTAGCGTGAGCCACATTCAGCAGCCGCTGCGCATGCGGCAGGATCGCCGTGCCTAGTTCCGTCAGGGTCACCGCAGAGGCCGTTCGATTGACTAACTTCCCGCCAAGCACGGTTTCGACTTGCCGCAGCGCACTGCTTAACGCGGGTTGGCTGATCGCCAGACGGCTGGCGGTATCGGTGAAATGTCGTAGCTGCGCCAGGGTCACAAAGTACTGAATTTGCTTGAGGGATAGCGCGGGTAACCGTCGCCATGGCTCGGACATAGCCTAACCTGCCAGGAAAAGAGGTAAACGTTTGCCACAGCATAAACGTTTCTTATCGCACAATAAATCAAATCATCTGTGCAAAGCTTACGCTCCCACCTACAGTAACCCCTTACTCTTATTCCGGGGATTATCATGACCACCTTTTCTGTCAGTAACGGTGAACGCCAACGTGCCGTACAGGCCGCGCTGGGCAATACGCCGTTTGATCTCTTGCTGACCAATGCCAACCTGATCGACATGGTCACGGGCGAAATCCGCCTGGTTGATATTGGCATTGTCGGCCCGCTGATCGCCAGCGTTCACCCCTGTGGCGCCTTGCCAACGGCACATCGGACACAAGACCTGGCGGGAGCCTACCTCAGCCCAGGTCTGATCGATACCCATGTGCACGTTGAGAGCTCCCATCTGCTGCCAGAACGCTATGCCGAGATCGTCGTCGCACAGGGCACCACCACCATTTTCTGGGATCCTCATGAACTAGCGAACGTGCTTGGCGTTGCGGGAGTGCGCTACGCGGTAGATGCCAGCCGCAATCTGCCTCTACGGGTGATCTGCGCTGCACCTTCCAGCGTGCCTTCGACCCCTGGGCTGGAAATGTCCGGTGCCGACTTTGGCGGTAATGAGATGGATACCATGCTAGCCTGGCCCGAAGTAGGCGGTGTGGCGGAAGTGATGGATATGCACGGCGTGCTGCACGGCAGCGAACGGATGCAGGAGATCCTCAACGCCGGGCTTAACAGCGGAAAATTGATTGAAGGCCATGCGCGCGGTTTGAGCGGCCCGCAGCTGCAAGCCTATCTTGCTGCAGGCGTAACCTCCGATCATGAGCTGACCTCTGCTGCCGATGCTCTGGAGAAACTACGCTCTGGGCTGACGCTGGAGATCCGGGGCTCTCATCCTTATCTGTTGCCTGAAATTGTTGCGGCATTAAAATCTCTGCCGCATTTCTCCTCCCAAATCACCCTCTGCACTGATGATGTGCCACCCGATATGCTGCTGGAGAAAGGCGGCGTTATCGCCCTGCTCAATCTGCTGATTGAACATGGATTACCGGCCACCGATGCACTACGGATGGCTACGCTCAATGCCGCCATACGCTTGCAACGTAACGATCTGGGCCTGATTGCCGCAGGAAGGATCGCCGATCTGGTCGTCTTTGATTCCCTGGAACACCTCCAGGCCCGGCGGGTTTACGTTGCTGGCCAGTGTCTGGCAGAGCAGGGAAAAATGCTGACTCCAGTACAAGCCACGCCAGGCGTATCCGCACCACGTGACACACTCCATCTTTCACCATTGGCCGCAGATGATTTCATCATGCGGGTTGCGGCCATCCGTCACGGCCAGGCCACGTTGCGCCATATCAAAGGGGCACGTTTCACCCAATGGAATGAAACTACGGTAGAAGTGCGCGACGGCAAGGTACAGCTCCCGCCGGGGTTCAGTCTGATTTGGGTACAGCATCGCCACGCCCGGCACCCAGCCAAGCCTCAGTTGGCATTGCTGGAAGGTTGGGGAGAACTACGGGGGGCAATTGCCACCAGCTACTCTCATGATTCGCATAACCTGGTGGTGCTGGGCCGCGATCCTCATGACATGGCGCTGGCCGCCAACGCGCTAATTGCCACCGGCGGCGGCATGGCTCTTAGCCAGAACGGTGAGATATTGGCGCAGGTGGACATGCCGATCGCCGGAATGCTTTCCGATCTCCCCGCCGCACAGCTGGCAGAGCAGTTTAAAAACCTGCGCGATCTGAGTGCCAAAGTTGCAGACTGGGAACCCCCCTACCGGGTGTTCAAGGCGATTGAGGGCACCTGCCTGGCATGCAATGCCGGGCCGCACCTGACGGATTTGGGCCTGACCGACGGCACAACGCGCCAGATCGTCGATCCGCTGGTTGCCTGCTGGGAAACCCAGGCATAAACATCATATAGGCAAGGCATCGGCGGCTTGTCGGTGCTTTTTTAGGAGGTGGGGAGTTAGAAATTGGTGGGGACCCTGCCAGCTACATCCCGGCACACACGTCACTCGCTACGGCTGCTTCCTTCCGGATCTGACCGAGTTCACCAGTTAGTGTTGCGGGAGAACCAACAGGGCCCCCATTGACGGCTTCTTGAATTGCGAAGCGGTGGGCATTATCGGTGATGGCCAAGCAAATAGCAAGCCAACCGGGAGCAACCGCTGTTTTCTTACCCATCTCGCCCGTCGCACCTGAGTTTAGATTGGTGACCGAGTAGCAATGTTGCTAAATTGTCAGGAGCAAATATTCGCCGCTCAACTCATCACGCAGGAAGAGAGTCATGCAACCAGAAGATGCTACCTTCAGCCAACGCGTATTCCATATCGTGGCCGCCATTCCTCCTGGCAAGGTCACTACCTACGGCGAAGTTGCGCGGCTGGCAGGCTCACCCCGTGCGGCACGTCAGGTTGGCGGCGTATTACGGCGTTTACCAGAGGGCAGCACCCTGCCCTGGCACCGGGTCATTAATCGGCACGGGCAGATCTCACAGCAGGGTGAAGATTTTCAGCGCCAACGACAGGCGTTACTGGCAGAAGGGATTATTTTTGGCCCGCAAAGCACGGTTGATTTTGAACGGTATGGTTGGCACTGGTAAAAAACAGCCCTTGGCCAAAGGCACAAAGGCTGTCAGATGTAGGCATTGCTGCTTACGGAGCTGGGGTAGGTGCAACCTGAACCGGAACGTTTTGTACCGGTACCAACAGCAGATCGGCCTGTGTCCCGTTACGGTTGATCACTTCCTGAATGGTGTCGGTGATAAACATTAACTGGCCATTCACCGTAATCGCCGCGCTCAGGATGATACGCGCATTAGGCTGAATGTCCGCTGGATTGTACGGTAGCGTAAAGCGGAACGGGCTCTGCAAACCTTCAGTACGCATCGCCTGCTGTGAAATCACTCGTGAAGGGGCATCAGCAAGTGATGCATCGGACAGGGTCACTGTCAGTACCGCATCCGGTGGCAGCGCGATACGCTGGCGAATATTAACTGAGCCCTGCACCACCGGGCCTTGGATCTGCGTTTGCGAAGCCGCAGCGTTAGCCGTCTGCGTTGGCACATCCGCATTCTTGTGGGCACAGCCTGCCAGTGTGATCGTCAATGCGGCTGCTCCCCCTACCATTTGCCAGAGTTTCATGGGTCGGTCTCCTTTATTATTAGTCACATGTTGGTGGCTTAAACCACTACACTGATTAAACCTAGCACAAAATACTAACAACTGCCTATCGGACTAGGCCTAAATAGCCCTAAGGCCTCATGACGCAGCCCCTGACTGCGGTAGCTTCCCCCGCAGAAATAACGCAATATATTGACGTCCTGCCATCATATTCAGCACACTGCGCAACATGATGACTAAAAGGATCGCCACTTTATGAGCCAGGCACTGCACAACCTCCTCGAACTGCTGGATTTGGAAAAAATTGAAGAAGGTTTATTTCGTGGCCAAAGCGAAGATCTGGGGTTACGCCAGGTCTTTGGCGGTCAGGTGGTTGGCCAGGCGCTGTATGCCGCCAAGCAAACCGTTCCTGCGGAGCGTATCGTTCACTCCTTCCACAGCTATTTCCTGCGCCCTGGGGATAGCAGCAAACCGATAGTTTATGACGTAGAAACCCTGCGTGACGGTAATAGCTTCAGCGCGCGCCGCGTTAGCGCCATTCAAAATGGCAAACCCATTTTCTATATGACGGCCTCCTTCCAAAGCCCCGAGCAAGGTTTTGAACACCAAAACACCATGCCGGATGTCCCACCGCCGGAAGGATTGATGTCGGAGTCAGAAATAGCACAAAAGCTGTCGCATATGCTGCCTGAAAAAGTGCGCGACAAATTTATTGGCCCGAAGCCGATCGAAATGCGCCCGGTGAAATTCCACAACCCGTTGAAGGGCAGCGTGGAAGAGCCGTATCGCCACGTCTGGTTCCGTGCCAACGGCACCATGCCGGACGACCTGCGGATCCATCAGTATCTGCTTGGCTACGCCTCCGACTTCCACTTCCTGCTGACGGCGCTACAGCCACATGGCGTCGGTTTCCTCGAACCAGGCATGCAGGTGGCGACCATTGACCATTCCATGTGGTTCCACCGCCCGTTCCGCATGGACGACTGGCTGCTGTATGCGGTAGAAAGCACCTCAGCCTCAGGTGCCCGTGGCTTTGTACGCGGCCAGTTCTACACCCGCGACGGTGTGCTGGTGGCGACGACGGTGCAAGAAGGCGTTATCCGCAAGCGCGATGTTTAAATGAAAAAGGGGCGATGTTTCCATCGCCCCTCAGAGTTTAATTCAACATATTTTACTGGTTATAAGCATTCTCGCCGTGGCTGTTCACATCCAGGCCTTCGCGTTCCTGCTCTTCCGGTACGCGCAGCCCCACCACGGCCCCGGCTACCTTGAAGGCGATAAACGCGGCCACGCTCGACCACACCAGCGTCACAATAACGCTCAGCAACTGGACCCACACCTGATGCCCCATGGTAACGCCAGCGGCGTAGCCCGTTCCGCCCAGTGATGAGGCGGTGAAGACGCCGGTCAACAGACAGCCAACGATACCGCACACCCCGTGCACACCAAACACATCACAGGTGTCGTCTACTTTCAGCCATTTCTTCAGCGTTACCACGCCCCACAAGCCAGCGACACCGCCTACCAGGCCGATAATCAGCGCCCCACCTACCCCCACGGTACCCGCCGCTGGCGTAATCGCAACCAGACCCGCGATACAGCCCGAGCAGGCTCCCAGCAGAGATGGTTTACCGCGTACGACCCACTCGGCGAAGGTCCAGGAGAGGATTGCACCGGCAGTGGCTATTACCGTGTTGAGGAACGCCAGCGCCGCAATACCGTTGGCCGCACTGGCCGAACCGGCGTTGAAGCCAAACCAACCGATATACAGGATCGAGGCACCGGTAAACACCATCGGCAGGTTGTGTGGCTTGAAGGCCTCTTTACCATAACCAGCACGTTTACCCAACAGGTAGGCCCCAACCAGACCAGCACTGGCGGCGTTGATATGCACCACGGTACCGCCCGCAAAGTCCAATGCACCGTCGGTTGCCAGGAAACCACCGCCCCAAACCATATGCGCAATCGGCAGGTAGGAAATCGTGAACCAGATGGCGGCAAAAATAACCACCGCAGAGAAGCGGATGCGTTCAGCAAAGCCGCCCACCACCAACGCCACGGTAATACAGGCGAAGGAGCACTGGAACGCCACGTGGATCATCTGGCTAAAGGTGCCGGTCAGGCTATCGATCCCGATCCCTTTAAGCATCACGGTCTGGAAGCCACCGAAGAAGGCATTACCTTCGCTGAACGCCAGGCTGTAACCGTAAATAACCCACAGCACGCACACCAGGGCAAAGGTAACTGTCACCTGAGTCAACATGGAGAGGACGTTCTTCGAGCGCAGCAGGCCGCCGTAGAACAGCGCCACGCCCGGTAAGGTCATAAACAGCACCAGCGCGGTGCAAATCATCATAAAGGCGTTGTCCGCCTTGTCTGCCACCGCCGGAGCGGCCAGAGCCAAAGAAGGAACCAGGGTTACCAAACTCAGGCCCAACGTGGATAACAGTCTTTTCATTATCAATCCATCCCCATTCAGTTGACTGAGCCTGCGATCACAGAGCCGCTTCGTCGGTTTCGCCGGTACGAATTCGAATCACACGTTGCAATTCGGCAACGAAAATTTTGCCGTCACCGATCTTGCCGGTGTAGGCCGCCTTGCTAATCACATCAACCACTTCATCCAGCTGGTCATCGGCAATAGCGATATCAATTTTGACCTTAGGTAAGAAATTGACGCTGTACTCTGCCCCGCGATAGAGCTCGGCATGACCCTTCTGGCGGCCAAAGCCTTTGACTTCGGTTACGGTCAGCCCCTGAATACCTACAGAGGATAAGGCTTCACGCACGTCCTCTAACTTGAATGGTTTGATCACCACGGTAACCAGCTTCATATTGCCTCTCCACGATTAAGCCCAAAAACTTACCCCCGGTACGAGTCATATAAAGCAAAGGCTGTGCCACAAATTATTTTGCATTTAAATTCAATTGCTTATGTTATTTTACCCATGATCAGAGTCTAACTCTGGACGAAAGCAGAGATCGCCACCTGGAGATCGCGCACCTTTTTGGTGCATTACGCGTTGGGAAAGTGCAGTAGGAGGGAGTTGAAAAGTGCTATTGCCTGTTGGTGGTGCGGGCTCCTGGAGCGGAGCCCTTGCTTGAAGTTATGCGGGCTGAGTTTCGTCGCGAGCCGTGGCAGCCAACTCTTCGCCCACCAGTTGTAGCTGATACATCTGGTAGTAGCGGCCCTGCTGTGCCAACAGCTGCTGATGGTTGCCCTGCTCTACGGCATGACCGCGATGCAGTACCAGAATAGAGTCGGCATCCACAATGGTTGAAAGGCGATGGGCGATCACCACCAGCGTCGTCTGCTCGCGGATCAACCGTAAGGCACGCTGGATCGCCTGCTCGGTGCCAGAGTCGATGTTTGCGGTCGCTTCATCCAGGATCAGGATCTGCGGTGCCTGGACCAGCACGCGCGCCAAGGCCAACAACTGCTTCTGTCCTACGGACAGGTTATTCCCCTGCTCCCCCAGGCGTGTATGGATGCCCTGTGGGAAGCTACGTACCAGTTCCCCCAGTTGCACCGTTTCCAGCGCCTGCCAGACCGCTTCTTCACCGATAGAGCGACCAAGCGTGACGTTCGCCAGCACCGATTCCGCCATCACCACCGGATCTTGCTGCACCATAGCAATGCCTTGGCGCAGGGTACGATGTGAAAGACTGGACAACGGACGACCATCCAGACAAATTTCCCCTTCGCTCAGCGGGTAATAGCCCATCAACAGGTTAGCCAGGGTGCTCTTTCCGCTGCCGGTATGGCCCACCAGGGCAACAAAACCCCGTGACGGAACCTGCAACGAGATGTGCTGCAGCACTTTTTTGTCGCTGCGGTAGGCAAAGCTCAGGTCGCTGACATCGATACGGCCGCTCGCCAGCGGACGATCGTCACTGCCATAGCTCTGCTGGCTGCGATCCATCAGTTCGAAAATACGCTCACCTGCCACTACAGCCTGCTGCAATATCGATTGCTGGGCAGTCAGCTCAATCAACGGTTCGTTCAATCGGCCAAGATAGTTGATGAAGGCATACAGCACCCCCACACCAATCGCGCCTTCGCCGCTGAAGCCAAACAGCATCAACAGGCCGCATAGTACCAGGGCAGAGAACAGGCTAAGCAACGGCCGCAACAGGAAACCATCCAGCCGCAGCGTCTGCATCCGGGCGGTATAATGCGAACGGCTGGCCGCGCTCATGCGCTCACCAAAGCGGATCTGTTGGCGGAACTGCTGGATCACCCCCATGCCGCTGATCACTTCGTTGAAGCCGTCGTTGATATCCGCCAGGTAGCTACGCATCCGCCGCACGATCGGCGTGCTGTAGTATTGATAGATCCCCATCACCACCAGCACCGCCGGAAAGATGCAGATCGCCACCAGCGCCATACGCCAGTCCAGGCTGAACATCGCTACCAGCATCGCCCCGATCAGTGCCGCACTTTTCAGTACCGTGGACACCACCATCACATAGAGATCTTTGATCACTTCGGTATCGTTGGTCACCCGCGAGATCAATTGCCCGACAGGCTGGGTATCAAAGGCGCTCAGCGGTTGGCGCAGGGCCGCGTCCATCACGTCGGTGCGCAACCGCTGTACCACCCCGACCGCCACCCGATTAAACAGAATGGCCTGGAAATAGTGCAACGCCGCAGCGAGCAGTTCCAGCAGGATATAAGCCACAGCCAGGGAGCTGACAATCACCAGCGGCAACTGCCCTTTGGCTACGTAGTTATCAATAAAGTAGCCGATCAGAATTGGCCCGGCGACTTCCGCCGCCGCCGCTACCCACAACATCAATACCGCCAATCCCAAGGGTTGACGATATGGCGAACCATAGGCCAGCAAACGTTTCAGCGTTGGCCACATGTTTTGTATTTTACTCATCGGCCAAAGCCTCCTCGGTGCTATCAGGAGCCTCATCCAACGCCGCTTCCAGTTGCTGATAACGATACATGTCGCGATACCAACCAGGCTCGGTAGCCAATTGCCCATGCTGACCGCGCTGTACCACCGAGCCGTGTTGCATCACCAGGATTTCGCTGGCTTCCGTCAAGGCCGAAAGGCGGTGTGCACTGATGATCACCGTGCGGTTTTGCCCCCAACTGCGCAGGTTATGCAGGATCTGGTGTTCGGTGCGCCCATCCACCGCCGAGAGAGCATCGTCGAGGATCAGAATTTCCGCTTCCAGCAGTAGCGCCCGCGCGATGGAAATACGCTGTTTCTGGCCACCAGAAAGCATCACGCCGCGTTCACCCACCTCGGTCTCGTAACCTTGAGGCAAACGCAAAATATCTTCATGTACGCTGGCCAGGCGCGCTGCCTGTTCAATCTGTTCCTGAGTGGCCGCCGGGTTGCCCAAGGCAATATTATTGGCCACGCTATCGGAGAACAGGAACGGCGTCTGGCTAACGACCGACAAGCGTGAACGCCACTCATCGAGCTTGATCTGGGTAAGTGGCAAGCCGTGATAGCTGATATGGCCGTCATCAATATCGAATTGGCGCTGGATCAACGAAAGCAGCGTCGACTTGCCCGAGCCGGTAGGCCCACACAACCCCAACATTTGCCCCGGTTGCAGCTGTAGCGCCACGTCATGCAGCGCTGGTTTGTTGGTTTGCGGATAATGGAAGGCGTTGATTTCGACACTCAGATTGCCGCGCCCGGCGGGCAAATCGAGCTCACCATCCTTCACGGCCGGCGCCTCTTCCAGCAGGCTGCGGATACGGCTATAGGCGGCACTGCCGCGCTCGACGATGTTGAACATCCAGGCCAGTGCCAACATCGGCCAAATCATCAGGCCAAGGTACATGACAAAACTGGTCAGTTGGCCCAGCGTGAGAGAACCGTTAACCACCATCCAGCTACCGCCGCCGATCGCCAGCAGGTTGGCCGCACCGATAGCGATGTAAATCGTCGGATCAAAGCGCGCATCAACTCGCGCCACGTGCATATTCTTCGCGCCGGTTTGCGCTGCCACTTCGGCAAACTGGTTGGACTGATGATCCTCCAGGCCAAAAGCCTTGATCATACGAATGCTGGTCATGCTCTCCTGTGCCTGATCGTTAAGGCTGGAAAACGCGGCCTGCGCCGACTTGAAACGTTGGTGCAGTTGATCGCCATAGTATTTGATGACGATCGCCATGATCGGCATCGGGATCAGGGAAAGCAGGGTCAATTGCCAGCTGATCTGGGTGCTCATCACGATCAGCACCGCCAGCCCCATGACCAGAGAGTCCACCAGCGTCAGCACGCCTTCACCGGCGGCAAAAACCACGCGGTCGACGTCATTGGTCGCTCTGGCCATCAAATCGCCGGTACGGTGGCGCAGATAGAAGGCCGGGTTCTGACGGCTGAGTTGGCGATAGAAGTTTTCCCGCAGTTCGACGGCCAGCTGGTAGGAAGCCCCAAACAACAGCACTCGCCACACGTAGCGCAACAGATAAACCACAATGGCGGTACCAATCATCAACCCCAGCCAGGCCATCAGTACCTTGTTGGACATCTGATCCTTGGTGACGCCATCAACAATGATACCAACCAGCTTAGGCGGCAGTAGTTGCAATATGGCAATGGCAATCAGTAGCACCACGGCCCCGAGGTAGCGGCGCCACTCGCGGCGGAAATACCAGCCGATTTGAGCAAAGAGTCTCACGCAGTTTTATTCCAGACAGTATCCGACAAATTACCGGCTGCAGCCCTGCAACCTTAACATTCAACAGTAGAGTGACGATTTCACTCTGGCACGGGTAGCGCCGTGGTGTATTTGATTTTTTCCATCGCGAAGCTGGAAGTGACATCAATCAGCCCCGGCACGCCGGTCACCAGGCGTTTATAGAAATTGTCATAGCTTTTCATGTCCGCCACCTCGACCTGCATCAGGTAATCATACTCCCCCGCCATACGGTAAAACGCCAACACTTCCGGCATCTGCGCGGTGAGATCGACAAATTTCTGATACCACTCGCTGCTGTGCTGCTGGGTTTTTATCAGCACAAACGCCGTCAGGCCAAGCCCGAGCTTTTCATTATCCAGCAGCGCGACGCGTGCGCGAATGTAACCTTCATCTTCCAGCCTTTTTAGCCGTTTCCAGCAGGGCGTTGAGGTCAGATTCACCGCTTCGGCCAGCACTTGCAGCGATTGCGTACAGTCCTGTTGCAGCATGCACAGCAGTTTTCGGTCAGTTTTATCCAACATAAGGTGATTTCATAGAAAATATTTCTCCCATTAGGCGATTAAACAGGAAAAATGGCAATCCTTTTTTCTCGCTGAACCGCTATGCTACTGCATAAATTAAGACCCTATTTTGAGGCCAGATCATGACAAACGCTTGGGTAAAATATGCTATTGGTGAAATAGAAGCGGATTTCCAACGCTCCGCCGATACGCACTTGATCCGCTTGAACCTGCCGGAATTTCCCGGCATCTATCTTTACCTGAAAGATGAAAGCACCCACCCTACCGGCAGTCTTAAACACCGCCTGGCGCGTTCGCTGTTCCTTTACGGGCTCTGTAACGGTTGGATCAACCAGAACACGCCGATTATTGAAGCCTCTTCGGGCAGCACGGCGGTATCGGAAGCCTATTTTGCCCGCCTGCTCGGCCTGCCGTTTATCGCGGTGATGCCTTCCTGCACGGCTAAACGTAAGGTGGAGCAAATCGCCTTTTACGGTGGCCGCAGCCATTTTGTCGATCATGCCGCCCAGATTTATGCGGTGTCAGAGGAGTTGGCCAAAGAGCTGAACGGCCATTATATGGATCAGTTCACCTTTGCCGAACGCGCCACCGACTGGCGTGGTAACAACAACATCGCCGACAGCATTTTCCGCCAGATGGAGCGTGAACCGCACCCGGTTCCGAAACACATCGTGATGAGTGCCGGTACTGGTGGCACCTCGGCGACGCTGGGGCGCTATATTCGCTATCAAGGTCATGATACGCAGCTCACCGTGGTCGATCCGGAAAACTCGGTGTTCTACGACTGCTTCCATCATGGCGATCGCACCATCATCGGCAGCTGTGGCAGCCGCATCGAAGGGATTGGCCGCCCACGCGCCGAACCGTCGTTTATCCCTTCGGTGATCGACAACATGTTGCGCGTGCCAGATGCCGCCAGTATCGCCACCATTTATTGGCTGGAAAATATTCTTGGCCGTAAGGTAGGTGCCTCTACCGGGACCAACGTATGGGGAGCACTGCAACTGGCCAAGCAGATGCGGGATAAAGGCGAGCAAGGTGCCATCGTCACCCTGCTATGCGACAGCGGCGAGCGCTATCTGGATACCTATTACAATAGTGACTGGGTCAGCAACCATATCGGCGATTTGACACCATATAGCGCTCAGTTGGCTAACTTGTCAGGTAAATAACTTATTAGGTTGCCAACTCATTAAGGCGAAGTTCAGGGGATAAAAAAAGCCGGGTAGTCATACCCGGCCGGCTGTAATGCTAATACCTCAGAATTCGGGGGAATAGGTGAGGTGTGGTGAACGCAGCCAATGTTGTAAATAGTGAGCCACCGCCTGCTGTTCGCAGTGGCCAATAACCTGTAGTTGAGGCAGTAACGATTTCAACTGTGGCAGGGCATTGCCCATTACCACGCCATGCCCTACTCCCGCGAGCATTTCCTTATCATTCATCGCATCGCCAAAGGCCATACAATCAGCCAACGTCAGCCCCAGATGGCGGCTCAGCCTGTCCAATGCCGCTCCCTTGTTGCAATCCTTTGGCAGCACTTCGAGGCAATCATAGGCCGAGAAGCACAGATCGGTACGGGTGCCGAAATGCTCACTCAACAGTGCCTGTAGTTTGACCAGTTCTTCATGGGGGGCACAGAAACAGACCTTGCTGTTGCCAAGCGCAGGCAGACGGCGCAACTCGGCGAGTTGGAAATGAAAGCCGCTGAGATGATGTGCAGCCAGCATTTCCGGCACCGCAGTTTCGGTCAACCAACCTTCATCACGAAACACGTGCATGCTGGCAGAGGTACGCCAGTGGGTGTGCAACACCTCTTCGGCAATCTCCGCCGGTAAGTCGGTAGCATGCAGTTGCTGCCCTTGCTGGTCATAGACGCGAGTGCCATTACCGGTGATCAGATAACCTTGTAGACCCAGTTGCGCCATGATCGGCTGAGCATCAAGGTAATGCCGCCCAGTGGCAAAGGTCACCACCATCTCCCTGTCGATAAGCTGCCTTAACGCACTCAGCGTTTCCGGCCCGACACGGTGATCGGGAGTCAGCAGGGTGCCGTCCATATCGAAAGCGGCCAGGCGATACATAGGAACCTCGTAAATGTGAGCACAATGGCAATCACCGCAGTATGGGGTGGTATTTGCGGAAGTAATAGTGAACAATTTGTATAAACGCTTCCTGATTTATCTTTCATCGCTTGCAACATCTAGGATACCGCTATGCGCTTGGTTCATCGCCTCAGCCAGTATCAACGTTTGTACCACCAGCTAGGCAGCACGCCGGTGGCGATCACGATCGGTGAATTAGCTACGATCTTCTATTGCAGCGAGCGGCATGCACGCACTCTGGTACAGCAGTTGCAGCAACAAGGTTGGCTAAGTTGGCAATCACAGGCTGGGAGGGGGAAACGCGCGCAGCTGCAGTGCCTGAAAACCCCCGATGAACTGCGGACTGCGCATCTCCAACGTTTACTGCAACTGGGCGATCATCAGGGGGCCTTGGAAATGGCGCAGCTGGCGCCACAGCATCTGCAAGAGTTGCTGAGCCCTCACCTCGGCGGCCAATGGCAGGAAGGCAGCCCTACGCTGCGTATCCCTTATTACCGCACGTTGGAAAAGCTCGATCCGTTGACGCTAAGCGGCCGTGCGGAACAGCATCTGGTCGCAACCGTTTATGCCGGTTTGACGCGCTTCAACACCGGTTGCCCCGAGCCGCAGCCCGATCTGGCCCATCACTGGCAGATTAGCGAAGACGGCCTGCGTTGGCAGTTCTTTCTACGCAGTCAACTGCGCTGGCATAACGGCGAGGCCTTGACCGGCCAACAGCTATTGCAAACCCTCAACGCCCTGCAACACCATCCGCGCAGTCAGCCATTATTGAGCAGCGTGGCAACAATCAGCCTGCCACATGCACTATGCATCCAGTTCGATCTGCAAATGCCCGACTATTGGCTGGCGCACCGGCTGGCAGAACTGCCCTGCCTGATGACACATCCAGAGTTACCGACCCTCGGCGCAGGTCCCTTTAAGCTGGCACTAAACGAGCCGCATATGGTGCGGCTGGAACAACATCCTTACTACCATCTGCAACATCCCTATTTGGAAAGCATCGAATACTGGATCACGCCAGAGTTACCAACCCACAGTACCGATACCAGTTGCCTGCACCCGGTACGCATCACTATCGGCCAACAGGAAGAACTGGCACTGGCACGGCCGGTACAACGCAGTATGAGCCAAGGGTGGTGCTACCTGGCGATTAACCAGCGCCGTGGCGTACTGAGTGAAGCCCAAGGGCAAAAGCTGCTGATGCTGATCCAGCGATCCGGCCTGCTGGCCAGCTTGCCCATCCAGCAGGGCGTGATCATACCAAGTCATGAAATGCTGCCGGGCTGGGCGATCCCTGAGCATGACGTCCTGCAGGACGTTGAACTGCCACCTCAGTTGACGCTGTTGTACCATCCACCGATCGAACTAGAGAGCGTAACTCAGGCTTTGCAACAATTGCTGGCGGACCATGGCTGCCAATTAGAGATCCGCTATTATTCCGGCAAACGTTGGCAAAGTACCGAGCAGATAGCCCAAGCCGATCTGTTGCTGGCCGATAACCTGATTGGTGAAGCTCCGGAAGCGACGTTGGAAAGCTGGCTACGTCGCGATTTGCTGTGGAAAGGAATTTTGCGAGAAGAGGATTGGCAGCACCAACAGCGGACCCTGCAACAGATCCAGCAATGCCCAGCACCGCAGCAGCGCTTCAGCCAGCTAAAAGCGTATTATCAACAGTTGATGGGAGCCGCAATCCTCACTCCCCTATTCAACTATCAGTATCAGGTCAGTGCCCCTCCCCGCATACATGGTGTGATGCTCACCGCCTACGGCTGGTTTGATTTTTGCCAGGCTTGGCTGCCACCGCCGCTGGATGATTAGGTTACCCTACGCTGTGGCGAACATTTCTGATAGCATCCCCGCATGTGTGTTATGAAGCCCAATAGCGCCAGGCTATGGCCAGTCAAGCTGTAGCCTGGCAGCAAAGGGCATAAACCGGCCGCCCGAATGTGCATCGGGAATGGCCCTAGCCAGAAGGTAGATTTATGAAACGCGCAGTCGTCGTTTTTAGCGGTGGACAAGACTCCACGACCTGCTTGATCCAGGCATTGCAACAGTATGATGAAGTTCACTGCATCACGTTCGATTACGGCCAGCGTCATCGCGCCGAAATCGAGGTGGCCCAGGCCTTATGCCAAACTCTGGGAGCCAAGGCGCACAAGGTTTTGGACGTTGGGTTGCTCAATGAGCTGGCCATCAGCAGTTTGACTCGCGATAACATCCCGGTTCCCACCTACGACAGCTCACAGACCGATGCCTTGCCAAGCACTTTTGTGCCGGGGCGCAACATCCTGTTCCTCACCCTGGCGGCAATTTATGCTTACCAGGTGGAAGCCGAAGCCGTGATCACCGGGGTATGCGAGACCGATTTCTCGGGCTATCCGGATTGCCGCGACGAGTTTGTCAAGGCCTTGAATCAGGCCATTGTACTGGGGATTGCCCGTGATATTCGCTTTGAAACCCCGCTGATGTGGCTCAACAAGGCTGAAACCTGGGCGCTGGCGGATTATTACCAGCAGTTGGAACGCATCCGCCATGAGACGCTCACCTGTTATAACGGCGTTCAAGGCGACGGCTGCGGTGAATGTGCGGCCTGCCACCTGCGCGCCAACGGATTGCAGCAGTATCAGCAGGGCAAGGTCGGCGTGATGGCCAGCCTGAAGCGGAAAACCGGCTTGGTTTAAGCCAATTCATGGGCGGCGGCAATGCCGCTCAATAAGTCAGATTAAGCCATCGTTGGGTCCCCTCACCCCAACCCTCTCCCACAGGGAGAGGGAGCTGGTACGCCGTTGTCATTCAGGCAAGAGTCACCCCTTCCATGAATTGATACGGTGTTGTCATCCAGGCAAGAGTCACCCCTTCCATAAGTTGATACGGTGTTGCCATCTAGGCAAGAGTCATCCCTTCCATAAGTTGATACCGTGTTGCCATCCAGGCAAGAGTCATCCCTCCCATGAGTTGATACGGTGTTGCCATCAGGTACTGAGATACTCCTGTAGCACCGCCCCTTTCATTTACCGATGGTCAGGTTGTGAGAGAAATAACCACTGGCACGTTCGGTCCCCTCTCCTTGTGGGAGAGGGCTAGGGTGAGGGGGCATGACGAGCACGATGCTTCATCAGCCCTCAGCATCTTTCTGCTGTAGTGCCACCAGGTGTTCACGCAATGCACCTTCAATCGGCAGTGCCCGCTGGGTTTTCAAATCAATACAGACAAAGGTCAACGTCGCGTCGGCGACCACGGTCCCCTCAGGCTCCAGCAATACCTGCTGGCTCAGCACGCCGCTCTTGCCATTGAGTTGCAGCATCTGGCTATCGATGCGCAGCTTATCCCCCAATACGGCGGGCTTACGATAATTGATATTGATGTTCACCACGATAAACGCGATGTTGTTTTGCGTCATCCAGTGGAAAGCATCCAGATCCTCCAGCCACTCCCAGCGCGCTTCTTCCAGGAATTCCAGATACCGGGCATTATTAACGTGTTGATAGACATCAAGATGATAGCCACGAACTTTGATATAAGTCTGCATAGTGAAACAACCGCTCCTGCTCTGGTGATAGCGAGTTAATACCGGCATACCCGTTCAGTGATATCCCTCCTTGCAGGCCGCATGCTTGTACCGCAGGGCTTGGGCAAAGAGTTTGCGATGGATGACTGGTATGACCTGTAAAATGTAGCAGAGCAGCGCGGCTGCGAGGCCACTTTGCCACGCAGCCGCGAGCGGGATCACATTTTCAGTCGATCACGATTTCTTTCCACCAAGGAGGGACCGATCCCCGGCACCTCTTGTAGCTGGTCTATTTCACTAAACGGCCCGTTCTGTTCGCGATAGCGCACTATGGCCTCCGCCTTTTTCAGCCCTACGCCGTTCAACATGCTGGCTAACGCCTCTGCATCTGCCTGGTTAATGCTGACCTTGGCTTCCCCCTCGCTTTGCGCTTCAAGGCTGACCTTAGGCGATACCGCAGCGGCCTGTGGTTGCCCCAGAGAGGGTTTCTCTGCGGCAATGGCTGAGTTCCCTATCAGGCCAAACAGCGCCGCCGCCAGGAGTAGCTGGCGGATAACGGTAAAACGGGTAATGGCTTTATTTTCGCTAAGTTGCATGCTGTATCCTCCTTGTGTTTGACAGCAAGGTTACCTTGCCGCAGCGGCGGATGATCGGCAATTGGCAGAGTTTAAATGTGGAAAAGGCCGCGAAAGCGGCCTTTGAGTCTTTCAAGCTGTTGCAAAAAAATGCGGTGCGAATCCCCGTCGTCTTTCAAGCTGCAGCGTTGTTACCTGCACTTGCTCACCCCAGTCACTGACGAAAAGTAAGTTTCTGGGGATAAACAAGCTTGTCGCCTAGCTGCAACTTGAAATCCATAGGGGACAAGTTACGGCTGTTGTTGCTCAGCGGCACCCATTTTGATCTTGGCTTCTTTGCGCAGGTTAGTCAGCAAGGCATCGAAGGTCACGCTAGCGCTTCCTTTCTCCATGTTGCTGACGAAGGTTTTCATTTCGTCTGCTGGCAACGTACCTGGCTTAACGCTATCCAGGGCGATCAACACCACGTTCCCTTGAGCATCCTGTGACATACCGTAAACCACTTTACCGGCTTGCGGGTGCGGCAGTGCGAATACGGCTTCCACCAGTTGGCTGTCTTCCGGGGCGCGTGCCATTTTCTGTACGCTGCCGAAGCTCAGACCTGCGGCTTTCATCGCCTCATCGCCTTTGCCCTGCTTCAACTCAACCAGCAGTTTTTCACCCTGCAGTTTGGCTTCTTGCAGTGCCTTGTTGTGTTTGACCATCGCGGTTACGCGATCTTTCACCTTGTCGAAAGGTTCAATCCCTTCCGGCTGATGGGCCACAACGCGGATCACGAACGCGCGGTCACCGTCAACGGTGATGACGTCAGAGTTGCTGCCTGGTGCGCCGTTCTCGCCAATCAGCGAACCATCGAAGATGGCCTGCACAACCGGCTTGAAGTTCAACTCAGCAGGAACAGAGTCACGGGTAAACCATTCGGTGTTAGCCGCCTTGATACCCGCAGCTTCTTCCGCCGAGGCCAGGGACTCGTTATCGCTGGTCGCCGCTTCGCTGACTTTCTGCTGCAGCGCATAGTAGGCATCTACCGCTTTTTCCTGCTTGATCTGCTTGGCGATAGCATCATGCACTTCGCTCAATGGCTTCACCAGCGCAGGCTTGATATCGTCCAGGCGCACGATCAGATAACCCACTGAAGACTTCACTACGCCAGAAAGTTGGCCTTTCTCGGTCAGGTTAGCCTGTTTCAGTTCGTCTGCCGTGGTATCTGGCTCCATCCAGTCCATTTCGCCACCGGTACGGCGCGAGATGATGTCGGTAGATTTCTCTTTCGCCAACGCAGCGAAATCAGCACCGTTTTTCAGCTCTTCCAATACTGCCTTGGCATCCGCTTCGGTTTTCAGCTGGATCACGCTGAATTTTTTGCGTTCCGGCTGGCCAAAGCTGCTTTGATGCCCATCGTAATAGGCGCTGATATCCGCTTCGGTAACGGTCACTTTATCCTGCAATGCCGCAGCATCCAGCGGGATAAAGCTCACTTTCACCTTCTCGGGTGCGATGAAGCTGTTTTTGTTCTGCTCGAAGAAGGCCTTCAGCTCTTCGTCGGTGACGGTTTGCTTGGCCATCATGGCATTGAGATCGATCGTCGCCAGGCGCACATCGCGCTCTTGCAGAACCAGGGCAACCATAGACTCTGCTTCGCTTGGTGGGACGATGTCGGAACCGCCGAAGCCCTGGATCATCTGCTGGTTGATTAACCGCTGGCGCGTGTATTGCGCATATTGATCTGCGCTAAAGCCCGAACGGGTAATCAGGTCGAGATATTTGGCGTTGTCGAACTTACCGTCCGTCTGGAAATAGGCTTCTTGACGGATAGCCTCTTTCACCTGATCGTCACTGGCGCTCAGGCCCAGCGTCTTCGCGTACTGGTCCAGCAGCGACTTGTCGATCAGTTGAGACAGCACCTGCTGGCGCATCTGCTGCATGTAACCTTCGTTGCCAGCCATGGCAGAGAAACGGTCACCCAGTTCCTGCTGCATACGGCTACGTTCACTCTGGAAAGCCTGTTCCAGCTGGGCGCGTTCGATCACCTGGCCATTTACTTTCGCAGCGTAATCGCCGGCACTTCCCTGATAGCTGACTACTCCAGTCAAAAGAAATGACAAGATAATCAGCCCCAGGATGATTTTTAGCACGACGTGGTTAGCAGCCGCGCGTAAATTGTCCATCATAGTGTGACAACACTCCGCTGTGATGTGGATTAACAACCCTTGTGCAGGCGCGTTCCCTGCGACAAAAATAAAAAAAGCGCATCAACCTGATGCGCCTTATATCTTACCTTACCAATACCGCTGCGTCAGGTGATTGTTTACCGGCGACGCGATGCGATGAAACGCCGTAATCAGTTTACTGCGTCTTTCAGGGCTTTCCCTGCACGGAAAGCCGGAACTTTGGCTGCCGCGATTTTGATCTCTTTACCCGTTTGCGGGTTACGGCCGGTACGAGCTGAACGCTCACGCACGGTGAAAGAACCGAAACCAACCAGAGCCACGTCATCCCCTTCTTTCAAGGAATCGGTAACGGAAGCAATAATTGCGTCCAAAGCACGCCCTGCTGCCGCTTTAGAAATATCAGCACCCGCGGCAATTTTGTCGATCAGTTGTGACTTATTCACTCTATCATCCCCTCTAGAATTCAAAACGTCGCACCGAAAAAATCCCTACGGTTACGACAGCGCTGCTGTTATATCAATCCCGTCGTGCCTTGGCAAGCCACCAAACGGCGACGAAACGCGAGCCGACAGGGATCTAACTTAGCGGCACAAAAAAATACTGGCAAGTCCGAATTGGCTTGCCAGCATGAGTTTTATCAATGGTTTTTGCTATACGTCACTATTTTACCGCTACCGGCTGTGCGCCGAAGGCCGGATTGACCAGTGCGATGTTCAAAACTTCATCGATTCGCTGTACCGGGTGGATCTCCAGATCGGCAATGACGTTGTCCGGGATCTCTTCCAAATCGCGCTTGTTCTCGTAAGGGATCAGCACGGTTTTGATACCGCCACGGTGTGCCGCCAGCAGCTTCTCTTTCAGGCCACCAATCGGCAACACATGACCACGCAAGGTGATCTCACCGGTCATTGCCACATCGGCACGCACCGGGTTGCCTGTCAGGCAGGAAACCAGCGCGGTACACATGGCGATACCGGCACTTGGGCCGTCTTTCGGCGTCGCCCCTTCCGGCACATGGACGTGGATATCACGTTTTTCATAGAAGTCGGCGTTGATGCCCAACTTCTCTGCACGTGCACGTACCACGGTCAATGCAGCCTGGATAGACTCCTGCATCACTTCACCCAAAGAACCGGTGTAGGTCAGCTTGCCTTTGCCCGGTACGCAGGCGGTTTCAATGGTCAGCAGATCGCCGCCCACTTCCGTCCACGCCAGCCCGGTTACCTGGCCTACGCGGTTTTCGGTGTCCGCACGGCCGTAGTCAACACGCTGAACGCCCAGATAGTCCTTGAGGTTTTCGCCGTTGATCTCGATGTGCTTGAGCTTCTTGTCCATCAGCAGCGACTTGACCGCTTTACGGCACAGCTTGGAAATTTCACGCTCCAGGCTACGCACCCCGGCTTCACGGGTGTAATAACGGATAATGCCGATAATGGCACTGTCATCCACTGTCAACTCACCTTTCTTCAACGCGTTGCGTTCAAGCTGCTTTGGCAACAGGTGCTGTTTGGCAATGTTCAGCTTTTCGTCTTCGGTATAGCCGGAAAGACGGATCACTTCCATACGGTCCAGCAACGGTGCCGGAATGTTCATCGAGTTCGAGGTCGCCACGAACATCACGTCGGACAGATCGTAATCCACTTCCAGATAGTGATCGTTAAACGCCACGTTCTGTTCCGGATCCAACACTTCCAGCAGGGCTGAAGCCGGATCGCCACGCATGTCGGATGACATCTTGTCGATCTCATCGAGCAGGAACAGCGGGTTTTTCACCCCAACCTTGGCCATTTTCTGGATCAGTTTACCCGGCATGGAGCCGATGTAAGTCCGGCGGTGACCGCGAATCTCCGCTTCGTCACGTACGCCGCCCAGCGCCATACGGACATATTGGCGGCCGGTCGCACGAGCGATCGACTGCCCCAGCGAGGTCTTACCCACGCCAGGAGGCCCTACCAGGCACAGGATTGGGCCCTTGATTTTGCTGACGCGGCTCTGCACTGCAAGATACTCAAGGATGCGGTCTTTGACGCGTTCCAGGCCGTAGTGATCGGTATCGAGCACTTCCTGCGCCTTGAGCAGGTCTTTTTTCACCTTGCTGCGCGCATTCCACGGCACCTGGATCATCCAATCGATATAGCCACGCACTACGGTCGCTTCCGCAGACATCGGCGACATCATTTTCAGCTTTTGCAGTTCCGCTTCGGTTTTCTCACGCGCTTCTTTCGGCATTTTGGCTGCTTCAATCTTGCGCTTCAACGCCTCGTGTTCATCCGGCGTGTCGTCCATCTCGCCCAGTTCTTTCTGAATCGCCTTCATCTGCTCATTCAGATAGTACTCGCGCTGGCTCTTTTCCATCTGTTTCTTGACGCGGTTACGGATGCGCTTCTCAACCTGCAGCAGGTCGATTTCCGACTCCATCATCGCCATCAGGTACTCAAGACGCTCGGTGATATCGAACATCTCCAGCACCGACTGCTTGTCGCTGAGTTTCAGCGGCATATGCGCGGCGATGGTATCCGCCAGGCGTGCAGCGTCGTCGATGCTGTTCAATGAAGTCAGCACCTCCGGTGGAATTTTTTTGTTCAGTTTGATGTAACCTTCAAACTGATTGATCGCCGTGCGCACCAGGACTTCCTGCTCACGCTCGTCGATAGCCGGTGATTCAAGATATTCAGCCTGGGCAGCGAAGTGTTCACCGCTGTCGGAAAGCGTGGTAATACGCGCACGCTGTAAACCTTCGACCAGCACCTTGACCGTGCCGTCCGGCAGTTTCAGCATCTGTAAAATCGATGCAACGGTACCTACCGAGAACAGATCGTTAATGCCAGGTTCATCCGTCGAGGCCTCTTTCTGCGCCACCAGCATGATCTTTTTATCGTGATCCATTGCGGCTTCGAGGCACCGAATCGATTTTTCCCGGCCAACAAACAACGGGATCACCATGTGCGGATAAACCACCACGTCGCGCAATGGCAACACGGGGATTTCAATGCGTTCGGAACGCTCAGGGTTCATAGAGCTCTCTCTTAGTTTAATTTCCGCCAGGATTAGGGGGATCTCATGAGACGCAAGCATCAAACGTTTCACAAAATCTGGATTATGAGTATATGGGGATGAATCTCTGACATTCAACGGTAACAATGTCGAGAAAAAGAAAAGGGGGATAAAATCCCCCTTTTACGATTAACTTTCTGGTTTGACTGGCTAATTATTCGCCAGAAGCCTGCGCTTCCGGTTTGCCGTAAATCAATAACGGCTTGGATTGGCCAGCGATCACCGATTCGTCGATCACCACTTTATCTACGCTTTCAAGCGACGGCAGATCGTACATGGTGTCCAGCAGCGCGCCTTCTACAATCGAACGCAGGCCACGGGCACCGGTCTTACGCGTCATGGCCTTCTTGGCGATGGCGTTCAGCGCTTCCTCACGGAATTCCAGATCTACCCCTTCCAGATTGAACAACGCCTGATACTGCTTGGTCAGGGCGTTTTTCGGCTCTTTCAGGATCTGGATCAGTGCTTCTTCACTCAGTTCGCTGAGGGTGGCAACCACCGGCAGACGACCGATGAACTCCGGGATCAGACCAAATTTGATCAAGTCTTCCGGCTCTGCCTGCAACAGCAGTTCGCCTTCGGTGGCTTTTTCAGATTCACCCTTCACCGTGGCACCAAAACCGATACCGGAACCGGTGTTAACGCGCTGGCCAATCACCTTATCCAGGCCGGCAAACGCACCGCCACAGATAAACAGGATCTTGGAGGTGTCCACCTGCAGGAATTCCTGCTGCGGATGTTTACGCCCACCCTGTGGTGGAACCGCCGCAATCGTGCCTTCGATCAGCTTCAGCAACGCCTGCTGCACGCCTTCGCCCGAAACGTCACGGGTGATGGACGGGTTGTCTGACTTACGTGAAATTTTATCAATTTCATCGATATAGACGATGCCGCGCTGGGCTTTTTGCACATCGTAGTCGCATTTCTGCAACAGTTTCTGGATGATGTTTTCCACGTCCTCACCCACGTAACCGGCTTCGGTCAACGTTGTGGCATCGGCCATGGTGAAAGGCACATCCAGGAAACGTGCCAGCGTTTCTGCCAGCAAGGTCTTGCCGCTACCGGTTGGGCCGATCAGCAAAATATTGCTTTTACCCAGTTCGATGCCATTGCTGGTATCGCCATTACGCAGGCGTTTGTAGTGGTTATAGACCGCCACCGCCAGCACTTTTTTCGCCTGTTCCTGACCGATAACATAATCGTCCAGGTGGTGACGAATTTCGTGCGGTGTCGGCAATGAATTACGCTCGCGATGCGGCGCAACTTCTTTAATCTCTTCGCGAATAATGTCGTTACACAGATCAACACATTCATCGCAGATATACACTGACGGACCGGCAATCAGCTTACGCACTTCATGCTGGCTTTTGCCGCAGAAAGAGCAGTACAGCAGCTTTCCTGAACCGTCTTTGCGCTTATCTGTCATGAGTCAAACCTCTTCTTTTGTCTTTGTCCCGCACCATTACGCGGCGACAATGCGCCCAAACTTTATACCGGGAACGCCGATAACGCTTTTTAAAGCGAGCCAGGCCCGCTCTGAATACTATAGCCTATCGGCCCGCAAGCCGCGCGCTACCCATAACCTTTCAGGCAACAGGTATGCACTACAGCTTGCGACCCTTCGGGTATAGTTTTAGCTGCGGTGCGTCAGAATGCTGTCGACCAGACCGTATTCTACCGATTCTTCCGCCGTCATGAAGCGGTCACGTTCGGTATCACGTTCGATCTGTTCCAGCGATTGGCCGGTATGTTGTGCCATCAACTCATTCATGCGAGCCTTCACCTTCAGGATCTCACGCGCATGGATTTCAATATCCGTTGCCTGGCCCTGGTAGCCGCCCAGCGGCTGGTGGATCATCACTCTGGAGTTTGGCAGGCAGAAACGCTTGCCCTTGGTGCCTGCCGTCAGCAGGAACGACCCCATGGAACACGCCTGCCCCATACAGATGGTGCTGACGTCCGGCTTGATAAACTGCATGGTGTCATAGATTGACATACCAGCCGTGATCACGCCGCCCGGAGAGTTGATATACAGGAAAATGTCTTTTTCTGGGCTTTCTGCCTCGAGGAACAACATCTGTGCCACGATCAGATTAGCCATATGATCTTCAACCTGGCCGGTCAGGAAGATAATGCGCTCTTTCAGCAGGCGGGAATAAATATCGTAAGAACGCTCCCCGCGCGAAGTCTGCTCTACCACCATCGGCACCAGTGCCATGTTAGGTGCAAATTGGTCTCGTTCGCCACTGTATGACATTACCGTCTCCTAATAGAAATTGCCTTGGCGCCATTGTCTGTCGATTCTACTTGAGAACGGCCATCATGACTACGTTCAAGCCATCGACAGGCTCCACACTGATTTGACGGCGCTATCATTCCGCCAGGCGGATAAAGCGGCCCATACTGTTGTAGGAATTGGGGGGTCACAGAGCGCATTTCAAGCCCGGTGAACAATTTCACCAACATCCCTGTGTGGCAGGCAAGGTCACAACCACTGGCCTTCCACCGCCGCCATTCGTCCTCGACCCAATAAATATAGTGCATATTGCCACAGTTAAGCCGAGATTAATCAGTCACGTGGCAAAAGAAAAGCCCGTAACCAAAGTTACGGGCCTTGTAAGGAACTCCCAGCTACGGCAAAGGACCTGCCATCAGGTCGCTCCTGGCATCAACCAGCATTACGCTTGTTGAGTCTGGTTCATCAGCTCGCTGAAGGTAGTGGCTTTTTCAGTCACTTTCGCTTTAGCCAGCAGGGCTTCTACCGCTTGTTCTTCCAGAGCAACGTTACGCATGTTGTTCATCAGCTCTTTGTTTTTGCTGTAGAACTCAACAACTTCGCTCGGATCTTCGTAGGCGGAAGCCATTTCTTCGATCAGGGTCTTAACGCGATCTTCATCGGCTTTCAGATCGTTGGTGCTGATCACTTCGCCCAACAGCAGACCGACTACAACGCGACGTTTGGCTTGCTCTTCGAACAGTTCGCGTGGCAGTTCCAACGCTTGCTTCTCGTTGCCACCAAAACGCTGTGCAGCCTGACGACGCAGAACGTCGACTTCGCCGTCGATCAGTGCCGCTGGCACGTCGATTTCGTTAGCGTTGACCAGACCGTCGATAGCCTGAGTCTTGATGCGGTTACGCACGGCGCCTTTCAGTTCGCGCTCCATGTTTTTACGCACTTCGGTACGCAGACCGGCGAGAGAACCATCAGCCACGCCGAAACGCTTGATGAACTCTTCGGTCAGTTCTGGCAGCTCGCGCTGTTCAACTTTCTTCAGCACGATAGCGAACTTGGCCGCTTTCCCTTTCAGGTTTTCTGCGTGGTAATCTTCTGGGAAGTTGACGTCGATGGTGAACTCTTCACCGGCTTTATGACCCACCAGACCTTCTTCGAAGCCTGGGATCATGCGGCCCTGGCCCATAGCCAGAACGAAATCAGCGGCTTTACCGCCTTCAAACTCTTCACCGTCGATAGAGCCGGTGAAGTCAACGGTCACGCGGTCTTCAGCAGTGGCTGCGCCGTCGGTGTCTTTCCAGGTCGCCTGCTGCTTACGCAGGGTTTCCAGCATGGTATCAACATCGGCGTCGTTAACTTCAACCACAGGTTTTTCAACCTCGATGCTTTCCAGGCCTTTCAGCTCAACTTCTGGATAGACTTCGAATTCCACGGTGAAAGCGAAATCTTCGCCTTCTTTATACTCGCCCGGTACGTAGTTTGGTGCACCGGCCGGGTTGATTTTCTCTTTGATGATCGCGTCAACAAAGTTGCGCTGCATCAAATCGCCCAGCACGTCCTGACGGACGGAGGCGCCATAACGCTGTTCGACGATGTTCATCGGCACTTTGCCTTTACGGAAACCGTCGATACGTACGCTTTTAGCTGCGTTGATCAGCTCTTTCTTTACTGCCTGATTGATAACATCAGCGGGTACAGTAATAGAGAGACGGCGCCCAAGGCCTTGAGTGGTTTCTACTGAAACTTGCATCTTGTTACCTCAAAAAAATCACAGTGCTCGGTCAACTCCGTTCCAAGAACCAGGACGGCTACATTAAAAACCGAGTTCCCTGATGTCGAGAGCGTTCCGAAACCATTCCGGAAAAAATAGACGCGACATTATAGCGGCGCAAGCGTAGCTAGTCGAGGATGGCAAGGCAGCACTGGCGCGTTAAAAATCACACTTTTGCCGATTTTTCGCCCAAATACCTTGATGCCATGGCCATCAGAGCTGCAAACACCTTCGGCTTTGTCGTCGTCAAAAACAGCAACGGCCCGCAGGCCGTTGCAAAATTCGTCAGTAGTAATACCTTAAATACGGGTAAAAGTTCCACTGATACCGTAAATTTTAGGTATTAAGCTAATGTGCCCGCCCCACGGCAAGGTGGCGAAGCCGGCACCGTATCCTGCAGCCCTTCCCACTCTTTCAGGGTATAGGTATGCAGTGCCAGCGCGTGTACGCCGTTTTCCAGTTCTTCCGCCAACACGCCATAAATGGAGCGATGCCGGGTCAGGAACCGTTCGCCGACAAAGCGGTCGCTCACCAACACCACCTTGAAATGACTTTCGGATCCAGCAGGAACGTTATGCCGATAGCTCTCATCAGTCACTTCCAGATACGCGGGTTCAAACGCCGCCCTTAACTTTGCTTCTATTTGCTCGCGGATCATAGGATCTCCTTACAACACCGGCAGGCTACCAGGTTCTACTTTAATATTAGTCGGTTTTGCCCTCGCCAGAACATGGCTATCGTAAATCCCACGACACAATGCCGAAAAATTCATCAATAAAAGTGGCTCAGTTGAGGTTTATCCGATTGAGCCACTCGAAAAAGCCTGTTTTTATCCTGGTTGAGGAAAAATTTACGCTACGGCCACCTTCAACACTTCCACCCGTTGTTGGCAATGCTATGATGGCGGCAATTTATCGTTGACTCTAGCGCTTTGATTATCAAGCACCCACAACCCTGCCCGCGGGCTTGAACAGCACCGGGTATAAAACCACGATTGATGAGACAGTCATAATGTTAAAAAAACTTTGTCTTCCTCTGCTGGCTGCACTGCTGTTAGCTGGCTGTGCGACCAGCACCAATACGCTGAACGTAACCCCGAAGATCGTGTTGCCACAGCAGGACCCAACCCTGCAAGGGATCACTATCAGCATTAACGGTGCAGACCAACGCCCCGATCAGGCGCTAGCCAAAGTGAACCGTGACGGCCAACTGATCACCCTGACCCCATCGCGCGATCTGCGCTTCCTGCTACAAGAAGTGCTGGAAAAGCAAATGGGCGCGCGTGGTTATATGATTGGGCCATCAGGTGCGGTTGATTTGCAGATCGTAGTGAATACGCTGTTTGCCGACGTTTCCCAAGGCAACCTGCGCTACAACATCACCACCAAAGCGGATATTTCAATCATCGCGCAGGCCAAAAACGGCAACAAGCAGGTGAAGAACTACCGTTCTACCTATAACGTGCAGGGTGCCTTCACCGCCAGCAATGAAAAAATCACCGATGCGGTCAACACCGTGCTGGGTGACGTCATCGCCGATATGGCTCAAGACACCAGCGTCAACGACTTTATCAAGCAAAACGCACGTTAATCAGGCAATGCCTCGCGCTGCTCGGTTTACAGGGCAGCGCAGATCGGGATCTCATGTCGAAACAGTATCTGAATATTTTTACCCAGCGTAATTCCGTCATCCTGTTGGTGTTGGGCTTTGCCTCGGGGCTGCCGTTGGCATTAACCTCCGGCACGCTGCAAGCCTGGATGACCGTCGAAGGCCTCGATCTGAAAACCATTGGTATCTTTTCGCTGGTAGGTCAGGCCTACGTGTTCAAGTTCCTCTGGTCTCCGTTTATGGATCGCTACACTCCCCCGTTCCTCGGGCGGCGGCGTGGCTGGCTGTTGATCAGCCAGTTGCTGCTGGTAGTGGCCATCGTGGCGATGGGGTTTATGAATCCGTCACAGCATCTATGGTGGCTGGCCACGCTGGCGGTGGTGGTGGCATTCTGTTCTGCCTCACAGGATATTGTTTTTGACGCCTACAAAACCGATCTGCTGGCGGCCGAAGAACGCGGGGCCGGGGCCGCAGTGTCGGTACTGGGTTATCGCCTGGCAATGCTGGTCTCCGGCGGGCTGGCCCTGTGGCTGGCCGATCGCTATTTCGGTTGGCAGGCGACTTACTGGCTAATGGCCGGGCTGATGCTAATTGGCGTAGCCGCTACGCTGATGGCACCGGAACCGGACGACAGCATTCCTGCGCCGCGCACCCTCGAGATGGCGGTAGTCGCTCCACTGCGTGACTTCTTCGCCCGTAACAATGCCTGGCTGATCCTGTTGCTGATCGTGATGTATAAGATGGGTGACGCTTTTGCCGGGAGTTTAAGCACCACCTTTCTGATCCGCGGCGTCGGCTTCGATGCCGGCGAGGTCGGCCTGGTGAATAAAACCCTCGGTCTGTTTGCCACCATCGTCGGGGCCCTGTTCGGCGGCGTCTTGATGCAGCGCCTCAGCCTGTTCCGGGCGCTGATGCTGTTCGGTATTTTGCAGGCAGTATCCAACATCGGTTACTGGCTGTTGGCAATCACCGCTAAAAACATCCTGACGATGGGCAGCGCCATTTTCCTGGAAAACCTGTGTGGCGGCATGGGCACCGCAGCCTTTGTCGCCCTGCTGATGACCCTGTGCAACAAATCCTTCTCCGCCACCCAGTTTGCCCTCCTCTCGGCGCTCTCCGCCGTTGGCCGTGTTTACGTCGGGCCGATTGCCGGTTGGTTCGTGACCGCCCATGGCTGGCCACTGTTTTACCTGTTCTCCATCGCGGCGGCGGTTCCAGGCCTGCTGCTGCTGTTAATCTGCCGCCAGACGTTGGAGTACACGCAACGTACCGACAACTTTATGCCACGCACTGAGTTTCGTGCCGCCTATCGCTGGGCACTACGCCTGCTGGGCGCCGGTTGCTCACTGCTAGGCGTATGGTTGCTGCTGCTGATCGCCAACGCGCTGGATTGGACCGATTGGCCCAACCTCGCCGTGCAACTGCTGCAAACCGGTGCCATGCTGAGCCTGGTGGGGATTATCATGGGTAGCCTGTTGGACTACCTGGCGTTGCGCCGAACGCAATTAGCGTGATTTTTTTGTTGGCCGATAAAATTCGGCCAACAAAAAAGCATCAGAAAAACGAATTTATTTCGTTAAAAATTTAATATTTTTACCAAAGCTATTTTTTTACCCGAGTAAAACGCTCGGAAATAGATTTTAATTCACCTCAACAAAACAAAAATTTTACATTAAATAAACCTTTTTGCGCCTATTCAAACATCGCCACCGCTGACGCGATATCCTGACATACCCTTGGTTTTCCATGACATAGCATCCCCCCGGAACGATTCAGCTCGCCAACACATTGTTGCCATTAGTAAATTGTCACCTAACGTTACATGTGTGACCCCCTTAACAGAAAGTGTCAACAAGCCGCTGACACTCTCTTAAGTATGTTTACAGTACTGCAACCTTCCCGTAAAATGCCCGCACACATGAAACGACAATATAGAGCCTTGGTAATTGGGGTCGTTAGATGAGACTTAAGAAATACAATAAAAGTATTGGGATGTTATCCTTAATTGTCGCCACCGTTATGCTAAGCGGTTGCGATATGGTGTTGATGGATCCCAAAGGAGCAATAGGTGTTGAGCAACGAAGACTGATCCTCACGGCAATCGGCTTGATGCTGATCGTTGTGGTGCCAGTGATCTTCATGGCATTTGCCTTTGCCTGGAAGTATCGTGCTTCCAACAAGAGCGCCAAGTACAGTCCGAATTGGTCACACTCCAACAAGATTGAAGCGGTCGTCTGGACCATTCCAATCATTATCATCGCCATCCTTGGCACCATAACCTGGAAAACAACCCACGCGCTGGATCCATTCAAGCCGATTGTCGCCGACAAAAAGCCAATGACCATCGAAGTGGTGTCGTTAGACTGGAAATGGCTGTTCATCTACCCAGAGCAGGGTATCGCGACCGTTAATGAGTTGGCTTTCCCGAAAGATGTTCCAGTCGAATTCAAAGTCACCTCTAACTCGGTAATGAACTCGTTCTTTATTCCTCAGTTAGGTGGGCAGATTTATGCGATGGCCGGGATGCAGACCAAACTGCACCTGATCGGCAACGAAGCGGGCAAATACGATGGTATTTCCAGCAGCTTCAGTGGCCGCGGGTTCTCCGGCATGAAATTCACCGCCATTGTCACCCCGACCGAAGGCGACTTCGATCAGTGGGTAGCCAAGGTGAAAGAATCGTCTAATACCCTTAACGCCACCAGCGATTTTAACAAACTGGCAGAGCCGAGTGAAAACAACCCGGTTGAGTACTTCTCCAGTGTCAAACCGAATTTGTTCAAAGAGACTATTGGCAAATTCATGGGTGATATGCACATGCACAAAGGCGCAGAAGCTTCCGCGCACCAGGGCATGGACATGAGCCAGGGTATGGACATGAGTGAACATGCTCACGCCGGAGCCGAGGAATAATCTGATGTTGGGAAAATTAACACTTGATGCGGTTCCGTTGCATGAACCGATCATCATGGTCACCGTTGCTGCAATCATCGTTGGCGGGCTGGCCCTGCTGGCGCTGATCACGTATTTCGGCAAATGGAAGTGGCTGTGGAGCGAATGGCTGACCTCGGTCGACCATAAAAAAATCGGTATCATGTACATCATCGTGGCCATGGTCATGCTGCTGCGTGGTTTTGCTGATGCCATCATGATGCGTAGCCAGCAGGCGCTCGCGTCTGCCGGTGAGGCCGGATTCCTGCCGCCGCACCACTACGACCAGATCTTTACCGCGCACGGCGTCATCATGATCTTCTTCATGGCAATGCCTTTCGTGGTGGGCCTGATGAACGTGGTGGTTCCGTTGCAAATCGGTGCGCGCGACGTTGCCTTCCCGTTCCTGAACTCCCTGAGCTTCTGGTTCTTCGTGGTCGGCGTGGTCTTGATCAACATCTCGCTGGGTGTCGGTGAATTCGCACAGACCGGCTGGTTGGCCTATCCACCGTTGTCGGGTAAGGAATACAGCCCTGGCGTCGGGGTCGATTACTGGATCTGGAGTCTGCAGATTTCCGGTCTGGGTACCCTGTTGACCGGTGTGAACTTCTTCGCCACCATCCTGAAGATGCGTGCCCCTGGCATGCCGATGATGAAGATGCCGGTATTCACCTGGGCAGCACTGTGTACCAACGTGCTGATCATCGTCTCCTTCCCAATTCTGACCGTCACCGTCGCGTTGCTGACCCTGGATCGCTATCTGGGCACCCATTTCTTTACCAATGATATGGGCGGCAACATGATGATGTACATCAACCTGATTTGGGCCTGGGGTCACCCAGAGGTGTATATCCTGGTTCTGCCAGTGTTCGGTGTCTTCTCTGAAGTTACCGCCACCTTCTCGAAGAAACGTCTTTTCGGCTATACCTCACTGGTATGGGCAACCATCGCGATCACCGTCCTGTCGTTTATCGTTTGGCTGCACCACTTCTTTACCATGGGGTCAGGCGCCAACGTTAACGCCTTCTTCGGGATTGCCACGATGATCATTTCCATCCCGACCGGGGTGAAAATCTTCAACTGGCTGTTCACCATGTACCAAGGCCGTATTCAGCTTAACTCCGCGATGCTGTGGACCGTGGGCTTCATCATCACCTTCTCCATCGGTGGGATGACCGGCGTGCTGCTGGCGGTACCGGGTGCCAACTTCGTGCTGCACAACAGCCTGTTCCTGATTGCCCACTTCCATAACGTGATTATCGGTGGTGTGGTGTTCGGTTGCTTCGCTGGCCTGACCTACTGGTTCCCTAAATCCTTCGGCTTCCGTCTGAATGAGACCTGGGGTATCCGCGCATTCTGGTTCTGGATCATCGGTTTCTTCGTTGCCTTTATGCCGCTGTACGCACTGGGCTTCATGGGGATGACCCGCCGTATCAGCCAGAATATCAATCCTGAGTTCCACCCTCTGCTGATGGTTGCGGCTGGCGGTGCAGCGCTGATTGCCTGCGGTATCCTGTGCCAAGTGATCCAGGTTTACGTCAGTATCCGTGACCGCGAGCAGAACCGCGATCTGACCGGTGACCCGTGGGGTGCACGTACGCTGGAGTGGTCAACATCTTCACCACCTCCGTTCTATAACTTCGCCGTAGTGCCAGAAATTCACGATCGTGATGCGTTCTGGGACATGAAAGAAAAAGGCGAAGCCTATAAGAAACCCGCGAAGTACGAGCCGATTCATATGCCGAAGAATACCGGCGCCGGTGTGATTATTGCTGGCTTCAGCCTGGTATTTGGTTTCGCGATGATCTGGGATATCTGGTGGATGGCGATTGCTGGCTTCGTCGGCATGATCGTGACCTGGATCGTCAAGAGCTTCGATGAAGATGTTGATTACTATGTGCCGGTTGATGAGATCGAGCGCATTGAGAACCAACACTATGAACAAATCAGCAAAGCAGGCGTGAAACATGTCAACTGATACTCTGACCAACCATAGCGCAGCCCATGCCGAGCATGGGCACCACGACGCAGGAGAAACCAAGGTCTTCGGATTCTGGATCTACCTGATGAGCGACTGTATTTTGTTTGCGAGCTTGTTCGCAACCTATGCAGTACTGGTGAACGGGACCGCGGGCGGTCCCACTGGGAAAGATATCTTCGACCTGAATTTTGTACTGGTTGAAACTTTCCTCCTGCTGTTCAGCTCCATCACCTACGGTATGGCGATGATCGGCATGAACAAGGGCAAGGTAAGCAGCGTTAACACCTGGCTGTTCTTGACCTTCCTGTTTGGCGTCGGCTTCGTGGCGATGGAGATCTATGAATTCCATCACCTGATCGCCGAAGGTTACGGCCCAGATCGCAGTGCGTTCCTCTCCAGCTTCTTTGCGCTGGTGGGTACTCACGGTCTGCACGTGACCACCGGCCTGATCTGGATCATCATCATGATGATTCAGGTGAGCAAGCGTGGCCTGAACCCAACCAATAAAACCCGTCTGATGTGCCTGAGCCTGTTCTGGCACTTCCTGGACGTGGTCTGGATCTGCGTATTTACCGTTGTCTACCTGCTGGGGGTAATGTAAATGAGCCATTCATCCCATGATACCTCTCACGGCGGCGCAAGCCACGGTAGCGTGAAGTCATATCTGACCGGCTTTATACTGTCGGTCATTCTGACGGTAATTCCATTTGCGATGGTGATGAGCGGCAGCGCCTCTCACTCCACCATCCTGGCGGTTGTGGTCGGCATGGCGGTTATCCAGGTGATCGTTCACCTGGTTTACTTCCTGCATATGAACACCTCATCGGAAGAGCGCTGGAACCTGGTGGCATTGCTGTTCACCGCTATGATCATCGGTATCGTTGTTGTGGGTTCACTCTGGATTATGTACAACCTCAACATCAACATGATGGTCGATTAAGAGCAGAGCTGGACGTGATGATTAAGCAATACCTGCAAGTAACTAAACCAGGAATTATTTTCGGTAATTTAATTTCTGTCGTCGGGGGATTCCTGCTCGCTTCCAAAGGGAGCATCGACTATCCCCTGTTTCTCGCCACCCTGTTAGGGGTCTCGTTGGTGGTTGCCTCGGGCTGTGTATTTAACAACTACATTGACCGCGACATCGACAAGAAAATGGAGAGAACGAAGAACCGGGTGCTGGTAAAAGGCCTGATCACGCCGAGTGTGAGCCTGGTTTACGCTACCTTGCTGGGTATTGCTGGTTTTGCACTGCTGTATATCGCAGCCAACCCGTTGGCCATGTGGCTGGCGGTGATGGGCTTTGTGGTTTATGTCGGCGTTTACAGCCTGTACATGAAACGCCACTCGGTATACGGCACGCTGATCGGCAGCCTGTCTGGAGCCGCGCCGCCGGTGATTGGCTACTGCGCGGTCACCAACGAGTTTGACGCTGGTGCATTGATCCTGCTGGCCATCTTCAGCCTGTGGCAGATGCCGCATTCCTATGCGATTGCCATCTTCCGCTTTAAAGATTACCAGGCAGCCAACATCCCGGTACTGCCGGTGGTGAAAGGCATCTCCGTTGCCAAAAACCACATCACGCTCTACATCCTGGCGTTTATGATCGCCACGCTGATGCTGACCCTTGGCGGTTATGCTGGCTACAAATACCTGATCGTCGCAGCGGCGGTGAGCGTATGGTGGCTAGGCATGGCGTTACGCGGCTACAAAGCGGAAAATGACAGCGTCTGGGCGCGCAAACTGTTTGTGTTCTCAATCGTGGCCATTACCTCACTCAGCGTAATGATGTCGATCGATTTCAGTGCCAGTGCGACACCGGAAACCCTGTTGACCTACGCTTGGTAAAACAGCGGTTATCTGCGAATGGGCCGCTTAGCGGCCCATTTTATTTGTTTCGGAGAAAAGCACACCAACTGTAATATCTGTTAAACAACATTCGATTTACCCCCCCTGCCCTACGCACTAGAATGACGCAACTTTGCCGAGGCTATTCCAACTGGCTAAGTCCCCCGCTTAACCTGTTGGAATAGGTTCGATACCCTATGAATTTCAAGTTGCAGCTAGGCGACAAGCTTGCTCATCCCCAGGAGCTTACTTTTGTAAGTGACTGGGGTGAGCAAGTGCAGGTAACAACGCTGCAACTTGAAAGGCGATGGGTTAACTGAGGTTTACATGAACGACAATATTATGACGCCCCAAGAACGCCGCGCAACCTGGGGCTTGGGTACCGTATTTTCCCTACGCATGCTCGGCATGTTTATGGTGTTACCGGTCCTGACCACCTATGGGATGGCGCTGCACGGTGCCAGCGAGGCACTGATCGGCCTGGCTATCGGTATTTATGGCCTGGCGCAGGCGGTATTTCAGATCCCCTTCGGCCTGATTTCCGACCGCGTTGGCCGTAAGCCGCTGATCGTCGGCGGGCTGTTGATCTTCGCCCTTGGCAGCGTGATCGCAGCCTTAAGCGACTCTATCTGGGGGATCATTCTTGGCCGTGCATTGCAGGGTTCCGGGGCAATAGCTGCTGCGGTGATGGCGCTGCTGTCGGATTTAACCCGCGAACAGAATCGTACCAAGGCGATGGCGTTTATCGGCATCAGCTTCGGTATCACCTTTGCTATCGCCATGGTGGTGGGCCCGATAGTGACCCATGCTTTCGGTTTGCATGCGCTGTTCTGGATGATAGCCGTGCTGTCATTAGCCGGTATCGCGATTACCTTGCTGGTCGTCCCTTCTGCCGATGAACACGTGCTGAACCGGGAATCGAGCATCGTACGGGGCAGTTTCAGTAAGGTGCTGAACAATTCGCGGCTGTTGAAACTCAATTTTGGCATCCTGTGCCTGCATATCCTGCTGATGTCCAGCTTCGTCGCCCTGCCGCTGGCAATGGAAAAAGCCGGGCTGGCCGCGGCGGACCACTGGAAAGTCTATCTGGTCACCATGTTGGTTTCTTTCATTGCCGTAGTGCCATTTATCATCTATGCAGAAAAATATCGCCGCATGAAGCAGGTCTTTATGGGGTGCGTAGCGGTTCTGTTTTGCGCCGAGGTGGTGCTGTGGTTTTCTGGCCAGCATCTATGGGGCATCATTGCTGGAGTGCAGTTATTCTTTATGGCGTTTAACGTCATGGAAGCCATCCTGCCTTCGTTGATTAGCAAAGAGTCCCCTGCGGGTTATAAAGGCACGGCGATGGGCGTTTACTCCACCAGCCAGTTTATTGGCGTGGCCATCGGCGGCAGCGTGGGCGGCTGGTTATATGGTTTTCAGGGAGCAGGATTGGTCTTTATCGCCGGTGCGGTACTTGCCGCCGTCTGGTTTGTGGTCAGCAGCACCATGAAAGAGCCACCTTACGTCAGCAGCCTGCGTATCACGTTGTCTGAACTGGCGGTAAAAGATTCGGCGTTACAAAGCCGCTTGCTGGCTCAGCCGGGCGTAGCGGAAGCAGTTGTGGTTCCCGAGGAGCGCAGCGCTTACGTGAAGGTAGATACCAAACAGACCAATCGCGGCCAGTTGGAAGCCCTGATCGCAGCGCTTTAAGGATACCCATCTACTTTGGCTTGATCGTCTGTTGTTCCCCCTCACCCCAACCCTCTCCCCAAAAAGGAGAGGGAGCGGGTACGGCATTATAGTCAGGCACAACACTCTGTCTGTGACATGTTCAGTTGAATATTTGACGTGGGGTTGCAGACTGGAACAGACGTAACGTTGTGGCACGATCGGTCCCTTCCCCAAAAAGGATAAGGGGCTGGTACAGCATTATAGTCAGGCACAACACTCTGTCTGTGGCATGTCCAGTTGAATATTTAACGCGGGGTTACAGACTGGAACAGACGTAAAGTTGTGGCACGATCGGTCCCCTCTCCCTGTGGGAGAGGGTTAGGGTGAGGGGCTACCCCCAGATCGGCACTACTTAATCGCGGAAGTTTTTAAACTGGAACGGCTGCCCCAGATCGGCACCACGGATCAGCGCCATCACGCTTTGCAGATCGTCACGCGCCTTACCGGTAACGCGGATTTCATCACCCTGGATCTGCGCCTGTACCTTCAGCTTGCTGTCTTTGATCAGCTTGACGATCTTCTTCGCCATTGAGCTTTCGATCCCCTGCTTGAGCTTGGCATCCACGCTGTAGGTTTTGCCACTGTGGGTCAACTCTTCCGGGATCTCCAGCGCGCCGCCTTCAATGCTGCGTTTCATCAGTTTTTCGCGCAGGATATCCAGCAGTTGCTGCACCTGGAAGTCAGACTCGCTGGCGACCTTAATGCTTTCGTCTTTCTCGTTCAGCTCAAAGCTGGCCGGTACGTTACGGAAATCCCAACGGGTGCTGAGATCGCGGGTAGCGTTATCAACGGCGTTGCGAACTTCCTGCATATCAATTTCGGAAACGATGTCGAAAGATGGCATACTTCTCTTCCTCCTGAATGGGTGCTCTATGATTTCGTTGCCGTGCATGATACCCGCTTTGCGGTTTCAGGCAAAATTCGGATATGCGCTTGAACAAGACGTTCAATAACAGATAAGCCTATAATCAAAAGGATCCACCAGTGGTCTTACCGGACACCAAGGAGATTTAATGAAAATAACCATTCTTGGTTGCGGTGCACTCGGACAACTGTGGCTTGCCAAGCTATATCAGCAGGGCCACGATGTACAGGGATGGTTACGGGTGCCCCAGCCATTTTGTGCGGTCAACGTCATTGACCCCGACGGCACATCGTTTAACCGTAATTTGCCCACCAACGATCCCGAACACCTGCGGCAAAGTGAGTTACTGCTGGTTACACTGAAAGCCTGGCAGGTTTCCAGCGCGGTGACGGCATTGCTGCCCAAACTAAACCCTCGCTGTGCCATTTTGCTACTGCATAACGGCATAGGAACTCAAGAGGAGTTGCCACCGCACAGCCAGCCGGTGTTACAGGGCATCACCACGCATGCCGCACGCCATGATGGTAACACTATTGTGCACGTCGCCAACGGCACCACCCATATCGGCCCAACGACACGGCAAGCCACCCATCTCAGCCATCTGGCAGAGATACTGCATCAAGCCCTGCCAGACGTTGCCTGGCATAACAATATTACTTCGGCCAGTTGGCGCAAGCTGGCGGTCAACTGCGTCATCAACCCGCTAACCGTACTGTATGACTGCCGTAATGGCGATCTGCAACGCTATCCTGAGCAGATAGAGCTTATCTGCCGTGAAGTGGCTAGCGTGATGGAGATGGAAGGCCACCACACCTCGTGCGAAAGCCTGGTGTTCTATGTGATGCAGGTGATCCAGTCAACGGCGGACAACATCTCCTCGATGCTGCAGGATATCCGTTCTCAGCGGCACACAGAGATCGACTACATTACCGGTTATTTGCTGCGTCGCGGACGCAGCCACGGCATTCCCCTGCCAGAAAATACCCGCCTGTTTGAAATCATTAAACGCAAGGAAAATAGCTATGAGCGCATCGGTATTGGTCTGCCTGGCACCTGGTAGTGAAGAAACCGAAGCCGTAACCACCATCGACCTGCTGGTTCGTGCCGGAGTCAAAGTAACGACCGCCAGCGTTGCCAGTGACGGTGGCCTGACCATCGTCTGCTCACGCGGCGTGAAGCTGCTGGCAGACGCTCCCTTGGTGGCGATTGTTGATGACCACTTTGACGCCATCGTCTTACCTGGCGGCATCAAGGGTGCGGAATGTTTTCGCGATAGCCCGTTGCTGGTGGAAAAAGTCCGCCAGATGCATCTGCAAGGCAATATTGTCGCCGCCATCTGTGCGGCACCGGCCTTGGTATTGCAGCATCACCAACTGTTCCCGATCGGCAATATGACCGGCTTCCCCGGCCTGAAAGAGCAGATCCCAGAAGGGCAGTGGATGGAAAGACGCGTTGTGTTCGACCCGCGCGTCAACCTGCTCACCAGTCAAGGGCCAGGCACCTCGATGGAGTTTGCCCTGAAACTGATCGATTTGCTGTTGGGTAAGGCCAAAGCGGCAGAGATAGCGGCACAGCTGGTACTGATCCCTGGCATGTACGACTTCCGCGATTGAATCAATATCGGCAGGCCGGGTGGCCTGCCAAGCCAATGACTTATTCGCTGATGGTAAAGGTCAGCGTTGAAAGCAACACGGATTCATCACATTTCGCCTTATCCACATAAGGCAGTTTATGTTCGGTTTCGACTACCCAATATCCTGCCTTCAGCGGGTAAACATTGACTTTGCCCTTGCCGTCGGTCTGATTCAAAAAGGCTTTGGCATGACTATGAGTATGCCCGTGGTGCTCATGTTGGTCGCCAAAACCGGCAAACGTCGCCGTCACATCGGCATTCTTTAGCGGTTTCCCGTCATACAATACCTGTATTGGCAACGGCTGCCCTGGCTTGATAGTAGCCGGGTTGGCTAACGGGATAATTTCCAACTGCAATCCCTGCGGCTGGCTGATGACGGCGGTCTCTGTCGCACCATCGATGTTCACAATGGTCTTACCGAACATGGAGGCCCGCTCGCAGTACAGCGCATCCGGCATTTCCGTCCTGCTCTGCTGTTGCCATCCCGCTTTATTTTTCGACCAATAGGTGGGTTTATAGAGAGCGATAGCGGCATAGCTGCCCTTGGCTAACGGTTTTTCCGTCACGAACTGGTAATTCTCTTTACCAGGCTTCAGCATCAGATCCCCATTTTTTCCGATCAGCTGTGCCGGTGCGAAAATGTGCAGGCGATCTTCAGGGATCGCTTCTGCGGTAGGGAACTCATCTCCATAACCGAGCTCTATCGTGCTCTGCCCACCCGCAGCGGGTAGCGCATTAACCCATAAAGAATGGGCCTGAGAATGGCTGACAAACCAAAAAGGCAGTATCACCACCAACTGTTTTAACTGCATTAACCTGCTCCTTTCCCAATCAATAAAAAGATATGTTATAACGTAACAATAAATAAACCAAAGTAAGCCACTCTGTCAAAGTTATTCGAGGGGAAAGAGAAAAAAGGAGGATCAAACAGGGGAAGTGGTTATGGGTAGCAACACCAAAGAAACGGCATTGCTACCCTGCAACGCAGATTACGGGCGGTAGACTTTAACGTTAGCGTAGCCCTGCTCCAGCAGGTACAGCGCTTGCAAACGGCTCATCACGCCGCGCTCACAGTACAGCAGATAGGTTTTGCTCTGATCGAGATCGGCAAACTGCGTGCCTAACTTGTAGAACGGCAGCAGTTTGACTTCCACCTGCGCCAGTTGCAGCGGTTTCTCTTCCTGCTCGTCCGCCGAGCGGATATCCAGGATCACTTCGTCAGCGCTGAATTCAGCCACGGTTTCTACTTCGGCGACCTGCTGACTGGTTTCTTCTGCGATAGTGCGGATATCGACGTTACGCGCTTCGCGCACCACGCGATCGAGGATCTCGAAGTCAAAGTGCCCTTCTTCCTCTTCAATCCTGGTTTTGATTGCCTTGACCGTCGGGCTTTTTGAGATCACACCACAATACTCCGGCATGGTCTTGGCGAAGTCTTCAGTGCCGATTTCACGCGCCACGTTGATGATGTGCTCTTTATCATGCGAGATCAGCGGGCGCAGGATCAGGGTATCGGAGGCGTTATCGATCAGGCGCAGGTTGGTCAGGGTCTGGCTGGAAACCTGGCCCAGCGCTTCGCCGGTCACCAAAGCCTGCACGCCATAACGTTCAGCAACCTGGGAAGCGGCACGCACCATCATACGCTTGAGCACCACGCCCATCTGGCCGTCATCGACCTTTTCCAGGATCTCACCGACCACCGGTTCGAAATCGATCGCCACAAAGCGCACCTTGTGTGAGCTGCCGAAGCGGTTCCACAGATAGTAGGCAACCTGCTTGACGCCAATTTCATGCGCCGCGCCACCCAGATTAAAGAAGCAATAATGTACGCGACAGCCACGGCGCATCAGCATATAGCTGGAAACACCGGAGTCAAAACCGCCGGAAATCAGTGACAGCACATCTTCCTGGGTGCCGATCGGGTAGCCGCCAATGCCTTCGCGGCGCGCCTTGACCAACATCAGCTTGTCGTCATCGATCTCCAGGTTCACCGTGACCTGAGGGCGAGAAAGTTTGACGCGTGCGCTTTCAATATGTTGGTTCAAACCGCCACCGACGTAACGCTCAACATCCTGCGAGCTGAACTCATGCTTGCCACGGCGTTTCACCCGTACGCAGAAGGTCTTGCCTTCCAGTTGCTCGCGGTAGGTTTCCAGCGTCTGCTCAAAGATGTGGTGGACATCGGTATAGGCGCGATCTTCCACCTCCAGGATATGGTGAATGCCGGGAATACGCGTCAGGGCATCGGCAATCACCGGGCGCTGATCTTCATCTTTGGCACGCACCTCGATAAAATCCCAGTGACGGACAACCGCCAGAGTTTCATCATACTGCTTCAGGACGTTACGGATGTTGGTAGTCAGGATCTTAATAAAGCGCAAGCGCACAGATTGACTCTTGATGGTGATTTCCGGGAACAATTTAATGATAAACTTCATGGCGGTCTTTATAGTCTGATGAAAATTAGGCAATACCTCTGCCCTACGGGGTTCAGCGGCGGCGGTTAGCTGCCACTGCAAGGCTATTAGGTATACAATGGCGATAAGATTGATAAAATCGCGGGCTGGCCGAGCTTTTATCAATCTTATCTGGGCGCGAAGTATATCACTATCTGCACGCGCGCCGTGCACAAAACCACATAGACGTGCCATGATTTGCTAATCAAGATCCGCTAGGATAGGCTCGGGCCCCACTGTTCACATGATGATGTAAAAAGAAAACTATGGCGAAAAAACCTGCACAATCAGACAGTAAAGAGCAAGGCATCAGCTTTGAGAATTCTCTGAGCGAACTTGAGAGTATCGTAACCCGTTTGGAATCCGGCGAGCTGCCGCTGGAAGATGCGCTCAATGAGTTTGAACGTGGCGTCCAATTGGCTCGCCAAGGCCAACAAAAGCTGCAACAGGCTGAGCAGCGCGTACAGATCCTGCTCAACGACCATAACGACGATGCTGCACTGACCCCTTTTACCCCGGACGCTGAGTAATTACGATGTCTGAGTTCCACGATCAGTTACAGGCCTTCCATCAGCGCAGCGATCGCGCACTGCTTGGTTATATCGCTCCGCTGCCGTTCAATGAGGGCAAAATGGTTGAGGCGATGCGTCACGGCGCCTTGCTGGGCGGTAAACGGCTACGGCCTTTCCTGGTTTACGCCACCGGGCAAATGTTTGGCCTGAGCCTGGAGAATCTGGATGCCCCAGCGGCAGCGGTGGAGTGCATCCATGCCTATTCGCTGATCCATGACGACCTGCCAGCGATGGATGACGACGATCTGCGCCGTGGCCAGCCAACCTGCCATATCAAATTTGGCGAAGCTAACGCGATTCTGGCGGGCGATGCCCTGCAAACGCTGGCTTTCTCGATCCTGGCTGACGCCGACATGCCCGATGTGGCACTGCGCGATCGGCTGGCGATGATTTCCGAACTGGCCAAAGCCAGCGGCGTTGCCGGTATGTGCGGTGGCCAGTCGCTGGATCTGGAAGCCGAAGGCAAGCAGATCGATCTACAGGCACTAGAACAAATCCATCGCCATAAAACCGGCGCGCTGATCCGTGCTGCGGTTCGCTTGGGGGCATTGGCCGCCGGTGAACCGGGCCGTGCTGCACTCCCTGAACTTGACCGTTACGCGGCCGCCATTGGCCTGGCGTTTCAGGTGCAGGACGATATTCTTGACGTCGTGGGCGAAACCGAAAAAATCGGTAAACGCCAAGGCTCCGACCAACAGCTTGGCAAGAGTACCTACCCGGCCCTACTTGGGCTTGACAGCGCCAAGTTAAAAGCGTGGGATCTCTATCAGGAAGCCTTGGCCGCATTAGACTCGTTGGCCACACAATCTTATAACACCGCACCATTACGTGCATTGGCCAACTTCATTATTGAACGCGACAATTAACTCCTCTGATATGAGTACTGAATGAGTCTTGATATAGCCAAATACCCGACCTTGGCCTTAGCGGAAAATCCTGAAGAACTCCGCTCGTTGCCAAAAGAAAGCCTGCCGAAGTTGTGTGATGAACTGCGGCAATACCTGCTGGACAGCGTCAGCCGTTCCAGTGGCCACTTTGCGTCTGGGCTGGGTACCGTCGAGCTGACGGTGGCACTGCATTACGTCTACAACACCCCTTTCGATCACCTGGTTTGGGACGTTGGCCATCAGGCTTACCCACACAAAATCCTGACCGGTCGGCGTGACCGCATCTCGACCATTCGCCAGAAAAACGGCCTGCACCCATTCCCGTGGCGCGCCGAAAGTGAATATGACGTGTTGTCCGTTGGCCACTCTTCAACCTCGATCAGCGCGGGTCTTGGTATGGCCGTGGCCGCCGCGCGTGAGGGCAAAAACCGCCGCACCGTCTGTGTGATTGGCGACGGTGCCATCACCGCAGGCATGGCGTTCGAAGCCATGAACCATGCGGGCGACATCACCCCGGATATGCTGGTGGTGCTGAACGACAATGAAATGTCGATCTCAGAAAACGTCGGGGCGTTGAATAATCATCTGGCGCAACTGCTGTCTGGCAAGCTCTACTCCACGCTGCGCGAAGGCGGCAAGAAGGTGCTTTCCGGTCTGCCGCCGATCAAAGAACTGCTCAAGCGTACCGAAGAACACCTCAAAGGTATGGTAGTCCCAGGCACGCTGTTTGAAGAGCTGGGCTTTAACTATATTGGCCCGGTAGACGGGCACGACGTGCAGGGATTGGCCGCTACGCTAAAAAACATGCGTGACCTGAAAGGCCCACAGTTACTGCATATCATGACCAAAAAAGGCCGTGGCTATGCTCCGGCAGAAAAGGATCCGATCAGCTTCCATGCGGTACCGAAATTCGATCCGGCGAGCGGCACCCTGCCAAAAAGTGCTGGCGGCCTGCCAACCTATTCCAAGATCTTTGGCGAATGGCTGTGTGAAACGGCGGCCAAAGACAGCCAACTGATGGCGATCACGCCAGCCATGCGCGAAGGTTCCGGCATGGTGCAGTTCTCTCGCGACTATCCGCAGCAGTATTTCGACGTGGCGATCGCCGAGCAGCATGCGGTGACTTTCGCCGCCGGGTTGGCGATCGGCGGTTACAAGCCGGTGGTGGCGATCTACTCCACCTTCCTGCAACGCGCCTACGATCAGGTGATCCACGACGTGGCGATCCAGGAGCTGCCGGTGATGTTTGCCATCGATCGCGGCGGCATTGTCGGTGCCGACGGCCAGACCCACCAGGGCGCCTTTGATATTTCGTTCCTGCGCTGCATCCCGAATATGGTGATCATGACGCCGAGCGACGAAAACGAATGTCGCCAGATGCTGTACACCGGTTATCACCATAACGCTGGCCCAAGTGCGGTACGCTACCCACGGGGCAACGGTACGGGGGCAACGCTGGAACCTCTGGCCGCACTGCCGCTCGGTAAGGGCATCGTGCGCCGCGAAGGGGAAAAGATTGCCATCCTCAACTTTGGTACCCTGTTGGCGGAAGCCGCTCAGGTCGCCGAAGCGATGAACGCTACGCTGGTGGACATGCGCTTCGTCAAACCACTGGACGAACAGTTGGTGCTGGAAATGGCCGCCAGCCACGAAGTGTTGGTGACGCTGGAAGAAAACGCCATTATGGGCGGCGCTGGCAGTGGGGTTAACGAATTGCTGATGGCCAAACGCCGTGTAGTGCCCGTACTGAACATTGGCCTGCCGGATTACTTTATCCCACAGGGCGGCCAGGAAGAGATCCGCAGCGATCTGGGCCTGGATGCGGCCGGTATTCAGCGCCAGATCGAAACCTGGTTGGCATAAACTAGCTAGGGGCGCCGCACTGGGCGCCCTTATCAATCCCACCCTTCAGCGCCACGCCCATCATTTCTGCATCATTTTCCGCTACAGTTATTTTTTGAACGGTACACAGGAGAGAGGCATGAAATATCTACAGCTAGGTAACACCGATCTCAACATTTCCCGCATCTGTTTGGGTTGCATGACCTATGGCGAGCCCTCACGTGGCAACCATGCCTGGACGCTGCCGGAGGAAAGCAGCCGCCCGTTGATCAAGCAGGCGCTGGATGCGGGCATCAACTTCTTTGATACCTCCAACAACTATTCCGATGGCAGCAGCGAGGAGATCGTTGGCCGGGCACTGCGAGACTATGCTCGCCGCGACGAGGTAGTGATCGCCACCAAAGTCTATAACGCCATGAGCAACTTGGAACGTGGCCTGTCACGGCCCAAGATCATGCAGTCGATCGACGACAGCCTGCGGCGTTTGGGTACCGACTACGTCGATTTACTGCAAATCCACCGTTGGGACTATGAAACCCCGATCGAAGAGACGCTGGAAGCCCTGCATGACGTAGTAAAATCGGGTAAGGCACGCTATATCGGAGCTTCTTCGATGTACGCCTGGCAGTTTGCCAAGGCGCTGTACACCGCCGATCTGCACGGCTGGACACGCTTTGCCAGCATGCAGGATCAGTACAACCTGATCCAACGGGAAGAAGAGCGCGAAATGCACCCGCTCTGCGCCGCCGAAGGGATTGCGGTACTTCCCTGGAGCCCGCTGGCACGTGGCAGGCTGACACGCCCCTGGGGCGAAACCACAGCGCGTCTGGTCAGCGACCAATATGGCAAAACCTTGTATGACGCTACCGAAGGGGTTGATGCTCTGATTGCCGAGCGCGTAGCCACTATTGCTGAAGAGCGCGGCGTTGCGCGAGCGCAAATCGCCCTCGCATGGCTGCTGAGTAAACCGGTGGTTACCGCGCCGATTATTGGTGCTTCACGCAGCGAACATTTGATCGATGCCGTAGCCGCCATTGATCTGGAGCTTACATCACAGGAAATTGCAGAATTAGAAACGGCCTATGTGCCGCATCATGTGGTCGGCTTTGAATAGCAGCCAAGCGTAGTCAAAAATGCAAAAACCCGACTGCTGAGGTCGGGTTTTTAGGTTTCTGCCAATAGCTCAGGCCGGAATAAAGTCATCTCTTACTAACAGGATCAGTCTGAGCCCAAAGAGACTCATAACGCCATAATGATGGCTATTGAGCGCTCCCGAAGTGATCGTAACCACTCCAAGGCAGTTCAACTTCTTGCTGATCGCGGTAGAACTTCATCCCTTCAGACTGCGGGCCAATCTGGCCAATACAGGTGTAATCCGCTCCTAAATGGCTTAATGCCACTTCCAGCGCACCCCGATTGATCTCTGGCACGGTGAAGCACAGTTCATAATCTTCGCCGCCGGTCAGCGCCCAACGCAGCGCCTGATCTGCCTCGGTATTGCTGGTCAGCGTCTGCGACAGCGGCAACTCATCCAGTTCAATACGGGCACCGCACTCAGAGGCGTTCAGCACATGTCTCAGATCGGAAATCAGACCGTCGGAGATATCGATCGCCGAGCTGGCCAAATCACGCAGCGCTTGGCCTTGCAGCACACGCGGATGCGGACGCAGATGGCGCGCCAATAGATATTCTTGAGCTGCTCGATCGCTCACTTGCAAACGATCCTGCAGGATTGCCAGCCCGGCGGCGCTGTCCCCCAGCGTACCGGTCACGTAAATCCAGTCGCCAATGCGTGCACCGCTGCGGGTTAACGCCCGCCCGACCGGGATATGGCCGTGGATCGTCAACGTCATGCTCAGCGGGCCACGGGTGGTGTCGCCGCCAATCAGCTGCATGCCGTAGTAATTCATCTGTTCGAACAGGCTATCGCTGAACGCCTTGAGCCACTCTTCGTTCACTTCCGGCAACGTCAACGCCAGCGAAAGCCACGCGGGATCGGCGCCCATTGCTGCCAGGTCGCTCAGGTTAACCGCCAGGGCTTTATAACCGAGATCGGCGGGATCGATATCCGCCAGGAAGTGAATACCCGAAACCAGGGTATCGGTACTGATGGCTAAAAGCTGTTTTTCCGGCACTGTAAGCAGTGCGCAGTCATCGCCAATGCCGAGCTGTACGTCGCGGCGCACACTTTTGAACCGGTCAAAATAGCGGGCAATGAGATCAAATTCGCCACATGCCATAATTCGTCTTCCAAAGAAGTAAGGCCGGTTTCCCGGCCTTATATTTTATTTTTTCCTACGGATGCTGGGGGCTGCTTTATCCAGCACGCCATTTACAAACTTGTGGCTATCTTCTGCGCCGAAGGTTTTCGCCAGTTCGATCGCTTCGTTGATGGCCACTTTGTAAGGGACGTCTTCACGCATTTTCAGCTCGAACAGCGCAATGCGCAGCACGGCTCTTTCCACCTGGCCCAATTCTTCGAGCTGGCGCGACAGGAAGGGGGCCATCAGGCCATCCAGCATACCTGCGTTGACTGCCACACCGGACAGCAGCTCACGAAAATAGGCGACGTCAACATCTTTGACATCCTGCTCCGTCAGGAACTGGTGTTCAACATCGGCAATGTCATTTTTAGACAACTGCCAAGAGTAAATCGCTTGAACAGCGCACTCACGAGCGCGACGACGAGCAGCAGGTTTCACGGAATTCCCCTTAAACTAAATTCAGGCTTTAATAGCTTTGATTACATTAATCATTTCAAGTGCGGTCAGGGCGGCTTCTGCGCCTTTGTTGCCCGCTTTGGTGCCAGCACGCTCGATCGCTTGTTCGATGCTTTCGGTGGTCAGCACGCCAAAGGCAACCGGGATCTCGGTATTCATAGAGACCTGGCCCAGACCGGAGCTGGCTTCGCCCGCCACATATTCGAAGTGCGCGGTGCCCCCACGGATCACCGTACCCAGAGCAATCACCGCATCGTATTTACCGGTGTTAGCCAGCACGCGTGCGGTTAATGGCAGCTCGTAAGCGCCTGGGACCCAAACAACGGTGATGTTGTCATCAGCAACCTGGCCGATACGCTTCAGTGCATCAATGGCACCTTGCAGCAGGCTGTCGTTGATGAAATTGTTAAAACGTGCAATTGCGATCGCCACACGGGCATTTGGAGTAGCAACAACACCTTCGATAACTTTCATGGGCTTTCCTTAAAAATGGGTTCAATACCCCGCAGGGGGGCGGATTCTATCATATTCTTTGCCCGGCTGCGCGGCGCTTTTGTAAAACGCGGCTGCACCGTCAGGCAAAGGTTACATTCTCTATTTGGCGGTTAACCGCAGGCGCAGATCGGGGCCAATCTGGCGTACCTCGCTAAAGACAAACTCAGGCGCATCGGCCAAGTGCGTCAGCCCCGGCAGTTGGCACAGCCCACGGGCATTATCCCCCAATAGTTTGGGCGCGATGTACAAGACGAGCTCATCCACCAGCCCAGCCTGCAGCAGCGCACCGGCAAGCTGTGCGCCAGCCTCGACCCAGATGCTGTTCACCTGGCGCTTGGCCAGTTGCATCATCATTACCACCAGATCGATACCGCCGCCGTGCAGTGGGAAAGATAATTGCTCCACCCCTGCTGGCCAAACCCGATCGTCTGGCTGCTGGCGTGCCAACCAAGTCATACCCGGTTGCTGCACGACCCGGTGCTGAGGCGTGACCCGGTTCTGGCTGTCCAGAATAATCCGTAGCGGCTGGCGGAGGGTGTCACGCGGGTAAATCTGCTGGGTTTCACTGCTCAGTTCATCCCAGCGCACCGTTAGCGAAGGATCGTCGGCCAACACGGTTGCGCTGGTGCTGAGGATCGCCGAACTGGCCGCCCGCAACTCCTGTACATCCCGCCGGGCCTGCGGTGAGGTGATCCACTGGCTTTCCCCCGAGGCCATCGCCGTACGGCCATCCAGTGAAGCGCCCAGCTTGAGCTGCACATAGGGAAACCCGGTGCGCATACGCTTGAGGAACCCCAGATTGACCGCTTCTGCCTCTGCCAGCATTACGCCGTGGCGCACTTCGATGCCCGCCTGTTGCAGCTTGTATAGTCCACGCCCGGCAACCTGCGGATTAGGATCTTGCATGGCTGCCACCACGCGGCTGACTCCCGCTGCAATCAAAGCATCTGCACAAGGTGGCGTACGGCCATGGTGGCTACAAGGTTCCAGCGTGACATAGGCCGTAGCCCCTCGCGCCTTTTCCCCTGCCATGCGCAAAGCGTGTACTTCCGCATGAGGCTCACCGGCCCGCAAATGAAAGCCTTCACCCACGATACTACCATCGCGCACGATCACGCAGCCCACGTTCGGGTTCGGTGTGGTGGTAAAACGCCCCAGACGTGCCAGCTCAAAGGCACGTGCCATATAGAATTCGTCGTTTTGCATGCGGATCCCGTTAATCCTGCAGTTTGGCGATCTCTTCGCCGAATTCGCGAATGTCTTCAAAACTGCGATACACCGAAGCGAAGCGGATATACGCGACCTTATCCAGCTTCTTTAACGCATCCATCACCAGATTACCGACCATTTTGGTGGGCACTTCACGCTCACCGGTAGCGCGCAACTGGGACTTGATGTGGTTGATGGCGTTTTCTACATCGTCGGAGCTGACCGGGCGTTTTTCCAACGCTTTCAGCATGCCACGGCGAAGTTTATCTTCGTTGAACGGTTCGCGAACCTCATCACTTTTGATCACCCGTGGCATCACCAGCTCGGCCACTTCAAAAGTGGTAAAACGTTCATTACAGACCAGACATTGGCGACGACGGCGCACCTGCGATCCATCACCCACCAGGCGGGAATCAATCACTTTGGTATCAACGGCAGCGCAGAAAGGGCAATGCATAACTCGTCCTGATAAGCGTTTACATAGTTGGGCACAGTTTACCCCGAACTAACGCCACAACAAAGACCGCCGGGCATTTGTTGCGAATTGCCTCCATGATTGAGTGATAAAGCAGCCATAAAAGGCACTGGACATGACTTTGGCCAGCGATCGGGCTAAGCTGGTAGCCAGTGTGATTGAAAAGGAAATTGCCGTTATGACAATCCGTTATCGTCAGGTTTGTCTGCTCACCGCCATGATCCTATTGGCCGGTTGCGCACAGAACCGCGAAGTGCCGAAACTCACCAACCAGGTGGTTGAGCTGAAACAGGTGCTGGGGGAGTTGACCGAGCAGGCTACCGCCCTGGAGCGCCAAAATCGGCTTAACCAAAGCTCTACCAGCGGTGTCTACCTGCTGCCAGCCGCCAATAACGCCGCCAAATTACACAGCAGCGTGGGTGAGCTGAGCCTATCGCTCAACTATGTGAAGAGCGAGGCCAACGGCAGCCAGGCAATACTGTATGTGCGCACGCTCTCAGGCCAATATCTGCCAGGCTTTACCGCTACGTTGGAGTGGGGCCAGTTGGATGCCGCGACCGGTATGCCTCTGACCGCGCAGGCGCAGTCGCAACAAATTCAGAGCGCCAGCTCGCTGCTGCCAAAAACCGAGCAAATCTTTGAACTGCGACTGAGTGGCGTAACGCCATCGCAACTGGGCTATGTCCGTGTGCATAGCGTCGAGCCCATCGCTCAACGTTGATACGCTGAATGCTCCCCCCCGGTGTCAGGATTGGGGAATCTGATTGCTGACAAACCAGCCACTTGAGATCGCACATATTCTACCGTAGGGCGCCGCATGCTGCGCCCGTTTTAAAGTATCTCAGCTATCCCAAACGCTGCAGCTTCGCCGGTAATCCCTGCCTTACCGCCGCCCCGCTAACCCAGTCCAACCAGCTATTGCCGACTTCACGAGTCGGATCGGCCAGCCCCAGATCGTTGAGGTTGATCCCTGCGGCAATGCGTGGATCCGCCGCCAAAGCCTGCCCATCCAGCGAATGAACCCGAGCCCCCATTTCACGATGCCCATAGCCGTGTTCAATGGCAATTACGCCCGGCATGACCCCGTCGAGCAAGCTGATTTGCGCTTCCACGCTACCGCCTGGCGTCTGCAACCTGACCCGGTCGCCATGTTGTAGCCCATAGCGCTCGGCATCTATCGGGTTGAGCGCGACCAGATTAACCGCCTTCACGGCCCGCAAACGCTCGATAGGGGCAGTAGAGCTGCTCATCAGGTGCGACTTGAACGACATCAGCCGGAACGGCCACGCTTCGCTCGGATAGTGCTGCGCCACGTCGGAACCGTCGGCAAAACGCGGTGGATAATAGGTTGGGCAACCGCTATAACGCTCCCCGGTCATAGCATGGCGGTGGCGTGCTACCTCCTCGTTCCAGATATTCAGCCCCTGCTTCCACTGCGGACCGGTCGCCTCCCCTTGCCAAGCCTGCTCATGGGGTGCGAAACGACCACCACGCGCCAGCATATAGCCCACTCGCAGCCGCTCATCCGGTTTTAATACCTGATTCAGCGCCGGTTGCAGACGATCGACACCGGTCAGGCGCAACTCACTCTCCGTCGCCTCAGGCACTGGCTCACCGGCAAATGCCACGTTGGCTGCTGCGCGCAGGTAGTAATCTTCGGCACAATGCAGCCCGCAAGGGTTACCTTGCGCATCCTGCAACGCCCCGTCGCCGAAGCCCGGCAACCCCATGGCCTTCGAGAGCGCAATAACAAAGCTCTCCAGCGCGATCGGCTGCCCATCCGCCGTCTTGGCTGTGCGCGCTGGCACCACTGGCCAACGAGCGGTACTTGCCTTGACCATTACGCCAGACCAGGGGGAGGTAAATCCCCAGCTTTCAAAATTGTGGGTATCCGGCACGATATAGTCCGCCAACGCGCTGGTTTCGTTAATAAAGGCGTCAACGGAAATAAACAGCGGCAGATGCTGCGGATCCTTCAGCCTGCTCTCCACCACGTCACGCAACCCCGCTACACCGTAGAGCGGATTGCCCATGTGATTGATCCAGGCTTTCAGCGGATAAGGGTATCCCATCAGCGCCGGAGCCAGCTGCTCGGTAAACTGACCTGCCACAAAGGGATACCACGGCCCCAGCGCCGGATAAGGGTTGACGCCTTGTTCCACCTTACGACGATACTCATCCGATTTTTCGTACGCCTGCTTACTACGCGACAGCACTAATCCTTTCGGCTTCACCATGTCAGGGAAAGTGGCGAGATTGTAGCGTGGCCCTTCGGCAAACTCCTTGAACTTGCCGCCGCCAACCGAGACGCCACCCTTGAGATTAAGGTTACCGATCAGCGCATTGAGCATCATCACCGCCCAGCTACTGTAGAAACCGTTGCCACTCATCATGCCGCCATGGGAGATCACTGCCGCCTGCCGCTGGTAGGACGTAAACTCCTTGGCCAACGCCGCAATGGTTTCAGCACTAACGCCACACTGGGCGCTGTATTCCGCCAGCGTAAAGCGTTGCGCCGCCAGTTGCAGACAACGGAAGCTTGAGCGCACCTGCACCGATGAGCCATCCGCCAGTTGAACCTGCTGCTCAACCAGCAGTTGCCCACGCATGGCCTCGGTGGCGGGCAGTGGTTCGCCTCGCTGTGCGTCCCATACCAAAGCAGGGCTTTCCTCATCACCGCCAGCCCCACCTAACAGATGTGACTTACGCAGGAACTGCCCGCACAGAGGATGATCGTCATCAATCACCACCAGATGGGTGGCATTCGACCAGCTTTTTTCACCAGCCGCCTGCATGGCCGCCTCGCCAGGTAATGCCAGATAATCGGCGTTATAACGCTCCTGGTCGATAATCCAGCGGATCATGCCCATCGCCAGCGCGGAGTCCGTCCCCGGCAGCACCGGCACCCAGCGGTTGTGATCGTTGGCCAACGTAGTGGTTAACGGCAATGCCGGGGCCACCACCACGTAGCGGAACTCATCGCGCAGGCGGGCATTGGCTAACTGACGCCCCTGCCGTTTGAACGGATTACCGGACTGTGCGGGTGACGTCCCCAGAAACAGTGCAAAACGCAGATGATCCCAGTCGGGTTTCACATGGGCGTTTTTGTCCAGATCGCCCATCAGCGCCCCGGAACCTGCCCGGTAGGCTAGACCACAGTAAGCGCCATGATGGCCGAAGTTGCGCGTGCCGAAGGCGTTTTGCGCAAAACGTTTGATAAAGGTATCCCGCCCCTCATCACCTGCGTTGGTGACCAGCAGCTGGTTAGCCTTCGGCCCGAGCGTTGGCTGTGCCGGATCGAGTGGCGTTTGCAAATCGCGGATGGCCCGTAATCCCTCCACCGGCCCTTCACCAAACAGATCGCCACCTTCAACTACTTCCTTGATCAACTGTTCAAAACTGATGCGCTGCCACTGCCCGCCACCGCGCGGCCCTACCCGCTTCATCGGTTCAAGCACCCGGTACGGGCTGGTCAGCCCTTCCAGCAGAGTAGCACCGCGAGCACAGGCGGTTGAGCGCTGTTCCAAACCGGCATCACCACCTAGCCGGTTGAGTGCATCACTCACTGGTAAACGATAAGGAAAATGGTGATCGTGCGACAGCGGATGATAAGGGTTACCCGCCACGCGCAGTATCTGATTGCTGTCGCGATCGACCCGCACCCGCAGGCCGCACAGCGTCCAGCAGCCAAAACATTGCGTCATGGAAACGGCCTGCTGCGGATTGGCCTGCCAGCCTTCGGGATGTTGGCGGCCTTCTGGCGGTAGCGCATTGGCACTGATCCGATCCAGCGTCAGTTTTCCACTGCTGCCGGCACGCAGGCCGGTAAACACCTTCTGCACCATTTCGCTGTAGCTGGCACCAAACACGGCCAGCCCACCCAAAGCGAGCCCGCCTTTCAACCACTGACGACGCGTTGACTTAGCCATAGTTTTTTTTCTCCATCAACCCATGCTGTAATTCACGAACCCCGATGATTAATGCCAGCCACAGCCCAAAAGTGCCGAGAATGGCCAATAGCCCCTCGCTGCCGAGCGGTAACACATAGGGGTTGAGCAATATAGTGAACTTGGGCAGCGTCTGGGTTTGCATCAGCAGCATCCAGCGCACGCCCCAACAGAGCAGCAACGCAGCCAAGCATTGTGCTAACAGACCTGTCGCCCCTAGCGCCCTACGACGCGATCGCCAAGCCGAAACTATCAACAGCAGGATCAAAACGGCAAATGCGCTGCCAACCAGAGACCAGGCGCTCCCCTGAACAGGCAACTGACGCAGCGCAGCGGCGGAGTCACTACCGTCCAACCACCAGCCCAGGCTGGAGAGGCAGAGCAACAATAGGGAAAGCCCTTGATAGCGCGCCAAACGAGGCTGCCAGTGAGGTTCATGGCGTAACCAATAGGCCAGCATTGGCGGAACGGCCTGCATAGCAGTAAGCAGCAATAGCCAAGGTAACCACAGGCTGTACCACAGCGGTTGTGAACGCAGCACGGACACTTCGCGGCCGGTATAGAGCAAGATGCTGACGGCTGAAAGCAGCGTGGCCAATGCCACCCAACGTAACCATTTCTGCTCTTGCCATGCAGGCCAGATTTGTAACCAGCGCGCCCAGAACGGCAGGGCTTTTGCCCTCAGTTGGCAACGCAGCAGCAAAATGAAATAGGCCACTACCAGCAGGGTAAACAGCGGTAAAAACACCGAGCCAAGAGACATCCACGACCAAGGTGCGAAATGGGCATAGAAGTGCCAGATTCGAGCGGGCTGATGTAAATCCGCACTCAGGGCCAACGGGGCCACGGTGCCGCTCACCACCGCCAGCGAAACGGCAGCCATCTCCAGCCTAGTTGCCTCAGACGCTGAACGCCAGCGTAGCCAAGCCGCAATAGCAACACTGCTACATGCCAGACCGATGAAAAAGAAATACTGTACCGCCCAGGGCAACCAGGCGATCTCCTGCGGGCGAGCCATCACTTCGCGGATCATGAGTGTACCTCCTGCCACAGCGCCGGTTGTCCCCGGACATGGCTGACAAATGCCTCATCCAGCCCCAGATAAAACACCTGTGGGTGCGTCCCCTGCTCGGGTTTCAACACCTTTAGCTCCCCACGATGCTGCTCCAGCGTGCGCCTCAAGGTGCCTTGTTCATCGTTAAGATCGCCGATCATGCGCGCACCGCCGACACAGGATTCAACGCAGGCAGGCAACAGCCCGGCATCCAGGCGGTGGACGCAGAAGGTGCATTTATCCGCGGTTTGGGTTTCATGGTTAATAAAGCGCGCCTCATAGGGGCAGGCTTGCACACAGTAGGCGCAGCCGACGCAGCGGGTGTTATCAATCACCACAATACCGTCCTGACGCTGGAAGGTCGCCTGAACCGGGCAGACCGGCACGCAAGGCGGGTTATCGCAGTGATTGCATAGGCGCGGTAGCAGCACGTTGGTGGGGATGCGCTGGCTATCCGTGACGACCTGATACTGCAGTACAGTGGTGCGAAACTGCCCTTGTGGCAGCTGATTCTCTACCGCACAGCTAACCGTGCAGGCCTGGCAGCCAATACAGCGGCGCAGATCGATCAACATCGCCATACGTTTTTTGCCGTCGCCTTCACGCCGCTCGGGTTGCAGTTGCCAGCCGGAGTGCGCCAGCGGTACCAACGCGGCACCCGCAGTCAGGACACCGAGACGTTGTAAAAATTGCCGTTTTCCACTATCCATTGATTTCTCCCAAAAAGTATCAACCGGGGAGCTGATACAAAGGAGTGTAAAAGTGGCGTACGACCGCCCATATTGTGGTTTACCACATTCCCTACTGCGGCTTGATCCAGGACAATTCTGGCGGGCGATCGAGATCATAAAAATGGAGATGATGTGAAAAAAGCAGTACTGATGATCTTGTTATGCAGCTGGTTGAGCCCGGCCTGGGCAGGGCAATGGACCATCGCCGTGCTGGCATTACGCGGCGATACACATGCCCTGGCCCAATGGCAGCCGTTAATTAACCATCTCAATCGTCAGTTCCCAGACGAAAGCTTTCAACTGTTGCCGCTGAACCTGGCCGATATGGGGGAAGCCGTCAGCAACGGCCAGGTCGATTTTCTGCTCACCAACCCGGCGCAGTATATTCAGTTGGACAATAGTTACCCGTTACGCTGGTTGGTGTCCTTACGCTCCAGCAAAAATCAGCAGAATGCCTCAAACAACGTGATAGGCAGCGTGATATTGGTACGCCGCGATAGCACCGTAACCAAGGCTACTCAGCTCACCGGTAAAAAAGTGGGCGCGGTCTCCCCTGACGCTTTTGGCGGCTATCTGCTGGGCTATAAGGAGCTACTGGCCGCTGGCGTACATCCGGAAAAAGATCTGCAACTGCACTTCAGCGGTTATCCCGTGGACGCCCTGCTTTATCTGCTGCGCGATAAGGCGCTGGACGCGGCCATAGTGCCGGTTTGCCTGCTGGAAGAGATGGAGAAAGAGGGATTACTAAAGGCCAGTGATTACCGTGCCCTGCTGGCCAAACCCAGCACGCAGCCCTGCCTGACCAGCAGCGTGCTTTATCCCAACTGGTCATTTGCCGCCTTGAACCATGTGCCCGATCCCCTGGTCGATGAGCTGACCCGCCAACTGTTGCAAATGAATACCCCAGATCTCCCAGCCTGGGGCGCACCCGCCTCATCGCGCCAGGTGGACCTTCTGCTGCGCGATCTGGATCGCCATCCGGCACAGCGTTCACTCTGGCAAGAGATACACAGTTGGGCATTGCAACATCTGCTCCTGCTTGGCGCGCTCGCCGGGGGCATGCTACTGCTTGGCGCTAATCATCTGTGGATCGGCCACCTGGTACGCCAGCGTGGGCGCGAGCTAGAACAAATGCATACGACGCTGCGGGCCAGAGAAGCAGCGCTAGCCCGTGCGCAACGCCTCAGCACCCTGGGTGAGATGGCTTCCGGTTTCGCTCACGAACTTAACCAGCCTCTGGCGGCAATACGCCACTATGCCGAAGGCTGCCGTATTCGCCTTGAGCGCAGCGATCCGCAGCACGAGCTGTTACCGATCCTCGAACAGATTGGCCAACAGGCGCAGCGAGGGGCAGAAACCATCGTCAATCTGCGCCAATGGGTCAGCAAAACGCCACACCATGAAAGCGCACAATGGCTAACGCTGCGCCCTCTGGTGGAAAACGTTATCAAGCTGATGCGCATCGAACAGCATTACCCTCAGTGCCGTTTGGTCGTCATCATCGCCCCGAAAAGCCAGTTGTATAGCCAGGCTACACTGTTGGAGCAGGTGCTCACCAACTTGTTAAGCAACAGCCTGCAGGCCGGTTCCCAGCAGATCACCCTGCGGCTGGAAACCGATGGCAATCGGCAGACGCTGATACTGGAAGACGATGGCGGCGGCCTCAGCGCCGAACAGTTAGCACAGCCGTTCGTGCCTTTTCGCAGCACTAAATCGGAAGGACTTGGCCTGGGGCTGGTGATCTGCCAGCGGCTGCTAAGGAGCCAACAGGGTGAGCTGACGCTGGAAAATTATTCGATATCGCCACAACGGCAGGGGCTACGCGTTACCCTGCACTTCCCTGGGATCAAGAAGGAAACATGCCATGGCGCTGATACATCTGGTCGATGACGATCTGGCGGTCACCGATGCCAGCCGCTTTTTACTCGAAGGGCTGGACTATCGGGTGAAGATCTGGAACGACAGCCAAACCTTTATCGACCAAGTCGCCCCTTACCAATGCGGCGTCGTAATGCTGGATATTCGCATGCCGGGGATCGATGGGCAGCAAATCCATCAGCGGCTACGTGAGCGTGAAAGTACGCTGGCGGTGGTGATCGTTACCGGCCATGGCGATATCGCCATGGCCGTAGCGGAGATGAAATTGGGTGCGTTGGATTTCCTGCAAAAGCCGATTGCTACCGCACCGCTGATCGACGCACTGGAACGGGGGATCGCCCATTCTCAACGTCAGGTGGAGCGCTACCAGTTACAACAGCGTTTCAGTACGCTGACCTCACGCGAGCGTGATATCGCCAGCGCCGTTGCCGCCGGTATGACCAACAAGGCCATCGCCGATCGTTACTTCGTCGCCGTACGCACCGTAGAGGTACACCGCTCTAAAGTGATGGAGAAGATGCAGGCTACCAGCCTGGCGGAATTGGTAAGCTCGTTGAACCTGTTGGCGACTCAGGAGCAAAAAAAATGCCGGGCAGAGTAAACTGACCGGCATCTGGTTCAGACGGTGCGTGGCTTATTCAGCCACACACCGGGCAATCACGGCAGGATCGAAGGCTGATCGGCGCCCTCTTTCTCCACTTTCTGCTGCAGCATGTGTTCGCGTTTCATACCTAGTTTCAACGCCAGCGCAGAGGCGACGTAGATAGAGGATATGGTACCGATAGACACACCGATCAGCATGGTCAGGGAGAAGCCCTGCAGCATCGCGCCGCCGAAGATGTACAGCATCAGAACCACCATCAGCGTAGTGGCGGAGGTCATGATGGTACGGCTCAGCGTCTGCGTCAGCGAGACGTTCATGATTTCATAAGGCGTACCGCGACGGATCTTGCGGAAGTTCTCACGAATACGGTCAGAAACCACGATACTGTCGTTCAGCGAGTAACCGATCACCGACATCAAGGATGCCACGATGGTCAGGTCAATCTCGATATGGAACAGCGACAGCACGCCCATGGTGATGACCACGTCGTGCGCCAGGGCGATAACGGCCCCCGCGGCCAAGCGCCATTCAAAACGGAAGCCCACGTAAATCAGGATACAGATCAACGCCACCAGCAGCGCCATGCCGCCGGTTTGTGCCAGTTCTGCCCCTACGCTCGGGCCAACGAATTCAATACGCTTGACGGACGCATTCTTATCGACGGATTCGTTGATCACGCCAATAACTTTGTTACCCAGTTCCTGGCCTGCGGTACCGACCGCCGGTGGCATACGCACCATCACGTCACGGCTGCTGCCAAAGTTCTGGATAATCGGGTCCTGGAACCCGGCTTTTTCCAACGTATCGCGCATCAGGTCCAGATTCGCGGGTTGCTCCAGGGTAATTTCAATCACCGTACCACCGGTGAAATCCAGACCCCAGTTAAACCCACGCACGGACATGGTGGCGATCGACGCTACCAACAGCACCAAAGAGATGCCGAAGGCCAGGTAATCCCAGCGCATAAAGTCATAGACTTTACGGCCGTAGTTGAGTTGTTCAACAGTATAATCCTGTGCCACAACGCACTCCTCAGATAGACAGCTTGTTAATGCGCTTGCCGCCGTAAAGCAGGTTGACGATGGCACGGGTACCGACAATCGCGGTGAACATGGACGTCGCCACACCGATTGCGGTGGTAATTGCAAAGCCCTTGATCGAACCGGTACCGACTGCGTACAGAATGATCGCGGTGATCAACGTCGTGACGTTGGCATCAACGATACTGGAGAACGCGCCTTTATAGCCCTCATGGATGGCCTGCTGAATGGATCGTCCATTCTTCAGTTCCTCCTTGATACGTTCGTTTATCAGTACGTTGGCATCAACCGCCACCGCCAGCGTCAGCACGATCCCGGCAATCCCCGGCATGGTCAGCGTCGCCCCTGGTAGCAGAGACATCACGCCAACGATCAGCACCAGGTTAGCCATCAGCGCGGTAGAGGCGATCAGGCCAAACTTGCGGTACCAGACCACCATAAAGACGATCGAAGCCACCAGGCCCCATAGGCAAGCTTCCAGGCCCTGGGTGATGTTCTGTTGCCCCAAGGTTGGACCAATGGTCCGCTCTTCCACGATCTGGATAGGCGCAATCAACGCACCGGCACGCAGCAGCAGCGACAGCTGACGTGCTTCGTTCGGGTTGCTGATACCGGTGATACGGAAGCTGTTACCCAGACGTGACTGAATGTTCGCCACGTTGATCACTTCTTCCTGCTTCACCAGCACGGAACGGCCGTTGGCATCCTTCTTGCCGCTGTCTTTATACTCCACGAACAGCGTTGCCATTGGTTTACCAATGCTGTCTTTGGTGAAGTTGGACATGGCAGTACCGCCAGCGCTGTCCAGCGAGATATTTACCTGCGGCTGGTTGTACTCATCGGTGCTGGAGGTGGAGTCTGTAATGTGGTCACCGGTCAGGATGACGCGCTTGTACAGCACAACCGGTTGGCCTTCACGGGTGTATTTCACCTCGGAGTCACCCGGTACACGGCCATTGGCCGCAGCGGTCGCATCCGCGTTGGTATTTACCAGACGGAATTCCAGCGTAGCGGTCGCACCCAAAATTTCTTTGGCGCGTGCCGTATCCTGGATACCCGGCAACTCAACAACGATACGATCGGCACCCTGGCGCTGTACCAACGGTTCGGCAACGCCGAGCTGGTTAACACGATTACGCAGGATGGTAATGTTCTGCTGCACCGCATACTCACGCGCTTCGCTCAGGCGAGCGTCGGTCATCGTTGCTTTCAGGGTGTTGCTGCCATTGGCAGAAAGCACCAGATCGCGCTGACGTGGCGTCATGTAGCTGATGGCCTGGTCGCGAGCGGCGTCGTCACGGAAGCGGACTTCCACGCCGTTGTTGTCCAACTTGCGGATCGCAGCGTAAGGAATGCCCTTTTCACGCAATTCGCTGCGCAGGGTATCCATAGTTTGTTCTTGCAACTTGCTCAGCGCGGTGTCCATGTCGACTTCCATCAGGAAGTGCACGCCACCACGTAAATCCAGACCCAGCTTCATCGGCTCGGCGTTGAGCATCGCCAGCCAGGCAGGCGTTGCCGGGGCGAGGTTCAATGCGACGACATATTTGTCACCCAGTTCCGCCATCAAGGCTTCACGGGCGCGCAGCTGAACGTCAGGATCTTTAAAGCGAGCCAGGATGGCACCGTTTTCCAGCGCAATCGACTTGCTCGCAATATTGTCTTTTTCTAATACAGTACGGACTTGGTCCAGCGTAGTTTCACTGGCGGCGACTCCGCGCGCGCCAGTGATCTGTACGGCCGGATCCTCTCCGTAAATGTTGGGAAGCGCATATAGCAGTCCGACGAGGATCACCACGATCAACATCAGATACTTCCACAGAGGATAACGGTTTAGCACGGCAGTTCCCTTAGGGAAAACAAAATTACAGGGCCTTCATAGTACCTTTCGGCAGAACGGCCGCCACGAAGTCACGCTTGATCATCACTTCCGTGGTGTCATTCAGCGCGATGGCAATAATACCGGTATCTGCCACTTTAGTGACACGGCCAATCAGACCACCGGTGGTCAACACTTCATCACCCTTGCCGATGGAGTCCATCAGTTTTTTGTGCTCTTTAGCACGTTTCTGCTGTGGGCGCAGGATCATGAAATAGAAAATCAGACCAAACACCACCAGCATAATGATCAGAGAGTACGGGCTACCCTGAGATGGAGCCCCTGCTGCTGCCACTGCATCGGAAATGAAAAAGCTCATTAAAATTCCCTCATTAATTTATCAATTATCAATTCAAGCGTTTAAAGGTGGTATCGGTTTGCCGATCCGACCATAGAAATCCGCCACAAACAGCTCTAATTTACCCTCTTCAATGGCCTGGCGTAAACCCGCCATCAAACGTTGGTAATAGCGCAAGTTATGGATGGTGTTCAATCGCGCACCGAGAATTTCGTTGCAGCGATCGAGATGATGCAAATAGGCACGACTATAATGGCGACAAGTATAGCAATCGCACTCACTGTCCAGCGTGGAAGTATCATCCTTATGCTTGGCATTACGGATTTTTACCACACCGTCCGTCACGAACAAATGGCCGTTACGGGCATTACGCGTTGGCATCACGCAGTCAAACATGTCGATGCCGCGACGCACGCCTTCAACCAGATCTTCCGGCTTGCCAACCCCCATCAGATAGCGTGGCTTATCTTCTGGAATTTGTGGGCAAACGTGTTCAAGAATGCGATGCATATCCTCTTTTGGCTCACCTACCGCCAAACCGCCCACAGCGTAACCATCAAAGCCGATCTCCACCAGCCCTTTTACCGATACATCACGTAAATCTTCGTAAACACCGCCTTGGATAATGCCGAATAACGCATTGTTGTTATTCAGTTCATCAAAACGCTGGCGGCTGCGCTGTGCCCAACGCAGAGACATTTCCATCGAACGCTTGGCATAGTCCCAATCCGCCGGGTAAGGCGTGCATTCGTCGAAAATCATCACGATGTCTGATCCCAGATCGTACTGGATCTCCATCGATTTTTCCGGGCTGAGGAACACCTTATCGCCGTTGATCGGATTACGGAAATAAACGCCTTCCTCTTTAATCTTGCGCATTGCCCCCAGGCTGAACACCTGGAAACCACCGGAGTCGGTCAGGATCGGCCCGTGCCACTGCATAAAGTCATGCAGATCGCCGTGCAGCTTCATGATCTCCTGCCCTGGGCGCAGCCACAGGTGGAAGGTGTTACCCAACAGGATCTGCGCACCGGTGTCTTTCACTTCTTCCGGCGTCATGCCTTTGACCGTGCCATAGGTCCCCACTGGCATAAAGGCCGGGGTTTCCACTACGCCACGCTCAAAGACCAGGCGGCCGCGACGAGCACGGCCATCGGTTGTCTGTAATTCGTACTTCACAAAACCTCCAGCGTCAGAGATACAGTCTGACGTCATTAAAACAGGACCACGCAGTGTGCGTAGCCCGGGAATTTATTTCCCGACGGATTCGCTTTCCGCCAGTGGATTACGGCTGATAAACATGGCATCGCCGTAGCTGAAGAACCGGTAGTTCTCAGCCACCGCCTGATGATAGGCGTTCATGGTGTTTTTATAGCCGGCAAACGCCGAGACCAGCATGATCAGGGTGGATTCTGGCAGGTGGAAGTTGGTTACCAGCGCATCGATCACCTGATAGTGATATCCCGGATAGATAAAGATGCTGGTATCGCCGAAGAAGGGCGCGATCAGCGCATCCTGGCAAGCATTGGCCGCGCTTTCCAGCGAACGCACCGAAGTGGTGCCCACGGCAACCACCCTTTTGCCGCGCGCCTTACAGGCTAATACCGCATCCACCACATCCTGCGGCACTTCTGCATACTCCGCATGCATCACATGCTCTTCAATGGTTTCCACCCGCACTGGCTGGAAGGTGCCAGCGCCAACGTGCAAGGTGACAAACGCCATCTCAATGCCCTTGGCGCGCAACGCGGCCAACAGCGGCTCATCAAAATGCAGGCCCGCCGTCGGGGCCGCTACGGCACCCGGCTTTTCGCTGTAGACGGTCTGATACAGTTCGCGGTCGGCGTCTTCATCCGGGCGATCGATATACGGTGGCAGTGGCATATGGCCCACCGCGTTAAGGATAGTGAACACGTCACGATCGTCGTTAAAGCGCAGTTCGAACAGCGTGTCATGGCGCGCGACCATGGTGGCGGCAATGCTTTCGTCATCGCCCAGCAGCAGTTCGGTGCCCGGCTTGGGTGATTTGGAGGCACGTACATGGGCCAGTACCCGATGATCGTCCAACACCCGCTCGACCAGCACTTCTATCTTGCCGCCGCTGACCTTACGGCCAAACAGGCGCGCAGGGATCACGCGGGTATTGTTGAACACCAGCAGATCGCCCGCTTCCAGGTTATCCAGCAGATCGGTGAACACGCCGTGCGTCAGGCCTCCGCTTGGCCCGTCCAACTGCAGCAAACGGCAACCGCTACGCTCAGGCTGTGGATAGCGGGCAATCAAAGACTCGGGGAGCTCAAAAGAAAAATCGGCGACGCGCATGGGTATTCACTTCTTCAGCTAGCTAATTGGGAAAAAACAGGCGGTACAGTCTAAAGCCGCGGGCGACAAGCAGCAAGGAATAAGGAGGAATTGCATGACTTGGGTTATAGTTGGCAGATGAATTTTCTCGCTCATCTCCATTTGGCCCAGCTTGCGGAAAGCTCGCTGCTTGGCAACCTGCTCGCCGATTTCGTGCGCGGCAACCCCGCAGGTGATTACGACCCGGCGGTAGTGGCTGGCATCATGATGCATCGGCGCGTCGATGTTTTGACCGATATCCAACCGGAAGTCAAAGCCTGCCGCGACTATTTCAGCCCGCAATTCCGCCGCGTCGCCCCCATTACGCTCGACGTGGTTTGGGATCACTTTCTGGCCCGCCACTGGCAACAGCTTGAGCCGACGTGCAGTTTGCAGAGCTTCACCCAGCAAGCTCGTAACCTGATTGTGCCGCATCTGCCGCAAACGCCACAGCGCTTCCAGAACCTGAACAGCTATCTTTGGCCCGAACGCTGGTTGGAGCGTTACGCCGAGCTACCGTTTATCGGCGATGTATTAGAGGGTATGGCTAGCCGCCGTCCACGACTGGCCGCACTGGCTGGCTCCTTTGCCGACGTGGAGCACCAGTATCATCAGCTTGAAACACAGTTCTGGCAGTTTTATCCCCGAATGATGGAACAGGCCAGAAACAAGTCATTGTGATCGCTGGATAAAAAGCCCTATTACTCATTCAGTTAACGGAATGTGGCTTTTTGTCCTTGCCCTTTTGTACGAAAAGGTTATTTTGAAAGACTGCTAAATTTATTCTCTCGGTTTGATAGGTGGAAGCTATCTCATTGATTGGTCTTTCACCCTTCCCTCACCGAGTGGTGGCCCTTATACTGGCCCCTGCTTTTACATCAACCCATTGAACTACTATTACAGGAGTAATTATGGTCCTGGTAACTCGTCAAGCCCCTGACTTCACCGCTGCAGCCGTTTTAGGCAATGGCGAAATCGTAGAAAACTTCAACCTGAAGAAGCACCTGAACGGCAAACCAGCCGTACTGTTCTTCTGGCCGATGGACTTCACCTTCGTATGTCCTTCTGAGCTGATCGCTTTCGATCACCGCTATGAAGAGTTCCAGAAGCGCGGCGTTGAAGTTGTAGGCGTTTCCTTCGACTCAGAATTCGTCCATAACGCATGGCGTAAAACCCCTGTCGACAAAGGCGGCATCGGTGAAGTGAAATACGCAATGGTTGCTGACGTTAAGCGCGAAATTCAGAAAGCTTACGGCATCGAACACCCAGAAGCGGGCGTTGCCCTGCGTGGTTCTTTCCTGATCGACAAGAACGGCATTGTTCGTTCCCAGATCGTCAACGACCTGCCAATCGGCCGTAACATCGACGAAATGATCCGTACCGTTGACGCGCTGCAATTCCACGAAGAGCACGGCGAAGTGTGCCCAGCTCAGTGGGAAAAAGGCAAAGCAGGTATGGGCGCATCTCCAGACGGCGTAGCTAAATACCTGTCTGAGAACGCTTCCAAGCTGTAATTTCAGCCTGTAAGTGTCAGAACCGGTCAGCCCTGCTGGCCGGTTTTTTTTATGCCCAAAATCGGTGCAACCGCTCCCCTCCAGTGCAATACTCCCCTGTTTCGCTTCACATTTTTCACTTCTCCTACCGTCGTATTCCCTATCCATAGCTACTCTTCATAGGTTGGCCTGCGCTTTGCAACACCGGCGGGACAAATAAAAACACAGGGATCAACACAGGAGTCGTTATGTTTTTGCAAAAATGGAGTCAACCGCTGACCTTGGCAGCCTTGCTGGTCAGCAGCCAGCTATATGCCGCCTCAAACCCGGCGGTGGAAGCGCAAAATGGCATGGTGGTCACCTCGCAGCATCTGGCCTCACAGGTCGGCGTAGATATTCTCAAGATGGGGGGCAACGCGGTGGATGCTGCGGTCGCGGTTGGCTATGCCCAGGCGGTAGTTAACCCTTGCTGCGGCAATATCGGCGGCGGCGGTTTCATGACTCTGCATCTGGCCGATGGCACCGATACCTTTATCAACTTCCGTGAAACCGCTCCGGCGGCGGCCAGTGCCGACATGTATCTTGATGCGCAAGGCAAGGTGAAAAAAGACGCCAGCCTGTACGGTTATCTGGCCGCTGGCGTACCGGGAACGGTGCTGGGGATGGAGACCGCACGTAAAAAGTACGGCAAGCTGAGCCGCGAACAGGTGATGGAACCGGCCATCAGGCTGGCCCGTGAGGGCTTTATCCTGACGCGGGCCGATACCGATATTCTCGACACCACCGTCGCACGCTTCAAGCAAGACCCGGAGTCAGCCAAAATCTTCCTGCGTAAAGACGGTTCTGCGCTGCAACCGGGCGATCGCCTGGTGCAAACTGACCTGGCTAACACGCTGGAAGCCATCGCCAAAGAAGGCCCCTCCGCGTTCTATCAGGGAAAAATCCCGCAGGCGGTTGAAGCTGCTGCCAAACAGGGGGGAGGCATTCTCACCGCCGCCGACTTCGCCAACTACAAAGTGACCGAGGCTACTCCGATAACCTGTAGCTATCGCGGTTATAAATTCGTCTCTGCGCCACCGCCTAGCTCCGGCGGCGTCACACTGTGCGAGATCCTCAATATCGTTGAGGGTTACGATCTGAAAAGCATGGGCTTTAACTCAGCGGCGGCGATCCACACCATGACCGAGGCGATGCGCCATGCTTATATGGACCGCAATACCTATCTCGGCGACCCCGAGTTTATCAAGAATCCGATCGATCGGCTGGTGAGCAAAAGCTACGCCGATGAGATCCGTAAGAAAATCGTCGCCAATCAGGCTACGCCTTCCGTCAATGTACAACCGGGGATGGAGCCGCACGAAAAGCCGGAAACCACCCACTATTCGATTGTCGATCATGAAGGGAATGCTGTATCAACCACCTATACCGTCAACGGCCGTTTTGGTGCCGTGGTGATCGCACCGGGCACCGGCTTCTTCCTCAACGATGAGATGGATGATTTTACCGTCAAGGTCGGTGAGAAGAATCTCTATGGCCTGGTGCAGGGAACGGCCAACGCCATCGCCCCCGGTAAGCGCCCACTATCCTCCATGAGCCCTACGCTGGTGACCAAAGACAACAAAATCTTTATGGTGCTCGGCTCGCCGGGCGGTTCACGTATCATTACCATCACGCTACAAACTGCGCTGAACGTGATCGATCATGGCATGGCCCCGCAGGAAGCAGTGGATGCCCCGAGGATCCATCATCAATGGTTGCCGGATGAGGTCTATTACGAGCAACGCGGTGTCTCTGCTGATACGCTGAAAATCCTCAAGGAGATGGGCTACAAGATGGTTGAGCAAACCCCTTGGGGCGCCGCAGAGCTGATTTTGGTGGGATTACCAGGCGCGGCGGGTGTCAGCCCGGCCAACTCGGGTAATGATTCTGCCGTTTCTGGACGCGTCCGTGAAGGCTACCTGTACGGAGCCAATGACGTACGCCGTCCGGCTGGATCTGCAGTGGGATACTGACGAATCAGGTTTACCCGCCGATTGGCGGGTAAACCTTTAGCAAACGTCAGCTACGTAGCCGCCACACGCTGGCCGACTCGGCTGCCAACTGCAACCGCAAGCCACCTTCCTGCGCAACCCGTTCGCCTTCCCCTTCCACTAGCTGCCATTTACCCTCTCGCAACAGCGGGCTATAAGGCAGTTCAACTTCGCCACTATCGCTGCGCTGCAACGCCACCAGTACCTGCTCCCGCTGGTAAGTACGCACAAACACCAGCGTCTCTCCTTGCGCATACAGCACCTGGCAGCCGCCACGGCGTAACGCCTTACTCTGCTTACGCAGTGCCGTCAGGCGGCTGAACAAGGCCAACAGTGGCCGATCCCATTGGCTTTCGTCCCAAGGGAACGTCTTGCGGCAGAAGGGATCGTTGCCGCCATCCAGACCAATTTCATCACCGTAATACAGGCAAGGCACGCCAATCCACGCCAGCAGCCATACCGCCGCCATCTGCATACGGCGCGGATTGTTATCCAGCAAGGTCAAGAAACGCGCCGTGTCGTGGCTATCTAACTGATTGAACTGGATCAGTTGGCGGTTATGGGACAATCCGGCCCGGTAACCGTCCATCCACTGCGCACAGTCTGCCGCATCCAGCAGCACCGGATGATAAGCCACGTCGACACCGGCCAGAAACGCCCTAACCGGCAAGGCAAAGCCCATATAGTTCATGGCGGCGTCTTCAACCCCGGCATGCAGCCAGCGGCGCGCGTCGCCAAAATGTTCGCCCAGCACATAGGCATCTGGGTTCTCTTGCTTGATTGCCTGATACATTCCGGCCAGGTGATGTAGGTTCCCCGCTGCACCGCCGTTTTCCCCCAGCATATGCACCACGTCCAACCGCCAGCCATCGATGCTGTACGGCGGGCGTAACCAATGACGTACTACGCTATTGTCCGCCCGATAAATAGTATCGACCACCTGCGGTTCGGCAAAGTTGAGCTTGGGCAGATTGGTATTGCCCTTCCAACTCAGCACGTTACCGTCCGGGTAGAAGTTGAACCAGCCACGATACGGGGAATCGGGATGGTGGCATGCGCCCCCCTCAGCCTGTTGATAGCGATCGAACCAAGGATGGGAGTCGCCGGTATGGTTAAATACGCCGTCCAGCACCAGTTTCATTCCCACCTTGTGAGTGCTTACTCGCAAACGCAGCAAGGCGTCATTACCGCCGAAGTAGGGATCGACCTGATAGTAATCTTCGGTATCGTACTTATGGACGCTGGGTGAGGTGAAAATCGGGTTCAGATACAGGGCGGTGACACCAAGCCTCTGCAAGTAGGGCAGCTTCTCGCTGATGCCGTCCAGATCGCCACCGTAAAAGGTCGAAGCAGCATGCTCATCTTCCAACGGGTGTTGCCAGTCAAGACGTATCACATCACTTCCGGCGGCATAATGGTGATAACTGCCACTCTGGATGCCATGCTCCCCGCCGCTGCTGGCAAAGCGATCGGGGAAAATCTGATAAAACACCTGATCGGCCACCCAACCTGGGCTGCTATCTGGTTCATCTACGGCAAACTGTGCCAGCTGCCCCGGAGGGGTCAGCGACCAGCCCTGCGGGCCAAACCACTGCTGACGATCGGCCCACAGCAGTTTAAAACAGTAGCGCCGTACCGGTTCCCCTTCGTGCAGCGTCAGGCTGGCCTGGTAGCGCCAGAGCCCCTCTACCGCCTTAGGCTTCATGATCAGCAACCACTCTTCATTGTCTGGCTCGACGCGTAAAAAAACCTGTTCAGGCAACTCATCACTTTGTAACCACAAAGCGATCTCCAGACGCTGCCCCTTATTCACCACAAAGGGTGGAACCGGCTGATGCCAGGCATTTAGCATGAATTTTCTCCTGTTGTAGCAAACCCAATCGACGACGAATGCAATGCCACGCACCATGCCACGTTGAGCACCTTTCTCCCTCCTCTTTCAGTCATAAACTCGGGGATGAGCCGAGGGGTGGAGATGCTGATTTACAATGTAAAAGTGGGTAAACAGACACATATCATGCCCGATAAGCTTTAGGCTAACGGGTTTTAGCTTTATTGGATGTTTTTTACGTAGTTTGGAGGGAGCGGGTATGCAACAACAAATAAGACAATGGCTGGAAAGCATTGGGCTGGAATTCACCGACATGGTGTCGCTGGCGATGGTGCTTGGGCTGATCGCACTGATTTCCGTGGTGATCCATCTGGTGCTGCACCGCGTGGTGCTGACCGCTATCCAGCGCCGTGGCCAACATTCACAACATCTCTGGCAGCAGGCCATCACCCAACATAAACTCTTCCAGCGTGCCGCCCTACTGCTGCAAGGGGTGATCATCAATGTGCAGGCGGTGCTGTGGCTGCATAATGGCAGCCAGACTCAGGCAATTATCGTCACTGCGGCGCAGGTGTGGATCCTGTTATTCTCCCTGCTGACGTTGTTCTCACTGCTCGACACGCTGTTGACTCTGATGCGCCAAAGCCCGCTTGCCAACCAACTCCCGCTGCGTGGCATCTTTCAGGGGGTGAAACTGGTCGCCGCCATCTTTATTGGCATCATGATCATCTCACTGCTGATGGGGCGCTCACCGCTACTGTTACTCAGCGGTTTAGGGGCCATGACGGCCGTCTTGATGTTGGTGTTTAAAGATCCCATTCTTGGCCTGGTCGCCGGGATCCAGCTTTCGGCCAACGATATGCTGAAAATTGGCGATTGGCTGGAGATGCCCAAATACGGTGCCGACGGCGCGGTCACCGATATCGGCCTGACCACGGTCAAGGTCAGAAACTGGGACAACACCGTCACCACCATTCCCACCTACGCACTGATCTCTGATTCGTTCAAGAACTGGCGTTCGATGTCTGAATCCGGTGGCCGCCGCATCAAGCGCAGCATCAATATCGACACCACCAGCGTGCACTTCCTGACGTCAGAGGAGCGGGAACGCCTCAACCGCAACCCCCTGTTGCAACGCTATCTGAACGATAAAACCCAGGAACTGGGTAAGTACAATCAGCAGAGCGAGGTGGACCTCAGTTCGCCGCTTAACGGCCGCCGCCTGACCAACGTCGGTACCCTGCGCGCCTATCTGGTGGCTTATTTACGTTCGCACCCGGGTATCCACCAGAATATGACGCTGATGGTGCGCCAACTGGCGCCAACGCCGGAAGGGTTACCGCTGGAGATTTACGCCTTTACCAACACGACGGTGTGGGCAGAATACGAAGGGATTCAATCGGATATCTTCGATCATCTGCTGGCGGTGATCGGCGAATTCGATTTGCGCATTCACCAGACGCCAAGCGGCAACGACATGCGCAGCATGCTGGCAAACCTGCAGCCCGCGCCCAATACCCCCTGACGTAACCTGACGAAATTATTTCTGTTGGTAATTATCTTCAACCGATTGCCAACAGATATCTCCTCTGACTTTCTTTCTGCCGCCGAATGGCTATTAATACCCACACGCCATTTTACTGTTCGGAGCAGGCATCTTGTTAACATCGTCAAAACACCGTCTGATCACCTTATTGGCCACGCTGATGTTTGCTGGCTACCTGCACAGCGCCACCCTGGACGAAAGCCAGATGAGCCGCACATTGCAACCAGCGCTCAGCGCCTTGAGCAGCAGTATGATGGATATTCGCGAAGTACTGGCACGCTGCTCTGGAGAAGGGAGGGAAGAACGGTTATGCGAAAGCAGTTTGGTGATGGAGGCCAGAGCGGCCGGTGATGGCGATACGGAAGAGGAAAACATATTAATACAGTAGTGAGGAGCGTTGTCTTCAGTCTACTCCTCTCACCCTCTCCCAATGGAACCGATAGAGCTAGTTGATTGCTTTGCGTAATATCTTGCCTTTCTTGTTCTTACCCTCTGCTTTCCGAAACCGCACGGGCTAACTACGCGCTCAGGACAGCTCCCTCTCCCTGTGGGAGAGGGTTGGGGTGAGGGACAATCTTACTGCGTCAATACGGCTCGCTTTTTCTGGCGGTTCACCTTGATGTAGTAGCCCAGTAACAGCACTGCGACCCACACCAGCCCGGCATACAGGGAAATACGCGTCGTTGGGAAGTAACCGATCAGGCCGATGATAAACACCAGGAAGATGATGGCAACCACTGAAGTGAATACCCCACCGCGCAGTGGAAACGCCAGCTTGCTGACCTGATCCTTGCTCAAGCTGCGGCGGAAAGCGATCTGAGAGAACAGGATCATGATCCACACCCACACGGTGGCAAAGGTCGCCAGTGAAGCAATCACCAGGAACACGCTTTCCGGCATGATGTAGTTGAGATACACGGCGATCAGCATGGCCGCCATCATCACCACTACAGTCACCCACGGAATACCACGTTTGGAGATTTTGCTGAACACCTGCGGGGCATGCCCCTGCTCCGCCAAGCCATGCATCATACGGCCAACGCCGAACACGTCGCTGTTAATCGCCGACAGTGAGGCGGTGATCACCACGAAGTTAAGGATACCTGCCGCAATGGTGATCCCCATATGCTGGAAGGTCAGCACAAACGGGCTACCGTTGGTCCCCACCTGGTTCCACGGATAGATAGACATGATGACGAACAGCGTCCCGACGTAGAACACCAGGATACGCCAAGGTACCGAGTTGATGGCTTTGGGGATCGACACTTTAGGATCTTTGGCTTCACCGGCGGTAATGCCAATGATTTCAATCCCACCGTAGGCAAACATCACCAGTTGCAGCGACAGGATCATGCCAATAAAGCCGTTACTGAAGAAGCCGCCGTTAACCCACAGGTTGTGTATCCCGGTCGGTTGCCCCCCGTTGCCGATGCCCCAGACGATGATGCCGATACCGGCGACGATCATGATGATAATGGTCGCCACCTTGAAGAACGAGAACCAGAACTCCAGTTCACCGAACACCTTCACGCTCATCAGGTTGATGGCACCGATAATCAGCACCACGCTCAACACCCAGATCCAATGCGGCACTTCCGGGAACCAGACGCCCATGTAGATGCCGAAGGCCGTCACGTCGGCAATGGCAACAATCAGGATTTCAAAGCAATAGGTCCAACCGGTAATGTAACCAGCCATCGGCCCGAGATAATCCTGGGCATAGCGCGAGAACGAGCTGGCCTGCGGGTTATTCACCGACATTTCGCCCAGCGCGCGCATGATGATAAAGGCAATGATACCGCCGATCAGATAAGCCAGCAGGACGCTGGGGCCTGCCATTCTGATGGCCTCTGCAGAGCCGTAAAACAGACCGGTACCAATGGCCGAGCCCAAGGCCATAAAACGAATGTGGCGCGTGCTGAGGCCACGTTTGAGCTTATTGGCTGGAGCAGCGGTGGGTGACTGTTGTTGCATGAAAATGACCCGTCTTTATTTAAACGTAAAAAAGCCACGGACAAGTCCGTGGCCTAAAATTCAGACCGTAGGTTTAAGGGTGAGCAGTCACTTGGCTGCGTGCAAAAACCCGATCATAAATCGCGACCAGTACCAGCATCAGCAGCGAAGGTGGCAACCATGCCAGCCCCTGCGCCGCCAGCGGCAGGTGATTGGTCCATTCTGGCATCAAATGCTGGAAGTTGGACGCTTTCACCGCATCAAGGATACCAAACAACAGGCTGACTAACATCACCGGCGCAACAATACGTGATGCACTGCTCCACCAACGCAGGGTGAAACTCAGCAGCACCAGCACGATGCAAGGCGGATAGATCGCAGTCAGCACCGGGATCGAAATCTGGATCAGGTGGCTCAGGCCGAGGTTGGACACCACCATCGAGAACAGGCCGAGAATGAATACCAGCGTTTTGTAAGAGAACGGCAGGTATTGCTCGAAGAACTCCGCACAGGCACAGGTCAGGCCCACCGCGGTCACCATACAGGCGATGAAGATCAGCGCCGCCAGGAAGAAGCTGCCCAGGCCGCCGAAGGTATTTTGCACGTAGGCATGCAGCACTACCGCGCCATTAGTCGCATCCGGCGTCAACACGCCACTGCCGGAGCCCAGCTTGAACAGGCTCAGATAGACCAGCGTCAGGCCCACACCGGCGATCAAACCAGCCAGGATGGTATAACGGGTCAGCAGACCAGCGTCCTTCACCCCACGAGAACGTGCGGCGTTAACGATCACGATACCGAACACCATGGCGCCCAGCGTATCCATCGTCAGATAGCCGTTAACAAAGCCGGAAGAGAACGGCACGGTTTGGTAGGCATCTACCGCCGGGATCGGCGTCCCAGCAGGCCACATCACTGCGGCAATACCCAGCACGGCCAACGCCACGATCTTCAACGGTGCCAGAATATGGCCAACGGTATCAAGTAGGCGGCCCGGATAGAGCGAGATGCCAATCACCAGCGCAAAATAGACCAGGCTATAGATGAACAACGGCATGGCACCGTCACCGGTCAACGGCGCAATACCAACTTCAAAGGAAACGGTCGCGGTGCGCGGGGTGGCAAACAGCGGGCCAACGGCCAGGTAACACACCGTTGCCAGCAGCAGACCGGCGCTACGGCCAATCGGTGAGCTTAGTGCATCAACGCCGCCGCCAACGCGAGCCAGGGCAATCACGGTCAGCACCGGTAGACCTACAGCGGTGATCAGGAAACCAATCGCCGCAGTCCAGACGTGTTCGCCAGACTGCAAACCCACCATCGGCGGGAAGATGATGTTCCCGGCTCCGACGAATAAGGCAAAGGTCATAAAACCCAAAGCCAGAATATCTTTTGACGCTAAACGATGACTCATAATCTGTTGTGCTGCCTGTTGAAATAAAAAATTGCCGATAAGCATGGTGGCAAAAGTGCCCCACTTCGGTTCGGTTGCCGGCCTGCTCTCTCATCGTGATACCCATAGGCAACAGACAGCGCGCAATAGCAGCGTCTGACCTTGATAAAGGCGAATACTCATGATGACGAGCAGATTTTTAGACGTTTTTTCCCCTGCTGAATTCCAGGTCGCAATCAACGCAGAATGCTGAGGAAAATGGAGGTTTAGTCCGGCAATGGGGGTCAAGTTAAACGTTTATAGTGCCAAAAGGCAATACGCAGGACGGAAAGCAGAGTGATCGTCCAGATAATATCTCTCATCCAGTCGAACATAGGGGTTATCAATAAATATGCACTACATGATTTGTATTATTTTTGAGCACATCACTCACGAAATGTGAAACAAATGGTTACATTGTGCGTGAAAACACCAATAACCAGACACCATACGCGTGTCATGTGCTCATTTTACTGGCGCTTACCAGACCGACGCTGCGATATTGACCACGCTACGTAGCTTATCCCACTGCTGCTGCTCACTCAGACTGTTGCCCTCTTCGGTAGAGGCAAAGCCACACTGCGTGCTCAGGCAGAGCTGTTTAATATCGACGAACTGCGTTGCTTCCTTGATGCGTTGTTGCACCACCGCCGGATCTTCCAGATCACCAGTCTTGGTGGTGATCAACCCTAGCACCACCTGCTGCTTGCCCGGCCTGATAAAACGCAGTGGCTCAAAACCGCCAGATCGTTCGTTATCATATTCCAGGAAGAAGGCATCAATATTGACCTGGCCAAACAGGATTTCCGCCACTGGCTCATAGCCACCTTCCGAGATCCAGGTGGAACGGAAGTTACCACGGCAAACGTGCAGACCAATGGTCAAGTCTTCCGGTTTACCGGCGATGGCTTTATTCAGAACCTCTGCGTAGGTACGGGCCAATTGCTCAGGATCTTCACCCCGCTCGCGGATCTGGCGCTTCTGATCGTCGGAGCACAGATAGGCCCAGACGGTATCGTCGAGCTGCAGGTAGCGGCAGCCTGCGTCGTAAAAGGCTTTGATCGCATCGCGGTAGGTTTGTGCCAGATCGTCAAAGTAGCTATCCAGATCCGGGTACACCAGCGGGTCGATCGCCTTACGGCCACCGCGGAAATGCAGCACGCTCGGGCTCGGGATGGTCATCTTCGGTACCGCATCACCGGCTACGCTTTTCAGGAAACGGAAATCCTCCAGCATCGGATGGTTGCTAAAGCCCAGTTTGCCGGTCACCTTGATGCTGCGGGCCTTGGTTTGCACTCCGTTAAACTGAATGCCCTGCTCCACGTCGTAGCCTTCTACACCATCAAGCCCCTCAAGGAAGTCGAAGTGCCACCAGGCGCGGCGAAACTCGCCATCGGTCACGACCTGTAAGCCGATCTCTTGCTGTTTGCCGACAATATGGCGGATTTGCTCGTTTTCTACTGCGCGCAGCTGGGCCGCGTCGATCTCACCATTCTGAAACTGCTGACGGGCCGTTTTCAGCGCCGCAGGGCGCAACAGGCTACCGACAACGTCGGCGTGAAAGGCATGGCTGGCTTTGGACATGTTCTGCTCCGATGATGCACTGAGGGCTAGTCGCCATCAGTTCCAATCATTGACAAGTTGAATTATTACGCTGGGTTACAAATAGACATCCAGACGTCTACACCGCTTGAGTGCATCCTTTCATGTCACCGGTTACTCGGCAATGGAGAAATTTTCATTGGTGTTGAATTAAATTCAAGTTGGCCGGACTAATCCAGCCCCAGAAGCGTGCGGGTTTTGCGCAGCGTAGCTGGCGGCAGCGGCAAATAACCGTCGTGATTAACCAGATCCTGCCCCTGCGCAGACAGCACTCGGTCGAGGAACGCCGCCGTCAGGGGTTCCAGCGGCTGGTTGGGAGCTTTGTTGATATAGATATACAGGTAGCGCGCCAACGGATAGCTGCCGTTACGCACGTTGGTTTCGCTAGGTTCAATATAACGGTCACCCGTTTCTGCCAGAGGCAACAACCGCACCCCGCTGGCACGAAAACCGATGCTGGCATAGCCAATGCCGTTTAACGATCCGGCCACCGCCTGCACCACCGAGGCCGACCCCGGCAGTTCATTCACTCGCGCCATAAAATCACCACCGCATAACGCGCGCAGTTTGAAATACCCATAGGTACCCGAGGCGGAATTGCGGCCAAAGCGTTGCAAGGCACGTTGCTGCCAGCTGCCCTGCAGCCCCAGCTCTCCCCAGCGGTTAATCGGCGTGTTTTCCCCGCAGCGGCGGGTAGCGGAAAAGATTTGATCCAGCTGTTGCAGGTTCAAGCCACGTAGCGGATTGTCCTGATGCACCAGCACCACCAGCGCATCAACCGCGACCGGCACCGCCAGCGGCGCATAGCCATAGCGGTGCTCAAACGCCGACACTTCCGCCGCCTTCATTGGCCGGCTCATTGGCCCAAGCTGCGCCGCTCCTGCCGCCAATGCGGTGGGTGCCGTCGAGGAACCGGCAGCCTGCAGTTGCAGGTTCACGTTGGGATAGTGTCGGCTGAAATCCTGCCCCCACAGCGCCATCAGGTTGGCAAGGGTATCGGAGCCCACGCTGGACAGGTTGCCGGAAAGCATGCCATCCGGAGCAGCCACGGCCCCGCGGCCAACCAACAACAGTAGGCAAAGCAGCAAAGCTTGGGTAAATCGATTCATGGCGGGTTACCTGTTAATTTTTCACCGCATTCTCTGCTAAAGCCGCGGGAACAATCAACCGGTTAGGCAAGGTAAAGATAAAACGGGTGCCAATGCCTGGCTCGCTGAGGATCTCCAGCCGTGAATCATGATGGCTGAGCGCATGCTTCACGATGGCCAACCCGAGCCCACTGCCGCCGGTCTGGCGCGAACGCGCTTTATCCACGCGATAGAAACGCTCGGTCAGGCGCGGAATATGTTCGGCACCAATGCCCGGCCCGTTATCACTGACCTGGAACTGAGCCCCCTGCGGCGTCTGCTGCCAACTCACTTCGATATTGGTGCCCACCGGAGTATGGTTGACGGCGTTGTACACCAGATTGGAAACCGCACTACGCAGTTGATCCTCGTTACCGAACACCTGCAGATTTTCGTTCACCCGGAAATTGATCTGGTGATTACCACCGCTGAGCGACTGCGCCTCACGCTGCAATACCCGCAGCATTAACGGAATATCCACCTTCTCGTTCATATCCACGTTTGGTGCAGCCTCGATCCTGGAGAGCGTAAGCAACTGCTTCACCAGGCCATCCATGCGTTTGGTCTGCTCTTGCATGGTGCCCAAGGCTTTGCCACGCAGCGAACCATCCAGCTCTTCATCGCTCATCATCTCCAGGTAGCCCTGCAACACCGTTAGCGGCGTACGCAACTCATGGCTGACGTTGGCGAAGAAGTTGCGCCTAGCCCCTTCCAGTTGGCGCATCTGGGTCACATCTCGGGCCACCATCAGCAGTTGGCCTTCGGAATAGGGCATGATACGGAATTCGACAAAGTGCTCGTTATTCAGCTGTAGCGTCAGCGGCCGGGTAAATTCTTGCTGTTGCAGATAATGGCTGAATTCCGGATAGCGCAGCAGGTTAAGGATGTGTTGGCCATTATCTTCCGGCCAGCGAAAGCCCAGCAGATGCTGGGCCAGGCCGTTGCACCAGAAGATATTGCCCTCAACGGTGGTCATCACTACCGCATCCGGTAAGGATTCGGCCCCACTGCGAAAGCGTTTGATCAACAGCGCCAGCTCACGGCGGCGGCGGCGATTACGCTGCTGCATCTGGTACAGGCCATAGAACAGCGGTTCCCAGCTCCAGCGGCCCGGCGGCGGCGTCATGCTGCGGTCTACCCACAGCCAGTGGGAAAGTTTGAGTTGGTTATAAAAGTTCCAGGCCAGCGCGGCCAGCACCGAAACCAATAGCAGCCAGGGCAGATAACCGAAAATCAGCCCCAGCAATAAGGCAGGCAGGCAAAAAAGGGCCAGCTCCAGCGCCAGCCTCTTCCACGATAAACGTTCTAGCACGGTAACCTCTCCAGCGCTGTGCGATCAGTAGCGCGTTGAGAACCGATAACCGGTGCCGCGAACGGTTTGAACCATCTTGTCATGACCACTGGTCTCCAGCGCCTTACGCAGCCGGCGGATATGCACATCAACGGTGCGGTCTTCCACATAAACGTTAGTGCCCCAGACGTGATTAAGCAACTGTTCGCGGCTATAAACACGCTCCGGATGAGTCATAAAGAAGTGCAGCAGTTTGAACTCGGTCGGCCCCATCTCCAGCGCCTGCTCATTGGCCATCACCCGGTGCGAGGAAGGATCCAGGCTTAACCCCTGCATTTCAATCACTTCTTCTACTGCCATTGGTGAAATACGGCGCATCACCGCCTTGATACGTGCCACCAGCTCCTTGGGTGAGAAAGGTTTGGTGATGTAATCATCCGCACCAACCTCCAGGCCACGTACCCGATCCTCTTCTTCACCGCGCGCGGTCAGCATCATCACCGGGATATCCCGGGTCATCGCCTCGCGCTTCATATGCTTGATAAACTGAATGCCGGAACCACCCGGTAACATCCAGTCCAGTAACACCAAATCAGGGAACGGCTCAGACAGGCGCGTAACGGCACTGTCATAATCCTCGGCTTCCAACGGTTGGTAACCATTCTGTTCCAACACAAAGCACACCATCTCACGGATCGGCGCTTCGTCTTCCACCACCAGTATGCGTCTTGCCATCGTCAATCCTGCCAATGTGTTAGCGATCTCAGTTGATTGCGGTCGCCATTATGCGTCAGTTTTGTGACACTTTTATGAAAAAAAAGCCCGGTCGATCGCAGTAAGCATAGCGATTATTTCTGACGTTAAAGAAATATCATCATGCTTGAGTTACGATAAGGCCCATTTACGCCCTTATCATCCTGTTAGCGATGGAAGACCTATGCGCCTGATCCATACCTCCGACTGGCATTTGGGCCAGTACTTTTTCACCAAAAGCCGCGCCGCCGAGCATCAGGCCTTCTTACGTTGGCTGATCGAACAGGTGGAACAGCAGCGGGTGGATGCGCTGATCGTCGCAGGCGATTTATTCGATACCGGCTCCCCACCCAGCTACGCCCGTGAACTGTACAATCGCTTTGTGGTGGAGCTGCAACGCACTGGCTGCCAACTGGTGGTGCTGGGCGGCAACCACGATTCCGTGGCCACGCTGAACGAATCACGTGAGCTGCTTTCCTGCCTGAATACCACCGTGATTGCCAACGCGCAAAGCGAGCTTGAGCAGCAAATCGTGGTGCTCAATCAGCTTGATGGCCAACCAGGTGCGGTACTTTGCGCCATTCCGTTCCTGCGCCCACGGGATCTGCTCACCAGCCGCGCCGGTGAGTCTGGCAACCAAAAGCAGCAAGCTCTGCAAGAAGCCATCGCCGAACATTACCAAAACCTGTATCAGGCGGCCTGTACGCGCCGCGATGCGTTGGGTTTGCCACTGCCGATCGTCGCCACAGGCCATTTGACCACCGTGGGCGTCACCACCTCGGATTCGGTACGGGATATCTATATCGGCACGCTAGACGCCTTTCCGGCCCAGGCGTTCCCCCCTGCCGATTACATTGCGTTGGGGCATATCCATCGCGCGCAGAACGTCGCCAAATCCGAGCATATCCGCTACAGCGGTTCGCCAATCCCACTGAGTTTTGACGAGTTAGGCAAAGCCAAAAGCGTGTTTCTGGTCGATTTTGCCGACGGTGTGCTGCAACAGATCACACCATTGGAGATCCCCATCTTCCAGCCCATGCAGCTGATCAAAGGTGATTTGCAGCAAATAGAGGCTCAATTACAGCAGTTTGCCGATTATCAGGGCGAACTCCCGGTTTGGTTGGATATCGAAGTAGCCACTCAGGATTACCTCAGCGATATTCAGCGCCGCATCCAACAGCTGGCGGAAGATTTACCGGTTGAAGTGGTGCTGCTGCGGCGCAGTAAAGAGCAACGTAGCCAGACCATTGCCCAGCAGGATAAAGAAACCTTGAATGAGTTAAGCGTCGGCGAAGTCTTCGAGCGCCGCTTGGCGTTGGAAGCCGAGATGGCCGAACCGCGCCAACAGCAGATGCGGCAGATGTTCCAGCAGGTGGTGGAAACCTTGCATCAGCATGAGGAGCCATCGGCATGAAGATCCTGAGCCTAAGGCTGAAAAACCTCAACTCGCTACAGGGCGAGTGGAAAATCGACTTCACGGCGGAACCCTTCGCCAGCAACGGCCTGTTTGCCATCACCGGCCCCACAGGAGCAGGTAAAACCACCCTGCTGGATGCCATCTGCCTGGCACTTTATCACCAGACGCCGCGCCTGGAAGTCAGCGCCAGCCAGAACGAATTGATGACCCGCCATACCGCCGAATCGCTGGCCGAAGTGGAGTTTGAGGTCAAAGGCGTCGGCTATCGCGCCTTCTGGAGCCAACGCCGGGCGAAAAACGATCCGGACGGCAACCTGCAGGCTCCCAAGGTGGAGCTGGCACTGCGGGCAGACGGCAAAATCCTGGCGGATAAAATTTCCGATAAAAAAGAGCTGATTGCCGCAATCACCGGGCTGGATTTTGGCCGCTTCACCAAGTCGATGATGCTGTCGCAGGGCCAGTTCGCCGCCTTCCTGAACGCCAAGGCCAACGAGCGTGCCGAACTGCTGGAAGAACTGACCGGCACCGAGATTTATGGGCGGCTATCGGCACAGGTCTTCGAACAGCACAAGCAGGCGAAAAGCGATCTGGACGCTTTACATCATCGAGCCAGCGGGATTGAACTGCTCAATGATGAGCAGCGCCAGGTGCTGGAAAACCAGCTCGGGGAACTCGGAGCTGAAGAGCAGCTTCTTAGCCAACAGGCGCAGCAGCAACAGCATCAGTTGAGCTGGCTACAACGCTGGCAAACCATCCAGCAACAGACTCAGGATTATCAGCAACAGTTGGCTGTTGTGCAGCAGGAGTTTCAACTGTCCGAACCGCAGTTGCAACAGTTAGCTCGCAGTGAGCCTGCCGAGAAACTGCGCCCGTTGCTCAATGAGCGTAATCGTTGTCAGCGGGATAGTTTGGCGTTGCAGCAACAGATCGAACAGTTGGCTCAGCAGCAAGAGCGGCAATTGGCCGAACTAATCCCGTTACAGCAGCAGTTGGAGCAGTCGCAAAAGGCCAGACAAGCCCAGGCGGAACATCAGCAACAGCAGCAAACGCTGATAGATGACAAGGTGTTGCCGCTCGATCATCAGATTGCTCAGTCACAAAACCAACTGGCAGAAGCGCGTAAACAGCATGCGGAGAGCCAGCGGCAGAGCGAAGAGCTGCGGCGCACGCTGGAACAACTCACCGAAAGACGCGGCCAACTGGCTACCCTGGCGGGTCAATATCAGGCCAGGCAGCTTGAACTCACGGCGGCGCTGGATAGCCAACTCCAGCAGCAAGCCACGTTAGAGGCGCAATCCCCACAGGAGAAACTGCGTCACCGCCAGGCCGAACTGAGTGGCTTGCGCCCGGTTCGTCAACAGTTGTCCAAACTGGCCTTACTGTTCCAGCAGAACCAACAGCGCCTTGAGCAGCACCGGCTCGAATTCACTACGCGCCAAAAACAGCTGACCGAAGTAGAAACCCAGCTCGATGCGGTGCGCCAGCAGTATAAACAGCAAAAAGCGCATCTGACAGACGTTGAGAAAACGCTCGAACTGGAAAAGCGCATCGTCAGTCTGGAAGCCGAACGGGCGCGTCTGCAAACCGATGCCCCCTGCCCGCTGTGCGGCTCCACACAGCATCCGGCGATCGAGCAATATCAGGCCGTCAAACCGTCGGAAACGGAACAGCGCGTCGCTCAATTGCGCGCCCAAACCGAAGAGCTGCACACTAAAGGAACAGAGCTGCGCGCACGCAGTGAAAGCCTGAAAGAGCAGCAGCAACGCCTGCAAACGCAGTTGAACCAGGAACTTGAGCAGCAGGAAAGCCATCTGCAAAGCTGGCAGACCCTCAGCGCCCCCTTGGCCTTCGACTTTACGCTGCAAGACAGCGCCCGGTTAACCGCCTGGCTGGAGGCTTGCGATAGTGAGGAACAGGCCGGTCAGCAACTGCTGTTGCAGCACGAACGGCTCGCCAAGGCCGTACAGCTTGCGAAGGATGCCCTGAATGCCCTGCAAACCGAACAGCAAAGTTCGCAACAGGAAACGGCGCGGCTGAATGAGCGCTTTGAGCTGCTGCAGAAAAATCAGCAGGAAACTCAACGCCAATTGGCACAGTGGCAACAGCAGTGCCTGACGAATGAAACTCAGCTGCTGGCACAGCGTAACGAACGCATCGCGCTGTTTGGTGAGCGAACGGTGGCTGAAGCCCGTGAGCAGTTACGCACGGCACAAATCGCCGCAGAGCACGCCTTGCAGCAGGCTACTGAGCTATTGCACAAAGCCCAGGAGCAGCGCGATCGCCTGGCTGGCCAGTGGGTCGGTTTGCAGCAACAACAGCAACAGCAAGCCGAACGGGGACAACAGGCCGAGCAACAGTGGCAGCAGGCCTTGGCTAGCAGTACCTTCGACGATGAGGCCGCATTCAACGCCGCGCTACTGGATGACGACGTACGCCAGCGCTTACAGCAGCACAAAGAGCAGTTGCAGGAGCGCCAGGTGCGGGCCACAACGCTGTTGGCGCAGGCCGTACAAGCTCTGGAACAGCACCGGCTGGATCGCCCTGCGGAACTGGATGAAACCCAGGTTAATGTTGAGCAACTCACCACCGCGCTCGGCGAACTGGCAGAGCGGCTGAAAACACTACAGCTGCGCCAAGGCGAGGTGCGCAACCAACTGAGCAGCGATGCCGAGCGCCGCCTCAATCAACAGTCCCTGTTCGAACAGATCGCCCAAAGCCAACAGCAGTATGACGACTGGAGCCTGCTCAACCAGCTTATCGGCTCCAAGGAGGGCGACAAGTTCCGCAAGTTCGCTCAGGGCCTGACCCTGGATCACCTGGTGTATCTGGCCAACAACCAGCTTGGCCGCCTGCACGGGCGCTATCTGTTGCAGCGCAAAACCAGTGATGCGCTGGAGCTACAGGTGGTTGATACCTGGCAGGCCGATGCCCTGCGCGACACCCGTACCCTTTCCGGCGGTGAAAGCTTCCTGGTGAGTCTGGCGCTAGCGCTGGCCTTGTCCGATCTGGTCAGCCACAAGACCAGCATCGATTCGCTGTTCCTGGACGAGGGCTTCGGCACGCTGGACGCCGAGACGCTGGATACCGCGCTAGATGCCTTGGACAGCCTTAACGCCACTGGCAAAACCATCGGCGTGATCAGCCACGTGGAGGCGATGAAGGAGCGTATCCCGGTGCAGATTAAGGTGAAAAAGGTCAATGGGCTGGGAGTCAGCCGACTGGACGCGCAGTTTCGCATCGAATGACCGCGACTGAGGTTTACGTCAAGAGGTAACTACGACCAGAAGTGTGATCGCGGCGACAGTACAGGCTGAAAAGCATTGAGCCAGAGCCGACAACGGTTATCATGATAATGATTACAGGATTGTCACTGTGCATACAGGCAAAACCTGACCTCCGGGATCGCTCCTGGACGTCGGGTTTTTTCGTTTTCAGCGGGCCGGGAATAGCCATGAAAATCGCTAAAATACTCAATAATAACGTAGTGATTACGCTGAATGACCATCAGGAAGAAACGGTGGTTATGGGGCGTGGCATTGGCTTTCAAAAGAAAGCCGGGGAAAGTGTGGATGACAGCCTGATTGAAAAGGTGTTCACCCTCAACAGTGGCGAAATGAGCGAACGCTACAAAGAACTGCTGGCGGAGATCCCGCTGGCATGTGTGACCACCGCAGACAAGATCATCACCCTCGCCCGCGAGCGGCTGCCGGGGAAACTGCATAACATTGTCTACATCACGCTGACCGACCATATCCATTTTGCGCTGCAACGCCACGCGCAAGGGCTGGATATCAAGAACGCGCTGCTGTGGGAGATCAAGAAACTCTATCCAAACGAGTTTGCCATCGGGCTTGAGGCGTTAACCATCATCGCCCAGCGCCTGGAAACTACGTTGCCGGAAGACGAAGCTGGGTTTATCGCCCTGCACCTGGTCAACGCGCAGCTCAATGATGAAATGCACAACACCCTGCATATCACCCGCGTGATGCAGGAGATCCTCAATATCGTCAAATATCATTTCCGTTTTGACTACAACGAGGAAACCCTCAGCTACCATCGTTTTGTCACCCACCTGAAATTCTTTGCCCAGCGCCTGCTAGGCAAGAATTACGTCAACAGCGAGGACGATTCGCTGTATCAGGTAGTGAAGGAGAAATACCGCGAGTCATTCGCCTGTGCTGGCAAGATCAACCAGCACATCGAGAAGAGTTACCAGCATCAACTGACCAGCGAAGAGATGCTGTTTCTGACCATCCATATCGAGCGGGTACGCAGCGAAAGCGAGAAAGATTACACGCCGAAGGACTGAGACTGGGGTTCACAACGGGCGCAGCATGTGCGCCCTACGAAGGTTTGTTAGACCTGTGGCCAGAGCCAGGCGGCACCGCGTACACCGCTGGAATCACCGTGTATCGCCTTACGGATTGGCGTTTCGCACTCGCCGCCAAATACCCAGGGTTTCACCAGTGACGGCACCGTTTGATACAGCCGCTCCACGTTGCTCATGCCGCCGCCCAGGACGATCACATCCGGGTCAAAGAGATTGATCACGTGAGCCAGTGACTTTGCCAGCCGCATTTCGTAACGCTGAATAGCCAACTCTGCCACCGCATCCTGTTGTGCCACCAGCGCCATAATCTCGTGACCTTTCAGCGCCTGACCACTCAGCCGCGCATAATCGGTAGCGAAACCGGTACCGGAGATAAAGGTTTCTATACAGCCTTGCTTGCCACAGTAACAGGGCACCTCGGCGCGAAAACGCAGCTCGTCTTCATCCAGCCACGGCAGCGGATTGTGGCCCCACTCGCCGGAAATACCGTTGCCCCCGGCATGTACCTGGCCATTAATCGCTACCCCAGCCCCACATCCGGTACCAATAATTACCGCAAATACGGTTGGTTTTCCGGCGGCGGCCCCATCGGTGGCTTCTGATACCGCCAGGCAGTTGGCATCGTTAGCCAGCCGCACTTCACGTTGCAACATAGCGGAAAGATCTTTATCCAGCGGTTGACCATTCAGCCAGGTGGAGTTGGCATTTTTTACCAGGCCGGTAAAGGGCGACAGCGTCCCAGGGATCCCCACGCCCACCGAGCCTTGCTGGCCGGTTTTTGCCTCCGCCAGCGTCACCAGCCCGCAGATAGCCTCAAGCGTCAGTTGATAATCGTGACGAGGCGTGGCAATACGATGGCGGAACAGCTCCGCGCCGTCGTTGGCTAACGCAATTACTTCAATTTTGGTGCCACCCAGATCGATACCAATACGCACAATTTCTCTCCCCAATTCAGCACGACAACAAACTTGCCGCCCAGTGTAGCGCATAGCCCGGCTCACGCCACGCTCACCGAATGTGACACCAATGGCAATTTCCCTATCTGGCTGTGTGAAACGCGGCAGCGGACGCAAATCAGCGGGAATGAGGCGATTTTTCAGCGTCAATTCGTTATTATGCCGCCCTGCTTTTGATGAATCTGCGTGCCAAATGCACGCCCAGCCTGGGATAACATTATGCTGTGGTTTAAGAATTTGATGGTTTACCGTTTGAGCCGCGACGTTGCGCTAACTGCGGATGAAATGGAAAAACAGCTCAGCGCCTTTGCCTTCACCCCGTGTGGCAGCCAGGACATGGCGAAAACCGGCTGGGTTTCCCCGATGGGTTCTCACAGCGACGCACTGACGCACGCGGTTAACGGCCAGATCATGATTTGCGCCCGTAAAGAAGAGAAGATCCTGCCCTCTCCGGTACTGAAACAAGAGCTACAGGCCAAGATCGAAAAACTGGAAGGCGAGCAGCACCGCAAGCTGAAAAAAACCGAGAAAGACTCCCTGAAAGATGAAGTGCTGCACAGCCTGCTGCCACGCGCCTTCAGCCGCTTCAACCAGACCTATATGTGGATCGATACCGTTAACGGCCTGATTATGGTCGATGCCGCCAGCGCCAAACGCGCCGAAGATATGCTGGCGCTGCTGCGTAAGAGCCTGGGCTCTCTGCCGGTGGTACCTTTGACCATGGAAAGCCCGATCGAGCTGACGCTGACCGAATGGGTCCGCTCCGGCGAACTGCCAGCCGGTTTTATCATTCAGGATGAGGCCGAACTGAAGGCCATTCTGGAAGAAGGCGGAGTGATCCGCTGTAAGAAGCAGAACCTGATCAGCGATGAGATTGCCGTGCATATCGAAGCTGGCAAGCTGGTGACCAAGCTGGCGGTAGATTGGCAGGAACGCATTCAACTGGTGCTGGCCGACGACGGCTCACTCAAGCGCCTGAAGTTTGCCGATACGCTGCGCGATCAGAACGATGATATCGATCGTGAAGATTTTGCCCAGCGTTTCGATGCCGACTTCATCCTGATGACCAGCGAACTGGCGGCCTTGATCAGCAACACCATCGAAGCCTTGGGTGGCGAAGCACAGCGCTAAAACAGAAGGGGCGCAACAAGTTGCGCCCTCTGAGGAGTGCCGGGGAAAATCTTCATCCCCGGCCAAACTGTACTGATTACTTACTCAGATAACGACACAGGTAGGCCGTCGCATCGGCAACCTGAACGTTGAATTCACTCTGCGCAGGCACAAAGAACTTCTCGCCTGGCGTAAACACCTGCCAATCTGGTGCGCCCGGTAACAGCACTTTCAATGCCCCGGTGATCACCGTCATCTCTTCCGGCTGTGCGGTACCGAAGGTGTACTCACCCTCTTCCATCACCCCGACGCTGGTACGACCGATGCTGCTACTATCGTAACCGATAGACTTCACTTTCCCGGCAAAATACTCGTTCACTTTCAGCATAGACTGGCACCTGCGTAATCATCTTTGAGGGATCTCCATATTGGGGGATGAAACCGGGTCTGTCACTGGTTTTTGATGCGAAATGCGATCGTTACGCACGGCAAAACATGAGCGGGATCAAACAATGGGTTCGGTGACCAAGGTTCGGCGTTCTATTGCTCATTCAATCTGACAGGCATCACGGTTATTTCCGCTGTTGAAAATGGCTCAGGCTGCCATAAAGCGCCAGCAGACGGTCATATTCAGCAGGATCGTAGAAGCTGCAGGTACCGCGCCCAAACTCTTTGGCCACTTCCACGGCAAATTTCACCGCCAGCGCGATATCCACTTCATGGCTGGCACCGGTGCCACAGCCCGGCACCACCGACTCAGTACAGATTGCCACACCGACCACTGGCGCTGCCGTAGCGGTTGAAGGTTGCAGGATACTGTTGAGATGATGAACACCATTACCATAGGGCGTAATGTCCTGCATGGTGATCGGGAAGGTCACTGCCGGGCGGCCACTGGTCATTTCCATGATACGCAAAAGGTCTTCCGACACCCGCAGGATGTAGCCCTGTTTCACCGTCGGTGACAGCGCATAGCCCTTGTGGTTGATAATGCGATTGCCCTTGGTGGTATCGATCGACAAAATGGCATCGGCTTGCGGCACCACTTCGTTATCATTCATCGTGACGTCATCGATGGGTGAATCCATAAAATCGACCGGATCGTGTGGGCGAGTGGGTGCGTTCGGGCAAATATGCGTAGTGATCACCACATCACCAGGCAGAACGTCACCTTTGCGCTGCATTTCTGCCAGCTTTAGCGCACTGGCGATCGCCGCAATCGCCCCGTCACCGTCTGACACCAATCCTATGCGCGTGGGGCGAGCTCCAATGCCGCCCAACCGGCCAATAATTCCCAACGTTGGCGCATCACCACCGGATTGCTTGCCTGCACTGCCAGGGATCTCGATGCGGACAAAATCCGTGGTGCCCTTCTCACCGCTGACACGATGAGTGCTGGCCTTGACCGACGGGTAGTGGGCAAACAGATCGACCACGTCCTGCCCTTTGACATAGGCATTATCAATCAGCTCAAAGACCTGCAGCGTTTGTTGCAAACTCATGTTAATCCCTCGCAAATGTTGCCTGATAGGTTTATGCCTCCCGCAATTGCAGGCACGGCGTTATTTTCCCTTGCTGGAAAAGATCGAGTTGAAGAAGTTGTATAGCGCGTCACCGGCAATAAACCCGGCAGCCATGATCTCCATCGGCGCGCGGCCTTTATCCCCCCAGCGTTTGATGATCAGAATGCGCAGCGCGATACCGGCAAGCACCGCCCATCCTGCCAAGGCGTTATTAATCAGCAAACCTGTCGCAAGTAGCACGCCGAGCTGGCGTTTAGGCCCCCCAATAAACTGCACTATCGCGCCTGGTATGGCCCAAATCAGCAGGCTGGACGCAATACCGGGCTGGGCTCCTGCCTCAATGGTTTTGGCGTATACCCGGGCCACCGGTGGGATCAACTCCTGCAGGAAATAGCTGGTGTAAGAGAGATAAACCACGGGAATGGCGATCACAAAAGCAATCATGGCGGCAATCAGCTGAATACGCCGCCCCAGCAGTTCCTGCTGTAAATCCTTACCGTAACCCCGCAGGATAAAACCGGCTTTCAGATCAAAGCCCATATCGGCAAACGCCGGCCCGGTCGCTGCGGTAAAGCCGGTGAGAATGCACAGCGCCAGAGGAGGGAAACCAAGCATGATCCCAACGATCAGCGTGATCAGCGCCACTGCAAATGCCGGAAACCAGCCGGAATGCATCGCCGCAATGCCGACGATCAATTCATGTACAAAGGCAGCAAACGCGGCATAGATGACAAACAGCACCAGCATGGTCAGCGACATTTCGCTGTATAGCCCGCCCCCCAAAGCCAGCATCCCGGCAATCACGACATATCCGACAGCCCCCAGACCCAAGGCTTTGCGTACTTCACTGTCAGGTTGGGTATAGGTCGATGTCGAACTTTGATTTTTGTTGCGGATCACCTGCACCACCTGGATCAATGCCACCAGCCCGGCACCGACCATCACGCCATGCGGAATATAGTGCGCATTGATGTCGACACCGGTCAGCGGCTGGCCATAAGCACGCAGCAACAGGCCAACACCGAACATGCTCAGCGCCCAGATATTGCCAATAAATGCAGTACCGAAGGCCGCCATGGGGATCTTCAACATCGAGCCTGCAATCCCCACAACAACGCCGACAACCAGCAACCAGGCCTGTTTACCACCACGGTCACCGGCCTTGATAGCCTCCGCCGCCGCGACTCCCGGGGGCCAGGCATTCGCCGCCGGGAACACTTTAGTGTCAAACATCCGGTACAGCAGGTAAGCATCCAGCAGCATCGCCGCCGCTACGCCGCAAAACATCGGCAGGATCAATTGCGGTTGCCCCATGACATAAGGCACGGCAATCGGCATCAGCAGGCTATTGGCCGCCCCGAAAGTGGCTGAGGATATTACCGTTTGGGCCAGATTCTGAGTGTGTATAGAACGATAGCGTTGGAACATGCGCAGCGGGATCCGGGCCAGCAGCATGGCGATCAGCGCACCGATAATCGAAGTATTAGGCGTCACACCCAAGGTGGTGATCAACTGTACGCCAATTATCGCCCCGACGACGGATAGCAGCACCATCACCAGTAACGTACCGATATCTTTCAATGGATTACTCGTTATATCTGGTTTCATAAATCCACCCTATGAATATCCCTGCTAAATGGCAAAAATAATATTTCCGACATAGATTGCCGATAGAGTTCCATTATTCGAAACTCTATACAGTGAAATAGATTATTTAGTGCCTACCTTGGCCACATTAATGGCAGAAAGACTGTCTCTGCTATTAACTCATCAGCGAAATGCCCTGGTATTGGCGCGCTAATAAAGCCAGTTTACGGTGAGCTATTTGATCTGTTGCCAATAATCATCACCAAGTTTTTCCGCCAGTTGCCGGGAAACCGTCATTAATGCCTCAAGCACCTGGGGAGGATAAGGCTGGTCCTCGGTCTGTGAGGGGAATGAGAGACATAACCCCACCGTCTCACTGCGGTGTTTATTCATCACCGAGGTTGCCAATGAACTGATACCAGGCAGCGTTTCGTTACGGGCCAATGACCAGCCCTGCTGCCTGATGGTTGCCAACTTTTGCAGCAACGCCTCCAGCGTTTTTGGAGAGTTTGCCGAAGCAACCTGGTAGCCCGCAGCAAAGCGCTCACGCACCTGCTCATCACTCTCGCGCGCAAGTATCGCGCGCCCTACAGAAGTTTCTGCCGCTGGCGAACTGGCCCCCACCGGTGTCACCACCTGCAAAAAATGGCGGCCAGGCAGCGTACGCATAACCCAATTCTCCCGCCCCTCCAACACCGATATATAGCCGGTACAGAAGGTTAACTGATTAAGCTGCATCATCGCCGCCGTGGCACTTTCCACCAACGGAGTGGAAAGATAATGGCTAGCTACCCCAAGCAGCAGATAGCCAATATGGTACTGACGGCTTTGCGGGTCCCGCTCTAACAGCCCCTGGCTTTCCATCGTTTGTAGCAGGCGCGATACGGTACTTTTTGGCAGCCTCAACCTTTCGACGACATCAGTAAAAGAAATCCCCCCTTGGCCATGCGTTATCTGCCGTTGAGAAAATAGTTTTAATACCGCAGCAGCATTTTCCAAGGTAGTCATGGCTCGCCTTGTTCCACTATATGGAACCTAGTTCCCAATCAATATTTAGAAACCTAAAACCCATTCCACTTATCGTCAAGCAGTTTATTTTTATCACACAGCGAAATTACAGCGAATGATGCTTTAACATTGAGAATACTGCACAGATAGCAAAGTCATTTTCCGAGATAATTGGCATATGTCCGTCTTTCAGCGTCAATATCAGCATAAGCTACCAATATTCGCTAAGTCGTCAGCGCGGTTGATACCGCTATTAAAAGATGGCGCAAGATATAAATGGCGAGAAAAGTCTCGGACAGAATGATGGAGATGGAACCAAATGCGGGGAAAAACCGATCGGGGATAGCACAACGCAGTTGAAAAAATGAAGCCGGTTTATACCGGCCACTTGTTGTTACACCACAGGCTATTCACCCAGGCTTTCATCCTCGTAACGCCGCTTGGCGTCTAACGCTTCCCGCTCGGTTTCGTGCTCGCTGATCAGCGTATCGGGTTTCGGGTGATCGGCCCGTAGCTCATACCAACGAACCTGATTGCCCACTTCGCCCTTATCTACGGCCTTGATACGCGCCGTTCTCGGGTAGGGAGGTTTACTCGGCATAGTGCTCTCCAATGTGATGACCTGTTGTTAAGTATAGACAACCCCCCTGAAATGCCAGTTATCGGCGCGACCCCAAATCCCGGTCCTGGTGTTCACCGGCCAGCAACTGTGTCAACTCAACACAGGATTGGATCTGGCCATCACGCACGATGAAATGAGCTAACACCCTGATCTGGCTCTGGCTGCCATCACGTTTCTCAACATTCACCCAATGATGGGTGAAGACATTTTCCCCGGCGGCGGCGATGGCGAGGATCTGAAGCTGCATGCTGCAGGTGATCTGTTTAAGCAAGGCCATATGCTGGATAAACTGCGGGTAATCTAGCGTATGACCATCCACCGTCTGGTGATAGTGGCGGCTGAACAGATTGGCAATCAGCTCGGGCTGGTGTTCAGGATTAGCTACAATTTGCTGTAAAGCCGTAAGGACAAGAGTTTGGTGAATCATGCTGTTCTCTCCGGTGTGATAGCGTCCAAAGAGCATAAAGGCAATCAGCAATGGCATAATAACCGTATCAAGATATTCAATAACGCTAATCGGCCAACCTGATGAAACTGCACAGCGAACGTTTGTTGCACGCTAAAAAACACCTGACGCCTTGGCATCAGCATCAACAGGGGCAGGTCTATCTGTTGACCCACGGCATGATGATGTTAGAAACCGCGGGGCAGCAGTGGGCAATGACTGCCGGTAACCTTGGCTGGCTTCCGCCCCACTGCCCTCATCAGGCACTGGCCTGCGGCAAGGTGATCGGCTGGATCCTTTATTTACCCGAGACCTGCTGCAACACATTGGCGGCAACGCCACGCCTGACCGCCGCCAACGCCTTAAGCTCGGCGCTAGTTGAACGCGTTGCACAGTTTTCTGCGCCGCTCGACATGGCGCAACAACGTTTGGTGGAGGTTCTGCTCGATGAGATGCGAAGCGAGGAGGCCGAACCGCTGCAACTACCGCTGCCACAAGATGCCCGGTTGCTGAGAATTGCCTATGGCTTATTGAACGATCCCGCCAATGATCGCCAACAAGGTGAATGGGCTGCATGGGCGGGCTTAAGCCCCCGCACCCTTAGCCGACGCTTTATGCAGGAAACCGGCATGAGTTTTTCCCGCTGGCGTCAACAAGCCAGGGTGATCCGTTCGTTGGAGGCGCTATCGGCCGGTATGCCCGTTGCTAACGTAGCCAACGAATGTGGCTATGAGAACGTCAGCGCCTATATTGCCGCCTTCCGTCAGCGATTTGGCATAACGCCAGGGCTTTATTTTACTTAGTTAATCGGCTGCGGCTAAGCGGGCGCAGCATGCGGCGCCCCTACAGCACATAGCGAGTGGGTTGGGATTGGTCAGTGATATCGTGGCACAAGATGTGGCCTGGGAAATTACTTTACCGCCTCGCCTTGCAAGACCGCCAAGATTTGCTCGACTACCTGCTGGGGATTAGCGGTGCCATCCATAACATGGTGCGCAGCCTCCTGATAGAGAGCCTCACGTACCGCCAATACTTCCAGCATTTCTTCGGCAATGGGACGGCCAGTGAGCGTTGGGCGCTGCCCCTCTTCCGGAAACTCTGCCAGCCGTTGCGCCAATACGCTGGCTGGGGCACGTAGATAGAGCACCGTGCCATGCTGACGCATAAAACGCCGGTTCTCTTCGGCCAGGATCGCCCCGCCGCCGGTGGCAACTATGGTTGACGGTTGGGTTACCGCTTGCAAGGTCTGGGTTTCGCGCTGGCGAAATCCCTGCCAACCCACCTGTGCGACCATTTCCGCTACGCTCATTTGCGTGGTCTGCTGCATAAACAGATCGGTATCGATAAACCGATAGCCCAGCGCCTGCGCCAATGCACTGCCGACCGTGGTTTTACCTGCTCCACGAGCTCCTACCATAAAAATGGCTTGTGTCATTACGGGTTGTCCCTTTTGCGGTGACTGAATGCATTAGATTGCCTGCGAACCTGCCCGCAGGTCGATCGAGCGTTGGCGTTGTAACTGCATCATACCGCCCTGAATCTGTATTTCAATCTTTACGATAGTGTAAATTCCATAGCACAGCGGCTATTGGCAGCAAACCCATGTTCTACCTCCTGCGCCAGAAGATGCTGTAAATACGCATCCAACCGTGCGACAGGAATGGTACGAAAGCCAAGGCGCTGGTAATAAGGTGCATTCCATGCCACTTGCACGAACGTCGTTAGCGTTAACCGTTGGATACCTTAGCGCAAGGCCAGCCCGCTAATCTCTTCGATCAGGCGCTTGCCCACGCCTTGCCGCTGCCAATCGGCCGCAACCGAAAGCTCGGCGATATGCCAGCTGTGCGCAAAGGGCTGCACCGCGATAAAACCGGCGATCTGCTCAGTTGGGCTAGCCATCACCCACTCCTGCTGCTGCTCGATAAAATCGACGTGCTGCCGCGGGCTCATCACCTCACCTTCGGCAATAAACTGTAACTCTGGCTGCTGGCGAAACAGCTGGGCGGCGGAACGTTCAACCGCGACCAACTGCGGGATATCCTGCGGTTGTGCCAAGCGTAGCTTCAGGCTCATGTCTGGCTCCTGGTTAGCGGCCGGCTATTTAAACAGATTTTGCCGCAGGCAGAAATCACCAATAGCGCCACAAAGTGCTATATGATAATTACTCTCATTTAAATATTCAATCAACACCGAAGATACGCCCTGAACAACCTCAGCAGATAAAAAACCAAAAGCAGTCGCCACGCTGCGGCCTTGCAGGCTAAATTGGTATCACAACACCGGGGGATAAAAATGGCTCAACAGATCGTTACGCTGACAGACTACCCACACTTTGCCGATGTCTGTGCCGCTTGGGCATTTGGCCAATGGGGCTCACAACGCGGCGGTACGCTGGAACGAACCCGCCAACGCTTTGCTTTGTGCAGTAAACCCAGCGAAGATTTCCTGACGCTGCTGCTGATTGATGGCGAGCGCCCATTGGGGATGGCCAGCCTGTGGCCGAGTGACGATCATCATCGTAGGGATCTCTCCCCCTGGCTGGCCGGCGTCTTTGTACACCCGGATCATCGTCGGCAGGGTATTGCCCAGCGCCTGGAGCAGGCGATCGTCAGCGCGGCACAACAACGCAGCCATCCCGTTCTGCATCTGATCACCGATCACAGCGAGGCGTTGTACGCCGGTTGGGGCTGGCAAACTATTGAACGCCGCCAGCAATATGACGACGAAGTGGTGGTGATGGAAAAGCGGCTGTGATCAGCGCGGGGTACACACATACACCAGCGCAGGGGGGAAGTTACGCACCTCTAACCGCCGCTGCCAGTGAAAATAGCGCGAGAGCAGCTTTTCCGAGAGATGACTGTATTGGAACAGCACTAACGTGCCGTTATTGGCTCGTAAACGCTGCTGCGCCTGCTGCAAGATACGCACTCTTATCCTGAGCGGGATCGACAGCAGCGGCAAGCAGGAAAAAATAACGTCGTAATCGCGCTCCAGCCTTTCCGCCGAATAGGCCATCACCCGCAGGCGGCTATCATCAATCTGTTGCAGCTTATGGACGAAGCTGGTTTGAATTTCATAGGCATCCAGTTGAGCATCGGCCCGCAGGCGGCCCAGGATCCGTTTGGTCAGCACACCGTCCGCCGCCCCTAGCTCGGCCACCGTCAAGGCTTGCGTCCACTCGATTTGTTGCAGCATCGCCTGGCAGAGCCATTGAGAGGAAGGTGCCAATGTGCCCACGGTTCGGGGGGAGGCCATAAACTGGTGAAGGTAGGAGAAGTGATGCTTTAGTTGCAGCCGTGTCGCATTTAACATTGAGGCCTCCATCGTATGAGTTCCCCAATGTGGACTGAATTTCTTAAGGTTTCATTAACCCCATTCCGAAAACGGTCCTGATAGTTGTAATCAAATGCAACCAGGCATCATAAAATAAAAGCCAAAAAGGCTGCGATAATAATCAACCAACAAAATATTGGACAGATTATTATCCGCAGCCGTCTATTATATTGGCCAACCTCATTGGCCACTCAGCTATTTATCGTTGATTAATTAGCGATAAACTTCCGCAGTACCGCGCCAGTCGCTGGAATCCCCTGGATTATCCAGGCCAATGATTCGATAGTGCGATCCGCCGTCTGCAGTCGCTTTTTGTTTCAGCGCATGGATAGCGTCATCCGGTGAGCCGCTGATACCGGAAACCGACACCGTGCCGATGCTCTGCATGCTGCTGGCTTGAGCGCTATCAACCTGTTTGGCGCCCATGGTTGCGGCCATGGTGGAGAATGAAGCGGTGGCGATCAGTGCTGCTGCGATGCATGGTAATAGTTTCATGATTGACTCCGTTATTTTCATTTGAACTCGTTCTCAGTGAGGTTAATTATGAGTTAACCATTGAAAACAGACGTCATCCAATGTAAAGAAGCTCAATCATTGTGAGCAAAATAAGGAGAAAGTGAGAGTGGGTATTTCCTGATAGCGCATAACTTTATTTATAGCGCAAATTTTACGCTCTATTTGAAAAAATTAATAATTATATTTAGTCAACTGAGATAACCCGGTTTATTTTAAAGCAATTTTCCTTCTCCCTGCCCCCGCTCAACGGATAATTGGGCCAAACCTGGCCCAATTATCCGGCAGACATTCTTCTATCAACTTACTGCACCTGTTCAGCGCAATGGTTCTGGCAGGGTCAGCACCCACAGTTCGCTCAAGGACTCTGGCTGTACCAATGGCCGCAATTCAATCGTCGTGTTTACCGGTTTACCTGCCAAACTCAGCTTCCCTTGCTGATCCAGCTGATAGTCGCCAATCTTCTTCCCTTCAGGCTCAGCGTTGACCAGCTTGGCCTGCAAACCAAAGTCGTTGTCGTTAATCACCGCCAGTGTGCGATTGTCGATCAGCGCCAATCCTTCCACCTTCTCCTGCTGCCAACCCAGTTTACGCAGATCGACCACTTCACGTTTCTGGGCCAGCTTCACCCCACGCTTGGCCAGTTCGCTGGTATCAGCAAATTCCAACGCCTTGCCCTGGCCATCGAACGACGTCAGATCGCTGGCCTGGCTAAGATCAACCAAATAGATCTTGTTCATCATTTGCTTGTCTTTGTCACTGCCCTGTTCGATCAGCAGGATATGTTGATTATCGACCGCCACGATATCGCCAATCTTGGCATCTTTGGCTTTCTGGTAACGGGCGATATCGATCGGATAACCATACATGGCCGTTTTGCCACTGGCAGGATCAAAGCTGACCAAACGGGTAAACTGCGCCTGGTTTTTGCTCTTGCCATCGATATCCAGCGTGCTCTGCACCGCGGCCAGGATCCGCCCATCCGGTAACCGGGTTACGCCTTCAAAACCCCGGTTCGGTTGACGCCATTTAATGATGTTCGGCAGGCCGCTGGCAACCGCCTGCTCCCCCGCTAATGGTGTTGGGCCATATTTCGCCAGAATTTTACCCTGGCCATCGATATGGATCAGGAAGGGGCCATATTCGTCACATAGCCAATAGCCTCCTTTACCATCTGGCGTGATCCCCTCGGTATCCAACCCGCGTTTGTCACTCGCCAGCGGCTTGAGCGTATCCGTCAATGCCACTTCATTGGTTGAGCCAATCAGGTTGCCAGGCAACGGCAAGCCGCTAATAGGGCCGTTATCATCGTGCAAAGGACGGGCTTGGGTGGCAATGGCCTTACCGCCACCAATACGGATTTCCATCAATAAGGGTACAAAAGCCGGGTTGGCAAAAATCTTGGCCTCCTGTTTGCCGACTGCTGGCGCATCAGCGTTCGGGCCACGATCGGTCACGGTGGTCAGCAGTAGATCCCCCCCTTCCCGGCCATTAAATACCAGCCCGGAACCAATCCCTACCGGTAGCCCATTGGGAAACTGGCTGGCAAAAGCGCCGGAATAACCCACCCGATCGCCGTCAGGAAAGCTGACGTTGTAACGAGCAACGCCAATATCGGCAGCATAGGACAACAGCGGTAAGACAGAGGCCAACAACACGCCAAGCGGTTTGATTCTCATAGCATTAACTCTTTGTAAGGGAAAGTAACAGCCTGAGAGCCTAACCACCAACAATGACAGTTTTATGACGATCAAGTCTAAAACAACCGATAACAAATAGAAATAAACAATCAGCCCTTCATTATTGAGTGATAAAAACCAATTGAAAAATAAGAATTTACCCACGATAAAAATAAAACACAGAATTAATCCTATATAAAATAGGAAAATTACCCATCCACAAGATAAAAAAACAGCAAAAAATAAGATAATTTCTTAAAATATTCGCTTTCACATAGACAAAATAAAAAGATAGGGCTTTAATACCGGCCGTAATCGAAGGTGTGCACGAAAATTTATGTTTTAGACCACTACAATATTAAAAAGGTGCTCTATAGTTTTAGTGCTAACGCCCGTTAGTTTGTTCCCCCAGCAGGATGGAGTCTATGTCAAAGCGACTTTTTGCCGAATTTTTCGGTACTTTTTGGTTGGTGTTCGGTGGTTGTGGTAGCGCAGTGCTGGCCGCAGCCTTTCCTCAATTAGGTATTGGTTTTGCTGGTGTTGCTTTAGCATTCGGCCTTACCGTGGTCACCATGGCCTACGCTGTCGGCCATATTTCTGGTGGGCACTTTAACCCAGCGGTCACAATGGGATTATTTGCAGGCGGCCGTTTCCCTGCCAAAGATGTTATTCCCTATGTGGTTGCCCAGGTGATTGGTGGTATTGCCGCCGCCGCGGTACTTTATTTAGTTGCCAGCGGTAAAACCGGCTTTGATGCAACTACCAGCGGTTTTGCTTCTAACGGCTACGGTGAGCATTCACCGGGTGGCTATTCTTTGCAGGCCGCCATCGTTATTGAATTAGTACTGACTGCGTTCTTCCTGATCGTTATCCATGGTGTGACCGATAAACGCGCACCGGCAGGCTTCGCGCCTTTGGCCATCGGCCTGGCGTTGACGCTGATCCACCTGATCAGTATTCCCGTTACCAATACCTCAGTTAACCCGGCACGTAGTACCGCCGTGGCAATCTTCCAGGGGACCTGGGCGTTGCAACAGCTGTGGGTATTCTGGCTGGTACCGCTGATCGGCGGTGTTATCGGTGGCTTGATCTACCGTTGCCTGTTGGAAGACAAGAAGTAAGTATGGATTTTCAGGGCAGCCCGCAACGGCTGCCCTGAAATATTAACCTTTCACCGCTTCAAACATCATGATGTCACTGGTAAATGAGCCATCGGCCTGAATGGCAAAGTGTTGGCGAACATCTTCTGCTACCCCCTGCTGTAACGCACGGATCGCCGTGACAAAATGCTCAGGCGTACGCATCCGGGCCACCCAACTGCTGAACTCCAAATCAAGACGATCGGCCGTGACTTCCCGCACCAGCAACCCAGATTCAGTAAACATGCTCAGCCACTCACCCGGTGCATAGTTGCGCACGTGCGAAGTATCCCGTAGCACTTCGACCGTTTGCAGATAGATATCCAATAACGGATGCCCAGGGGAAACCACATCCATAAAGATGGCTCGCCCGCCGGGTTTCAATACCCGTTTAACTTCACGCAATGCCCGACCCACATCGTGCCAATGGTGTGCCGAGTAGCGGCTGATCACCACGTCAAAGCTGGCGTCATCAAAGGGTAAGTACTCCGCCACGCCCTGCTGCACCTGAATATTCGCCAATCCCTTTTCCTGTGCCGCGTTGCCGACCACCGTCAGCATCTGCGCCGACAGATCGTACGCCACCACCTGCGCCACATGGGCCGCAGCGGTAAAGCTGGCATGTCCTGCCCCACACCCCAGATCGAGCAAGCGGGCATCGGTACTCCCTGCCAACAGCTTGGCCAGGCGTTGCAGGTCTTTCCCTTGCGCATGTACCGCACTGGTCAGGTAGGCATTGGCCTGTTCGCCAAACTGGCGGTCGACCGCATTTTTATGGCTGTTGCTGATGCTCATAGCTGCTCCCATTATTATCTGGCTTACGCCGGTGCCGAGATGGCTGGTAATGACTATAATCAAGCAGCTATACGGGTACAATATGAGCCGTTATCCTAGTATAAACAGGTACCACCCTAATGGAATCAGACGCAATTTCCAGCCAGAAAGCCCTTGGTGCCTTTTTACGTGCGCACCGCGAGCGGGTCACTCCAGAAATGCTGGGCCTGCCCACCGCCACACGTCGCCGCACCAGTGGTTTACGCCGTGAAGAGCTGGCACAAATCAGTGGCATCAGCGCCACCTGGTATACCTGGATAGAACAGGGACGCGAGGTGTCGATTTCCCCCTATACGTTGGCACGCATCGCCACGGCGTTACGGTTGGGCCATGCCGAACGTCATTACCTGTTCACCCTGGCGCATATCGCCGATCCTGAAAAAGAACAGCCGCAGGAAACGATTAATGCCGCCGTACTGCAAAGCGTGCATCAAATGACCGTGCCCTGTTATCTGCTCGATCTCACCTGGAATATGGTGGCCTGGAACCCACAGGCGGAGGAGCTGTTCTGCGATTGGCTTAAGCAGGCAAAAACCCCCAACCTGCTGCACTTCATGTTTTTTCACCCTCAGGCGAAAGTGCTGGTCAGTGACTGGGAAAATCGGGCTCGACGAGTGGTGGCCGAGTTTCGTGCAGAAACCAGCCATCATCAGGGAACGGAAGAGATACGTGCCTTTGTGCGCAATATGACCCACAACAGCGACGCTTTTCATCATTGGTGGAAACAGCAGGACGTAATGGCTCGTGAAGGCGGCGAACGTACCTTCAGCCACCCACAGCAGGGGGAGCTGCATTTTCAGCAAGTAACGTTCTACCCGGCGGAGCACAGCGGGTTGAAATTGGTCATGCTAATGCCGTTGCGCTAGCGGTATTGCAGTTGCTGACAAAACATCAACCGGATCACCACGAAGAGAGTGCTGCATGCGGTGCCCGTGTAGCCATTCAACTTTGCCATCAATCGCAGATAGGTTTACCTGCCATTTATTTATCGCGCCGGGTAAACGCGCTAGGGTAATCACTAGCATCCTGTACTGCTATTGAGGTCATCCTATGCGATCCGAAGAACAACAACTTATCGATGGTTTGTTCAGCCGCCTGAAAGAGGCCCAGACCCAAACCGGCCAAAGGGATATTCAGGCAGAACAGCAGATCAACCAGCATATCCGCGAGCAACCCTCGGCACCTTACTATATGGCGCAGGCCATGATCATTCAGGAAGCCGCGCTGAAACGGCTTGACCAGCAGGTAAAACAGCTGGAAAACCAGGTTACACAGCTACAGAAAACGGCCAATAGCCAGCAGAGCAGCGGGGGATTTCTTGCCGGGCTGTTTGGCGCTGGCAACCGCAATGCGCCAAGCCCACAGGAACAATATCAGGCACAGCAGCAGAATAACGCCGCTTGGAACGGTCAACCGCAAGCAGGATATACGCCGCAACAGCCAAACTATGCTCAACCTCAGCAGGCCACCCCTTCCCGGGCCGGTGGTTTTCTTGGTGGAGCCTTGCAAACGGCGGCAGGGGTTGCCGGAGGGGTCGTGCTAGCCGATATGTTGACCGGGATGTTCCGGCATTCGCAACCGGAAGAGATCGTCAACATCATCAATAACCCCCCCGTTGATGACGGCACTATGGGGAGTTTTTCCGCGTCAAACAATCTTGACACCTTCAATAACGGCGACGATCGTTTTATCAACCAGGATAATGGGTTACAGCAGGCGGATTATCAGAACGATGACTTCTCCTCTGATGACTACAGCGACGACGACTCGTTTATCTGACGACTGACCAGCCCTCTCCATGCGGGGAGGGTTTTCTCCCCCCATCAAATGACACTAGGGCGTTTCATCTGTACCGATCTTGGCCAGAACCTGACGGTAGGCTTTGACTTTCTGGCGTTTCTTGAGCCAGATGGTGGTTGAAACGACAAAAATGGCGCCGGACATGGCCAATACGCCGGTGGGATGACCATAAAGCACCATCAGAGCAAAGTAAGCGGCTGAAACAATCGCCACCCATTTCGCCGAATTGCCGACGGCATTTTTTTCTAGACTCAACCGACGGAGTGCTTCTTCTTCACTGATTCCCATACGCGCTCCTTGTGAAATTAACACTCCATTATATGTGGAAATACCGCTGAATTTTCAATCGTTTTCTCAGTAAAGAAGCGTAAATCTCAATACGTTGCCCGTTGAGCAAAGAGAGGGGATGGGATTGGGGAAAAGTTTTATTGGAACAGGGTGCAGCGTGGCAACTGCACCCCACCGATCACTTGCCTGAGGTCAGCGCACTGTAGCTGGTCATCAGGTTGCGATAATCTGGAATATGGTTGGCAAACAGCGTCCCCAAGCCTTCGATATCATTACGCCAATCACGGTGCAATTCGCAAGCCACGCCGAACCAGGTCATTAACTGCGCCCCTTCGGCTTCCATGCGGCTCCATGCGGATTGCCGCGTCAACTCGTTAAAGGTACCGGAGGCATCAGTCACCACAAAGACCTCAAAACCTTCAGCCAGTGCCGACAATGCCGGGAACGCCACGCAGACCTCCGTCACCACGCCAGCGATGATCAGCTGTTTGCGACCAGTGGCTTTAACCGCCTTAACGAAGTCTTCATTGTCCCAGGCGTTAATCTGACCAGGGCGTGCAATATAAGGCGCATCTGGGAACTGGGCCTTTAACTCGGGCACCAAAGGACCATTGGGGCCAGTTTCAAAACTGGTGGTCAGGATTGTCGGCAGATTGAAGTATTTCGCCAGGTCACCCAGAGCCAATACGTTGTTCTTGAAACGATCGGGATCGATATCGCGTACCAGTGATAGCAGCCCAGCTTGATGATCTACCAGCAGCACGGCGGCCTGGTCTTTATCGAGACGCTTGTAATTTGCTGTCATGTTACAACTCCTTCCTAAGAGTAAGTTAAGTAGGTGCCCGATACGGAGAACATTTTCCGTACCGGGACACAGAGGTTATTGATTGCTGCCTGCGGTAGTCAGCGGCATCGCGCCAAACTGACCGCTGTTGAAATCACGGAAAGCCTGTTGGATCTCCGCCTCGCTGTTCATCACGAAGGGGCCGTAACCGACGATGGGCTCATCGATAGGTTCACCACTCAGCACCAGCAAGCTGACGTCACCATTTGCCTCAAGGGTGATTGAGTCGCCAGCGCGATCCAGCAGCACCATTTGCGTTTCCCGCACAATCTGCTCGCCGTTGACCAGAATCGCCCCATGCAGCATGACCACGGCCAGCGTATGCCCTTCCTCCACCTGCAAGGTGGTGGTATGCCCGGCGTTCAACTTCATATCCCACACGTTGATCGGGCTGAAGGTACGCGCTGGGCCAGCATGACCGCCGTAGTTGCCGGCAATCACCCTGACCTGCCCGGCGTTATCTGCCAGAGGCACGACAGGAATATCCTGGTTCAGCAAAGTCTGGTAACCCGGTGCCGCCATTTTGTCTTTGGCTGGCAGGTTGACCCAAAGTTGCACCATTTCTATGGTGCCCCCTTTCTGCGAAAAGTCTTTGGAATGAAACTCTTCGTGCAAGATGCCCGACGCTGCCGTCATCCACTGCACATCGCCAGGGCCGATCACCCCTCCGCTGCCGGTGGAATCGCGATGCTCTACTTCGCCCTGATAGACGATGGTGACCGTTTCAAACCCGCGATGGGGATGCTGCCCCACGCCACGTCGGCCACTGTGCGAGCGGAATTTGGTTGGCGCAGCGTGATCCAGCAGCAGGAACGGGCTCATCTCTGCACCCAGTTCGTTATATGAGAACAGGGAGTTCACCAGGAAACCGTTGCCGACCCAGTGAGCTTCCGGGCTGTTATAAACACCAAGGATCTTTTTCATCTTAAACTCCTGTTGCAGGCCTCGCGGCCTAACGTTGATGACAGAAGTTTAGTCCAAGGCGATTTGCCGCAGTAGTCGGCAAGATATACACTCAGTGTTCTATAAATAGAACAATAGGGGAACCGATGCAGACAGACCTGAACGATCTGTATTTCTTCGCCAGCGTGGTAGACCATCAGGGATTTGCCCCGGCAGGGCGTGCGTTGGGCATTCCCAAATCGAAGCTCAGCCGCCGCGTGGCGCAGTTGGAAGAACGGCTCGGCGTACGCCTGATCCAGCGTTCAACCCGGCGTTTCTCGGTGACCGATTTAGGGCAAAGCTATTATGTGCACTGCAAGGCGATGCTGGTTGAGGCCGAAGCGGCACAGCAGGCGATCGAACAGACCCGGGCGGAGCCTTGCGGCACGGTACGCATGTCTTGCCCGGTGGCGATGTTGCATACGCGTATCGGTAGCATGGTGGCCAGGTTTATGGCGGATTATCCACGAGTGACGGTGCATCTGGAGGCGACCAACCGCCGGGTCGATGTGGTGGGTGAAGGGTTGGATCTGGCGGTTCGCGTCAGGCCACCGCCGTTAGAAGACAGCGACCTGGTATTGAAAATCCTGGCTCAGCGCAGCTGGTGCATCGCAGCCAGCCCGGCATTGGTACGCACCATCGGCGCTATCGATTCACCCGCAGGGTTGCAGAACTACCCAACGCTCGATCTCGGCCCGGCCAGAACACAGCATCAATGGCAACTCAGCGGCCCGGAGGGGCAGACGTTCCAGTGGGAGCATCAACCCAGACTGGTCACCGACGACATGCTGATGCTGCGTACCGCGGCAATTGCCGGGGCCGGTATCGTTCAACTGCCGACCATGATGATGCACGACGAGATCCTGCGGGGCGATCTGGTGCAACTGTTGCCCGGCTGGCAACCTCAGGGCGGCGTGATCCATATTGTCTATCCCTCACGCCGTGGCATGCTGCCAGCGGTACGGCTACTGATCGATTTTCTGGCTCAGCAGTTCGCCGCCCTGGAGGAAGCGTGATCAGGCGGTGATTTCGATCGCGTTGCCGTCTGGATCGCGAATGATGGCCTCATAAAAGCCATCACCGGTCCAGCGTGGTGCCGCCTGTAAAATCCCCTCTTGCTTGGCCCGCTGTGCCAGTTCGTCCACCAACGCCTCGCTGCCGAGCGACAGCGCAATATGGGCCCAACCCACGCGTTCCTCCCCTTTCGCCCCCGGCAACAGGCCAGGAACGCACATGATCTCCAACGCGGGGCCATCCGCCAGTTGAACAAAACGCGAGATAAAGCCTGGGCGATTCTTGCTTACATACTCCTCCCCCGCTACGCCATTGAAATAGCGCTGCCAGAAGCCGACCTGAGCCTCAATATCCTCTGTCCATAGGGCAACATGGGCGATTTTCATCATCACTCTCCATCATCTGCGGGAATATACAGCACGCTGCCACCGCTGAGAGTGACCTGCTGTTCGAGTTGCGCATGGCCGCCACGGGCAATCACCAGATAATCGACCTGGCTGGCGGGCAGTAGCGTATAAGGCGCGTAGGTATTGAACTTGTCACGGGTACACAGCACCGCGACGTTGCCAGCGCGTGCCAGCATCTGCTTCTTGAACTGCGCCTCCTGATAGCGCAGCGCGGTAAAGCCACTGTCGGGATCGTAAGCACAGACGCCGGTAAAGGCGATATCGAAACGAAACGAGGCAATCTCGGCCAATGCCTTGGCATCGACGCTGCCGCCGATTTCTGCATCTACCTCACCGCCTATCAAAATAGTACGGATCCCGGGGCGTTCCAGCAGGCGGCTGGCCACGCTTAGCGCATTGGTCACCACGGTGAGTTGCCGATCGCGGGGCAGCAGATCGGCCAGATAAAGGTAGGTGCTTCCCGCATCAAGAAAGATCACCTGCCCGGTCTGGATCAGGGGCAAGGCTGCCTGAGCCAGCCGCTGTTTTTCATCGCCACTTATCTCAACCCGCTCGGCCATGTAGCCACCGGCAGGCGTGAGCGCCAACGCCCCACCATAGATCCGTTTGCACAGGTTTTGCGCCGCCAGTTGGCGCAGATCGCGGCGGATGGTGGCCTCGGTGGTATGCAGCTGCGCCGCCATTTCGATCGCCAGCACTCGCCCCTGCTGTTGCAAGGTGGCAAGGATGGCCTGGTGGCGCTCATTGGGCAGCAATTTTGACATTCTGAAGGTCCAGCGAAGTCACAATGAACACAAATGTATACAAACAAACACAAACGTACAATGGTTTTCTATAAAAAGCGCTTTTGGCGATTTTCGCCGTCAGGATGTTGGCTATACTGGAAAAAGTTACGTTAACGCGGACGTAACGCTCTGATTAAACACCCATTGAAAGGCAAGTTGCGGCTGGAAAGACAGGCGGCCATAAAGGAAAAACAATGCTATTGAGAGTTGCAAGCTGGCTGTTTCAACTACCGGGCAGGCTATTGGCACCGTTCTTCCGCAATCGGCTGACCCTGTTGATCTTCTTTATGCTGCTTGCTGCCGGGGTTTTGCTGGCTAAGCGCCACTTGAGTGAAGGAGTACAGGAGGAGAGTTTTACCCTTGCCGCGCCACAGAATTACGTGATCCAACGAGAAGCCCCGTTACGGGAAGCACGCCAACACTGCGTTGGGTCGTTGCCAGATAATCAGGGCAGCCCATGGCCCGCTTCGGCAGGTTATCTGCATGAGCCAGATTGGCAAGCAGGCAGCAAATTGCAGACGTTGGCGCTGGATAATCAGCACAATAAATTTGCCGTATTGGTCAAACTGGAGAACGCCACCAAGCAACTGCTGGCCGAGGTGTTCCTCCCCGCCGCCAGCAGTTTCAATATCAAGCTGGAGCCCAACGGCCGCTATGTGATGAAGGTGAAAAACATCCACAGCGGTTGTAGCTTCCGTACGGCCCTCTCGGTGGCAGATCGGCCCGATGGCAGGCTGCCATTGACCTTTTCAGAGGAAGGGCCAGGCCAATATCATCCGATAAGTGATAGAGAGTTCTAGCACCGTCCTACCGGGTTATTTTTTCGCCGGATGGTCGCGGCGGAACAGCTCCCAACTTTCAATCTCTTGCCCATCAGGCAAGGTACAGGTGGAATACTGCCCCTGAGCATTCTGCTTGGGGTTAAGCTTGCCGCCAATCTGGCCGCAATACACATCTGCCGGATTCGCCATGCCAATTACCTTCGGCGGCACAGGCGCATCATCATTGGTTTTCGCCGTACACCCCTGTAACAAAGCCACACTAGCGAAAAGAGAAAGCATCAGGATCTTGGTCATTGAGATTATCTTCACCGTGAATTGAGCGGGAGCATCGCTCCCCCAAAGGGATCAGGAAATAAAGGACATGCCCTGTTTCAGCACCAGATCGCAGGCTTTCTGCTTCACCTTCTCGGTAATTTGCGAGGTGCCAAGGCTATTCAGATCCAGCGTGTTGCCCTTGCCGGTATTCAGCAGGCCACCCAGTCCTTGCTGATAATCTTCACTGTTGGCATTGGCCGTGCTGGTGATGCCCAGTTTATTCAGCAGTTGGTCTTTCACCGCTTCGGTGCCGTTCGCCGACAGGACGTTATTCTGCACGCAGTATTGCAAGATCCCTGCGGCGTTGGTCATGCTGGAGGAGCTCAACGCTTTATCACCGCCGTTGAGTAATCCGCTAAGCGAAGACAGCGACATGCCACCGTTGCTGGTGCTGCCACCCGATTTGCTCAGTTCTGTGGCAGCACTGCTGAGGGAGTCCATCAACCCGGCTGCCTGGGCGCTGCCCACAGCCATTACCGTGGTCAAGCTCAGGGCCAACAATAAGCGATGTTTGGTATTCATAACGGTAAGGCTCCTGTTTAACTTCAAAATGACGGCGTAATTAATCCGACGCCTAGCTCGGACGCCGTGCCAGCCGACAAGTTCCTTTTATTCGAGCCGTAACACATTTTTCAGAATTTCGGCAAGCCATCAGAACTGCCAACGCAGCCAGGCGAAGAACACGTTACCGTTATTGTAAGTGCCCGGAATATAGGTAGCCTGGAAGGTCAGTTGCTTATAGCCGATCGACGCCAATGGCAGCGGCGCGGGGATCGGGATATATTTCCAGTTGTCACGAGCGGTCACGCTGGCGGTAAATCCCAGCCCCAGACGGAAATCTTCCCCTTCAATCGGCCGCCAGATCTTCTCGTAGGCATAACCGCCGATCGGCTCCCATTTGTTGAAGGAGTCCTTGAACGCCATAAAGTAGATCGCGTGCCAATCACCATCTGCATCAAACCGCGAGATGCCATAGCCCGCTCCCCAAGGGCGCTCGTTGTAATCGTCGGTCTTTTCCTTGTCGTAGGTCCAGCGGTTATGCCAGGTGATCGCCGGGAGATAGAGCTCCTTATTGGGCGAGTTGTTCCATGTTTCCGCCACGTTGCCGGTAAAACGCCCCCACCAGCCTGGATCTTCAGCGTGCGCGACATTGCTATTTTCCGCACTAACCTCGGCGTATGAAGGCAGTGCAGGAAATATCAACGCCAACCCCCCGGCTAACAAGATCCTTTTCACCATCATTTCGCAACTCCTGTAAAAATAAAAGCGGGGATTCTTACCGATCGCCCTATCCTGAGCAAGCCGTTTATCACGGGCCCACTCCTTTTATCGCCCCTCGTTGAGAGACAGTTAAGTTTGGTGCCCATTGGCGTACGCGCCCAAGTTATGCGCCTGTACACGCGTTGTCTGTCAGAAAACTCCGGTTATCCTGCTTGCACCTCAACGACTTATGGAGGAACCTTAGGTTTTATTTGCCGAGGGATAGGTATGGTTATTGGTCCATTTATTAATGGTGCAGCAATATTGGCCGGTGGTATTGCAGGGGCAATGTTGGGTCATAGGCTGCCGGAGCGGGTGCGCCTGGCATTGCCAATGACCTTTGGTATTACCTCGATGGGAATGGGCGTAGTGCTGATCGGCAAGGTCGCACATATGCCGGTGATGGTATTGGCACTGGTACTGGGAGCACTGCTTGGCGAGCTTTGCTACATCGAACGGGGCATCAGCCGCATCGGAGGCTGGGCCCGTAATCTGATGGCCCCCAAAGGCGCTGTCAGAGAGGACCAGAAAGAGTTTCTGGAGGCATATGTCGCCATTATCGTGCTGTTTTGTGCCAGCGGCACCGGCATCTTTGGCTCAATGCACGAAGGGATGACCGGGGATGCCAGCGTGCTGATCGCCAAATCGTTCCTCGATCTGTTCACCGCGCTGATTTTTGCTTCCACGCTTGGCCTGGCCGTGGCGTTGATCGCCGTCCCGCAGTTGGTCATCCAGCTAGCGCTGGCGTTTGGTGCCGTGTTCATCTTGCCGCTGACCACGCCGGCGATGCAGGCCGATTTCTCTGCCGTTGGCGGGTTAATGATGTTGGCCACCGGCTTGCGCATCTGCGGTATAAAGCTGTTCCCGGTAGCCAATATGCTGCCAGCATTGGTGTTGGCGATGCCGATTTCGGCGGCCTGGATCATGTTCTTCTGAGCGCCACTTTCCCAGTTTAAATTATCCTCCTCCTGGCGTAGCGAAAAATTGACGCTCAGCCAGGAGAGCAATGAAGATGGCGGAAAGTACCCGTCTGGCGTTTCCTTTCTGCCCTTGCCGCAATTTCCTGCGGCCATCAATGCAAGAAAAGTACCGCCCCCTGCGAAAATCGCTGTTGCTACCCCTTTTGGGTCGTAAACTCCTTGATACGATAGGCAATCCTTCCCCAAACCCGTGCAACTTGAACAAGCCGCCACTTTCACCAACTGTTAATGCTGACGCCCTACAAGCGACTCGCATTTTCAACGATTAACCGCGCGACATCGCCAGCCGTTCCCTGCTGCGCACGGTTAAATAACAATAAATTGACGTGAATGTGGAGCAATCAATGAGGATCACCATAGGTTCATTCATCCTGCAACAGCTGCGCGCCCTGAAAGTGGATCGCATCTACGGCGTACCCGGCGATTACAACCTGGCACTGCTGGAAACCATCGAGCACGATCAAGAGTGCGAATTCATTGGCAACTGTAACGAGCTGAACGCCGCTTACGCCGCCGACGGCTATGCCCGCCTCAAAGGCGCAGGGGCATTGATCACCACCTATGGCGTGGGCGATCTGGCGGCCCTGTCCGGCATTGCCGGAGCCTATGCAGAATCGGCCCCGGTAATTTGCATTGCAGGTACGCCACCGCTGCACGCCATGCAGGGCAATGCGCTGCTGCACCACTCCCTGGCAGACGGCAATTTTGATAACGTGATGAACTGTTTCCGGCAGTTCACCGTGGCGCAGGCGCTCATCACCCCGGAAAATGCCGCCACGGAGATCCCGCGAGTCATCGCCTGCGCCTGGCAACGCAAAAAGCCGGTTTACCTCCAGCTCCCTTCAGACATTTGTGAAGTGGAAATTGAGGTTGCCGATAATCCCGCTCCATATCGCTTACCAACCAGCGATGCCAGCCATCTACAGCTTGCCAGCGCCGCCCTGCTCGAACGGATTAACCGTGCTAAACGGCCAATCATCCTGATCGATCAGATGGTCGAACGATATCAACTTCAAACGCAGGTGTTAGCGCTGGCGGATAAATTCGCCATCCCGTTAACCAATATGCCCACGGCAAAATGCGCGATCTCCGAGAACACGCCGGGCTGGCAAGGTGGCTATAGCGGCGATCTATCTCGCCCCGAGCTGTTCGAGCTGATGGCCCAATCGGACTGCATCCTCAGCTTTGGCGTACGCCTGGTGGATTCCACTACCGGCTATTTCAGCCAGCAGATCCCAGAGCAGTCGGTGGTGGATATTCAGCCTTTTTCGCTGAAGCTGGATAACCTCTCCTATCCGGCGGTAACGGCAAGCGAGCTGCTGCAAGCTCTACTGGAGAAAGCTCCTGCCACCAGCCTGCCGCCGCTGAAGCCACTATCCGGACCACAGCAAAAACTGGCGACGCCAAGCAGCGAACCACTCGATCAGGACTATTTCTGGCAGCGGATACGGCGCTTTATTCAGGCGGATGACGTGCTGGTCGTTGAAAATGGCACCTCTGGTGCAGCGATCGGCGGCATGCGGATGCCAAACGGCGTTACCGTGGTCAACCAACCGATTTGGGGATCGATCGGCTATACCTTACCGGCATTGCTCGGCACGATGATGGCCGCGCCCGAACGCCGGCAGTTGCTGTTTATTGGTGATGGTTCTTTCCAGCTCACCGCCCAGGAACTCTCAACGCTGTTACGCCATGAGCAAAAGCCGATCGTCTTTTTGATCAATAACGACGGTTACACCATTGAGCGCTATATCCTTGGCGAAACGTCGTCTTATAACGATATCGGCTCGTGGGATTACGCCAAACTCCCGGCGGTGCTAAGCCCGCAAACCCAGGCGTTTTGCGTCGCGGTAGAAACCAGCCAACAGCTGGAGATGGCGCTGGAGCAGGCTTCGCGTCAGGACCAGTTGGCGTTTATCGAGGTGAAGTTGCCAATGATGGATTCCCCACCGGCGATGAAAGAGTTCTGCCGCCGCTGCAACAGCTTTAACTTTGGGCTACACAACCCAAGGCGCATTGCCTGATAAAACCAGGGCCTGGCGCAGGGATACCGCCAGGCCAAACTGAACGGGTATACTGTGCTCCTCTCAACGGCTAGGCAAAAGGCCATTAAAGATGTATTTTATATACATCAAATATAGAGGAACATCATGATGGATCAGCAGACCCCCCTGCCAGAAAACTATTACACCCAAAAATACTCCCTGACGGCCACCCATTCCGAAGTCCTTGAGGCCGCCAAACTGATCGTGCCCGGCAAGACGCTGGATCTGGGCTGTGGCAGCGGCCGCAATTCGCTGTATCTCAACCTGAAAGGCTTTGATGTTACCGCCTGGGACAAAAACGCTGCGTCGATCGCCGCGATAAACCAGATCATAGCCACCGAGCAGCTTTCACACATCAGCGCCAGCGAGCAAGATCTCAATACTCATCGCTTTAGCGGCCAGTACGACTTCATCTTGTCTACCGTGGTGTTTATGTTCCTGGATCGCCAGCAGATCCCACGCATCGTGCGCAATATGCAAGACAGCACGGTTAAAGGGGGCTACAACCTGATCGTCGCGGCCATGGATACGCCAGATTACCCTTGCACGGTGCCCTTCTCATTCACCTTCAAGCCGGATGAGTTAAAAGAGTATTACCGAGATTGGGACATCATCAAATATAACGAGAACCCCGGCGAACTGCACCGCGTAGATGCCGATGGCAACCGCATCAAACTGCGTTTCGCCACCTTGTTGGCGCGTAAATAGTCCGCAAGTGTCACGCAGTACAAACCAAATGTCAGGCAGATGAAAACCGCACTGGGCATAACGCTATAGACTGTTAAGAGTAACGATCCGTTTATTCCCTTAGGAGGGCGTATGCCTAATGTGACCATACTGGACAGCGTAGTCCGTTTCCTCGATCGTCAGCATGGCCTGTATATCAACGGCCAGTGGCAAACCTCACAGGCCGAATCGCGGCTGGCGGTCTATAACCCAGCCGACGGCAAAAAAATCTCCTGCACCGCCGATGCCAACGCCGCCGACGTGGAACTGGCCGTCATCTCGGCCCATCAGGCCTTTACCGCTGGCGTTTGGGCACAGCGCCTACCCGCCGAACGTGAGCGCATTTTACTGCGCTTCGCCGATCTGGTTGAGCAACACGCCGAGGAGCTGGCCCAGTTGGAAACCCTGGAACAGGGGAAATCCATCAACATCTCTCGCGCCTTTGAAGTGGGTTGCACACTGAACTGGATGCGCTATACCGCCGGGCTGACCACCAAGATCGTCGGCCAAACCCTGGATGTCTCCATTCCGATGCCGCCGGGAGCCAAATATCAGGTCTATACCCGCAAGGAGCCGATCGGCGTAGTGGCCGGGATTGTCCCCTGGAACTTCCCGCTGCTGATTGGCATGTGGAAGGTGATGCCAGCGCTGGCTGCGGGCTGTTCTATCGTCATCAAACCGTCTGAAACTACGCCTCTTACCCTGCTGCGAATAGCTGAGCTAGCCAGCGAGGCAGGCGTACCACCGGGCGTGTTTAACGTGGTGACCGGCAAGGGAGCTGTCTGCGGTAAGGCGCTGACGGAACATCCGCTAATCGCCAAAGTGAGCTTTACCGGCTCCACGCCGGTGGGAAAAGGGATCGCACGCGCAGCGGCGGATCGGTTAACCCGAGTCACGTTAGAATTGGGCGGTAAAAACCCGGCCATCGTGCTGAAAGATGCCGATCTGCAACAGGTGATCGAAGGATTGATGGCCGGCAGCTTCCTCAACCAGGGGCAGGTCTGCGCCGCCAGCTCACGTATCTATATCGAAGCACCGATTTACGATCGGCTGGTCGCCGGTTTTGAACAGGCAGTGAAGTCGCTTTCTGTCGGGCCGGGGATGGATGGCAACGCCCAGATCAACCCACTGGTGTCCAAAGAGCACCGCAACAAGGTGGCCGCCTATCTGGATGATGCCCGCAGCAAACACGCCGAGTTGATCACCGGTGCCGCCGGGCCAGACTTACAAGGCTTCTATATTCCCCCAACGCTGGTGATCAATCCCGATGACAGCCTGAACCTGGCGCGGGAAGAAGTGTTTGGCCCGGTCGTCAACCTGATCCGCGTGGCGGATGCCGAGGAAGCGCTGCAGAAGGCCAACGATACCGACTATGGCCTGACAGCCAGCCTGTGGACCACCAGCCTGCAAGCGGCGATGGCTTATACGCCACGCATTCAGGCGGGCACGGTGTGGGTCAACACTCATACGTTAATCGATGCCAACATGCCGTTTGGCGGCTTCAAGCAGTCTGGCAGCGGCCGTGATTTCGGCCCGGATTGGTTGGATGCTTATACAGAATCCAAATCGGTGTGTATTCGTTACTAACCGCGCTGCATCCGTTAAAAAGTAGGGGGCGAATTCTCATTCGCCCCCCTGTTTTATGGATAACTCAAAAAACTATTGCTGCTTTTGCCCGTTCAGATTCAGCGTTGGTGTTTCATCGAAAAAGTTCCACGGTTTGAGCAACGCGTGCACCCACTCGGTTGGCATAATCGGCCACTCTTCCGCTCGCGCCACATGGGTGGTGCCGGTGGTGAGCCAGACCACGTCGTCGGTGTTGTCTATCGGCTGATTGTCCGCCGTGTATTGGCCCAGCCCGGTATCGTGGATCGAGCGGTTCGGGTATTTGCCTTCCGGATAACGCTCATTCGGGTTGTAGCGGGTCACCCACAGTTGCCGATCCATAAAGCTCAGACGGTGGTAAATCCATTCCTCCTTGCCAAAATTGGCTCCCTTGGCGATCGGGTGCGTCCCTCCCGCATACGGTATCAACTGATAGGAAACCGGGTTACCCATCTTGTTCAACCGGCTCGGGTTGCTGAGCAAGCGGATAGTGGAAGGATCGAATTTCTGTGCCGCCTGCTGTTCGGTGGTGACCTTCACCTGATCGACCTGCATGGTGCTGGAACGCGGGCCACCCCGATCGTTAGGCTTCACATCCGGGTTCAACTCCACCAGGCTGTTATTTTCGCCATCGACATCCATATCCAGCCGGAAGTTGTAAATGTGCTGGTGGGTGGTGCCGACAATGTTGTGATCGATTAGCGTGCCGTATTGCGTATCCTGCTTGGCGGTCGGATCCTGCATGGTTCTGGCTTTCACCCCTTTTACCGCTTCGATCCCCGTAGCCCCAGCGTCGATACCAATGGTGCCGTTCTGGTGGAATACCCAGTCGAAGATGTAATCGTAGTTGCCCACCGTACTGATCCAGCGCACCACCAGTTCACGGCGTTCGGTGCTGATATTCGGCTGCCCCATTTCCTGATGCTTGTACTCTGGCCCGGCGTAACGCTCAAAGATGGCGATGGCACGTGGAATATCGGTCGGCTTACCGGTGTAATCGGCAATGGTCTCATCCAGCAAGACCGCGTTTTGCGGTGCATCTTTGCCAAGGGCAATCGGTGAGGTAAGCGTGCCCATGCCGTAATCCCCGGCATCCAGATAGGCTTTGAAATACCAGCCCACGTCCGGATCGCCATAAGGCACGATCATGCCCCCCAATGACCCTTCATACATCACCTTGCGCTTACGGCCATTGTCGTTATAGGTCACGGTTGAAATCACCGGCCCGACGCGGGAATTCAGATGCAGGTGGAAATCCCAGTTCTGCCAGTGGATAGTGTTGCCGGTGATGGTGTAGTTTTTGCCTTCCGGCTCTATGATATCCAACGGTTTGATTTTCGGGGCCTTGCGGTCGCGTCCGTCGTACGGCGTTGGCTTCATCGGCACCGGGATCACCGGCCCCTCTTCAATTTTGATGATTTTCTTCTGTTCGAGGTCGACCACTGCTACCAGGTTTTCGATCGGATGAGCCCAGTAGTTGCCATCACCAACGTCGAGATAGCTGACCACTTTCAGCAGGCGTTGGTCCTGCTGCAGGCCATCTTTGCCGTCAAAATAACCCACGGTCAGCGGCGTGGTAATCACTTTGCTCGGGTCCGTAACGCCATGTTTGTTCAAGGCTTCGGCATACGCTTTACTGGCGTTGATTATGCTCTGAACGCTGGCGAAGTCATCCAGCAGCACCATTCCCTGAGCATCTTTGATCGGCTGCCAGGACAGCACCTTTTTCTGTTGCAGATCGACCACGGTTTCAATCACATGTACCCCGTCGAGCAGCGTGATGTCGGCCTGCCGGGGCTGCTGTACGTCGCGACCGCTTAGCACGAACTGCCAGACCTGGCTTTTTTCCGGTTCACGCAGCGAGATTTCGGTAAAGCGCACGTTGTTTTTATACTGCGGAGCCGCCTTGATGATAGCGACCGCCGCGTTAATCTCCGCCGCACTCAACGGATTTAGCGGATGGGCCCGGTGCTCTACCGCAAAGGTCTGATCCAGGCCGGACTGGAACACCTCGTTGATAAACTCGTCGGACATATAGGCCGTTTTACCCTTGAACACCACCGGCACCTGTAATCTCAGCGGCTTGCCGTTAACGATGGCTTCGCGGCTATCCGGTTTGACCTTCACATAGGCGCCATCTTTAACGATCACGAACATGCGGGCGTAGTCATCCCACTGCACACTAGCACCAAACTCCTCCAACGTTTTTTGCAAAGGCACCATATGTGCCGCGGCACCATGAGCCAACGCCGCTGGCTGCCAACCCGCGCCGATCAGCAAGCCTAACGCCAGCGCAATCGCCGCTGGCAGGCGTTTGGTTTTGATTCTTGTTGTGTTAGCTACCATCTTTCCCCCGTCACCCATCAAAGAGACATTACCGCCGTTGTTGTTGTGATGAGCCCGTTTTACGGGGCCCCAATTCACCATAGCAACTCTTCACTGGGGATATTTTGTTGTGCTTGCCATCCGATTTGTCACTCCTGACAATCTGCTGGCAAATCATCCAGGCGGGGTTACAGATACTGCTTGCGGTACGCGCTCGGCGAGACGCCAAAACGGGCCTTGAAGGCGGTGGAGAAATGGCTGTGATCGGTAAATCCCCAGTCATAACCAATATTGGCCAGCTTTTGCCGCTCCTTGGTCTGGCGCAAAACCTGGGCGCAGAGATCCAGACGACGGTTTTTAATGTACTGCGCCACCACCAGCCCCTTGCGGGCAAATAGCCGGTACAGGCTACGCACGGAGACGCCGATCTCACTGGCAACCCATTCTGGGCGCAGCTGTTCGGACTGAATATGCTGATCGATAAACGCCAGCGAACGGGTAAAAATGCGCTCGTGGCTATCTTGCCCCTCGTCTTGCTCCATCAAGGCAGGCTGTAACAAGGTGGCCACGGCGTTAAGCACCGCTTCGCTCTCCAGGCGGCTCATCTGCGCATTCTGCATACTGCCCAACACCAACTGCTGGCTGAGCTTAGCCACTGCGTTATCGGCAGCAATACGCCGTGCACCGGGCAGATCGGTAAAACGCAGTTGCTGCTCGAGATAACTACGCGGCAGCAGCAGTGATAACTGTCGGGAACCCTGTTGGTAGGTAAAGCTGCTGGGCTGCGCGGCATCGATCAGGGTGATATCCCCGGCAGACAGCACCGCCTGCCGATCGCCCTGCTCCATAACCGACTGGCCACGCAGTTGGAATACGGTAAAAAAGTGGCAACCGTCACTTTGCTCTACTTCGCGGCGGGTGCGATAAAGTCGGGTCTGGGCAGCATCGACTATGCTCAGGCGTAATGCATGGGAGTGGAACTCCTGGATCGCACCGGCAAACCCAGGTGCCAGGGTTTTGGCACAAAACCGGCCACAGGCAGAATTGATTTGGCCTAACCACTGTTCAAAACTGGCATCAGCGAGCCGGGTAGCAACCACCATGATTAACCCCTTGAAACATAAGTAACAAAAGAGAACAGGCTTATCGTACTGAGCAGCATGCCCCGGTAGCTGCGGCAAGTTGGGCATCAGTCAGAAAATCAACATAACAAACCGATAACATACGTTCAACATTGTTCAGGGGGTTTGATGCCGGGATCACAAACTACAGAGAGAGGATAACTGTCATCGCGGGGATAATTGCTATAAATAATCGCAGAAAGAAGAAGAGAATGTGGGGAATAAAGGAAAGGTACAACACCATCCATAGTGCCGTACCTTAACGATTACTTGCGATTAAGCACCGCAGCGAGCCAGATCGGCTGGTTCACGAGTCAAAAATTCACCGAACTTGCCTTGGCAGGTGGCAACGCGACGGCAAACGGTTACCGCAGAAGAACCGCTACCTGTGGTTTGACGCTCATAGGTAATAACACAGCCAAGTGCATAACCGCCAACAACATTTGAAACTTCAGATGCGTTTAATTTTTTCATAAATATATCCTTATAGTAATTACCAAAATGAACTTGCAATATTTTGCTAGAAAACAACCTTAATTTGACGAGATATAGTCGTCTTAAAGCGATTAAATTATAATAATAGAATAAATCCACAGTCAACATTAAAGCCTTACCAACACCACGTTATGGATTGGTCTCAATTAAAAACAAGAATAATCCACCATTAAAACCCTAAACATACATTCATTATATGATTAATAAAAAAATATCGGATACAAGATATTACAATATCGGCAATAGCAATAAACCCAGCTGACCAGTTATCATCGTATTGGACTTTATTGAATAGAGTTCATCCTGGTAAGTCCCCAACAGCAGACTAAACACGAGTTGATTACGTGATCTATATCACTGTATAAATAAACAGTGTATGTAACATAACCAATCAGGCACGACAAGAATCAATACCACTGGAGAATACCATGAATAAAAATATCGTTAGCTGGTTTGAAATTTATGTTACTGATATGCCCCGAGCAAAGAAGTTCTATGAGGCAGTATTCAACACGCAGTTAGAAAAGCTGGAAACCGAGGGCATGGAATACCTGATGTTCCCTTACCAGGAAGGTGGGGAAGGGTCTGGCGGCGCACTGGTTAAAATGGCTGGCGTGCCAGTTGGAGCTGGCGGCACCATGGTTTATCTGTCATGTGAAGATTGCGCCGTAGAAGAAAGCCGCATTGTGCCAAACGGCGGTGAAATCCTGAAAGAAAAATTTGCCATCGGCGAAAATGGTTTTATTTCCATCGCCAAAGATAGTGAAGGCAACGTGATTGGCCTGCATTCCATGAAATAATACTGTCTGACTATAACAATACGCAAATGATGCCCCTCACCCTAGCCCTCTCCCAGAGGGAGAGGGGATCAGATCGAGTTCATTGATTGTTCTGCATAATCCCCTACCTTGTTTTTTCTTACTCCCTGGTGGGGTTCTGAAAATTCGGCGACACACCATGGATGAGGGAGCGATCGTGTTTTCTGAGATTATCTATTTACGTCCAAAAGAGCCGTTCGAGTTCATTGATTGCTCTGCATAATCCCCTACCTTGCTTCTTCTTACTCTCTGGTGTGGTTCTGAAAATTCAGCGACACACCAGGGATAAGGGAGCGTTCGAGTTTTCTGAGATTATCTATTTACGTCCAAAAGAGCCGTTCGAGTTCATTGATTGCTCTGCATAATCCCCTACCTTGCTTTTTCTTACTCCCTGGTGGGGTTCTGAAAATTCGGCGACACACCATGGATGACGGAGCGATCGTGTTTTCTGAGATTATCTATTTACGTCCAAAAGAGCTGGGGCTATCAGCTCCCTCTCCCTGTGGGAGAGGGTTGGGGTGAGGGGAACAACCAAATAGCTGCATTTATTACCCCCTCCTCTGTAGCTTATTAATAAATTTGACAAAAAGTAACTTTTGTCATTTATTTGATGCCGCTGTTCGCTCAGCCACACCCGCCATCAAATCAGATAAAAAAACTGACTGAGGCCGATAAAAACTATTTTTTATTTCACCAGGAAGGGAATATGCCGCTACATTTACGCCATTTAGTCTTGATACCGCTATTAACGTTGGTGGCTTGCCATCAACCCACTGCTACCAACCCCACCCATTCCCTCACCGCTACGGCTAAAAATTCACCGGCGGTGGTAAGCAATGCCCGGTTGGAAATCTCGCAAAGTGCGCTGGAATATAACACCCACAAGATTCAGCAACTGTTGGGCGATAAAACGACCCTTTGCGCCATTTTGAAAGGGGATGCCTATGGGCACGACCTGTCGCTGGTGGCCCCCGTGATGATCAAGAATCACGTACAGTGCATTGGCGTGGCCAGTAATCAAGAGCTGCAAACCGTGCGCGAACTCGGCTTTAAGGGCCGCCTGATGCGCGTGCGCAATGCTACGGAAGCAGAGATGCGCCAAGCTACTGACTATGACACCGAAGAGCTGATCGGCAATCTGGAAATGGCGAAGCGCCTGGATGCCATTGCCGCTCAGCAGGGCAAAACTCTACGTTTCCATTTGGCATTGAACTCTGGCGGCATGTCACGTAACGGTCTGGAAGTCGGCGATCGCGCCGGATTGGCAGAAGCCAAGGCTATCTCAGCACTACCCCATCTGAAAATGGTCGGCATCATGTCCCACTATCCTGAGGAAGATGCGGCGGCGGTGCGCAAGGATCTCGCCCGCTTCAAGGTTCAATCTCAGCAGGTGCTAGACATTACCGGGATCAAACGCAGCGACGTGACCTTACACGTTGCCAATACCTTCGCTACCCTCACCGTACCAGAGTCCTGGCTTGATATGGTGCGCGTTGGCGGGGTGTTTTATGGCGATACCATTGCCAGTAACGACTATAAACGCGTGATGACCTTCAAGTCATCCATCGCGGCACTCAACCATTACCCTAAGGGCAATACCGTCGGTTACGACCGCACCTACACGCTGAAACGTGATTCGGTGTTGGCCAATATCCCGGTGGGCTATGCAGACGGCTATCGCCGAGTGTTCAGCAATGCCGGTCATGTACTGATCCAGGGGCAACGGGTGCCGGTGGTGGGTAAAACCTCGATGAATACCGTGATGGTAGATGTGACCGGGCTAAAGAACGTCAATCCTGGTGATGAGGTGGTGTTCTTCGGTAAGCAGGGTAATGCAGAGATCACCGCCACCGAAGTTGAAGACATCAGCGGCGCGTTGTTTACCGAGATGTCGATCCTTTGGGGCGCGACCAATAAGCGCGTATTGGTGGATTAATTAACTCCCCCAGGCAAAGGCTTGCGCCGTGAGCTGGGGGAAATCTATACCGTTTACTCGTCGAAGAACCAGTACCCCTGATTAACCAGACCGGTTAACTCGGCAACAAACGCCGGGTTTTGCAGCGCGCTACCCAGTTCTTTTTTGCCAAGTAGGGTGTAACGGCATAGGGCATCGGCGGCTTTAGGCTCGACGGTATCCAGGCGTTCGCTATTGATAAAGAAGCTGCCGCCAACCTCCAGCACCCTTAAGCCACTCAGGCGAGTCAGGACGGCACCGTCCATCAGCGCTTCGGCAACCTCATCCTGCTCGTAAGGCGGTTGCGCTGGGGCAATATCCAACTCGTGGCGCGGCGTGGTCACGAAACGACCAAACCACTGTTTAAAATCTTCCGGCTGATTAATCATCTCGGTCATCATGCTGCGCAGGCGATCAAGCTCATATTCTTCAACCCGGCCAGGGTGTTCCCGGCAGGTTAAATCAGGATCGCTGTAGTGCTCGCCACCGAGATCGTTTTCCAGCGCATAGTCCGCAAAGCTGCTGATGAGGTCCCTGCCGTTAGGGCCACGGAAGCCAACGGAGTAGTTAAGCGCGGTTTGGTGGGTAAAGCCGTCGTGCGGGAAGCCCGGCGGAATATACAAGATATCACCCGGCTCCAGATCTTCATCGATAATCGGCTCGAAAGGTTCCACGTGCAGCAGCGCCGGATGCGGGCAAAACTGCTTCAGCGGCAGTTTGTCACCCACGCGCCAGCGGCGGCTCCCCATGCCCTGAATGATGAATACGTCGTACTGATCGATATGTGGCCCTACGCCGCCGCCAGGTACCGAGAAGGAGATCATCAGATCGTCCAACCGCCAATCCGGTAACACGCGGAACGGGGTCACCAACTCCGCTGACGGGGCATGCCAATGGTTAACCGCCTGGGCCAGCAGCGACCAACCGGTTTCTCCCAGGTTATCAAAATGCTCGAACGGCCCGTGGCTAGCCTGCCATTGGCCATTGGTTTGGCTGACCAGACGGCTGTCTACCTCAACCTCCATCGCCAGGCCAGCCAACTCGTCCGGGGTGATCGGATCGACAAAGTTCGGGAAGGCATTTTTTAACACCACAGGTTGTTTTTGCCAGTATTTCTCTAAAAACTCGGGCCAGTTAAGATTCAGTTGATAAGCCATGGGTCCACACCAGTGAGAAGACAAACGGGCCTGATTATAAAGAGGCTGACACAGGTGGCGCCTTGTCATTGGTCAATGACTGGGCGTTCAATCAGGCGAAAATGATGCCCCTCACCCCAACCCTCTCCCACAGGGAGAGGGAGCTGATACGGCGCTGTAGTCAAGTATGGGAGGCGATCTGTAGCATCAACGGCCAGACTCAAAGGGGCGCTGCATGCTGCGCCCATTTGGATAATCAATGGTTAGCTGGCGCCCTCTGTTACCCCCTATACAGGGTCAGAGTCAGGTGCAGGAAGCAATTTGCAGCATATTTCGCCTCCCTTAAACGAAAAAAGCAGATTGAAGTGGGTTATTACCCACCGCAACCTGCCTGGTGATTCAGTGCTTGGTCAAATAATGATTAATGCACTTGCTTGTCATCGACAAAAATATGGTGCGAGGAGCGTGCACGCGGGTGGATAAAGAAATGCCCTTCTGGCGCAGAATCCGTGCTTACAGGCACCAGCTTGAGGTTGGTCGCCTTCAGGCGTTTATCATGCAGCGCATAGATAATGAACGGGATAGCCACTACCACCAGGAAACACACCACCAGCATAGTCACGTACATATGGTTGGCTTCTACCCCAGCCAGACCTGAAGGCGGGAAGAACGAAACCACAAAGGCAACCGCAGAGATCAGCAAACCAATAGTAGCCACGGCAAGCTTGACCATTTTGCCCCCCGGAATATTGAAGACACGTTCGTTTTCCGGCTGTTTGCGTACCAGTTTGATGTAGCCCAGGAACAGCAGGAAATAGCTGCACAGGTAGATCACCACGGTCAACGCCAGCGCAATCAGGAAGGACATGTTATTGCCGCCCCCGGTGTTAGTCAGGACAATCAGCGCAATCGAGGTAATCACCAACTGAGAAATCACCAGTACGACAGGCACACCATTCTTGTTCATTTTGGCAAAGCGAGCAGGCAAGATCCCTTGTTGTGCGGTAACCAGCATGCCGCGAGACGGGCCAACAATCCAGGCGGCGATTTCTGCCAACACGCCCAACAGCAGCAGTGCAGCAATGACGCGCACAGCCCATTCAAACTGCGGACCGAAGTGCGAGATCAACACGCTGAAGGTTTGCATCACCCCCGCAGAAAGGTTGATTTCACCATGTGGGATCACCGCTGCGATAGAAAGCCCGCCGACAGAACTTAAACAAATCGCCGCAACCATCAGCAGCAGCATGGCAAGCGGGTAATCCCGGCCTGGGTTTTTCATCTCGTTGACGTGAGTCGCCGAGGCTTCAACGCCCATATAGCTCAGGATAAACGCCACGAACACTACCAGCGTGCCCATTTGGGTAAAGTCTGGGAAGAAAGTAGAGGCGTTCATTTCGATGGCCAACGGCGCACCAGAATGCAGATAGCTGACGGACAGGATCACCAGGACAGCCGCCGGTAACAGGATGCCGGCAAAGAAGCCAATCTTGGCAATACGCGCGGTGTTTTTGGTACCACCGAACTGGGTGAAAGCCAATCCCCACAAGATGACCAATGCAGCGACGGTTTTAACGATCGGGTCTTCGTTCAGTTCAGGCCACTTGAGGATATAAGACAGCGCCCCCAGCACAAAATAGAGCATAGGGATGAAACCTATGGCAATTTGCAGATAGCCAAAAGAGATGGCGGCAAAGCCCCATTTCTCACCCAAAGTTTTAGACACCCAGGTGAATACCCCGCCTTCCTGCCACCCTTTTACGGTCGCCATCTCGGCGGCACATAGACCGACGGGAATAAACCATAAGAACCCGCCTAACAGCAGGAAGAAGATGAGAGAAAAACCCGAGGTTGCAAAGGTCGGATATTCATAAACCGCCATCACCATAGATGCGGTAATAGCAAAAAAGCCTAACAACGTTAATTGTTTTGGAGCGGCGCTTTTTTCTGTGCTCGCCATAACGATTCTCCTGCAGGAAGAGGTTACTCTTTCCAGCGAATATTGGTGGGGAAAAAAGCGGGGCTGGCATCAGCGCCGCCCCGAAATAATAAAACCCTGGCCTTAGCCGTGATGGAACCCGCTGCCTTGTTGCGCAGACACTGGGTTGATGACAGGGTGATTCTCGAATTCAATCAGCGCCCTTTTGATATCTTCGATCAGCAGGCAACCGAGGTCGTAGCTCACGCCGTGGCGCACCAGGATGCGTTGAATTACCAGATCTTCACGGTGTGTTGGCATCGAATAGGCCGGAACCTGCCAACCGCGAGCGCGCAGTTTTTCCGCCAGATCGTAAAGGGTATAACCACCTATCGCCGCACCGTCTTTCAATTTCCACGCCAGCGCCGGGATGCCCTTATCGCTGTCACCATCAAACAGGATTTCAAACGGCCCTAACTTGCCAATCTCGGCCGCCAAATGCTGAGCCGTGGCGTAGCAAGCGCTGTGGATTTTGGCGTAGCCTTCGCGGCCAAGGCGCAGGAAGTTGTAATACTGCGCAACGATCTGGCCACCGGGGCGTGAGAAGTTCAGCGCGAAGGTTGGCATGTTGCCACCGAGATAGTTGACGTTGAAAATCAGCTCTTCAGGTAAATCCGCCGCTTCACGCCATACCACCCAGCCTGCACCCAGCGGCGCCAAACCAAATTTATGACCGGATGAGTTAATGGATTTCACCCGTGGCAGACGGAAGTCCCACTCCAGTTCTGGCGAGCAGAATGGAGCCAGGAAAGCGCCGCTGGCACCATCGATATGCATCGGAATATCCAGGCCGGTTTCCTGCTGCAGGCGATCCAGCGCATCACTGACCTCTTTCACCGGCTCGTACTGGCAGGTGAACGTCACGCCCAGCGTTGGCACGACACCGATGGTGTTTTCGTCAACGCGCTTGAGCACTTCTTCCGCGTTCATGATCAGACGTTCGCCTTCCAGCGGGATTTCACGCAGTTCTACGTCAAAGTAACGAGCAAACTTGTGCCAGCAGATCTGCACTGGGCCACAAATCAGGTTTGGTTTATCGCTAGGCAACCCCTGCTCAGCACGCTTTTTGCGCCACTGCCATTTCAGCGCCAGCCCACCCAACATGGCGGCTTCCGAGGAACCGATGGTTGAACAGCCAAGGGTGGTTTCCGGCGTTGGCGAATTCCACAGGTCGGCCAGCATTCTGACGCAGCGAGCTTCAATTTCGGCCGTTTGCGGATATTCGTCTTTATCGATCATGTTCTTGTCGATAGACAAATCCATCAGTTCGCGAATTTCGTCATCCACCCAGGTCTGACAAAATGTCGCCAGATTTTGGCGGGAATTACCGTCCAGCATCAGTTCATCACGGATGGCATTAAAGACGTTACGTGGATTACGCTCGGTAATGGGGAAGGTTGACTTAGGTAATTTACCCGCCAAATCTACGGACGCGTAAACATCATCATTTTCATTATAAGCCGGGGTGTTATTTGCCTTATTCATAATAATAACCTTTTAATATAGACCTACTAATCAAGAATTAAATTCGCGATATCAGGCAGCATAAATAGCGTTATTATTTGAACGCTACGTTCGCCGCAAAACTTGATAAGGATATTAAAACAGGCATCGTTTCGAAGATATGAGAGGGATTGGTAATTACTGTAGGTGCGGGACTACACTTGTAGGCTTATATCAAGGGGCGCAGCAGACTGCGCCCTTGGGTATGAATATACCTATGGACGGGAAAATGCCTCAATGGCTGCATTCAGCCCCTGCAGCAACTGTTCCAGCTCGCGCATGCCCTCTTCTATCACCGCCTCATGCTGTTGTGCCGCCAGCGCATTTTCCAGTTCTTCACTAAGCAGATGCAATGACTTGGCCCCCAGCAGCTGAGCCGTACCGTTAATGCGGTGTAAATGGCGTTGCAGAGTTGGCCAGTCCTGTAATTGGAGTGCCTTGCTCGCCGCCGCCAAATCTTTGTCATTTTCCAGGCGCGACTGTTCAAGCATCTGGCGCATCAGGGCGCTGTCACCCAAGCTGAGTGCCTGCAGCGTAGCCATATCGACAAACTCGCTGAGGGGAGCGGCCTGCGAAGGCCCCGCTACGCTTTGCAACGCCGCTTCCAACTGCGGTAAATCCACTGGCTTAAACAGGCACAGGTTCATGCCCATCGCCAGGCAGCGCTCTTTCTCTTCGGCCTGTGCGTTAGCGGTTAGCCCCCAGATAATGATGTCCCGATTGAATTCTCGCACCCGGCAGGTCAGCGTGATGCCATCCATATTAGGCATGTTGAGATCGGTGATGAGTAGATCGTATGGATTAGCCCCGATCAAGGCCAGGGCTTGCACACCATCAATGGCCTCATCGACCCGATAGCCAAGCGTAGCCAATTGACGACGAAGCAGCAGCCGGTTGGTCGGGTGATCGTCAGCAATCACAATCCTCAGCGCTTTTGGGCCACTGACTGGCGATTTCGGTGTGAATGACACGGCGGTAACCTTATCCAGATCCGTAACCGCGGTGGTGAGCGTCACCGTCATGATGGTGCCCCTGCCCGGCTGGCTTACCATCTCTATGGTACCGGCCATGCGTTCAACCAACTCACGGCAGATCGTCAGACCCAATCCCGATCCGGTCTGTTGTTTGCCCCCTTTGGTCTGACTAAAGGGCTTGAACAGGTGTTGCTGTTCCTGCGGGCTAATGCCTGCCCCGCTATCTTTCACGCTCAGCGTCAAGCGAGTTTGATCGGTGCCCTGCGCGTGCGTTTGCGCTATCACTTCGATCCCTCCCTCAACGGTAAATTTGATGGCGTTACTGAGGAGATTGGCCAGCACCTGTTTCACTGCCTGCGGATCGAGCCACAGCGCCTGAGTTTTTTCCAGGTGGTAATCGACCGACAGCCGCAGGTTTTTCTGCGTGGCTACCCCTTCGAAACTACTGACCGTCGTTGCTAACAACGAGGCCAGATCCACCCATTCTGGCGCCAGTTCAAAGTTACCAGACTCAATTTTTTCCATATCCAGTACATCGCCAATCAGGCCGAGTAGTGACTGAGCAGTGGAATAAGCCAACTGAATAGATTCTTTCTCAGCTTCCGGACTTTGGCTATGGGTGGTCAGTAACTCAAGGAACCCCATAATCGCACTCACCGGCGTACGGATCTCATGGCTCATGCTGGCAAGGAAAGTGCTCTTGGCCCGATTGGCATCGATGGCCTTGTCTTTCTCCACCTGCAACGCCTCCATCAGTTGCCTGGATTCGGTAATGTCCTGCCAACCGCAAGTCAGCGTCGGCGGCGTGTTGGCGGGCAGCTGGCACAGCGTTAGCCAGTGCAAAATCAGGCGTTCTTCCGTGCCATTATTCAGCACCAGTTGATGAGGGATAACCTGGTTGACTTGCAGCCCTTGCTGGATATCGGGTTGAAGCGCTGCGAAAATGTCTGCCAGCGGGTTACGGCGATCGAACAATGAGTGATGCATCGCGGCATGTAACTCGGGGGTGAAGAAGGCCCCGAAGGCACTGTTGTAGCTTTCGAGCTCGCCCTCCAGCGAAATAACGTACACCGGCACGGGGATCGAGTTGAATAAGGTTTGGCGGAAACCGAGCTGATACTCCAGCGCAGCCTGTGCCTCTTTGCTTTTACGGATGGCCCGCAGCAGATAGGCTCCCCACAGCAAGCTGCTGACAACCAGCAGCGTCGCCAGAACAATCACCAGGTAAAAAGGCCGATTATAAAGGTTCCAGGTATCAATTTTCACTTCGGGGGTTTTTACCCACTTCCCGGCCAAATTCATCAGCTCTTTGGGGGGAATATCGTCGAGTGCCTTGTTCAGAATGCTTTGTAATTCTTGCGAGCCACGTGGAATGACAAAGGAGATCTGGGCGGTGCGCTCGTCGGGAATACGGAAATAGCTCAACCGATTGGGATAATAGTGATCGATGATGTAGCGCGAGGCGAGCTGTGTGGATACCACCGCATCAATTTCCCCCCGATCCAGCATGCTCAGCGCCGCGCCGGTATTCTCAACCACGACCCATTGCACACCCGGATATTTGGCTTTTAGCTTTTCCGATAGCGAGTGGTAAGCCGGAATAGCCACTTTCATGCCCGGTTTCAACGTTTCGCTCTGCTTGGCCGTAACGCGGGTGACGATCACAAAAGGAGTAGCCAAAAACGGATGAGTAAAGGCAGCCTGCTCTTCCCGCTCGGGGCTGTACGTGGCCGAGGACAGGATATCCCAATCACCACTTAGCATAATCCTGGCCATCTCTTCATTGGAATTGGCAATCACCGGTTCAAAGGTCAAGCCGGTTTGCAGCTGGATCAGATTGAGGATATCGCCAACGATCCCGCGTATTTCCTGGTTTTCATCCACCATGCTGAACGGGGCGTAATAGGGGTTAATCACTACACGCAATTTGCGGTGTTTTTCCAGCCAGCGAGTTTCCTGTGGGGTAAGAACCAGCTCTTTGGTTAAAAAGCTGAGGTTCCCCATATCAATCCAGGACTGAGTAATCTGGCTGTGCTGAGGTTCGGTCAGTGAACTGATAAAGCTGTCGACAATCTTGATCAATTGCCGTTGGCTATCGAGCGCAATAAGCACGTCGCCGCTTTTCGGCGCTCGCCAGAACTTCACCATTCCCAGCGTCTGGTAGAAATCGCGCGCGATAATAAAACTGGCGGTGATGTTATTACCGATAAAGTAATCACTATGATGGCTGGCAACCGAGGTCAACGCCTGATATTCATTGGCAAAAGAAGTGATGCTGGCGTTAGGAAAAGACTGTTTAATAAATGATTTTGGTGGAAAATCCCGGGAGATCGCTATCCTGACTCTGTCGCTATTATCGTGAAACGGCTTCATCACCTCGCCAAGCCGGGTCACCAGAGTTGGATAGCCTTGCACCAACGGCAAGCTGGCAATAACGGGAGCCTTTGGCTGGCTAATCCCACCGAGCGTACTGAGAACAAGATCGACACGGCCCGCAAGAAGTGCTGCCAATGCCTGTTGCTCATCGGCGTAGAGCTTGATGTTCACACCGATATTCAGAGTCTTTCTCAGCAGCGCAAGATAATCCGCATTCATCCCCCAATAGCGCCCGGTGACGCTATTCATACTCAACGGTTGGGATTCAACACCATACACCGCTATGTTAAGACTGCGCTTTTGCGCCAGCCAGATAAAGTCATCATGGTCCAAGTAGATGGCCGGAGGCGTGACCAGGTGGTTACTCGCCAGCGTTAACGTGATCGGCCCATTGCTCACCGCCCGTGCAGGCAGCATCAGAAACAGCAAAACCAGCCAAAACCCCAGCGCCCGTTTTAACATGCCTTCACCCAATTTTATTACGGTTGGCAAAAGCAAACAGATCGGCCAACGAGCTACAGCCGAGCTTCTCCATTAAACGGCTTTTATAGGTGCTGACCGTTTTATTGCTGATAAACATCGCCGCCGCAATCTGCATATTATCTGCACCGCTGAGGAGGGAACGCATCACCTTGATCTCCTGGCTGGAGAGCGATGCCAGCATTTCCTGTTCCGAAGAAAGACTGCCGACAAAACCGTTCAGTGAGAAAGGAAAATAGCTGTAGCCATTCTGGGCAGCATGCACCGCGGCGATGATATTGGTCATGCCCTCTTTTTTACTGATAAAAGCATTGGCCCCGGCATCCGCGCTACGCTTGCCGTAGAACAGATCGTTTTTGGCGGAGACCACGATAATGATTTGGCTGAACTGCTGCTTTCTGAGCTTTTCAACCACCTCAATGCCGCTCATGATGGGAATATCGACGTCGACAATCACCACGTCTGGCTGCTGCTGCGCCACCTGTAGCAGCGCCTCTGCCCCATCCCCTGCCTCGCCAATGACGCTGATGCCTTCACTTTGCAGCAGGTTCTTGATCGCCATACGAGCCAGAGGATGGTCGTCCACAATTACGGCGCTCAAAGACTTGGTTTTACTCATTGTCGTTTCCTGGGTCATATAAAAAACACGGGCAGCGTTGGTCAGCGATGTTTCTTCGCTCACGCTCTATTTTAAGGATTTCAAGCTATCTACGAGCTTATAGCATAACCCTGTTTATAGTTCTAATTCGCTTTTGGCCCCCCTCTCACACCGTGAGAGGGTGCTGTACGGAGCCGAAGTCAGGTGCAGAAGTCAATCTGTGGCACATTCAGCCCCCACTCCCTGCTCCTGTAGCTGCGGGGTGGACTTCACCTGTAGGACGCTGCCTGCAACGATTTCCGATGTCTCTGCTGTGTTACGGCAACGCCCGCTTTTATAATCACTACGAACCTTCAGCGTTTCTTCCCGTAAGCCTATGCCGCTTTAAGCTGAAGGTGATTAACCAAGCCATTCAATGAATAAATTACGCGCTGAGCTTATTACCCACAGCAGCGTAATGGTTTGCTATTGCTCCTAAAACAGACAAGCAAGGGTTTTTCCATGCCACATTTACCGCAGCCAGACAGTAACCCGGTGAAAACACCATTAGAAAAAAGAAAGCAATGGCTGCTCATTTTTCTAATGGTGATTGTTATTGCGGCTATGGCCAGTGCAACCTGGTGGTATTTCAATTCGCGCAATGTGCAAAGCACCGATGATGCCTATGTAATGGGCAATCAGGTCACTATTTCTTCGCAGGTTAACGGTAGCGCGGTCAGCGTGAATTACACCAATACCGATTTAGTCCAGCAAGGGGATGTCTTGGTCAATTTAGATGATACCGATGCCAACCTCAACTTTAAAAAAGTCAAAAATAAGCTGGCGGAAACGGTGAGAAAAACCAAACAGATCTATGTCAACGACGCACAATATAATGCCAATATTGCCCAAGCTAAAATCGCTTATCAGCAAGCGCAGGCCGATTATCAGCGCCGTACCCAATTGATGGGAGCGGGGGCCTTTTCAAAAGAAGACCTGCAACATGCACGTAATGCCGTTAGCAGCAGCAAAGCGGCGCTGGACGTCGCTATCGAGCAATATCGCAGCAATCGTACCCTGATCCAGAACTCCACGCTTGAACAGCAGCCGGCCATCCTGTTGGCGGCAGAACAAATGCGCGAAGCCTGGCTCGCGCTACAGCGCACCAAAATTCGCAGCCCGGTGACCGGCTATGTTGCTCAACGCAATGTGCAGGTGGGCGAAACGCTCAGCGCTGGCCAGGCCTTATTATCCATCGTCCCGGCCGATCAGCTGTGGATTGACGCCAACTTCAAGGAAACCCAGCTCAGCGGCGTGCGCATTGGGCAAAAGGTTAGCGTGGTGAGCGATCTGTATGGCAGCAATGTGGTGTTCGACGGCGTGGTTGAAGGGATCAATATGGGGACCGGCGGCGCGTTCTCGGTACTGCCCGCGCAGAATGCCACCGGTAACTGGATCAAAGTGGTTCAACGCCTGCCGGTGCGTATTACCCTGGATGCGGAACAGCTCAAGGCATACCCACTGCGGATTGGCTTATCCACCACGGTGACCTTGCGCGAAAACAATACCAATGGCCCTGCCCTATCTACCACCCAACGCCAGAAACCGGCTTACCAAAGCCAGGCGCTGGTGCTCGATACCTCCAGTATCGACCAGGAAATCCAAGACATCATCAAAGCCAATGCGATGTGACTTATGAGCAACAACACACTGCTGCCGTTAAAAGGCTGGTCATTGATCCTGGTGACGCTGTCGCTATCGATGGCGACCTTTATGCAGATGTTGGATTCCACCATCTCCAACGTCGCCATTCCCACCATTTCCGGGTTCCTGGGTGCCTCTACGGATGAAGGAACCTGGGTGATCACCTCGTTTGGCGTCGCCAATGCGATCTCCATCCCGATAACCGGGCGTCTGGCGCAACGGTTCGGCGAGCGTAAGCTGTTTTTAGCTTCGGTGACGTTGTTTGCACTGGCGTCGCTATGCTGCGGGTTCTCCACCAATCTCGATATGCTGATCTTTTTCCGCGTCATTCAGGGATTGGTCGCAGGCCCGTTGATCCCACTATCGCAAAGCCTGCTGCTGCGTAACTACCCGCCGGAGAAGCGTAATATCGCGCTGGCGCTGTGGTCGATGACGGTGATTATCGCCCCTATCTTTGGCCCGATTATTGGCGGCTATATTTGCGATAACTACGACTGGGGCTGGATATTTTTAATCAACGTTCCATTCGGTATCATCGTCGTTGCCATTACCGCATGGATGCTGAAAGGAAGAGAAACACCCACCGAGCCGGTAAAAATCAACCTGTTCGCCCTGAGCCTGCTGGTGCTAGGTGTGGGTAGCCTGCAAATCATGTTGGATAAAGGCAAAGACCTCGATTGGTTTAGCTCTACCACCGTGATAGTGCTGGCCGTGATCGCCGTGGTCGCGCTGATTTTGCTGATTATCTGGGAAGCCACCAACGATAACCCGATCATCGATCTGAGCCTGTTCCGCTCACGTAACTTCAGCATCGGCGTCCTGTGTACCAGTTGCGCGTATCTGATTTATGCCGGAGCCATTGTGCTGATGCCGCAGCTGCTACAGACGGTGTTTGATTACACCTCGGTGTGGGCAGGGCTGGCCTATGCTCCCATCGGGCTGATGCCGCTGCTGATCGCGCCATTGATTGGCCGCTACGGCGATCGTGTTGATATGCGGGTATTGGTGACCTTTAGCTTTATCGTGTATGCCGGTTGCTACTACTGGCGTGCGATGACGTTTAATCCGGCGATTGATTTTACTGCCGTGGTGCTGCCGCAGCTGATGCAAGGCTTCGCCGTGGCTTGCTTCTTCCTGCCGCTGACCACCATTTCATTGTCAGGGCTCGCACCAGAAAAATTCGCTGCGGCCACCAGCCTGAGCAACTTTTTCCGGACGTTATCTGGCTCGATCGGTACGTCACTCACCATGACCCTGTGGAGCCACCGGGAGTCATTTCACCATGCGCAACTGACGCAGTCAGTGACGCCATTCAACCCGGCGGCGATCAACCTGGATCACCATCTGCAAAATCTGGGGTTCAATCAGCAGCAAGCCGCGACCTATATCAACGATCAAATTACCCAACAGAGCCTGCTGATGTCGGCCAACGATATTTTCTATCTCTCTGCCGGGGTGTTCCTGATGCTGACCCTACTGGTGTGGTTCGCCAAACCCCCGTTTAATACGGCCAAGACGGGGTGATAAACGGGAACATAGAGAGGCGCTGACGCGCCTCCTGATTTACTTGATCCGTTTACCGGAGCCATCAACAACCTTTTCGCCGTCCTCTTTGGCCAATGCCCCTATTTGCGGATTGGGCAGGATATCAAGCACCGTTTCGGAGGGGCGGCATAGGCGGGTCCCCAGCGGCGTCACTACAATCGGCCGGTTAATCAGAATCGGGTGCTGCAACATAAAATCGATCAGTTGCTCGTCGGTGAAGACGTCTGCTGCCAGCCCTAACTGCTCGTAGGGTTCCACGTTATTACGCAGTAAGGCCCGCACGCTGATCCCCATGTCTGCAATGAGTTTCACCAGTTCAGCGCGACTGGGGGGTGTCTCCAGATAATGGACGATCGTTGGCTCTGTACCGCTGTTGCGAATGAGCGCCAGCGTATTACGCGAAGTGCCGCAGGCAGGGTTGTGGTAAATCGTGATCATGGATGTTCCTCGCTACAAAGTGATGGATAGACGTAACGCCAAGGCCGCCAGCGTGACCAACAACACGGGCACGGTCATGATGATTCCGGTACGGAAATAATATCCCCAGGTGATCGTCATGTTTTTCTGCGACAACACATGCAGCCAGAGCAGCGTTGCCAAGCTGCCAATCGGCGTGATTTTGGGCCCCAGATCGCAGCCAATAACGTTGGCGTAAATCATGGCCTCCTTAATCACCCCTGACGCAGCACTCCCCTCAATGGACAGCGCGCCAATCAATACCGTTGGCATATTGTTCATAATGGATGACAAGAATGCGGTCAGGAAGCCAGTGCCAAGCGTGGCGGCCCATAAGCCATTATCCGCCAGTAGGTTCAGTACGCCGGAAAGGTATTCCGTTAATCCGGCATTACGTAGGCCATAAACCACCAGATACATCCCCAGCGAGAAAATGACGATCTGCCAGGGCGCATCGCGCAGCACCTTCCCGGTGTTGATGGCATGACCTCTTTTGGCCACCGCAAACAGGATCATCGCCCCCACGGCAGCAATAGCGCTGACCGGAATGCCGAGCGGCTCCAGCACGAAGAAACCCACCAACAGCAGGATTAATACCACCCAGCCAGTTTTGAACGTGGCCGGATCTTTAATGGCTTGCGCCGGTTGTTTCAGTCGTTCGAGATCATAGGTCGGCGGAATGTCCTTGCGAAAGAACAGATGCAGCATCACCAACGTCGCGATAATCGCAGCGATATCAACAGGCACCATCACCGAAGCATATTGCGTGAACCCCAGATCAAAGAAGTCTGCCGAAACGATATTGACCAGATTGGACACAATCAGCGGCAGACTGGCGGTATCAGCAATAAACCCGGCAGCCATGACAAACGCCAACGTGGTGCCTTTGCTGAATCCCAGTGCCAGCAGCATGGCTATTACTATGGGGGTAAGGATTAGCGCTGCACCATCGTTGGCAAACAAAGCCGCCACGGCTGCGCCTAGTAAAACGATGTAAGTGAACAGCAGGCGCCCCCGCCCGTTTCCCCAGCGGGAGACATGCAGCGCAGCCCATTCGAAAAAACCAGACTCATCAAGCAACAGGCTGATAATGATCACGGCGATGAAGGTCGCCGTAGCATTCCAGACAATATTCCATACCGCTGGGATATCGGCAATCTGCACCACGCCGGTGAGCAAGGCCAATCCCGCGCCAAGTGTGGCACTCCACCCAATCCCTAACCCTTTCGGCTGCCAGATCACCAGCACAATGGTCAGGATAAATATCGCCCCAGCCAATAACATACTTACCACCTCACATTTATATATGTATTTTCATATGTGTTTGCACAAAAAATTTAGCTACACAGGGTTTTACCCTCGCTGGAGCAATTCGCCGCTGCCAGCTTACGTGCCATAGTGTGGACTTCGTCCTGTTGACTCAACCAGGCTTGTTCAACAACCAGGGCTGCCCAGGCAGGAATATGCGGGGAAAGACGATAATGCACCCACTTCCCCTGCTTACGATCCAGCAGCAATCCGCACTCTCTGAGCATTGCCAAGTGGCGTGAAATCTTGGGTTGCGACTCTTCCAGCCCAGTACAAAGATCGCACACGCACAGTTCACCCAACTGTTTGAGCAGCAACACGATACCCAGGCGGGTTTCGTCCGACAGGATTTTGAACAGTTGCAAGGAAGTCAGGGTCATCGGTCTCTCCGTTACGATCGGTGGATAAAGCATACCCGCAGGCGCTTTCAAGTCAATGACACATTTGAATTTTCATATGTGTATTTTCTCTCTTCCCTTGCCCCAGAAAGCGGTCAACGTTGTGTCGATACGTCGCGTAGCAACGGTGGCCAGAAAGCCCCCTGACCACCCGATGCGTCCGGCAATACGGCTTCACATTTAAGCCAATTTAAAAGCCATAATGCGGTAATATATTCACACCCCGGCAACAAATAATATTGCACCCAATAGTGTGAGCCTGTTCAAGACGAAAAAAGCCCAATAATGCTATTTATTCTGCATGGTTTTCTCTAACGTGGATCTGCGTCATCATGAATCATTTAGAACTGCAGGCACTGCGTCAGCTTTTTTTTATGACGGTCGAAGAATGTGCGACCTATATTTCACCTGACAACAATTTAGCTACATGGCAGCAATGGGAGCGTGGTGAAAGTGAAATACCGGCCGCTATTATTGATACATTCACAAAAATGATTAAAAAAAGAAAAAACCACATCAACGCCATCATCGACAAGATCAACAATCGCATTGGTAATAACACCATGCGCTTCTTCCCCGATTATGCGTCCTTCCTGGCTGTCTATGCCCAAGGTGATTATCTGGAATGGAAAATTTATCAGTCGGTCGCCGCACAGCTTTATGCTTATGATCTAGAGCGGCTATGTTAACCCAAACTAATAGGACACATCGCGCTCGTTAACCTTGACGGGATTATATAAGGAAGGTTTATCAACACCACCTGCCCATCGTTTTGACTGACTATCACCCCTGACAGCAGGCTAACGCCTGTAACAATCTCGTGCCCAGCCGTTTTTCCCGGCACGAATAATTTATTATGAACGAGTTTCTGAGCAACAACCTATGGAAAACAAGTATGTACCAACAGCCTTGGGGCTGTATCTGAATTATCTGGTGCACGGTATGGGGGTAATATTAATCAGCTTGAATATGCCTTATCTGGCAGAACAATGGCACACCGATGCCGCTGGCATCTCGATCGTCATCTCTTCTTTGGGCATTGGCAGGCTCAGTGTGTTATTAATCACCGGCATGTTATCCGATCGTTTTGGCCGCAGGCCCTTTATTTTTCTGGGGATCCTGTGCTATTTAGGCTTCTTTTTCGGCATTCTTCTCAGCCCCACGATTATTATCGCTTATGTATTTGGTTTTTTAGCCGGCGTTGCCAACAGTTTTCTCGACTCGGGCACCTACCCTACGCTGATGGAGGCATTCCCCAAGTCGCCAGGCACCGCCAATATCCTGATTAAAGCCTTTGTCTCCGGCGGCCAGTTTCTGTTACCGATGGTCATCAGCCTACTGGTCTGGGCCGAGGTCTGGTTTGGCTGGTCCTTCCTGATCGCTGCTGGCATTATGCTGCTCAACGGCCTGTTCCTGCTGCGCTGCCCATTCCCCGCTCACCCGGTGCAACGCATAGCCACCAGGACCGATAAAAATGCAGATGAAAACCATCACTGTTCCATCGTGGATCTCATCAGCTATACCTTATATGGCTATATCGCCATGGCCACCTTTTACCTGATCAGCCAGTGGCTGGCGCAGTATGGGCAGTTTGTGGCGGGTATGAGCTATACGATGTCGATCAAGCTGCTGAGCATCTACACCATCGGATCATTGATGTGCGTGTTCATCACCGCCGGCCTGGTAAAGAAAAGGTTTAAATCAACCACCTTTCTGATGTTGTATACCTTTATCTCCTTCATTACCTTACTCACCGTTTGCCTGTATCCCAACATGTACGTCGTGATGGTTTTCGCCTTTGTTATCGGCTTCTCTGCCGCAGGTGGGGTCATGCAACTAGGGCTGACGCTGATGGCGACCCGCCTTCCCCACGCGAAAGGCAAAGCCACCGGCATTTATTACAGCGCCGGCAGCCTGGCAACATTCACCATTCCTTTGATTACCGCCAAGATTTCCGAAACCAGTATCGCCAACATTATGTGGTTCGATACCGGTATCGCGGCCTGTGGCTTTCTGTTGGCGCTGTTCATTGGCTACCGTAGCCATAAAGAGGCCAACAATCCCTTCAAGATAGCCCAAGTGATCAACTGATCCCACAGTTTTAACCTCACCCCAAACATGTCGTTAAACGGGCGCTGCATGCAGCGCCCCTACGTATAGTGAGCCGGTTGAAGAATGTGCTGTTATTCCTCTACCCCACACCAGATACAATATTATTATGCCCCCGTGCAATATGAGACAGTATTCCGCTAGTGGCTGCCACCCAGACAAAGTAAATAGCTTGTTAATTACCGTAGGTATACGTCGCTCCTAAATGGCCAGCCCCTGATAACAGTCCTCCAGACCTAATTTAGCCGGCGAAATTTCGGCACAATTCAGTAACACCATCAAACGCCGCCTCAGCATCTTTGTCTGCAATAAAGTTGAAAACTAAAACGGCATATTACGTATTTATCACCTACTGCATTACCTATACTCAGCACACGTCAGGTTGCCGGTGTATTGGCGGTTATCCATGACCCAAGTTATTTACCGCAGCGTGACTTATCGGGATATTTTCACCCATTACTTTCCCGCAATGATTAATGATTGATGAAAAAGAAAGGCCACCAGAACAACAAGTCCCCTGGATCTAGATAACGTAAAAATTAGCGACAAGCGGAGAACAGTATGAGCCAGAGCAAGGCCTTCAAAGCGCCATTTTTGTTAGCGGTCATCAGTATCTATTTGAGTTATTTTCTCCACGGTGCCAGCGTCATTACGCTGGCACAAAACATGACCCCACTGGCCGAGAAGTTCGGCACCGACAACGCGGGCATTGCCTACCTGATATCCGGTATTGGGTTGGGTCGACTAGTCAGCATTCTGTTCTTTGGCGTGATATCGGATAAGTTTGGCCGCCGCGCCGCCATTTTGATCGGCGTCGCCCTGTATATTCTGTTCTTCTTTGGCATCCCGGCCAGCCCTAATCTGATTGTCGCCTTTGGCCTGGCGGTTTGCGTTGGCGTTGCCAATGCGGCGCTTGATACCGGCGGCTATCCTGCCCTGATGGAGAGCTATCCCAAGACTTCCGGCTCGGCGGTGATCCTGGTGAAAGCCATGGTCTCTTTCGGCCAGATGTTCTATCCGATGCTGGTCAGCTACCTGCTGGTCAGCCACATCTGGTACGGCTACGCGATGGTTATCCCGGGGATCTTGTTCGTCCTCATCACGTTACTGCTGCTTAAAAGCAAGTTCCCCAGCCAGCTGGTTGATGCCTCCGTGGCTAAAGAATTGCCGCAGATGAACAGTAAGCCGCTGGCCTGGTTGGAGGGTGTCTCGTCCGTTATCTTCGGCGTGGCTGCATTCTCTACCTTCTACGTGATCGTGGTCTGGATGCCGAAATACGCAATGGCATTTGCCGGTATGGCGGAGGCCGATGCGCTGAAAACCATCTCCTGGTATAGCCTTGGCTCGCTGCTGTGCGTGTTTATCTTCGCCCTGCTGTTAAAAAGCACCGTGCGCCCGGTATGGGCCAACGTGTTTAACGCCGGCGTCTCGGTGATCGCGGCAACCATTATCTATCTGTATCCCTCACCGCTGGTTTGTAACCTTGGCGCCTTTGCGATTGGTTTCTCTGCCGCCGGTGGGATATTGCAGCTTGGCGTCTCCGTCATGTCGGAGTTTTTCCCGAAAAGCAAAGCCAAGGTCACCAGCGTTTATATGATGATGGGCGGGTTAGCCAACTTCTTGATCCCGTTGATTACCGGCTACCTCTCCAACATTGGTTTGCAATACATCATCCTGCTGGATATTGCCTTTGCCCTGCTGGCATTTGTTACCGCCATCATCGTCTTCATTCGCTATTACAGAGTATTCAAAGTCCCGCAAAGTGACCTGCGATTGGGCGAGCGCTTTTTCCAATAACCCAAAACAACGATTACGCAGGTTTGCGCCCCACACGAACATGGTTAGACAAGGAGTTTAGAATGGATGTAACCGCAAAATATGAGCTTATCGGGCTGATGGCCTATCCGATCAGACACAGCTTATCGCCAGAGATGCAAAATAAAGCGTTGGAAAAAGTCGGGTTACCTTTTACCTACATGGCTTTCGAAGTCGATACCACCACCTTCGCCAGCGCGATTGAAGGGCTGAAGGCGTTAAAAATGCGCGGCACCGGCGTCTCGATGCCTAACAAGCAGTTTGCCTGTCAGTATGTCGATGAATTAACGCCAGCGGCCAAACTGGTTGGTGCTATCAACACCATCGTCAACGACGACGGCTACCTGCGCGGCTATAACACCGACGGCACCGGGCATATTCGGGCCATCAAGGAAACCGGTTTTGATATCAAGGGTAAAACCATGGTGCTGGTCGGCGCGGGTGGCGCATCTACCGCTATCGGCGCGCAGGCGGCCGTTGAAGGCATCAAAGAGATCAAGCTGTTTAATCGTAAGGACGAGTTCTTTGATCAGGCGCTCGCCTTTGCCAAACGGGTCAACGATAACACCGATTGTAAAGTGACCGTGACCGATCTGGCAGACCAGCAAGCGTTTGCCCGCGCCATCGCCAGCGCGGACATCCTGACTAACGGCACCAAGGTCGGGATGAAGCCGCTGGAAAACGAGAGTATCGTCAGCGACATCACCCTGCTGCGCCCGGAACTGCTGGTGACGGAGTGCGTATATAACCCGCACATGACCAAGTTGCTGCAAATGGCCCAACAGGCAGGTTGCAAAACGGTGGACGGTTACGGCATGTTGTTATGGCAAGGCGCCGAACAGTTCAAGCTGTGGACTGGCAAGGATTTCCCACTGGAATACGTTAAGCAGGTGATGGGATTCGAGGCGTAGCATTCCCGTAGCGCGTGGTGATGGGCTTGAATCACCACCTTATTGATTGCGGCAAAAGAGCATGCAAAAGGTAAAAATGAAAACCATAACCGTAAAAAACATTGTGTTCGGCGAAGGCGCGCCAAAAATCATTGTCTCGCTGATGGGTAAAGATATCCCTAGTGTGGTGGCTGAAGCGCAGGATTATCGTCACGCCGATTTCGATATTCTGGAGTGGCGCGTCGATCATTTTGAGGATGTCGCCACGCTCAGCAACGTGATAGCCGCCGCACGTCAGATCAAAGAGATCATTGCCGACAAGCCGCTGCTGTTCACCTTCCGCAGCGCCCAGGAAGGCGGTGAGCAGGCGTTGCCCCCACAGGCCTATATCGCGCTCAATCTGGCTGCGGTGGACAGCGGCCTGGTCGATATGATCGATCTGGAGCTGTTTACCGGTGACGAACTGGTCAAAGAGGCCGTGGCCCATGCCCACGCCAAGAACGTTAAAGTCATCATGTCGAATCATGATTTCCATAAAACGCCGCCGCAGGAGGAAATCGTCAAGCGCCTGTGCAAAATGCAGGAATTGGGAGCCGATATTCCGAAAATCGCCCTGATGCCGCAAAACAAGAGTGACGTATTGACGTTGCTGGCCGCGACGCTGGAAATGCACGAAAAACATGCCAACGGGCCGATAATCACCATGTCGATGGCCAAAACCGGCATTGTGTCCCGGTTAGCGGGCGAAACCTTCGGCTCAGCGGCCACCTTTGGCGCGGTCAAGAAAGCCTCCGCGCCAGGGCAAATCTCCGTCACGGATTTACGCACCATATTAACGATACTGCATTAATTCAGTGGTGCACTGATATTACTGTCGGCGGGAATAATTGTATTCCCGCAAAATAAAACCAGTCACTAAAAAGAGCATTCAATTTTAATACAGCTTAATTGCGGTATCCGCACGCCTGCGTGCGGGTTGAGTTGCCCGCAAAATAAAATAAATGCATCGGTCATCAACAGGAGTAGTTATGGATCTGGTAAAACCGAAAAGAATCAATGGCAGAGTCCCGGTATTATCGGCACAAGAGGCGGTAAATTATATTCCTGACGAAGCCACCTTGTGCGTATTAGGGGCCGGTGGCGGTATTCTGGAGGCCACCACCTTAATTACCGCGCTGGCAGAGAAATATCAAACCACGCAAACCCCGCGTGACCTGTCATTAATCAGCCCGACAGGGTTAGGTGACCGGGCCGATCGCGGCATCAGCCCGCTGGCACAGGTTGGGCTGGTGAAATGGGCATTGTGCGGGCATTGGGGACAATCCCCACGCATCTCCGATCTGGCCGAGCAGAACAAAATTGCGGCCTACAACTATCCCCAAGGCGTGTTAACCCAGACCCTACGGGCCGCAGCGGCGCACCAGCCGGGGATTTTAACCGATATCGGTATTGGTACCTTCGTCGACCCGCGCCAGCAAGGCGGCAAACTCAATGAGGTGACCACAGAAGATCTTATCAAGCTGGTCGAGATCGATAACCAGGAATATCTCTACTACAAGGCCATTGCGCCCAACGTCGCCTTTATTCGCGCCACCACCTGCGACAGCGAAGGTTATGCCTCGTTCGAAGACGAGGTGATGTATCTGGACGCACTGGTGATTGCGCAGGCGGTGCACAACAACGGCGGCATCGTGATGATGCAGGTGCAAAAGATGGTCAAGAAGGGGACGCTGCACCCTAAATCGGTGCGTATCCCTGGCTATCTGGTTGATATCGTGGTGGTCGATCCACAGCAGACGCAGCTGTATGGTGGCGCCCCGGTAAACCGCTTTATTTCCGGCGATTTCGTGCTTGATGACAGCACCCAAATCGCCCTGCCCCTTAACCAGCGCAAACTGGTAGCGAGACGTGCACTATTTGAGATGCGTAAAGGGGCGGTGGGCAACGTTGGGGTGGGCATTGCCGACGGCATCGGCCTGGTCGCCCGCGAAGAGGGGTGTGCCGATGATTTCGTGCTGACGGTCGAAACTGGCCCCATCGGCGGCATTACCTCTCAGGGTGTGGCCTTCGGTGCGAACGTCAACACCCGAGCCATCCTGGATATGACCTCCCAATTCGATTTCTACCACGGAGGTGGGCTGGATGTCTGTTACCTGAGCTTTGCCGAGGTAGATCAACAGGGCAACGTTGGCGTGCATAAATTCAACGGCAAAATCATGGGGACCGGTGGCTTTATCGATATCAGCGCGACGTCAAAAAAGATTGTGTTCTGCGGCACCCTCACCGCCGGCAGTTTAAAAACCGACATCACCGACGGCAAGCTGAATATTGTGCAGGAAGGACGCGTCAAAAAATTTATCAAGCAATTACCGGAAATCACCTTTAGCGGCAAAATCGCGCTCGAGCGGGGATTAGACGTGCGTTACATCACCGAACGTGCCGTCTTTACGCTCAAAGCTGATGGCCTGCACCTGGTTGAAATTGCCCCCGGAGTGGATCTGGAAAAAGACATTCTGGCAAAAATGGATTTCGCCCCGGTTATTTCCCCGCAGTTAACACTGATGGACAAGAGATTGTTTATCGACGGCGTAATGGGTTTCACTTTACCTGAAGCGGTATATTAAAAGGAGTAAGGCTATGGACTTTTCTTTAACTGAGGAGCAGGAACTGCTGCTTGCCAGTATTCGGGAACTGATCGGCAATAACTTTTCGGAAGAGTATTTCCGCACCTGCGATCAGACCTCAACCTACCCTACCGAGTTTATGCGCGCGCTCGCCGATAGCGGTATTTCTCTGTTAGGTGTGCCAGAAGAGTTCGGCGGCATACCGGCGGACTATGTCACCCAGATGCTGGCGCTGATGGAAGTCTCCAAATGTGGCGCACCGGCGTTCCTGATCACCAATGGCCAGTGTATTCACAGCATGCGCCGTTTCGGTTCGGCCGAACAGTTGCGCAAGACGGCAGAAAGCACGCTGGCCACCGGCGATCCGGCCTATGCGCTGGCCCTGACCGAACCGGGCGCGGGCTCGGACAACAGCGCCGCGACCACCACTTACACCCGTAAAAACGGCAAGGTGTATCTGAACGGGCAAAAAACCTTTATCACCGGTGCGAAAGAATACCCGTACATGCTGGTATTGGCGCGCGATCCTGAGCCCAAAGATCCGAAGAAGGCCTTCACCCTGTGGTGGATGGAATCCAACAAGCCGGGCATTAAGGTCAATCCGCTGCACAAGATCGGCTGGCACATGCTGAGCACCTGCGAAGTTTACCTCGATAACGTTGAGGTGGATGAGAGCGATATGGTGGGTGAAGAAGGCATGGGGTTCCTCAATGTGATGTACAACTTTGAAATGGAACGCCTGATCAACGCCGCACGCAGCGCCGGTTTCGCCGAGTGCGCGTTTGAAGATGCCGCCCGTTATGCCAACCAGCGTATCGCCTTCGGCAAGCCGATCGGCCATAACCAGATGATCCAGGAAAAGTTGGCGCTGATGGCGATCAAGGTCGACAACATGCGTAATATGGTGATGAAAGTCGCTTGGCAAGCGGATCAAAAACAGTCACTGCGCACCAGTGCCGCGCTGTGTAAGCTCCACTGCGCCCGTACGGCGATGGAAGTGATTGATGACGCCATCCAGATCATGGGCGGGCTGGGCTATACGGATGAGGCTCGCGTTTCCCGCTTCTGGCGTGACGTGCGCTGCGAAAGGATTGGCGGTGGCACCGATGAAATCATGATTTATATTGCTGGCCGCCAGATCCTGAAAGACTACCAGAGCAAATAAGGTAATAAAACGCCAGGAGGCAGCCAATAAGCCAACCTCCTGGCGAGTTATCAATAAACCACCAGCTAATTCAACCCGGCAAACACGCCGGTTCTGCCAAGTTATTATTGAACTGTTTACGATAATCACTTGGGGAACAACCGACATGGCGCATAAATAATTTGGCAAAATGGTCGACGTTTTCGTACCCTACCCGCCAGGCGATCTCATTGAGGCTATTATCGGTATTGGTCAGCGTAAACTTGGCCTCGGTGATCCGGCGCTGAATAACGTAATTAATCGGTGATATATGATATTCGCGGGCAAACTCATGGCAAATATAGCTGACGCTGGCGCGAAACTTTTTAGCTAACTGTTCGAGAGTGATCTTTTCACGATAGTTATTATTCAAATAAACCAGTACATCCTTCACCAGCACATCTTTCTTTATGTATCCCAACTCTGAACGGTAAGCGTTTTTAAAGTTCTCATAAAACAGTGCGGTGAGGGCATAACCATAAGCATCGTAAATCGATGAGCTTAACTCGTTTTTCTGCTGGGGTAGCCTCACGCCGAGTTCATGAAGGATCGTTTTTATCACCTCTCCCCCTTGCCCAACGGAAACTACCGGGCAGGAGTGAGGCTGTAAAATCTGATTCTCTTCCCAGCCCTGAAACTTGAAGCCATGGACGGCACAGGTATAGGTGGTAGCCGGAGAGGTGCAGTCAGATGCTACCGCATGGAGTCGGCCAGGCTCAATAACCACGATATCACCAGCGTGTGCCACGTAGTAAGAGGAGTCGATGACCAGCCTGGCCACCCCCTGCTTAACGTAAATCAGTTCGCTCTCATCATTATGCACATGATGCCCAGACTCCCAGTTGGGATCGTCACTGATGACGAACCGCGAGAGTTTTGGCGTCATCCCCTGCGCAAAAAGGGCTTCTTTTTTATTATCGAAACAGCGCTGAAACATGGCAACCTCCACACAATACAGTTGGCTTTGGCAAAATGATCAGTGGCTAAAATAGAGCGACAGAAAACAATATACAATATGAGCCCAGACGACTAAAACAAGATAGTTTGCCCCGCATGCAAGATGGCACGAGAATAAAATCACGACGTTCGTGCCGCCGGCTTACCTTACTCACTGGCAAACCATTTTCCCGCACGGCAATCCATCCGTTGTTAGCCATTTTTTTGCAAGATTGTTAGCAACAAAAACAGATTATCCAGTCGTAAATCCCCCTGCGCACTCGCAATATATTGTCATGCTTTTTGTCCTTTCCGCTGATAGAACGCTCTCTGCCGCCAGCGAGCGCCCCACAGGAGATATCATGAAAATAATAACCTGCTTTAAGCTGGTCCCCGAAGAGCAAGATATTGTGGTTACCGCACAACGTACGCTCGATTTCGATCACGCCGAAGCCAAAATCAGCCAGTTCGATTTGAATGCGATCGAGGCTGCCACCCAACTGGCCACCGAGAACGATCAGATTACCGCGCTCTGCGTGGGCGGCTCGCTGCTGCAAAACTCCAAGGTGCGTAAGGACGTGCTGTCGCGCGGCCCTCATGAGCTTTATCTGGTGCAGGATGCGCAACTGGAAAACGCGCTGCCGATGGATACCGCACACGCACTGGCCGCCGCCGCAGATAAAATCGGCTTTGACCTGATGCTGTTTGGTGAAGGTTCCGGGGATTTGTATGCACAACAGGTGGGCCTGTTGGTTGGGGAGATCTTACAGCTCCCTACCGTTAATGCCGTCAGCCAAATCCAGTTTGCCGGTGACCGTGTGCTGGTTGAGCGCACGCTCGAAGAAGAAGTAGAAGTGCTTGAACTGCCGCTTCCAGCGGTGATCTGCGTAACCTCAGATATTAACGTTCCCCGCATTCCGACAATGAAGGCGATCCTCGGCGCTGGGAAAAAACCGGTCAATCAGTGGCAAGCCAATGATATCGCCTGGAGCCAGACGCCGCCTTTGGCCGAGCTGGTCGAGATCACCGTACCGCCGCAGAAACAGCGCCAACGCATCATTCTGGAAAACGACTCGCCGGAAGCCATTGCCGAGCTGGCGGACCATCTGAAAAAAGTGCTGAACTAACCCACGACTGGAGAAAATCATCATGAGTAAACTGACAAACGTATGGGTGTTCAGCGACAACGTTGAGCGCTACGGTGAACTGATGGCAGGTGCACGCCAGTGGGGCGAGCATGTTTATGCCCTCGTGCAGGACAGCGAACAGGTTGCCCGGCTCAAGTCTCTGGGGGCAGACGGCATCTACGTGCTGGAGAAAACCTCTGCACTGCAGCGTATTGAAAATTATGCTGAGACCCTGGTGGATATCCTGAAAGAGGTGAACGGCGAACAAACTCCAGCCTTGGTGCTGATGGCTGCCACCAAGCGTGGTAAAGCACTCACCGCCCGCCTGGGGGTACTGCTGAACGCAGCGGTGGTGAACGATGTGACCGCCGTGCACGTCGACGGGGCTGATTTCATCGCCGAACACCGTATGTATGGCGGATTGGCCTTCGGTAAAGAAAAGATCAACTCCACCACCGCCATCATCACCCTGGCTCCCGGTGTGGTGGAGCCTGCCGCTGCCGACCCGGCGCATGACTGCCTGGTCACTCAGCTCAGCTATGTTGCCCCGCGTCAGGAAATCCTCTGTAAGGAGCGCCGTGCCAAAGCGCTGAGCAGCGTCGATCTCAGCAAGGCCAAACGCGTGGTTGGTGTCGGACGTGGGCTGGCTGCACAGGACGACCTGAAAATGGTCCATGAGTTGGCAGCCCTGTTAGGAGCAGAGGTTGGCTGCTCTCGCCCTATCGCCGAGGGCGAAAACTGGATGGAACGCGAGCGCTATATCGGGGTATCTGGCGTGCAGTTGAAATCCGATCTCTACCTGATGCTGGGCATTTCCGGGCAGATCCAGCATATGGTCGGCGGCAACGGTGCCAAGATCATTGTCGCGGTGAACAAGGACAAAAACGCCCCGATCTTCAACTATGCCGACTACGGCCTGGTGGGCGACATTTACAAAGTGGTCCCAGCCCTGATCGACCAATTAGGTCATTAACCCTTTGATTCACCGCACGCATCTCGCCGCACACCCGCGGCGGGATAGGGAGCATAAGCATGTCGGATGATAAATTTGATGCCATCGTGGTCGGTGCTGGCGTCGCTGGTGCCGTAGCCAGCTACGTGATGGCGCAGGCCGGGTTGGATGTACTGGTCATCGAACGCGGCAACAGCGCTGGCAGTAAGAACATGACCGGGGGGCGCCTGTATGCCCATAGTCTGGAACGCATTATGCCCGGGTTCGCTGAGGAAGCGCCGGTAGAACGTAAAGTCACCCGCGAAAAGATCTCATTCATGACGGAAGAAAGCGCCGTCACGCTCGATTTTCACAGCGAGAAACCCGACATTGCCGCCCAGGCATCATATACCGTGCTGCGCAACCGGTTCGATCCCTGGTTGATGGAAAAAGCCGAACAGGCCGGAGCACAGTTTATCTCGGGTGTCCGCGTCGACGCGCTGATACGGGAAGGTAATCAAGTCACCGGCGTGCAGGCGGGCGACGATATCCTGAAGGCTGACATAGTGATCCTGGCTGACGGTGTGAACTCCATGCTCGGCCGCTCGATTAACCTGGTGCCCCCCTCTTCACCGCATCACTATGCGGTAGGTGTCAAAGAGCTTATCGGTTTATCCCCCTCGGTGATCGAAGATCGCTTTAACCTCTCTGGCAATGACGGAGCCGCCTGGCTGTTTGCCGGTTCCCCGTCCAATGGCCTGATGGGGGGCGGATTTCTCTATACCAACCGGGACTCCATTTCTTTAGGGCTGGTATGCGGCCTTGGGGAGATTGGCCACGCGGGGAAAAGCGTACCCCAGATGCTGGAGGACTTTAAACAGCACCCCTCCATTCGCCCACTGATCCAGGGAGGAAAACTGCTGGAGTACGGCGCGCATCTGGTTCCGGAAGGCGGCAAGGCCATGGTGCCAACGCTGGCTGACGGCGGCGTGATGATCGTCGGCGACGCGGCAGGATTCTGCCTGAACCTGGGCTTTACCATACGTGGCATGGATCTCGCTATTGCATCGGCACAGGCCGCAGCCAATACGGCCATCGCGGCCAAGCAGCGGCAGAACTTTTCCGCCAGCAGCCTGGGGGAATATAAGCACGCCCTGGAGCAAAACTGTGTGATGCATGAGGTACACCACTTTCGCAAAATCCCTGCGCTCATGGAAAACCCGCGCCTGTTTACCCAGTATCCGCGCATGGTCGCGGACATCATGGGGGATATGTTCACCATCGATGGCAGCCCCACTCAGCCCGTGCGTAAGGCTCTGATGAAAAGGGTGAAACAGATTGGGCTGATGAATTTATTGAAAGACGGCATCAAGGGGGCAACAGCGCTATGAGCAGCGAAAATCCGGTCAACGTAGACGTCAAACTGGGCATCAACAAGTTCCATGTCAATGAAGGCCATCCGCACATCATTCTGGTGGATAACCCCAATATGGACGAGTTCCGTAAGCTGATGCTGGCCTGCCCTGCCGGGCTGTATAAGCAAGACAGCGCAGGCAATATCCATTTCGATTCCGCCGGTTGTCTGGAATGCGGGACCTGCCGCGTGCTGTGCGGCAACACCATTCTTAAGCAGTGGGAATATCCTCTGGGGACGTTTGGCGTTGAGTTTCGCTACGGGTGAGCGTCTGCCTGAAAGAGCGTGCCAGCCCCTCACCCCAACCCTCTCCCGTAGGGAGAGGGAGCTGATAGCCCTTGCACTTTTGGCAGTAAAGAGACCCTCTCAGCAAACCGCTCGTCACTGATCAAAGGTGGGTCACTACAATTTCAAACACGCTCGATCGGTCCCCTCTCCCTGTGGGAGAGGGCTAGGGTGAGGGGCAATGTTTACCGGACCAGAACAGTTCACCATCCCCCCAGAAATAATGAATAGAGATAAACAATGAGTGTCACGATAAAACTCAATCCCGAACGCCGGGCCAAATACCGGCAGCAAGGTTTTTGGGGCGATGCATCGCTTGCCGATTACTGGCATCAAACCCTGCAGGCCATGCCGGAAAAGATTGCCGTGATCGACAATCGGGGGACGTCCTACACTTATGCCGCCCTCGACCGCGCGGCAAGTAGCTTGGCAGCATGGTTGATCTCCTGCGGTATCGAACCGGGTGACCGCATCGCATTTCAGCTTCCCGGCTGGTGTGAGTTTACCGTGATCTACCTGGCTTGCCTGAAAACGGGGGCGGTTTCCGTTCCCCTGCTCCCCTCTTGGCGAGAGGCCGAGCTGGTCTGGGTGCTGAACAAATGCCAGGCTAAGGTGCTGTTCGCGCCAACCTCATTCAGAAATACCCGCCCAATTGACCTCATATTGCCGCTACGCGATCAAATACCGGGCCTACTTGAGGTGGTGGCCGTCGATAAGCTTTCTCCCGCAACTACCGCCCCCGCACTGAGCCAGTTGCTGCGAGACACTCCGCCACTGACCAAGCAGGTCAACGTGCATGGCGATGAACTGGCCGCCGTACTGTTCACCTCCGGCACCGAAGGCAAACCCAAAGGCGTGATGCTGACGCACAACAATATTCTGGCCAGCGAGCGTGCCTACTGCGCACGGCTCAATCTTACCTGGTTGGATACCTTCCTGATGCCCGCACCGCTGGGGCATGCGACCGGTTTCTTGCACGGCGTGACGGCCCCCTTTCTGATTGGCGCACGCAGCGTCCTGCTCGATATCTTTAATCCGCTCGATTGCCTTGCCCTGCTGCAACAAGAGCGCTGCACTTGCGTGCTCGGAGCAACGCCTTTTGTCTATGACCTGTTATGCACCCTGCAACAGCAGCCGCACGACATCTCATCGCTACGCTTCTTCCTGTGCGGCGGCACCACCATCCCGAAAAAAATTGCCCAGGACTGCCTGCAAATGGGCATTAAACTGCTCAGCGTCTATGGCTCAACGGAAAGTTCGCCCCACGCGGTGGTCAACCTGGACGATCCCCTTTCCCGCGTGCTCAACACCGACGGTTTTGCCGCACCTGGGGTAGAAATCAAAGTGGTAGATAAAGACCGCAATCCACTCCCCTACGGCGAAGAAGGTGAAGAAGCCTCACGTGGCCCCAACGTATTTATGGGGTATCTGGATGAACCCGAGCTGAGCGCCCGTGCGCTGGATGAGGATGGCTGGTACTACAGCGGTGACCTGTGCCGCATGGACGCTGACGGCTACATTAAAATTACTGGCCGCAAGAAGGATATTATCGTGCGTGGCGGGGAAAATATCAGCAGCCGCGAAGTGGAGGATATCCTGATGCAACATCCTCGTATCCATGATGCCGCTATTGTTGCCATGCCGGATGAACGATTAGGGGAAAGGTCCTGCGCCTACGTGGTGCTAAAGGCCGCTTACGGTTCACTCACCCTGGAGGAGGTCATCGCGTTCTTCGGGCGCAAACGGGTCGCCAAATACAAATACCCGGAACATCTGGTGATGGTGGACAGCCTGCCGCGTAACGCCTCGGGCAAGATACAAAAATTCCTGCTACGTCAGGATATTATCCAGCGTCTTGGCGAAGAGGTTAAACAGGCGGCTATGGGGAAAAGAGACGATGTTCGCATTACGGAACAAGCAAAATGAAAGGCTCTGGCAACAGGGCTCGAACCTGTGTCCAGTCGGATGGAGAGCCGACTGCTCTACCACTGAGCTATACCAGAGTTAGGGCTATTATCTACGAGCCGTCAGCCCGGTCAAGCGGGCTAACCGCCTTTACCGGAAAAATAGCCCGCCTTGCGCAGTATCAGGGCGATCTCCGGCTTATCGACCACCACCCCATGAACCAGCTCCGGCGTTGGCACAAACGCCACCGCCTGCCGATTGCGGCGTGGGCCGATCCACCCCTTGTTATAAGGATCGACGCCAAACTGCTCGCAGACCCGCTGCACATCGGCTTTGGTGCAACTGCTGGCACCAGAAAACACTTCCCAAGGCAACGGCAGATGCGCCCACACCTGAGTATCCGGCTCCAACCCACCGCCCGTCTGATAGTGCCAGGCGGCGACGTCCCCAGCCATCAGGCGCAGCACTTTGCCCAGGCACATCTGTTCGACCATCTCCTCCATCCCTAATACGACAGCCAGCGCAAGCCACCCTTGCCGGGCGCTGTTCCAGGCTCCGGCCAGGGCATTCCAGGTAGAGGAGTCGTCGCCACGCTTCACAATCATGGTCTGGCGATTGAAGGTATTGCGTTGCCAAATCAATTGTAGCAATCCGGCCAGTTCATTGAGCTGTGCCAGATAGAGAGTGAACAGGCTCAGCTTTTGCCGATCGTCGAGGTGCTTTACGATGTCACGATCCGGCATGATATGGGCAATGGCGTACCAGCCTGCCGATGTCGGCGCCTGTCGTACCCGCGCCAGCAGCATCTCGCCAATCTGGTCAAAAGCACGATCCTGTGCCTGGTTGGTAAACACGCTGCGGCGGTTCAGGCGGGCGGAAAGCCAGGCAATAAAGCAGGCAACGTCCGGCGTGGAGGCAAAATCCTCATAGCGGATCATCATCGCCAGCCCAGATTTAGCCATCCGGGTCGCCTGGTATTTTTGCGTTTCCAGTTGGTAGGTCGCCAGCTTGCTCTCAAAGCGCTGCAGAAAACGGAACAGCTTGTTATAGCGCCGTTTGGAGATATCCATGCCCGCCTGCTGCCGCTGCGCACGGCTGAAACGGTCGGCGATAAAATTATTACTGCCTGGGGCTTTCTGGATCTCCACCGATAGTTGCTCAATCAGTTGGCGAACCTGTTGAATATCGCTGCAATCAATGCTGTCCAACACCGGGGCACCAGCAAACAACTCCCCTGCCTTCACCACCTGTTTCTCTGGAGCAATCGGTTGACGAAACTCCTGCATCATCGAGGTCATCTGTACCAGGCCGGACTTCAGTGACCCAGTTGCCGCCTGTCGTAGCAGAGCCGTTTCTACGGGTGTCAGGGAATCCCCCAATTGCGTGAGGATCAGTTCAGCCACGTCTTCCGGGCGAAGGCGGGCTTGCAGTGAGGAGAACAGCCGAGCGAGGTTATCCATCAGGGTTAATCCATTAAAAAGTTAAAATCTTAAGGGGGTCAGTTGATGCAGGCTTCAGCCTGAGCATCATCCAAATGACATACTGTTGACTATTTTGATAGAGGTCAATTGATCAACCCGTTTAGTCGTGAAATGCCCCCTGCGACCAAGTTAAACTCACCGAACCTGGCCCAGTGCCTGCTGCTTTGTTATTCCTACCGCGTTCACCTTGGAGCACAGAATTGTTTAAAAACCTGATAAATCGGCTAGTGCTGATCGCTGCCGTCGCCTTGCCTGCCGCTGCCAATGCGGCTCCTAACGTGCAGGTGGGGTTTTCGCCTGAGGGCTCGGCGCGGGCGTTGGTGCTGAACATTATCGGCCACGCACATCGGTCCATCCAAATGATAGGTTATTCTTTCCAGGCACCCGATATCACTCAGGCGCTGGTAGCGGCGCACAATCGGGGAGTGGAGGTGCGCGTGGTAGTCGACAAACGCCGGAATCAGGGCAAAACCAGCCAGACCGCGATTAACTTCGCGGCCACTCACGGCATACAGATGCGCATCGATGGGCATTATCATATTCAGCACGACAAGACGATTATTGTCGATGGCAAGACGGTGGAAACCGGCTCGTTTAACTATGCTTCCTCAGCTGAGACGCAAAATAGCGAAAACGTGGTGGTACTGCGCCATATGCCCGACGTTACCAGGCAGTTCATCGCACACTGGCAAAGCCGCTGGGATTTGGGCCTCCCTTACAAGGTGAGGCTTGAAGCCACGAAACGGCCACATTGATGAATTCTACTCATAGTGCCTATCCTATTATCCGTGATTATCTCCCTGCCTTTACCCGCTAACATAAGTTCATCTGCAAGCGCGACCAGTGCTTTCTTCTCGCATCGCGATCCGGCCATGGTGGAACGGCTGACCGGCCGCAAACTCGACGTTTAACGACATAAAATTGGAGAAATTCCCGAATGCAAACACGTTATCTCGGTAAATCCGGGCTGGAAGTGTCAGCGCTGGGCCTGGGCTGTATGGGGTTGAGCTTCGGCTATGGCCCGGCAACGGATACCCGTCAGGCCGTTGAACTTATCCGCGCAGCCGTTGAGCGTGGCGTGACCTTTTTCGATACCGCCGAAGTGTATGGCCCGTATCTGAATGAAGAAGTGGTCGGCGAAGCCTTAAAACCCTTGCGCGATCGGGTCGTTATCGCCACTAAATTTGGCTTTACCTTTGGTGATGATAACAAACAGCAAATTTTAAACAGCCGCCCAGAACATATCCGCCAGGCAGTGGAAGGCTCACTGCGCAGGCTTAAAACCGACGTGATCGATCTGCTGTATCAACACCGCGTCGATCACGATGTCCCCATTGAAGACGTTGCGGGCACCGTGAAGGATCTGATTGCTGAAGGTAAGGTCAAACACTTCGGCCTGTCAGAGGCTGGCGTGCAAACCATTCGGCGCGCTCATGCGATACAGCCGGTTACCGCCCTACAGAGTGAATACTCAATGTGGTGGCGTCAACCTGAGCAGGAAATCCTGCCGGTGCTGGAAGAGTTAGGGATTGGATTCGTGCCATTCAGCCCATTGGGCAAAGGCTTTTTGACCGGAGCTATCAAAGCCGGCACGACATTCGGTGAAGATGATTTCCGCAGCAAGGTGCCGCGTTTTGCCGCAGAGGCGCTGGAAGCGAATGAGCAGTTAGTCAGCCTGCTGACAATACTTGCCACAGAGAAAGGCGTGACGTCAGCGCAAATTGCTCTGGCCTGGCTACTGGCACAAAAACCGTGGATTGTGCCCATCCCAGGGACAACCAAACTGCATCGGCTGGAAGAGAATCTGGGGGCTGCAGATCTCATTCTTTCCCAGAATGATTTGCTCAAGATGACTCAAGCGCTGGAGAAGGTGAAAATCGTGGGTGAACGTTATCCGGCCGCCTTACAGGCACGCGTGGGTCGTTAAGGTTTCTCTGGCTTGCGGTTTCCCGCAAGCCATTTAATCACCCCAGCGCAACGCATCAATCAATAGAGCAAACGCGGGAGGATGCTGCTTTCTACTGGGGTAATAGAGATAGTAACCCGGGAAAGAGGGGCACCACTCTTGCAGCACCTGAACAAGTTCGCCGGATTTGACCAAGCCTTGGACCATATCCTCTGGCACGCAGGCAAGGCCAAACCCTGACAGCACCGCGTCGATTCTCTCCGACAACAAGTTCAACGTCAGTTGGCCCTCAACCCTGACGCGCAGCGGCTTGCCTGCTTTCTCAAACTCCCAGTGATATAAGCCGCCTGCGGTAGGTAAACGCATATTAATGCACTGATGATCCTGCAGTTCATGTGGTGTCTGCGGAATGCTGTTGGTGGCGAAATACGCTGGCGCGCCAACCACCACCATACGCATATCCGGGCCGATCTTCACGGCAACCATGTCCTTATCGACGCTTTCGCCAAGGCGAACTCCGGCATCGAAACGCCCATCCACAATATCGATAAATCCGTTATCTACCACCAGCTCAACGTTGATTTCCGGGTATTGCCGTAGAAACGGCTTTAGCTTTGGCCATAGCAGGCTGCGCACCGCATGTTCGCCCGCCGAAAGCCGAATATTACCGGACGCGGAACCATTCAGTTGAACGAGAGCTTCCAACTGCTGTTCAAGGTCTGCAATACGGGGTTCGAGACAGGCAATGATCCGCTCACCCGCCTCCGTGGGGGCAACGCTGCGAGTGGTTCTAGTTAGCAGACGCAGGTTTAAACGCTCCTCCAGCGCCTTTATAGCGTGGCTGAGTGCAGACTGTGAAACACCCAGCTTACCCGCCGCTTTGGTAAAACTTCTCTCCCTCGCCACGACGAGAAAAACCTGTAGCTCATTGAAGTTTTCTTTCAGCATGCGTATTCCCTTGGTTGACGTAAACCTTGCCTGTTCGGACAGAATTTATGAAACTAGTTCATAGACACTACCATTTTAGCGCCGTTGCCAACAAAGGTTGCTGATAACTCGCCAACAAAAACGGCAAATCGTCGCGCAATTCAGACAAAATTCGCTGCTACGCCTGATCTTCAATGCGCTGCCTGGCCGGGAGGCTGGCCAGGCGCGGAGTATTGTGATGCTCAGCAATCCAGAATCGATGGTAACCCCCAGGATTCGGCGTATTTAGCCAAGTACAGCGTACGCTGCAAAGCGGCAGAGGCTGTTTCCTCTTCTGCAAGCGGGCCCTTATCAGGAAGGCTGATTCGATGATAAATCTAATACACTCGTTCTGATTAACATGTCTTCATTATGGGAACATCGGGTAAGCATGCGGAACCCGGCAACATAGTCGATATAGAAACGCATATTTTCAGCGTTGTTATTTTCAAGATCATAAATATTTAACATCAGCTGCATTTCATAATCGGGTGATTGATTGATGGTTCTCACTTTTCGATCATTGATAAAGAAATCAATCTTGCTTTCCGTCCTTGCAATGGCGTAAGTGTTGAATAGAGTGACATCAATCTCAACAGGCTCCTCATAGAGTAGCCGTTACGGATATTCTTACCCTTAAGCTCGAAGAGGCAAATCTCCGCAGACCGCTCGGGGAGATCTTCGTAACCTATCATCCAGAGTGCAGCGACATTGTTTGCTGCAATAAGGCATTTGGCTCGCAGTTCGAAATAGCCATATTTTGGCAGATATTTTTTCTCAGCCACCTGTGCCTGACGCACCCGGCAGTCTGGCGAAAAGCGATGCTGACCAAGTAGTGACCCCTCCGGGCCAGAGTAAACACCGGTTTGCAGAGAAGATACTCTGACTTCCCCATTAAACTCCGGGCACCAGGGCTGTTGATCTTGCTCGATATTAAGTGAAAAGCCGTTTTCAGAAAATTCGAATCTGGGTGAGGATAACGCCCGGCTACTCCACTGCGGTAGATAGTAGGGAAGCCAATGAGACTCATCGAGATAACCGCGATCAAACCCGTCATAAAATTCCAGCTGGTATCTTTCCCCGTCAATGATTTTTTGGCTTGCAATTTTCATTATTACCCACCTGAAATATAACAGTGTTGCTTTAGAATTTATGTGTTGGTTAAAGATGCCGGTTAACCAATGGGCGATCAGAGATTATCAAACTTGAAACGAGTCGCTATCTGCGCTCAATCAATATTTGTGGGCTTGCTTGCAGAATTATTTAATCTGGAACCACCAGCCAAGGCGATAATGATACCGGCAGTCCCATTTTTGACGCTGGTCTGGCGCATCATAGCGCTGAAAGACGATGGGCTTCGGGGGGAGGTCATTGTATCAACAAAGGCATAAACTGATTTCCTGTAGACAAAGGTGTATTTTTTGGCCCTGGGAGGACCGATGCTTGATTCCTTTTACTGGATTAATGAACCCGAACAATGGCAGTGCGATAACGGCAAGTTAAGCGTTGTCACAAATGACAAAACCGACTTCTGGCGAAAAACCTGGTACGGGTTTGAGCGTTTTTCAGGGCACATCTTCGCCACCGACGTCAGTGAAGACTTCACCTTTCAGGTTAAGGTCTGCGCGGACTTCACCACGCTGTATGACCAGGCCGGGCTCATGTTCATGACCGATGACCAGCACTGGCTTAAAGCCGGCATTGAGTTTAACGACGGCACTCCCGCAATCGGCAGCGTGCTGACGCTGGAGAACTCAGACTGGGCAACCGGCACCTTTACGGGTGATCCACGTGAGTTCTGGCTTCGCTTGACCCGCAAAGGCAACAGCCTGCGGTTACAATACTCAACGGAGGGTCATCACTGGCCGTTGCTACGCCTATGTTATTTTCCGCAGGGCCCAGCGAAAATCGGTGTGATGTGCTGTACGCCTGAACGTCGCGGGTTATCGGTGGATTTCCTGAATATCACGCTAACTCCGCCGGTGGATAAAACATTACATGACCTAAGTTAATCGTTCGAGTCTGTGCGATTCGGTATGCTGGATCGCCTTCACTCTCGTCCGACAACATTAGCGTTGATGTATCAAGGATCACACTTTTAAGTGGCTGCTTATTCCCATACAAAAAACATGTGTTAACATCGTTGCGTAAAACCCTTTCAACTCATACCGAGGCTTTGATGCTGGAGAATGTAATCATCCGATAATCAGCTTCCCGACCTTTTCAGGCCGGACTGATTATCAATGCGCCGAAATCGAATGCGGACACCGCTGTGTGTTTGCACGTTTTGCACATGATGATTAACAGGTTTTTCAGCATGAATTTATCCCGTCAGGAACAACGTACCTTACACGTTCTCGCCAAAGGTGGACGTATTGCGCACGTCCGCGATACATCCGGCCGCGTCACTTCCGTTGAATGCTACAGCCGTGAAGGGCTGCTGCTCAGCGACTGCACGCTCGCCGTATTCAAAAAACTCAAAACCAAAAAGCTGATCAAGTCCGTCAATGGACAACCGTACCGCATCAATACCAGCGGGCTGAACAACGTTCGCGCCCAGTTGGACAACCGCTAAGGAGAGTGTGATGGACATCAACACGATTATTTCTGGCTCCTACCTCATAAAACTGTCGCCAGATGAAAGCAAAATCCCTTGGAACGATCCGGCGTTTAGCCAACGCATGCTGGAGAACCACTTGTCGCAGGAGCACGACTGGGCCAGCCGGAAACTACCGGTCATTGAACGACAGGTGGCATGGATCACCAGCCAGCTCCCGGCAGGCGCACGCATTCTCGATCTCGGCTGCGGCCCAGGCTTTTACACCCGCATGCTTACAGAGCAAGGCTTTCACTGTACCGGCGTGGATTTCTCTCCAGCATCTATCGCCTATGCCCGTCAGCAAGCACAGGCGGCAGGATTGGTCATTGAATATATCGAACAGGATGTACGGATGTACTCCCCGGAGAAGCGGTTCGATTTCATCATGATGACCTTTGGTGAACTGAATGTCTTCAGCGCGGTGGACGCCCATACCTTGCTTAGCCGTTGCGCACAGTGGTTAGTTCCAGGAGGCAAGCTGCTGGCAGAAGTGCATACCTTTGATGAAATAAAGCGTCAGGGCATGGCTGCACCGAGCTGGCAACGCTGTCCGCAAGGACTGTTTCTCGCCAGGCCTCACTTGTTATTGACGGAACACGCCTGGGATGAAACGGCGCAGACCAGCTCAACGTTGTTCTGGGCCATCGAAGAAAATGGTGACGTCACCCGCTTTGGTAACCAAATGACGGCCTGGCACGATGAAGAATATCTCCACCTGATCGGTGATTGCGGCCTCACCGTGCTCCCCGGCCCGGATAGTGCAGCATGGCCAGTCAGCGAAACGTTCGAAGGAAAACTGATTGCCCTGCTGGCAGAAAAAGCAATCACAGCAACCTCTGACACTACACAAATCAATGAAAGGAATTCTGCATTGGATATCCCACGTATTTTCACTATCTGCGAAAGTGCTCACCGCATCCATAACCCGTTCACGCCCGAGAAGTACGCCACTCTCGGCGCAGTATTACGTATGGCTCCAGGCACGAGAGTGCTCGACCTCGGCAGCGGTTCGGGGGAGATGCTCTGCACCTGGGCGCGCGACTACAATATCACCGGTACTGGCATCGACATGAGCCCATTATTTACTCAACAGGCCAAACTGCGCGCAGATGAACTCGGTGTCACCGATCGCGTCGATTTTATCCATAACGACGCTGCCGGTTACGTAGCCGATGAAAAATGTGACGTGGTGGCCTGCGTCGGTGCCACCTGGATTGCTGGAGGCGTCGCCGGGACTCTCGAGCTGCTGAGTAAAAGCCTCAAACCTGGCGGGCTCCTGCTAATCGGTGAGCCTTACTGGCGTCTGTTGCCGCCGACGGAAGAAATCGCCAAAGAGTGTGGCGCCAATGCCCTCTCAGACTTTCTCCCCCTGGCAGATCTTGTCACCTCTTTCGACACGCTCGGTTACGACGTCGTAGAAATGGTGTTGGCAGATCAGGAAGGTTGGGACAGGTACGTAGCAGCCATGTGGTTGACGATGCACCGGTGGTTAGAGGCAAACCCCGATGACGACATGGCGGAGGAAGTCCGGACACAGTTGACGACAGCGCCAAAACGCCACGTGGCGTTCACGCGTGAATACCTTGGCTGGGGGGTGTTTGCTTTGATGGCTCGATGATCAAAAGCGGCGAGTGAGCCAATAGCCAGAAACAACAAGGGCGCAGTATCTATACACTGCGCCCTTTCGCATCATTTAAACCTGAACCTAGCTGCGCACCAAATCGTCGCCGTAGCCAATCCACTTATAGGTGGTCAGCGCATCCAGCCCCATCGGGCCGCGGGCGTGCAGTTTCTGAGTGCTGACCGCGACTTCTGCTCCCAAACCAAACTGGCCGCCATCGGTAAAGCGGGTGCTGGCATTGACGTATACCGCAGAGGAATCCACCGCACGGACGAAATACTCGGCGTTGCTCAGCGAGCGCGTCAGAATGGCATCGGAATGGCTGGTGCCGTGGGTACGAATATGATCGATGGCCTGATCGATATCGTCCACCAGCGTCACGTTCAAATCCAACGATAGCCATTCGTCATCGTAATCTTCCGCGGCCACTGCAACCACCTTCGCGGGCCCTTCCTGCAACAACGGCATGGCGTTATCGCTGGCGTGCAACGTTACCCCAACGGCGGCCATACGCGCGCTCAGCGCAGGCAGGAAGCTGTTAGCGATAGTGCGGTTAACCAGCAGGGTTTCGACCGAGTTGCAGGCGCTTGGCCGCTGTATCTTGGCGTTTTCGATGACGGTCAGCGCCTTGTCGTAGTCTACGCTGTCGTCTACATAGATATGGCACACGCCGATACCGCCGGTGATCACCGGAATGGTCGATTGCTCGCGGCACAGCTTATGCAGCCCGGCACCGCCGCGTGGGATCAGCATGTCTACATAGCGATCCATTCGCAGCAGTTCATTCACCAGTTCACGATCCGGGCTTTCGATCGCCTGCACCGCCGCCGCTGGCAGGCCGCACTGTTCCAGCGCCTGCTGGATCACTTTCACCGTCGCCTGATTGGTGTGGTGAGTTTCTTTACCGCCGCGCAAGATCACCGCATTACCGGTTTTCAAGCACAGGCTGGCAACGTCAATGGTGACGTTGGGGCGCGCTTCATAGATCACGCCAATCACCCCGAGCGGCACACGGCGGCGCTCCAGCTTCAGGCCGCTGTCCAGCAGATTGCCGTCCAACACGTGACCAACCGGATCGCTCAGGCGGCAGACCTGGCGCACATCGTTGGCGATCGCCGCCAGACGCGCTGGGGTTAACAACAGGCGATCCAACAGGGCTTCACTCATCCCGGTGGCACGCGCCTGCGCCATATCCTGCTCATTCGCCTGTAGAATTTCTTCGCTGCGAGCCTCCAGCATGTCGGCCATTACCGCCAACACCTGGTTCTTTTTCGCCGTGCTCAGTACCGCCAACTGCCAGGAAGCCTGTTTAGCGGCTTTCCCCATCTGCTCGAGCATGTTCACTCCTTAACTTACGATCATATCGTCGCGATGCACGGCCACCGGGCCATATTCATAGCCCAGGATCTCGCTGATTTGCTGCGAGTGGTGCCCGGCGATCATGCGCATGGCATCGCTGTTATAACGGCTGACGCCATGAGCCAGATCGCGCCCCGCCAGATTGCGGATGCGGATCACCTCACCGCGTGAGAAATCACCTTTAACATCGCGGATCCCCTTCGGCAGCAGTGAACTGCCACGGGCCATCATCGCTTCTACCGCCCCATCGTCAACGGTGATCTCGCCTGCAGGCGGCGCACCGAAGATCCAGCGTTTGCGGTTCTCCAACGGGGTTTCCAGCGCATGGAAGCGGGTGCCCACCGGGTTGCCCTCAATCACATCGGCCACTACGCCCGGCTTGCTACCGGCAGCAATAATCACATCAATGCCCGCACGGCAAGCCACGTCGGCCGCCTGGAGTTTGGTGCCCATGCCGCCGGTACCCAGACCGGAAACGCTGTCACCGGCAATGGCACGCAGCGCATCGTCAACGCCGTGCACTTCACGGATCAGCTCGGCTTCCGGGTTATTGCGCGGGTCGGCGGTATACAGGCCCTGCTGATCGGTCAGCAGCAGCAGTTTATCGGCACCGGCCAAAATGGCAGCCAATGCAGACAGGTTATCGTTGTCGCCGACTTTGATTTCTGCGGTGGCAACCGCATCGTTCTCATTAATCACCGGGACAATGCGGTTATCCAGCAGCGCGGTCATGGTGTCACGCGCGTTGAGGAAGCGCTCGCGGTCTTCCAGATCGGCACGCGTCAGCAGCATCTGCCCGATATGAATGCCATAGATCGAGAACAGCTGTTCCCACAGCTGGATCAGCCGGCTCTGCCCCACTGCCGCCAGCAACTGCTTGGAAGCGATGGTGGCAGGCAGCTCGGGGTAGCCCAGGTGTTCCCGCCCGGCAGCGATCGCCCCGGAGGTAACAATAACGATGCGGTGACCCGCTGCATGTTGCTGGGCGCATTGGCGCACCAGTTCGACAATATGGGCACGGTTCAGACGCAGCGAACCGCCGGTCAACACGCTGGTGCCCAATTTCACAACCAATGTCTGGCTGCCGTTCATAATAGTTCTGCCGTTGGAGTTAAAAGGAATGCAAAGGACGTTGTAACAGGAGAGACGCGTTATGCCAACAGGCACAACGCGATTTCGGCGTAAATTTGCGGGGGAATTGATTTAGGCGGAGAGTTTTATCGGTTGCTCGATGAAATCATCGGCGGGTTCCAGCTTCAGCTCCATGGTGGCCAGCAGTTCACCCAGCCGACGATGGAACACGCGCAGCGTGGTTTCCAGCTTATCTTTCACTTCAGCATCTTTAATCTTTTCTTCGTTCCAACGCCCTTCCTTGTCAAACAGACCAAAGTGGTAGCTATAGGTGAAACGGGAATTATCGGCCTGCAGTTCGATCCACCAGCCCCAGAATTCACGTTTTTCCGGCGCGGGCTTGACGTTGACGCAGACCGCCAGGCAGTCAAAGAAAAAGCGGTCGTTCTCACATTGCCCTTCGCGCAGATAAGGGCCCAGGCTGGCAAAGCGTTTCATTAGTCGGCTTTTAGGGTGGCCACTCGGTAGCGTCATTTTTCAACCTCCACAATGTAGTCCACCCTTTTTAACAAACTGTTAAAAATTAGCAACTGGTTAGCGCATTTTATCTCTTAGCCAATCACAAATTTGCAGTAAGGATTGATGGAAACTCTGATAAACCGGCGTACGCGGGATGGCGATCAGTTTGCCGTTCAGTGAAGAAGACGCGATCAGCTGCGACTCTTCTTTTGGGCTGAGCGGATCGTCATCCCAGTAGGCGGCCAGCATCGGCGTTGGGCAGCGGCGGCCCAGCAATCCCTGGGTTTTCAGGGAATAGCGGTTGAGCTCGGTTTTCAGCACGCTGTCAGAGGCGTTGGCCATGCCCATGCGGCTGGCCAGCACGTCCATATACATATCCGGCACGTGGTCCTGGCACTTCAACTCACACAGCAGGCTGTGCACCACCGGCCCTACGCAGGCTACGCCGCGCAAACGCTGCGACTCCAGATAGGCCAGGCGCACCGCCACGTTGGCACCAAAGCGGAAGCCGAAGGCGCTGACACGCGTATGGTCAACCCAAGGCACGGAAGGCAGTTGAGCCAACACCTGCTGATGCAGGAAGCTGGAATCTTGCGTCAGCTTCCACTTATAGGATGAACCGATGGACGGCATATCGATGGTCAGCATCGCTATACCGTGTGGCGCCAGATAATCACGGAACAGGCGGTGATAATCGGTCTGCAAAGTATCCAGGCTACCGCACATCAGCACCGTTGGGTACGGTGCCTGGCCGTTATCGGGCATATGCAGGAAGCCGGTGATGGAGCTGCCCCCCTCAATGGCGAACTCCAACTCTTTAAGCTGGTATGGCAACAGCAATGCAGCTTCTTCATAGGCACGATTTGAGAGCACCTCTGCCTGTTCAGCCAGCTCATCCCCTTTTAAATGTGGATAACCGGCAATGCTGTATAGATTGGCGGCATTCAGCCAATATTGCCCGCCGACCAGCGGATCTTTTTGCTCCAATGCCCGCTGTTGCCACAGCATCCCCTGGCGCACCCATTCGTAGATCCAGTTGCCGTTTCGGTAACCGACCACGGTATCCAGCAGGTGATCGTCGCTATGTTCTGCGTTGGAGGCCGCAATGCGCGCCAACACTTCGCTGATCTCCAGCGGATCGGTCCCGCGCCAGGTCCACAGCAGATGGTTGAGCATGCGATACCAGTTGCCATCGGTGTCCCCCTCCAAGGCGGAGTGCATATCGGCACCTACCGCATGATGGGCACGGGTGACTAACGTCGAGGTTTCGACATGTTTAAATGAAGGTTTGAACAGTACTTCGGAAAGGTTGGCCTGTGCCATGGTAACAACAGCCTCCTGAGACTTACATCAAGGCTTGAATAGCCGGGATATCTAGGTGCTAGTGTACCTAACTCTGGGGGGATAAGGCGGGGAATTTAGCGAATTTGACGAAACCGCTGCATAAACAACAACGCCCGGTATTGCCGGGCGTTTGAAGCAGAGGCTGATTAACGGCCGCCGATCGGTGGCACGAAGGTCACCGCCATATCCCAAGGCTGCTCGATCCAGGTGTCCTGCGGGATATCCACCACGTAATCGTCAACCAGTGGGCGGCCAGCAGGCTTGGCGAAGATGGTCACGAAATGGGCTTTCGGGTACATGTCGCGGATCGCTTTGGCGGTGCCGCCGGTATCCACTAAATCGTCAACGACGATAAAGCCTTCACCATCGCCTTCGGCGCGCTTGAGCACCTTCATTTCGCGTTGGTTGTCATGGTCATAGCTGGAGATGCAGACGGTATCCACATAACGGATGCTCAACTCACGTGCCAGCAGTGAAGCAGGTACCAGGCCGCCACGGCTTACAGCAATGATGCCTTTCCATTGATCGGCAGGCAGCAGACGGTGAGCCAGTTTGCGCGCTTGCATTTGCAACATATCCCAGGTAACAACGTATTTTTCGCTCATAGAATGGTGTCCCAGCCAGCAATGATGTGGCTTACTCAGTAGTTCAGGGGGAAAAAAGGTTGCGCGAGATTATAGAGACTGCGCGCCACGAATACCAGTTGAACCGAGGAGTTGATGCATTTTTCCTGTGATTATCTTTGCGGCGAGCCGCGTGGCTTATCTGCGCAACCGCCCGTAAAACGGGGAGCCCAAGCCGATAAACAGCGTTATACGGGGCGCGCACAGCCGCAAATAAAATGATATTCTCAGGCTCACGTGCCTGAAGCACAGATAGCCACTCACCCTAACCGCACAGCATTCACTCCCTGCTGAAAATGCTGTCACAGGAGACTTATAGTGTCTGAATTGTCTCAACTTTCGCCACAGCCGCTGTGGGATATTTTTGCCAAAATCTGCTCAATTCCGCACCCTTCTTACCATGAAGAAGCGCTAGCGCAGCACATCCTCGACTGGGCCAAAGAAAAGAACCTGCATGCCGAGCGCGACCAGGTTGGCAATATTCTGCTGCGCAAGCCTGCCACCAAAGGTATGGAAAACCGCAAGCCGGTAGCGCTGCAAGCGCACCTGGATATGGTGCCGCAAAAGAACAACGATACGGTTCACGATTTCGCCAAAGATCCGATCCAGCCTTATATCGACGGCGAATGGATCAAGGCACGCGGTACTACGCTGGGTGCCGATAACGGTATCGGTATGGCCTCTGCGCTGGCGGTGCTGGCCGATGACAGCGTAGAGCATGGCCCGCTGGAAGTCCTGTTGACCATGACGGAAGAAGCCGGTATGGACGGTGCCTTTGGCCTGCAGCCAAACTGGTTACAAGCCGACATCCTGATCAACACCGACTCCGAAGAGGAAGGCGAAATCTACATGGGCTGCGCCGGGGGGATCGATTTCATCACCACCCTGCCACTGCAACGTGAAGCACTGCCAGCCGGTTACCAAACGCTGAAGCTGACCCTGAAAGGGTTGAAAGGCGGCCACTCCGGTGCCGATATCCATCACGGCCTGGGCAACGCCAACAAGCTGCTGGCCCGTTTCCTGTTTGCCCACACGCCAGAGCTGAACCTGCGCCTGCTGGAGCTGAACGGCGGTACGCTGCGTAATGCCATCCCACGTGAAGCCTCTGCCGTAGTAGCCGTTCCGGCCGCCAAAGCCGATGCGCTGAAAGCCCTGAGCCAGCAGTTCCTGGCAACGCTGCAAAACGAACTGTCTGCCAAAGAGAAGAACATTACCGTTCTGCTCGAACCAGCCACCACCGCTTTGCAGGCGCTAACCGCAGACAGCCAGAACCGCTTTGTGGCACTGCTCAACGGTACCCCTAACGGCGTGATCCGCATGAGTGACGAAGTGAAAGGCGTGGTAGAAACTTCGCTGAATGTCGGCGTGGTGACCACCAGCGAGCATGAAGCCGAGATCATTTGCCTGATCCGCTCCCTGCTCGACAGCGGTAAAGACTATGTGGTGGATATGCTGACCGCATTAGGCCAACTGGCCAACGCCAAAGTAGCACCGAAAGGCGGCTACCCAGGCTGGCAGCCAGATGCCAAATCTCCTGTGATGCAGTTGGTGCGTGAAACCTACCAAAAGCTGTTCAACAAGACGCCAAACATCATGGTGATCCACGCCGGGTTGGAGTGTGGCTTGTTCAAGAAACCTTACCCACAGATGGATATGGTGTCGATTGGGCCGACCATCACCGGGCCTCACTCGCCGGATGAGCAGGTGCATATCGCCAGCGTTGGCCAATACTGGACGCTGCTGACCGCTCTGCTGAAAGCGATCCCTGAGCGCGGATAAGTTATTGGGCCCGGTTAAAAGCTGGGCCCATTTTTCCTTATGACAGTTGTTCTTCTCGCTTCAGATTGCCGTTGATTTCATTCATCTGCGACTGTATCAACGCCGCACTAACAGGTGGTAACAGGAAAGCAAACAGGATAATCAGCCAGGTTTTATACCTTGCGGTTTGCCCATGGCTTTCAATGATGGCGCGTAGATTGTCGTTAAGTGTGGAAAATATCACCGGCGTGACAAAGGCGGTAATAAAAGCTGACCATCCAGCCCCTCTGGGCGTTAGCAGAGCCGCGGACTGGGTGTAATTTCTGATCTCCCCATGGATTTTTACCAACCAGTAAATATTGTAAAACGGCACCAAGAACAGCAGGAAAGTCACGGCAGGATCGCGGTATTTGACCGGCTGTGGTATTGCTTGCCGCACAGGCGGTTCGCAATTAAATAAACAGGCCTTAATCGGCAGCAGGAACAGAGTCCCGATAATGACGGGGACCAATAGCAGGGTAAAGAAGTTCTCAGGGCTGGAAAATAACCGCTCCATATCAAAAAGCCATCCGGCTATCGCCATCATGGATGAGCCAAACACCATTTTTAACGTCACCATCAGGCCAAATGACAGCACAAATGCCTCTACGCTGCCAACTGCCCCCGCGATAAAGGCCGGAACGATCAGCATGATAGCCCCAAGCCCCATCCCTATCAGGACCTCTCCCGTTATCATCAAAAAGTGATTGCTGGTATGAAAGCAGAACAAAAACAGGCCAAACAAATACAACCCGCTAAAGAGATACAGTAAATAATAACTTTTCATCCGGCTGGCCATCCAGGCCAACAAAGCTCCAAACAGCATGCCAACCTGTTGTAATCCAACTGCGACCCCAATCATCGAGATCGGTAAATCTGCAGTTTGCCGGATATAGAGTGCCGAATAGGCATTAAAGAGATATTGGCTAGTCACAATCGCGGTGAAATAAACTACCAGGCCCCAAAATCGATAGCTACTTTGTAAATCGGCCCATGTCCATCTTTTGGCCGGTTTTTGCTGAATCACGTCCATTTTTAACTCTTCCCGTTGAATGTCTTAATCCCAAAGAACTGCCAACGATTGTACCTACGGCTGTGCACTAAACACACCCGATTTTAATATCACCACGTCAGTACCAACTGCCGTTCCAACTGAGGATCGAGCAGCGTTACATGCAGGCCAACCAGGCGCACACCACGCCCTTCCCTCCGCTCCTGCCATGCCTGACGGGCAACGTTGAGCAAATCCTCAATATTGAGCACTGGCCAAACGTGCTCCTGGGTAGTTTGCTGGAAATCCTGGAACTTCAGTTTTACCCCTTGGCGAGCGATATGCAGATCCGGTTTGACCTTGCGCAGCCGCATCTCTAACTCTGGGTAGAGCTTTTCAACGATCAACGCCTCACAATCTTCCCACTCATGAATATCGGCTACCAACGTTCGCTCGACCCCTACCGACTTGCGTAAACGATCGGGAGACACCTCACGCTCATCGATACCCTGGCAGCGTTCCCACAGCACCCGGCCAAATTTGCCGAAGCGCTTTAACAAATCGGCCAGATTATAGTTCTGCACATCGGCGCAGGTGATTAACCCAACCTCTTCCAACCGTTTGGCGGTGACCTTGCCCACGCCGGGGATTTTACTCAGCGGCAGTTGCTGCAAGAAAGCGGGCACCTGGGCCGGTGTGATGACGTATTGGCCGTTTGGCTTGTTCAACTCGGAGGCTATCTTGGCGAGGAATTTGATCGGGGCAATGCCCGCCGAGGCGGTCAGGTTCAATTCAGCGGCAATGTCCTGGCGGATCTGTTGGGCGATCAGGGTGGCAGAGCCGTTGCATTGGGTGCTGTTGGTCACGTCCAGATAGGCTTCATCCAGAGAGAGCGGTTCTATCAGCGGGGTATAGCGGGCAAAGATTTCACGGATATGCAGTGAGGCTTCTTTATAGGCCGCCATGCGGCCCGGTAACAGCGTCAAGTGCGGGCAGAGCTTGAGCGCCGTGGCGGTCGGCATGGCGCTATGCACGCCATAACGGCGCGCCGGGTAGTTGGCGGTGCTGATCACGCCACGCCGATCGGCGCTGGCACCGATAGCCAGCGGGATATCGCGCAGGCTGGGGTTGTCGCGCATTTCTACCGCTGCGAAGAAGCAGTCCATATCGACATGAATGATTTTACGCATCGCGCCTCCAATAATACTGTATAAGTATACAGCCAATTATTAAAAGCTCAATATGGAGAGTGTAGACTAGTGACGCCCCTCACCCTAACCCTCTCCCACGGGGAGAGGGGACCGAACGTGCCACAAATTAGCTCCGGCACCTGACCGCAACTCCGCACTAGACCCTCTCCCCAAACAAGTGTTCATGAGGTACTCGGTATGTACATTGGGAGAGGGGACCGAACGTGCCACAAATTAGCTCCGGCACCTGACCGCAACTCCGCACTAGCCCCCTCTCCCCAAACAAGTGTTCATGAGGCACTCGGTATGTACATTGGGAGAGGGTTGGGGTGAGGGGCTGTGCAGAGCCCCTACATGGAAAACCTATGTGGCTAGAGGATCCGATGTTTTTCCAGCATTTCCCGGCGCTGTGCTTCCTTCGCCATACGCTTCTTGCGCGCATCGCAAGGCTCCGGGCAGTCACAGACCTTCTCCATCCCCAGCGCGGTAATGCCACCACAGCTACCCTGCAAGGTTTTACGCTTGAACACATAGCCCAGCGACATCCCGCCCACCACCAGCAGAAACAGCACAAAGGATGCAGCGAACATCGTCAACATAACGGTCTACCCTTTCTTCAGATAGGGTTTGAACGCATCGGAATAACGTTCTTCAAACCCCTTGGCGGTTTTCACGATCATAAACACCGGGATCCCCAGCAGGTTGGCCAGCGCCATACCCCGCTCCGGCCCCATCACGTTTAACCCGGTAGAAAGGCCGTCCGCCGTCATACACAGCGGGCTGATCACCGTGATCGACACTAAATTGTGGTGGATCGGTTTGCCGGTGAGCGGATCGATAGTATGAGAATAGCGCACTCCGTCCTGCTCGAAGTAGTTTCGGTAATCCCCGGAGGTGGCCATCGCCATCTCACCCGGCTCGATCACCAGTTGCGCCTGCTGCTCCCCCCCGGCGTTTGGCCGTTCGATGGCAATGCGCCAGGGTTTCTTCTCGCCGTTATGGCCACGGGTGCGGACCTCCCCACCAATATCAACCATGTAGTTTGCGACGTGCTGTGATTGCAGATACTGAGCAATCGCATCAACGCCGTAGCCTTTGGCAATGGAAGAGAGGTCGACATACAGCTCAGGAATACGTTTCACCAGCGCATTGCCTTCTACCGACAGCTTGTCGATCCCCGTCCAGTTGCGGCGCTGTTCCAGCTCGGCGACGCTCGGCACTTTATCAGGCCGCCCTTCTGGGCCAAAACCCCATAGGTTCACCAGCGGCCCGACGGTCACGTCCAGCGCGCCGTCGGTCACACGGTTAATGCGCAGCGCTTCCAGCACCACTTCCGTGGTGGCAGCAGAAACCGGGAAAGGTTTGCCCACTTCCCGGCTGGCGTTAAAGCGGCTCAACTCGGAATCAGGTTGATAGGTCGACATCTGATCGTTGACCTGTACCAGCCGTTTGTCGATCTCCGCTTGCAGGGTTGCCAGCGAAGGCGTTCCGTCCCCAGGGAGATAACTGATCGAGTACGACGTCCCCATGGTTTTACCCTTGAGGTTTTCCTGTTTCGGCTCACAACCGGTCAGTAACACTGCGGTGGCCAGCGCCACCACCATCATCCAAGCCTTCATTCCATCGCCGCCTGCTGCTCGCATTTAACCGCCAAAGTCATCGAGCATGATGTTTTCATCTTCCACACCCAAATCTTTCAACATTTTGATCACCGCCGCGTTCATCATCGGCGGCCCACACATATAGAATTCACAATCTTCCGGCGCTGGATGGTTACGCAGATAATTTTCCAGCAGGACATTATGAATAAAGCCGGTGTAGCCCGTCCAGTTATCTTCGGGCTGCGGATCGGAGAGCGCTACATGCCAGGTGAAGTTTTCATTCTCTTCCTGCAGGTGGTTGAAGTCGTCCTCGTAGAACATCTCGCGCAAGGAACGCGCACCGTACCAGAAGGTGATTTTGCGCTTCGACTTCAGGCGCTTCAACTGATCGAAGATGTGGGAACGCATCGGTGCCATGCCGGCCCCTCCGCCGATAAAGATCATCTCGGCGTCGGTGTCTTTGGCAAAGAACTCACCAAACGGCCCGGAGATGGTCACCTTATCCCCCGCCTTCAGCGACCAGATATAGGAAGACATAATGCCCGGCGGCACGTCCGGGTTGCTCGGCGGCGGCGTAGCAATACGCACGTTGAGCATGATGATGCCTTTCTCATCGGGATAGTTGGCCATCGAATAGGCGCGCACCGTCGGTTCTTTGACGACCGAACGATAGCGGAACAGATTGAATTTATCCCAGTCGCCACGGTACTCCTGCGGCACGTCGAAATCGGCATAGCTCACTTCATGCTCGGGCGCTTCGATCTGGATAAAGCCCCCGGCGCGGAAAGGCACATCTTCCCCATCAGGAATGCGCAGCTTCAGCTCTTTGATAAAGGTGGCTTTGTTATCGTTGGAGATCACCTCGCAGTCCCATTTCTTCACGCCGAAGATCTCTTCCGGCAGCTCGATTTTCAGGTTCTGCTTCACGTTAACCTGGCACGCCAGGCGGCAGCCCTCTTTGGCTTCACGCTTGCTGATATGAGAAAGCTCGGTTGGCAGAATATCGCCGCCGCCCTCTTTGATCACCACCCGGCACTGGCCGCAGGAACCGCCGCCGCCACAGGCCGAGGAAACAAAGATCCCCTGACTGGACAGCATATTCAGCAGCTTGTCCCCCGCTGGGGCGGTAAAACTTTTGTCTTGATCGCCGTTAACCTCAACGGCAATGTCACCGGTGTTCACCAACTTGGATTTGGCAAACAGGATCAGTAACGCCAGCACCATTACGATGCAGGTAAACATCACCACGCCTAAAATAATTTCCATAAATGCTTCCTGCCTTTACAACTGGACGCCGGAGAACGACATAAAGCCCAATGCCATCAATCCGGTGGTAATAAAGGTAATGCCCAGGCCACGCAACCCGGCTGGCACATCGGCATACTTCAGTTTTTCACGGATCCCCGCCATGGCAACAATCGCCAGCATCCAGCCGGTGCCGGAGCCGAAGCCATACACCACGGATTCCATAAAGTTGTAATCACGCTGCACCATGAACGACACGCCGCCGAAAATGGCACAGTTCACCGTGATCAACGGCAGGAAGATCCCCAGGGCGTTGTAGAGCGCCGGGAAGAAGCGATCGAGGATCATCTCCAGGATCTGCACCAGCGCCGCAATCACGCCGATAAAGGTGATGAAGTTGAGGAAGCTCAGATCGACGCCTTCCACCAGCGCCCCGTCACGCAGGATCAGGTTATAGACCAGGTTGTTGACCGGTACCGAGATCCCCAGTACCAGCGTCACGGCAATCCCCAAGCCAAACGAGGTCGAGACCTTCTTCGACACCGCCAGGAAGGTACACATCCCCAGGAAGAACGCCAGCGCCATGTTCTCAACGAACACCGCACGCACAAACAGGCTGATATAGTGAGCCATCGGCGGTTACTCCTTTTCTATCTGCGCTGGCTTGAGGGCACGTAGTCCCCAAATCAGCAGGCCGATGATAAAGAACGCACTCGGCGCCAGCAGGAACAGGCCGTTGGGCTGATACCAGCCGCCGTTCTGCACCGTTTCCAGCACCGTAATGCCAAACAGTTTGCCCGAACCGACCAGCTCACGCAGGAAGCCCACCAGGATCAGGATCACGCCGTAGCCCAGGCCGTTGCCGATACCGTCCATAAAACTCTCAATCGGCGGTGACTTCATGGCATACGCCTCGGCGCGACCCATCACGATACAGTTGGTGATGATCAGCCCGACGAATACCGAAAGCTGTTTGGAGATTTCAAACGCATAGGCACGCAGCAACTGATCGACCACGATCACCAGCGAGGCGATGATCGTCATCTGCACGATAATGCGCACGCTGTTGGGGATATGGTGGCGGATCAGCGAAATAAAGAAGCTGGAAAACGCGGTGACCAGGGTGACCGCAATCGTCATCACCACCGCCGTTTCCAGCTTGGTGGTCACCGCCAGCGCCGAACAGACGCCAAGCACCTGCAGCGCGATCGGGTTATTGTCAAACAGCGGCCCCAACAGGACCCGTTTAACCTCTTTGGAATCAGCCATTTTTCAGCGCTCCTTCACGGACTTTCTGCAGGAATGGGCCAAAGCCATACTCGCCCAACCAGAAATTAAACGTATGCTGTACGCCGTTAGCGGTCAGCGTCGCGCCGGACAGGCCATCCACACCGTGGATATCACCTTGCCGCGCTCCGCCCTTCACAATGCGGATAGCCGGGTTGCCGTTGTCATCAAACAGCTGCTTGCCGATCCACTGCGCGCGCCAGCTGGCGTTCTGGATCTCGCCGCCCAGGCCCGGGGTTTCGCCGTGCTGGTAGAAACTCAACCCGCGTACCGTATTGCCATCGGCATCCAGCGCAACAAAGGCGTACATCATCGACCATAGACCAGTGCCGTAGACCGGCAGCACAATCTTGTCCACCGCACCGCTTTCGTTACGCACCAGGTAGATTTCGGCCTCATTGCTACGGCGGCGGATGCCGGCCAGATCCTGCTCGGCGGTCAACGCCCGACTCTTGGCATCGCTGCGAAGCGCGGCGGCCAGATCGAAGGCGGCCGCATCGCCAGGCACAAACTCGCCGCTGTCCAGATCCAGCAAACGCGGTTCGATGCGCTTGCTAAAGGTGGCTTTCACCTGTTCGCCAGTCATCCCCGGTTGCAGTAAACCGGCTACGTCCAGGATGTTGCGCTGCTTATCCAGCAACCGCTGTTCTTGCTGCCTGGATTGCAGCCCAACGGCAGAACCCGCGACCACTACAGAACACACCAGACACAGCAGCAGCACTACCAGCAGCGTTTTGCCAATGCTGTCATTTTTAGATTCATTCGCCACGTGCTTTTCTCCGCTTGATGTTAGCCTGCACCACCAGGTAATCGAACAGCGGTGCGAACAGGTTGGCGAACAGGATCGCCAGCATCATGCCTTCCGGATAGGCCGGGTTGACCACCCGGATCAGCACGCACATCACGCCGATCAGGATGCCGTACCACCACTTCCCTTTGTTGGTAAACGAGGCGGAAACCGGGTCGGTAGCCATAAACACCATACCGAAGGCAAAGCCTCCCAGCACCAGATGCCAGTACCAAGGCATGGCAAACATCGGATTGGTGGTAGAGCCGATGGCATTGAACAGATATGCCGTGGCGATCATGCCGATCATCACACCGGCCACGATGCGCCAGGAAGCGACACGGCCAAACAGGATAATCGCCCCGCCTAGCAGGATCATCAGGGTTGAGACTTCCCCGATCGAACCAGGGATGTTACCGATAAATGCATCCATCCAACTGATGGACTGGCCGGTGGTGACGTTGGTCAGGCTGTGAACTCCGCCGACGCTCCATTGCGCTAACGGTGTCGCACCGGAAAAGCCGTCTGCCGCCGTCCACACCAGATCGCCAGAAATCTGCGCCGGATAGGCAAAGAACAGGAAGGCACGCCCCGCCAACGCCGGGTTGAGGAAGTTACGCCCGGTACCGCCGAAGATCTCCTTGGCGACCACGACACCAAAGCTGATGCCCAGCGCGGCCTGCCATAACGGCAGGGTTGGCGGCACAATCAGGGCGAACAGAATGGAGGTGACGAAGAAGCCTTCGTTGATCTCATGTTTGCGTACCATCGCAAACACCACTTCCCAGAAGCCGCCCACCAGGAATACTACGGCATAGATCGGCACGAAGTAGGTCGCACCGAGCACCATCTTGCTGATCCAGCCAGCATCGGTGCCGAGTGTTGCCCCCAACATTTGTGCCAGCCAGTAATGCCAGTCCCCCGCCAGCACCTGTTGCAGCTGATCGCCGCTGTACAGATGGTGTAATGCAGGAATGGTCTGCTGGCCCACGTTATACATGCCCCAGAACATGGCCGGGAACACCGCCAGCCACACCAGGATCATCATGCGTTTCAGATCGATGGCATCACGTACGTGCGAAGCCCCGCGCGTTACCGTACCGGGGGTGTAAAACACCGTTGCCGTTGCTTCAAACAGCGGGTACCACTTTTCCAGCTTGCCGCCCGGCGTGAAGTGATGCTCAATCTTGTCAAAAAAATTCTTCAGGCCCATCGGTTATCCTTCCTGCTCAATCTTGGTCAGCACTTCGCGCAGCACCGGGCCATATTCATACTTGCCGGGGCAAACGAAGGTACACAACGCCAGATCTTCTTCATCCAGCTCCAGACAGCCCAGCGCCTGGGCACTGTCCGTATCGCCCGCCAGCAGATCGCGCAGCAGATGGGTCGGCAGAATATCCAGCGGCATCACCCGCTCGTAATTGCCGATCGGTACCATCGAACGCTCACCGCCGTTGGTGGTGGTGGAGAAAGCGAACAGCTTGTGCTTGAGGAAATGGCCCAGCGTGGTGCGGGTGATGGAGAACTTGTCCGATGCCGGAGCAATCCAGCCGAACAACTCTTTCTCCCGGCCTTCCAGCAATACCGACACCTGGTTGTGGAAACGGCCAAGCCAGGCACTCGGGCCGCTGGCATGGAAACCACTCAGCACCGAGCCGGAAATCACACGGTTCTCACCGGCCTTCAGGCGGCCCGCTGTCAGTTGATCCAGGCTAGCCCCCAAACGGGTGCGCAGCAGCACCGGCTGTTCCACCTGTGGCCCCGCCAGAGCGACCACGCGCCGGGTATCCAGCTTGCCGGTAGTAAATAGGGTGCCGATGGCGATCACATCCTGATAACCGATATGCCAAACGGTTTTCTTCAGGCTAACCGGCTCCAGGAAGTGAATATGTGTGCCCACCAGCCCCGCAGGGTGCGGGCCAGCAAACTCGCTGTAATCAATCTGCGCGCCAGCAGCCGTATCCAGCCGCGTACCCGCTGCGTGGCAGACGCGTACCTTTCCGTCTGTAAGGCGTGCCAATACCGTCAGCCCGGCATTAAATGCCGCCAATTGCTCGTTGATAATCACCAACGGATCCGCTGCCAGCGGCTGGGTATCGATAGCGCTGACGAAAATAGCGCGCGGTGAGGTACCTGGGCGGGGGGTTTTGCTAAATGGGCGAGTACGCAGTGCGGTCCACAGGCCGCTGGCGATCAGATCGCTTTCAACCTGTTGGCGCTCCAACATCGGCAAATCGGCCTGCTGATAATAGGCCAGTTCCACCTGCTCTTCGCCGCCGTTGTCGATGTCAATCACCACCGATTGCAACATGCGGCGTTCGCCGCGATTGATAGCGGCGATCTGCCCGCTGGCCGGTGCCGTGAAGAAAACCCCAGGGTTCTTCTTGTCTTCAAACAGCGCCTGACCTTTTTTAACGCGATCGCCAACCTGTACCAACATGGAGGGGCGCATACCAACATATTCCTGGCCTAGCAGCGCCACTTGCGTGACCGCTGGACCATCCTGGATCGCCTGCGAAGGCGCCCCAGCGATTGGCAGATCTAACCCTTTTTTTATTTTGATCATAGGATTTATACGATGTTTTTAATTTTCACACGCCTAACCAACCCAGAGGCAGGCACAAAGCATGCAGGATGATGAGGTGGCCCTAGCCCCCTCCGGATGAACACGATGACCTCATGCCCAACTTGAATATTCACACTGACCGCCGACATCCAGGCCAATGATTAAGCCAATACCGCATATTGTTAAAACATTGCTATCAACGATGGCGGAATTGTTGCTATTTCACACAATATCCCTGTACTGATTACCGATTAATAACGATGCAGCATGGGCAAGATATTAACATTTTCGACAGAATTTTTCCGTGCTATCTAGTGACCTGAGTCGAGGAAATGCAATTAAACACCTGTTATCTCTTGACACTACTCGTTAAAAACGTGGGTTCATTTCACTTTTACCGAGTATTGTAGTTTTTTTATACACTTCGCATATTGCTAAAAAACAACACGCTGGTAATCTGACGGGGTTAAATACGAAATCTCGTCAGTGGCATGCTGGCTACATTAGTTTTTATCCCCTATGAATTTCAAGCTGCAGCTAGGCGACTAGCTTGTTCATCCCCAGGAGCTTACTTAGGTAAGTGACTGGGGTGAGCAAGCGCAGGTAACAACGCTGCAGCTTGAAAAGCGACGGGGATATGCCAGCAAATAAATATAAGCAGGATAAATTAAGAATGAGCAAAATCGCGCTGTTGTTTGCGATGCTATTTTGTACGCCGCTGATCACGGCGTGCAGCGCCAGTGAGCCAGCCCCGGCTCCCCAGGCCCCGTTGGTTGCACAGCAGTTATTAGGTTCACCGGTCTATATCCAGATATTCAAAGAAGAGCGCAAGCTGGAGTTGTACGCCAAGATGGGTAACGAATTCCGCCTGGTGAATAGTTTCTCTATCTGTAACTTCTCCGGAGGGCTTGGCCCAAAGCGCCGTGAAGGGGATTTTAAAAGCCCCGAAGGCTTTTATAGCGTCGACACCCGCCATCTGAAACCAGACAGCAAATATTATCGCGCCATCAACATCGGTTTCCCTAATGATTACGATAAAGCACAGGGATATTCCGGTGCCTATCTGATGATCCACGGGGAATGTAAATCGATTGGTTGCTACGCGATGACCAACGCCTATATGGACGATATCTATCGTTACGTTGAAGCGGCGTTTGCTCACGGACAAAGCCGGGTGGATATCAGCATTTATCCGTTCCGCATGACCGAACAGAACCTGCAACGCCACCGTTCTTCAACCTACATCAGCTTCTGGCGTCAGTTGAAACCGGGGTATGACTACTTCGTCAAAAACCGCCAGCCACCGATGGTTAGCGTGGCCAACGGCCAATACGTGATGGCACAGCCGGTCATGAATAGCGCCCAGCCGACTCAATATGCCTCAACGCTTGAGACGAACACCAACCCGTTCGCCCGTAGCCAGCCGCTCACCGTAGTGAAATAACGCAAACTCGCCTGGTGCTATCTTGTGCCAGGTTTCATTGCCCGTCAGCGGTTGGGTTGCAATGACCGTGACCACGTCATCCGGCGTGGTCTGCCGCTGAAAATCAATCTCTACATCCTGATCGAGCAAGGTGGCTTTGCCAAACGGTGCTCGCCGGGTGATCCAATAAAGATTGGTGGAGCAATAGGCCATCACAAAGCGCCCATCTGACAACAGCATATTGAACACCCCTTTCTCTCTGAGCCGATCGGCCAATAACGCTATATAGCGAAACACGGCTGGCCAGTTGCTGGGAGTGCGAGGGTATTTCAGCGCCAACTGATGTAACAGCCAGCAGAAGGCATATTCACTGTCGGTCTGCCCTACCGGGCGGAAGTTGCCGGTCGCCAGTTGGCGATAGCCTTTCAGTTGCCCATTGTGAGCGTAAGTCCAGTTGCGGCCCCACAGTTCACGGGTAAAGGGATGGGTATTTTCCAGCGCCACTTCACCGCGATTAGCCTGGCGGATGTGGGAGACCACGGCACAGGACTTGATCGGGTATTCCTGCACCAGGCGGGCAATAGGTGAATTAAAGCTGGGTTGGGGATCCTTGAATGTGCGACAACCGTTGCCTTCATAGAAGGTAATGCCCCAGCCATCTTTATGTGGCCCGGTTCGGCCACCGCGCTGTACCAGCCCGGTAAAGCTAAAGCAGATGTCGGTTGGTACGTTGGCGCTCATCCCGAGCAGTTCACACATCGATTGCCACCCCTTGAGGACTACTGACATTGGTATAAGGGCGCAGCTTGATGCCACGCCCTTTATTTAATGCTGATCTCGCCGTTAAGCCTTAACCATCTCTTTTTCGATCAACAGGATCAAGATGTGGATCGCTTTGATATGGATTTCCTGGATACGGTCGGCGTAGCCAAAGTGCGGTACGCGGATTTCCACGTCGGCGCTACCGGCCATTTTGCCACCGTCTTTGCCGGTCAGGGTGATCACTTTCATCCCCTTGGCGCGAGCCGCCTCAATGGCTTTGATAATGTTGCCAGAGTTGCCCGAGGTAGAGATCCCCAACAGCACGTCGCCTTCGCGGCCTACGGATTCCACATAACGGGAAAACACGTACTCATAGCCAAAATCGTTGCTGACGCAGGACAGATGGCTAACGTCAGAAATCGCGATGGCCGGATAGCCCGGGCGATTCTCACGGTAGCGGCCAGTCAGCTCTTCCGCGAAGTGCATCGCATCACAATGCGAGCCACCGTTACCGCAGGAGATCACTTTCCCGCCGGCTTTAAAGGAATCCGCCAGCAGCACTGCCGCGCGTTGGATGGTATCAATGTTGGCATCATCGCTGAGGAATTTCGCCAAAGTATCAGCCGCTTCATTCAGTTCACTGCGAATTAAATCGTGGTACATAGAGATCGCCTCTTGTTTTGCGGTGGCATCGTCAATCTTTCGTCTCGCAGTGTAACGGATTGCAGAAAAACCTAGAAGCGTTGCGACGCAAACAGCGCTAGTGTGAACCGACCCGGCGATTTTTTGACAATTGATGCTGTCAGTTTGTGACTTAAGTTGTAATTAAAGTGTAAATACATTGATAAAAAAATGGGTATGGACTAAAACCATTAGATATACACAACAGGTCAGACCTCTTACTACTTCGGAGCTTCTTATGATGGTTCTTAGTATCGTTGTTCTACTCGCACTCATTGGTGTGGTGTTTTATCACCGAGTGAACCTGGCTCTCAGCAGTCTGCTGCTGTTGGCCTTTACGGCGGCCATGGGCGCTATCGGCCTTTGGACCTACTGGATGCTGGTACCGCTGGCAATCGTGCTGCTGCCGCTGAACATCGTTTCGCTGCGCCGCTCGCTGCTTTCTGCCCCAGCACTGCGCGCCTTCCGCAAAGTGATGCCGCCAATGTCCACCACGGAAAAAGAAGCCATCGATGCCGGGACCACCTGGTGGGAAGGCGATCTGTTCCGTGGCCAACCGGATTGGAACAAGCTGCACAACTATCCGCAGCCTAAGCTGACGGAAGAAGAGCAAGCCTTTATCGACGGCCCGGTAGAAGAAGCCTGCCGCATGGCCAATGACTTCGAGATCACCCACGAACTGGCCGATCTGCCGCCGGAGCTGTGGGCCTATCTGAAAGAACACCGCTTCTTTGCGATGATCATCAAAAAAGAGTACGGCGGGCTGGAATTCTCCCCTTATGCTCAGGCCCGCGTCCTGCAAAAGCTGGCGGGTGTCTCAGGTATTCTGGCGATCACCGTCGGCGTGCCTAACTCCCTCGGCCCAGGCGAGCTGCTGCAACATTACGGCACTGAAGAGCAGAAAGATCACTACCTGCCAGGCCTGGCGCGCGGCGACGAAATTCCTTGCTTCGCACTGACCAGCCCAGAAGCGGGTTCCGACGCCGGGGCCATCCCGGACGTAGGCACCGTATGCATGGGCGAATGGCAAGGCAAACAGGTGCTGGGCATGCGCCTGACCTGGAACAAGCGCTACATTACCCTGGCACCGATTGCCACCGTGCTGGGGCTGGCCTTCAAGCTGCATGACCCAAGCCGCCTGCTGAGCGATAACGAATCCCCCGGCATCACCTGTGCGTTGATCCCAACCAACACCCCAGGGGTAGAGATCGGCAACCGTCACTTCCCGCTCAACGTGCCGTTCCAGAATGGCCCAACCCGCGGCAACGACGTGTTCGTGCCGATCGATTACATCATTGGCGGGCCAAAAATGGCCGGTCAAGGCTGGCGGATGCTGGTTGAATGCTTGTCGGTTGGCCGTGGTATCACTCTGCCGTCCAACTCCACCGGCAGCCTGAAATCCGTGGCATTGGCGACAGGCGCTTACGCCCATATTCGCCGCCAGTTCAAAATCTCTATCGGTAAGATGGAAGGGATTGAAGAGCCGCTGGCACGTATTGCCGGTAACACCTACGTGATGGATGCCGCCGCGTCGCTGATCACCTATGCGTTGATGCAGGGCGAAAAACCTGCGGTGCTGTCCGCCATCGTCAAATACCATTGTACCCACCGTGGCCAACAGGCCATCATTGATGCGATGGATATCACCGGCGGTAAAGGCATCATGCTGGGCGAAGCCAACTTCCTGGCCCGTGCCTACCAGGGCGCACCGATCGCCATCACGGTTGAGGGTGCCAATATCCTGACCCGTACCATGATGATCTTCGGCCAGGGGGCGATCCGCTGCCATCCTTATGTACTGACCGAAATGGCAGCCGCTCAGAACAACGATCTGCACAGCTTCGACCAGGCGCTGTTCGGCCACCTCGGCCACGTCGGCAGCAGCAAAATGCGCAGCCTGTGGCTCGGCCTGACCAATGGCCGCACCAGCAGCACGCCAACCAAAGACGCTACACGCCGCTACTATCAGCAGCTAAACCGTCTGAGCGCCAACCTGGCGTTGCTGTCTGACGTTTCCATGGGCGTGCTGGGCGGTAGCCTGAAGCGCCGCGAGCGTATCTCTGCCCGCCTGGGGGACGTGCTGAGCCAGATGTACCTGGCCTCGGCCACGCTGAAACGCTTTGAAGATGAAGGGCGTCAGAAAGAAGATCTGCCACTGGTTCACTGGGGCGTACAAGACAGCCTGAATCAGGCAGAGCAAGCGCTGGACGACCTGCTGCGCAACTTCCCGAACCGCTTTATCGCCGGGGTGATGCGCCTGGTGGTGTTCCCATTCGGCCGCGTGCATACCGCACCTTCGGATAAGCTGGACCACCAGTTGGCGAAGATTATCCAACAGCCTTCAGCCACCCGTAGCCGCCTTGGCCGTGGTCAATACCTGACGCCAAGCGAGCATAACCCGGTTGGCCTGCTGGAAGCCGCGTTGCTGGACGTGATTGCCGCAGAACCTATCCACCAGCGCCTGTGCAAGCAAGCCGGTAAGAACCTGCCGTTCACCCGTCTGGACCGTCTGGCACAGCGTGCACTGGATGAAGGCAAAATCAGCGCCGACGAAGCCAAGATCCTGGTGAAAGCGGAAGAGAGCCGTCTGCGTTCAATCAACGTTGATGACTTTGCGCCAGACGCGCTGGCGGCGCAGCAGCCGGTAAAGCCAGTAAAGCTGGAAAAACGCCAGAAGCAGACTGAAGCTGCATAACGTTCAGCGGCCGTAAATGCCAAAGGGGCGATACCGTTAAGGATCGCCCCTTTCTCATTGCAGATTCAGATTGGCTCAACCATGTTGGCGGATACGCGCCAGCAAGGCATCGATGTGTTCTATGTGCGGCGCGTTGACGATCAGCGCGCGCCCCAGATTAAGGGCGTTGCGCTGACACTCGGCGCGCATTTCCGCATCGGTGATGCTGTCCAGATCGGCCACGTGCGCCAGCCCGATAGTACGGCGTATCAGCTCCGTACCGCAGTAACCCACCGCATCTGTCCATACCTGTTGCAGGAACTGCTCGGCATAGCCCGGCAGCGCCAACGTTGCGTCACGGCTATGTTGATGGCACAACGCCAGAAAGCGATCGGCAAAGATCAGCCACAGCTCACGCACATCCTGCAACCGCTGCTCACGCCCGGCCGCCGCATCACGCGGGCCGAACAACCCTGGTAACCCACAATAGTTCAGCAGCAGATTACCCAGCGCAGTGCCAATATCGAAGCCGATCGGCCCGTAGAAGCCAAACTCGGCGTCGATCGCCTTCAACTTGCCTTCAGCTACAAATATCGATCCGCTGTGAATATCGCCGTGCAGCAAAGCCTCAGCCTTGCTCAGGAAGCGATGTTTCAGCCCGGCCACCGCCAACTTCAGCGCCGCGTCATCACGCAGTGCCAGCACCTGAGGCAACAGCGCCTCGTCAAACTGATTACGCTCATGATCCTGGTAAGGATCGCTGAAAAACAGATCTTCGGTGATCTGGCACAGTTCCGGATTGGTGAAACGGCTGACTTCTGCCTTTTTCAGCTGTGCGGTCTGGTAAAAATCAGAGGTGTGGAACAGAGTTTGCGCCAGGTATTCTGCCAGTTGCCCGGCGGCCAGCGGATAGTAGCGCCCCTTCACAAGCTCGCTGCGCCAGATGTGATGATCAGAGAGATCTTCCTGCACCATCACCGCCAGCTCAGGATCGTGATGCAGCACCTGCACCGTGTGGCGTGGGCACAACGCCCCGTGGATCAGCAGCGTTTCCGCTTCGATACGCGCCCGATCCAGCGTCAACGGCCAGGATTCCCCCACGCAACGTACATACGGCAGCGCCTGTTTGACTACCACCCGGCTGACGCCGTCAGCATCACGGATTTTAAAGACCAGGTTCAGATTGCCATCACCGATCTCATCGGCACTTACCAACGCCAGTGGATCGGCCAGTTGCCCATATTGGCGCGCGTATTCAACGGCATCGGCAGCAGTAAACGTACGATATTGTGACATCCCCCAACCCCTCTGTTCTTTCCCATAGCGATGATTTTTTATTTTTAGCCGCAAAAGCGTTTGGACGTCTATACATCCGGATGTCATGTTGGCAGAATGGGTTCACAGATGCAATAAGAAACACACAAGGATTTAACCACTGATGCAAGCACTTAACACCACCAGCCTGAGCCTGCAAGACAGCCGCCTCCAAATCCTCGACCAGCAAGCTTTGCCGCAGGAAAAGTGCTGGTTGCCCTGCGACAGCGTGGACGAATTAGTTGGGCATATCCGCGCCCTGCGGGTGCGCGGCGCACCGTTGATCGGGCTATCTGCCAGCCTGCTGCTCGCCCTGTTGGCCGAGCGTGGCCTGTCGCAGGCTGAGCTGGAGCAGGCATTACAGACACTTCGCGCCTCACGCCCGACGGCGGTGAACCTGATGAACAATCTGGATCGTATGAAGCAGGTTTTGGCTCAGCCGGATTGGGTGAGCGCGATGACCGAGGAAGCGCTGCGCCTGGTCGAGGAGGATCGAACCCTGTGCGATCGCATCGCCGATAACGGGGCCGAGTGGGTGAAACCGGGAAGTCGCCTGCTCACCCATTGCAACACCGGGGGACTGGCGACGGCGGGCGTGGGCACGGCGATTGGCGTTCTGCTTCGTGCACATCAGCAAGGCAAGATTGCCCAGGTTTGGGTCGATGAAACTCGTCCGTTGCTGCAAGGGGGCCGCCTTACCGCCTGGGAACTGGGAGAGCTGGGCATTCCTTACCGCTTAATCTGCGATTCCATGGCCGCCAGCCTGATGGCTACGGGCCAGGTCGATGCCGTCTGGGTAGGCGCAGACCGCATTGCGGCCAACGGTGACGTGGCCAATAAAATCGGTACTTACAGCTTGGCGGTGCTGGCCCATTACCACCGTATTCCGTTTTACGTGGCCGCCCCACATACCACGCACGATCCTCACTGCCCCAACGGCGCAGCCATTCCTATCGAACAGCGCGCGGCCGAAGAAATCACCGGCGTCAGCGGCAGCTTTGGTTCCTGCCAGTGGGCACCGCTCAATGCGCCAACCTACAACCCGGCATTTGATGTGACTCCTGCGGCGCTAATCAGCGGCTGGGTGTTGGATAGTGGCGTCATTACGCCAGAGCAGGTTGCCGACGGGATTTTCCAGCGCGCATTGGCATAACCTTTTGCCCCTCACCCCAACCCTCTCCCACAGGGAGAGGGAGCTGCCGGGAGCACTTGGTTGGATCGTGCAACGTCGAGAAGTTGGGAGCAAGAACGACGAGGATGCCGGTAGAATGCAGAAAAATCAGCAAGCTCGATCGGTTCCCTCTCCTCGAAGGAGAGGATTGGGCTGAGCTGCCCGGAGCGCGTGGTTGGATCGTGCAACGTCGAGAAGTTGGGAGCAAGAACAACGAGGATGGCGGTAGAATGCAGAAAAATCAGCGAGCTCGATCGGTTCCCTCTCCTCGAAGGAGAGAATTGGGCTGAGCTGCCCGGAGCGCGTGGTTGGATCGTGCAACGTCGGGAAGTTGGGAGCAAGAACGACGAGGATGGCAGTAGAATGCAGAAAAATCAGCGAGCTCGATCGGTTCCCCCTCCTCGTGGAAGAGGATTGGGCTGAGCTGCCCGGAGCGCGTGGTTGGATCGTGCAACGTCGGGAAGTTGGGAGCAAAAACAACGAGGATGGCGGTAGAATGCAGAAAAATCAGCGAGCTCGATCGGTTCCCTCTCCTCGTGGGAGAGTATTGGGCTGAGCTGCCCGGAGCGCGTGGTTGGATCGTGCAACGTCGGGAAGTTGGGAGCAAGAACAACGAGGATGGCGGTAGAATGCAGAAAAATCAGCGAGCTCGATCGGTTCCCTCTCCTCGTGGGAGAGTATTGGGCTGAGCTGCCCGGAGCGCTTGGTTAGATCGTGCAACGTCGGGAAGTTGGGAGCAAGAACAACGAGGATAGCGGTAGAATGCAGAAAAATCAGCGAGCTCGATCGGTTCCCTCTCCTTGTGGGAGAGGGTTAGGGTGAGGGGACTCAATCTAGCTTTGGATATGCCTCGGCAATTTTGTCACCGGTGAAATGGGCCACCCAACCTTCCGGATTATCAAAGACGCGGATGGCGGTGAAGTTGGGGGCCGAGCCCATATCAAACCAGTGGCGAGTATTGGCTGGCACCGAAATCAGATCGTTTTTCTCACACAGGATTTGGAAGATTTTCCCTTCGAGATGCAGGCAAAACAGCCCCGCACCTTCGACAAAGAAGCGCACCTCATCCTCGCCATGGGTATGTTCGGCCAGGAATTTTTCCCGCAGCGCTTCACGCTGGGCGTTGTCTGGGCGCATGCTGATCACATCCCAGCTCTGGTAGCCCTTTTCCGCCACCAGCCGGTCGATCTCATGCTGATAGGCGGCGATAACCGCTTCTGGCTGTGGGTTCTCGCCCAACTCGCGATCGGCCTGCCAACGCTCAAAACGCACGCCAATTTGCGCCAACTGCTGCTGGATAGCCTGCGCATCCTGGCTCCGCCATAACGGCTGCTGCGGCTCTTTATCGCTAAAAATGGTCAATCCACTCATTAGACAAACTCCCCTAACTCGATGTGATCAAAACGCTTAACCTGCCGGTGCTGGCTTTGCAGATCGGCAGCATCACGGATCAGTTGGCAGGTATGCCAGCCCGCTAGCCGTGCCGCGTCCAGCTCCTGATGGATATCAGAAAGGAACAGCAGCTCAGTTGGCTCCAGACCGATGGCTTGGGCAATATTGTGGTATGACGCGCTTTCACGCTTGGCCCCCACGTGCGTATCAAAGTAACCGCTGAACCGCGGTTGCAGATCTCCCGCATCGCTGTAACCAAACAGCAGCTTTTGCGCTTCAACCGAACCGGAGGAATAGACGTACAGCTTCAGCCCTTGCTGCTGCCAGGCGGCCAGTTGTTCGGCCACCTCGGGGTAGAGATGCCCCTGAAAATCGCCGTTCAGGTAGCCACTACGCCAGATGATGCCCTGCAAGGCCTTCAGCGCGGTCGATTTGCGATCTTCATCCATAAAACGATAAAGCGTGGTAATAAGCAGCTCATTATCGGCATCGGGTTGCGCAATCTCTGCACGCAATGCCGCCAGCGGAGCCGCAACTTCGGCGTCGTTGGCATGGCTGCGGATAAACTCCCCTAGTCGCTCACGGGCATAGGGGAACAGCACCTGATGCACAAAGCGGATATCGCTGGTGGTACCTTCAATATCGGTGACGATGGCGCGGATCATTTTGCCTCCAGTAAACGGCGTTGCAGTTCGCACTGGAACAGGAACTCCAGCCCTTCAAGGTGGCGGCGCGCTTCCTCTACCTGTTTGCCCCAGCAATACAAGCCGTGGCCGCGCACCAAAAAACCGTACTGCAAGGGCGTTACCTCGGCAAATGCGGCCACACGCGCAGCCAGCGCCGGAATATCCTGGTCGTTATCAAAAATGGGGATGCTGACGCTGTCCAGATGGCTCTTCTGGCCACTAAGGGATTTCTGCATTTCATACCCTTGCAGCACCAGTGCTTCACTTTTTTCCACGCGGGAAAGCACGGTAGCATTGACCGAATGGGTATGCAGGATGGCACCGACGGTGGGATAGAGGCGATAGATCAGCGTGTGCAGGCCGGTTTCCGCCGAAGGCGTGCGGCCGCTGGGGACATGGTTGTTTGCCGTTTCCACCAGCAATAAATCCTGTTCGCTCAGGCTGCCTTTGTCTTTACCGGATTCGGTCACCAGGCAATGTTGGGCATCAAGGCGCAGCGACATATTGCCGCCGGTCGCCGGACACCAGCCTTTCTCACCGATCCAGTGGCAGGCGGCCAATAGGGCAGATAATTGCGGGTTTTCCATCATTCTCTCTATTTCCTGGCAGGTAGCTTTTGGCGATTGATTGAATGTGACTCACTTATCCTCTAAGAATTTCAAGTGGTAGCTAGGCGACGAGGATAGACGTCTATACGTCTTGATTGCCAAATATTAACACCGTGTTATATTGTTCGCAACATAAGCGCCAGGAGAAATAGCCTGATATGAGCACCGCACCTGTCCCAGCCAGCAAGTTACCTGACCTCGGCACCACCATCTTTACCCAGATGAGCGCCCTGGCGCAGCAGCATCAGGCGATCAACCTGTCGCAGGGCTTCCCGGATTTTGATGGCCCGGAGTATTTAAAGCAGCGCCTGAACTGGCACGTCAGCCAGGGGGCAAACCAATACGCACCGATGACGGGCGCAGCGCCGTTACGTGAGGCCATTGCGGAAAAAACTGCTCAGCTCTACGGCTGGCAGCCCGATGCCAATAGTGAAGTGACTATCACTGCGGGTGCAACCGAGGCGTTGTTCGCTGCGATCAGCGCCCTGGTACGCTCCGGCGATGAAGTGATTTGCTTCGACCCAAGCTACGACAGCTATGCCCCAGCGGTGCAGCTTTCCGGCGGCGTTCTGAAGCGCATTGCCCTACAGCCGCCAGCCTTCAAGGTCGATTGGCAACGGTTCGCCGAACAGCTTTCACCGCACACACGGCTGGTGATCCTTAATACTCCGCAGAATCCCTCCGCCACGGCCTGGTCGGCAGAGGATATGCAGCAGCTATGGGCTGCCATCGCCGATCGGGAAATCTATATTCTGAGCGATGAGGTTTACGAGCATATCTGCTTTGCCAAAGGGGGACACGCCAGCGTGCTGGCCCATCCACAACTGCGTCAGCGGGCGATTGCCGTTTCCTCGTTTGGTAAAACCTTCCATATGACCGGCTGGAAAGTGGGTTACTGTGTAGCTCCGGCAGCGTTGAGCGCGGAGGTGCGCAAGGTTCACCAATATCTGACGTTCTCTGTCAACACCCCGGCCCAGTTGGCCTTGGCCGATATGCTGCGCAACGAGCCGGAACACTGGCAGCAGCTACCCGCGTTCTACCGTGCCAAGCGCGATCGCTTTGTGCAGGCGTTAGCTAACAGCAGGCTGGAAATCCTGCCCTGTGACGGCACTTACTTCTTACTGGCCGATTACAGTGCCATTTCCGATCTGGATGATGTCGCCTTCTGCCATTGGCTGACCGAGCACGCAGGCGTAGCGGCGATCCCGCTGTCCGTCTTCTGTGCCGATCCGTTCCCCTATAAACTGATCCGGCTGTGCTTCGCGAAGCAAGATGCCACGCTGGATGCCGCTGCGGAGCGCCTATGTCGACTCTAAAAATTACCCTGTTGCAGCAACCGCTGGTCTGGCGTCAAGGTGAGGCCAACCTGCGCCAGTTCGATGCCTTGTTACCCTCGATTAGCGGCCGCGATCTGATTGTGCTGCCGGAAATGTTTACCACCGGCTTTGCTATGGATGCCGGGGAAAGCGCGTTGCCTGAACAACAGGTAATAGACTGGTTACATACCTGGGCGGTGAAAACCAACGCCTTGGTGGGTGGCAGCGTAGCGTTGAAAACTGCCAAAGGGGCGGTTAACCGTTTCCTGCTGGTGGAACCTGGCGGCAAGGTGCATGGTTATGATAAACGCCATCTGTTCCGTATGGCCGGTGAACACCAGCATTATCAGGCTGGGAAACAGCGCACCATTTTCGAATGGCGTGGCTGGCGTATCCTGCCGCAGATTTGCTATGACCTGCGCTTCCCGGTGTGGTCACGCTATCAGCAGGATTACGATCTGGCCCTGTACGTGGCCAACTGGCCAGCAGCACGTAGCATGCACTGGCAAACGCTGCTGGCGGCGCGGGCGATTGAAAACCAGATTTACGTGGCGGGTTGTAACCGCGTGGGCGAGGACGGCAATGGCCTGAATTACAGCGGTGACAGCCTGATTATCAGCCCGCAGGGAGAAAGGTTGGCCAGCGCAGAACCGGGCCAGGCGGCGAGGCTGGATGCCGAGCTTTCGCTGGAAACGCTGCAAACCTACCGCGCCGCGTTCCCTGCCTGGCGTGATGCAGATGGCTTCCAACTGCACGATTGAGTCAATGCCCCCCCTAACCTCCCCAAGGAGCTGTCTCTTGATCAGATCTCCTGATCAAGAGACTTCGCCAGTTTATACCCTTCGACGATATCCTGAAGCTTGAATCATCCCTCCCACATCACTACCCATCCTGCTCGTCCCGTTCGTTTACTGTCATACCAACGCCCCAGCTTCGCCAGATTCAGGCACGCCCACTTCAGACTCGGCGGCATCTTTGGCAAGGTTTTACCTTCATGTTTCACCCACAGCAACGTCCATTCAACTGGACTCAGTACCCGTTCACAGCTTTCATTGAGCGTCTCTTCACTTAACCCGCCCTGGCGTAACGTCAGCGCTGCTATGTTGGCACCACTTCGATCAATGGCCACTACCGCAGATTCTCCGTAGTGTCGAATGACCTTACGAAAGAAGCACAACGCCGCTGCAGATCAATTTACCATCTCCGTATTTTTGCAACGGTGCGGGTTTGCTGACTTATTTTCGTTAATGCGACAGAGCCATTTAGACGCTTCCAGCGTAGAACCCCTTATAGAAAGGTATCTTTGGTGAGCAGCTCTTTGAATAACGACTTCTCCGCCGTAATAATGTCTGTGCGCCGTTTATCATCAATAAGCCAGTTCAGACCGGCATCAGACAAATCAATGGCTGTACCGTCCGGCGAGATCACTTTACCGGCAAAAATCATCTGCTGGTACAACTGGGCAATCCCACCGACTCGGGTGTAATCAGCTACAAAGCTTTGATCGACCATGGCCCCTTGCTCTAATAAACAACCAGCGCCAATGATCGCGGGCCCTCTGATTGTCACTCCAGGCTGTATTTCAGTACTGCTGCCAATATAGACCGGCCCTTCAATATCCAGGTTGGCAAAATCGGCTTTAACGTTCAGCCCGCACCAAATTTGCGGCGCAACCTGAATGCCCGGCATCGGATAATCAGGTAGCTCCCGATTAAGGATCATGCGGTTTACATGCCAGAAGTCCTGCAATGAGCCAATATCTACCCATTGGAATGGCAAGACAATGCCGTAGAAAGGAACATCTAATTCAGCAAGTTTAGGGAACAACTGGCTACCAATGTCATATTCAACACCGTCGGGAATATAATTGAATATCTCGGGTTCAAACACATAGATACCCGTATTAGCATTGTTTGATAACGCCTCTTCTGCTTTAGGTTTTTCCTGAAACTGACTGACTCGGCCTTGGTCATTGGTGACGACAATCCCGTACTTACTCACTTGATCGGCTGGCACAGGGCGCATGATCAGGGTGGCGACACTTTTTCTGGCCCGATGAAAAGCCAATACCTGATCAAAATCCACATCAATTAATGCGTCACCACACACCACGACAAAAGTGTCATCAAAAAAGCCCGAGAAATTTTGGATGTGCTTCATTCCACCGGCGGAACCCAGCACGTTATCAACAAAGGTATTACCTTCCATCACCCCTTCGTAGGAGTAACCCATTTCCACGCCCCAGGCATGGCCATCGCGAAAATAATTCTCGATATCTGCGGAAAGGTAGCTTGTATTGACCATTAACTGATTAAATCCATACTCTCTTAAATGCTCAACGATCGACTCCATAATCGGCTTGCGAATTAATGGGATCATTGGTTTTGGCAATATGGTGGTCAACGGTCTGGCTCTGGTTCCTTTACCTGCGGCAAGAATCATGGCTTTCATAATGAACATTCCTTTTTAATCAATGAGATGATTATCAGATTTGCTGTAATGCGTTGCTTTTATCAGCGCCGATGGTAAATATTTTATCCATCCGGGTTAACTTGAACATACTGTGGATATTGTTGTTCAGTGAGCAGACCGCGAGCTCACCTTTTCCATGTAAGGATTTCAAAAGAGAGACCAGAGTGCCTAAAAAACTGCTGTCGATGAAATCGACCTGACCGAAGTCCAGTAAAATATGGTGAGTCCCCTGCGCAATCATGGCTTGTATGTCTTCCTTAAACTGAGTGGAAACCGATGCATCCAAACGCCTGTCCAAAAGAGTGACAACCAAGACATTGCCAATTGACTGAGTTTCAAAGTTCATTCTTTCTTCCTTACAATACCGTTGGGAGGGGAAAACAGCTATTACGTTAGCTCACCAGTAAAGAAATATCGTTATTCAATGCCACAGTTCCATACCGAGTATCACTGTGCTGTTCATCTGTTTGTGTTGGATATCAATAATGTAATGGTCGTTGTATTTGCCGCAAACGTAACATAGGACGAAGATATAACCGCGCCAAGCGGCCAGCAGTTTTGCTGTCACCGGTGAGCCATCCTCTATTTGCTAATCAGAAGGTGAAGACTTTTCGCGAGGAGTTTCTAGCATCAGCGGGGTCCCTCCATGTTACATTGTCGCGATTGGCGTTCATTCAGCAAAGCATCCAGCGCAGGCCATAAACATCGTGATAACCAATATTCCTGAGCACTCCCTGTGCAAACTTTTGACTATCAATTACGGTATTAAGCGTAGCACAGAGTTCAGGACCTTCAATTCGTGACCCAGATGGGGTTTGATGCAGCCCCAGTGGAAGCGAAGCTTGCGATTTGACAATACAATTTCCTAACCATGAACGTAGCGCATCTAAGGTGCGAGCACGCTGACGCCGAGGCTCTTTTCCCATGCCCTGCCACCCTCGATACTCTTGAGAGCATGGAAAAGGCTATCGCCATAGCGACTACGCTTGCGAATGATACGATGCCCCAGGAAGATAAATCCATCATTGACATGGGTGATCCTGGTATTGTCCAGGTTCTGCCTCAGTTTCAGGCTGTCTTCTAGCACGCGCCGGCATTCTTCCCTGATGGCCTCCGCCTGTGCTTTACTGCCTTTGACTATGAGGACAAAGTCATCCGCATATGAGCCCCCTTTGAGGCCAGCGTGATCCGCGCAGCTTCGGCCAGCCATGTGGGCAGTGTTATCAGACGCAGCAGCCACTCACCCCGTCGTGACAGGTCTGCTTTACGTCCAAAAGAGCAGGGGCTATCAGCTCCCTCTCCCTTTGGGAGAGGGCTGGGGTGAGGGGTCTGTTATACCCACAGCCAGGCAGTAAGCCTGGATCGCTAGCGCCACGTCGCCCACGGTGACGGCTTCATCGGGATGATGGCTGATGCCGCCCTCGCAACGAACAAACAGCATCCCCACCGGCCAACGGGCGGCGATAGCAATGGCATCATGCCCCGCACCGCTAGGCAGCATTAGGCTATTCCCTTGCACCTGCATTACTGCGTCATGCCAGCGCTGCTGCCACTGAGGGTCACAAGCGGTAGCCGGTATGCGGTAGAACTCCTCGCTGTAGAAACAGACCCCACGACGCGCGCTAATGCTCTGCGCCTGCAACAGTAATTCGGCCAGCAACGCGTCTAGCGGCTCATCTTGCGGGCCACGAACGTCGAGGGATAGCCTGACCTGCCCAGGGATCACATTCACTGCCCCCGGAAAGCTTTCTATCTGACCGACCGTGGCGACCACATGCGGATCGTATTCCATGGTGAGCCGCTCAACCGTGAGCATCCATTCAGCAGCGGCAGCCAGCGCATCCCGGCGCTGCCCCATCGGCACGGTCCCTGCATGGCCAGCATGTCCGGTAAAGGTACCGTTGAGGCGGCGGGCACCGTTAATCGCCGTGACCACTCCCAGCGCCAGATCGGCGGCTTCAAGACAAGGCCCCTGCTCAATATGCAGTTCGAGATAGGCGCAGATCGAGCCTTGTGCACGCTCGGCAGAACTCACCGCCGCAGGATCAAGCCCCGCGTCACGCATAGCCTCAGCCACGCTGATGCCCTCAGCATCGGTACATGTCAGCCAATCCTCTGCCCACTGCCCAGTGATCCCTTTGCTGCCGAGTAAGGTAATGCCAAAACGCGTGCCCTCCTCGTCGGCAAAACCGATCACCTCGATCGCCTGCGGCAGACGCCGATTGCGGCTATGCAACAAGGCGACAACCTCGAGCGCGGTCAAGACCCCCAGCATGCCATCGTAGCGCCCAGCGTTGCGCACCGTATCCAGATGAGAGCCAAGCAGCAGCGCCGGTGCGGCCGGTTGCTGCCCTTCGTAACGTCCGCAGATATTGCCCACGCCGTCTTGCCAGACCTCCATCCCAAGCTCGAGCATCCAATTCTCTACCAACTGGTTGGCACGTAAATGTTCTGGGGAGAGATAAACCCGCGTCAGATGGCCTGGCGTGCTGCTGATTGCCGCCAGTTCGTCGCAGCGAGCCATCACTCTGGCCGCGGCTCGTTCCGCTTCCAGAGGGGTCAGCAGCATTGCCATCAGTTCTGCTCGGCGTCGTAAATGTTCCATGCTGCCTGCATAGCTTCCCCGTGCGGGCTAACAAAACCGAGACGGTTGAGTACCGCTTCCAACGCGGCCAACGTTTGCAGCACGCAGTCTTTCCGCGCGTTATACCCCATGGTACCAATCCGCCAGATCTTGCCCTGCAACGGGCCAAACGAAGTGCCGATTTCGATGGCGAAGTCATTGAGCATCATCTGGCGTACCTGCTCGCCATGGATGCCCTGCGGGATCACCACGCCCAGCACGTTGTTCATCTTGTTGGCGATATCGCCAAAGACCTCCAGCCCCATCCCCTGGATCCCGGCCAACATCGCCGCGCCATTCAGTTTATGGCGAGCAATAGCGTTATCCAGCCCTTCCTCCAGGATCACCCGGGCGCATTCACGCGCGGCAAACAGCATGCTGGTGGCTTCCGTATGGTGGTTCAAGCGCTCCGGCCCCCAGTAATCCATGATCATGCCGAGGTCGAAATAGTTGGAGTAGATCATCTCGTCGTCACCGTCTGTGTGATCGACGGTACGGATCCCCTCCTCAACGCACTTACGACGGCGCACGATCTCTTCAAACTGCGGGCTAAGGGTGATTGGAGAACTGCCAGAAGGGCCACCGAGGCATTTTTGCAGCCCTGCGGATACCGCATCCAAACCCCAGGCATCGGTTTCCAGCTCGTTACCGGCGAACGAGGCGGTAGCATCGGTATAGAACAAGACGCCGTGGCGGCGACAGATATCCCCTAATTCCGCCAGCGGTTGCAGCATGGTGGTGGAGGTATCCCCTTGCACCGTCAGCAATAGGCGTGGCCGTACTTTCTTGATCGCATCCTCGATCCGATCGGCACTGAATACTTCACCCCAAGGCGCTTCGATGGTGTGCACATCGGCACGGCAACGGCGGGCGATTTCACACAACAGATGGCCAAAACGGCCAAATACCGGCACCAGCACTTTATCGCCAGGGCGAATGGCAGAAACCAGCATTGCCTCGATACCGGCACGCGAAGTCCCGTCTATCAGCATCGTCCAGCGGTTCTGCGTGCGAAACAGGCCGCGATACAGCTCCATCACCTGATTCATATAGCCGGTCATGGCCGGATCGTATTGGCCAATCAACTGGCTGGACATGGCACGCAGCACGCGCGGATCGGCATTGATCGGCCCTGGGCCCATCAGTAGGCGATGCGGAGGATTGATTTGATCGAATTGGTTGATAGCTAGCATGTTCATTCCTTGTCAACTTAATAACTTAGCCCGGAGATTGCTACGTCTGCGACCGGCCGGTTTTTTGTTATTGCTAGATTATCGCCAAGCGAGAAAGGATGAAACAAAAGATTCTTAAATTATCTATCTGCAACTAAAGAATCAACGGACGCAGCAAATAGCGCCCGTTTAGCCGCGTGATAACCAATGCCTCAGCGCTGCTCCAACTCCTCCAGATCGCTGAACAGATTGGCCACCTGATGAATACGCTGCCGCCCTTGCGACAATCTGTCATGCAGCAACGCATTGCTCAGCAGGCTCGCCAGGCTCATGGCGCTGGAGTAGCTGTCAAACGCCGAGACGCTATCGAGCGGCGTCATCAAATGCCAGCTAGCCAGCGGGATCAGCGCCTGGGCCTGCGGTTCGCAGATCAATAACGTTGGCACCTGCTTGATCTGCAACTGTTGCAATACCTCTCGCGCCAGGCGTGGACGGCGGCGAAATGCGACCACTACCACCATGTCCTGCGGCCCCAGATCCACCAGGTCTTCGGCCAAGGTTTGGCCCGGCTGCGGTATTAACAAAACCTGTTCACGCACCTGCATCAGTTGCTGGCGCAAATGCATCGCGACGGGATAGCTATTGCGCATCCCCAACAGTAGCAGCCGCTGGGATTTCCCCATGGCCGCGATCACCGCACCAAACTGTTCCGCATCAATCTGCTTTACCCAATGCGTCAGATTGGCCATTTCCTGCTGGTAATGGCGGGCTAGTAAGGTGTTGCCCTGCACCGCGTCACGGCTGTCGGTCAATGGCATACCGCTTTGGCGTAGGGTACGCAGCTCGTCACGCATTGCGCGATAGCTGGCATAGCCCAGCCGCTTGAACAGACGGCTGACCGTGGCCTTGGACACTCCACTCAGGCGCGCCAACTCGGTGCTGTTATAGCTAATCAGGTCGTCAAAGTGATCGAAGATAAAGTCGGCTACCCGCTGCTCTTGAGGGGCCAATTGCGGGTATTCGCTGCGCAGGCGTTCATCAATCTGTTTCATCGCTACTCCCGCTGTAACTTTTGTTTCAGCGGAACATAGCACAGCAGCCAAAGCGGCCGCCAGAGTTGAAATTGATCTGCATGACTTCCACCTGTAGCGCTATTAGACACAGCAATTTAGTAGGCCCAGAAACTTAACACCAATACGCCATAAAGTTCACCGTGGAACGGTCCAGATCGCGTTCGCCAATCAGGTAACGGCGCAACGTTTTCACCACCGAAGACTCCGCCGCCACCCAGGCGTAAAAGGTCTTAGCCCCTTCGGCACGCTCCCACAGCAAATCCCCACCCAGGCTGTTTTCAGCCAGAGACTGCGCTTCGGCCCGTGCCGAGGCAGGGATATTCACTCGCTGACGTACCGCCTCCACCAGCAGCGTGCCATGCAGTTGCTGATGCCCAACGTCACGTGGCAGCCAGTAAACCTCGGCAAATGGGAAGTGCGCCATATTGAGGCAGTCCCCCGCTACCGGTACTTCAAAGAAAGCCTGCACACTCGGCGGGTTAACCTGCTGCGCCAACTGTTCGAGGATACCCATCGCCGCTGGCAGTGCCGTTTCATCGGCGATCAGCAGCGCCTGCCGAGTTTGCGCCGGAGGAGCCCACTCATAGCCGCCGCTATCCTCAGCAAAATCGGCATTTGGCGCTACAGCCTGGAGTTTATCTCCCGCAACGGCATGCGTTGCCCAGGCAGAGGCCAGGCCATTAATGCCATGGAGCACAAACTCCACGTCCATTTCATTCTCAGCAGCGCGCAGCGCCCGCAACGTGTAGGTACGCATCACGGGCCGTTGCTCTTTCGGTATCGCCATGTAGTTGCGGTACCAATCGTCGCTATTCGCCAACTGCGAGCTTTGCCCTTCCGCTACCGGGAACAACAGCTTGATCCGTTGATCCGGGGCTTCCAGCTTCATGCGCTGTACCTCTGGGCCGGTAAACACGCAGCGCAGCAGCGAGGGGGAAACATTTTCCTTGTGCTTCAAGGTAAGATCAAAGATGCGATAGCTTGCGGACATATCACTGACTCTCCCGCGCAATGTCTGCCATTCGATGCTGGCACCATAGCCAGCTGCTAATGCCGCCCAACAGGACGGCGGCTACCAGTGCCGCCGCCACCAACTGCGACTCACCGTAAAATTTACTCACCACCGGCACCATCAGCGCGCTCGCGCCGTAGCCCAGTGTATGGCTAGTGGCGATCGCTCCCGCCCCTTTGCCGGTAGATAACTTATCGTTCAGCATCAGTTGATAGCCCGGCGTCGCCATCGCGGCCCCAAACGAAGCCAGCGCACAGCCGAGATAAAACAGCACCAGCGGAGCGGTACACATCAGCCCCAAGCCAGCGATCATCAACAAAGCGGCAACCATCAGCAGCTGCGGCGGAGTGAGACGCTGTGGCCGCACCACCAGAAACTGTGCCAACAGCGTGCAACCTGCCGCTACGCTGAGCAATACCGCCACATGGTGGCTAACGGTCGTCGCCGAATGGCTGAACAACTGCTGCAAATGCGGAGCCAAGCCCAACTGCATCAGGCTGACGCAGCCCGCCAGCAGCAACGCACACAATAAATAGGGCATCATCGTCAGCCGCAGGCGGTTTTGTTGATGCGCCACCGCGGGCAGAGGAGGATCGTTATGCTGGCGGCAGATCACCAGTAACGCGATCAGCGGCGCAATCGCCATCAGCCATAGCGGAGCCATCGGATGCAAAGACAGCGCCACGGCTGCGCACAGCGGGCCAAGCAACCGGCCACAGCTCAGGCCAGAGCTGATAGTGGCCAACGCCGCCATACGTTGTTCATACCCAGCACGTTGCAGCGCCCAAGTCTGGCTGGCGGGCACCATGCCTGATACTGTCAGGCCATAGATAATGCGCGCCACAATCAATCCGCCCAACCCAGCCATTTCAGGCAGCCAGCCAGCAGCCAGCCCCCACACGGCCAAGGCCAATAACGCAAAGCTGAGCAGGTAACCCGCCAGGGCCATAACCACCACGTATTTACAGCCGCGAATTTCTGCCTGCCGCCCCCACCACGGAGAACCGACAAGAAACAGCATCGATCCCAGCGTTAGCAACCCCGCCCACACCGACAACGAAAGTTGAGTCAGGCTGACCAACACGGGTAATGCAACCAGCAAGCCATTTTGCCCAATGCCCAATAGCCCGGCACAAAACGCCAGCGGCCAGTTTGAAGGAGAATCATTACCAATTGCAACGATTTTTGAACCCGAAAATAAGCGCATCAAGTGAAATAACCGTTAAGAAAATGATGTTTTTGTGTGTAATTAATCAAAAAATTGTATCATGCGGTGATTGATAATAATAAGAACTATTGATATAAGAATCATTCTCAATCGCTCCAGAGTGACAAGGGTCATGACCATCCAGTTAGCAAGCGCAGCAACCGATGTGGCTGCGCAATGTTTCCTCAACGCGCTAATGCGTGAAACTCGGGACTGGCACATCGTGCCGGCAACCAATAGCCAACCTCCTCAGCTACATCTCCCACTTTCGGATAGCCAGTTTATACGCATTCCATTACGGCATATCTCGCCAACCCAACATCATCAATATCAGTTCCCCGCCTGCCTGAATGGCAACGGTGAAGCGCTGAGTTTTGAGCGTTTGGTTACGCTGTTGCTGGCCAAACCGGCGATAAAAGGCCAACTGAGTGAGGAGGTTTTGGCACGCTTTCTCCAGCGAGTGCTGGAAAGTCATGACAATACCCAACAGGCGATCGCCATCCGGCTGGACTGGCCAAAGCTACGTGACCAGCCGCTGAATTTTGCCCAGGCGGAACAGGGGTTATTAGCTGGCCATGCCTTCCACCCGGCTCCGAAATCCCATGAGCCCTTTGATCATCAGCAGGCACAGCGCTATCTGCCAGATTTTGCTGGCAGCTTCCCCCTGCGCTGGTTTGCGGTAGAAAAGCGCCACCTGTGTGGCGACAGCCTGGATCTGACGTTACAGCAGCGCCTGCAACGCTTCGCCGCAGAAAGCGCACCACAGTTGCTAGGCCATTTTACCGATGACGTCTGGCTGCTGCCGATGCATCCATGGCAGGCCGATTATCTGCTGGCACAAAGCTGGTGCCGCGAGTTGGTCGAGCAGCACAAGCTGTGCGATCTGGGTGAGGCCGGTGAGCGTTGGTTGCCAACCAGCTCTTCACGTTCGCTGTATCACGCGGGCAGCCGCGACATGATCAAGTTTTCCCTCAGCGTACGGCTAACCAACTCGGTGCGTACGCTGTCGGTCAAAGAAGTGAAACGCGGCATGCGTCTGGCACGTCTGGCAAAGACCTCCCGCTGGCAGGAGTTGCAAGCTCGTTATCCAACGATGCGCGTGATGCAGGAAGATGGCTGGGCCGGGTTACGCTCCGCAGACGGCACAATCCAGGAAGAGAGCCTGATGGCGCTGCGCGATAACCTGCTGTTCGGCCAGGCACAGAATCAAACCAACGTGTTGGTCACCTTGACGCAAGCAGCGCCAGACGGTGGCGATAGCCTGTTAGCTGCGGCAGTGCGCCGCCTGGCTGCCCGCCTGCACTTGCCATTGCAGCAGGCCGCCCATTGCTGGCTGGACGCTTACTGCCAGCAGGTGCTGCTACCGCTGTTCAGCGCCGAAGCCGACTACGGCCTGGTACTGCTGGCCCATCAGCAAAACATTCTGGTGGAAATGCAGCAGGACTTGCCGGTGGGCATGCTGTACCGCGATTGCCAGGGCAGCGGCTTTACCCGCGATGCCACGCCTTGGCTGGATGAAATCGGCGAAGCCGAAGCGGAGAACCGCTTTAGCGAGCAGCAGTTGTTACGCTACTTCCCCTACTACCTGCTGGTGAATTCGACGTTGGCCGTTACCGCCGCTATGGCAGCAGCAGGGTTCGACAGTGAAGAGAGCCTGATGAGACGAGTACGGGATGCGTTAACCACGCTGCGTAACACGGCGAAAAATACCCGTTGCCTGGACTATGTCCTCGACAGCCAACATTGGAACTGCAAGGGCAACTTCTTCTGCTATTTGCACGATCACAATGAGAACACCATTGTCGATCCGGCGGTGATCTACTTTGACTTCACCAATCCGCTGCGCGTGGAGGCCGCTCAATGATGCCCGTTGCCAAGATTGTCCACGCCACCAGCGGATTCCGCTGCGAACTGCTGGGGAAAAACCTGTCCCTTAGCCTGGGATTGGACGGCAGCGCTACGTTGCATTACCCAGGCTCACTGCCAGCAAGCTGGCTGATTCAGGCGTTGGATCAGTTGCTGATCGCGGCTCCACAGCTGAGCGGCATTGCCCTGCCCTATGCCGAATGGCGTGAGGAGCCACAGGCTCTGGCACTGTTCTCCCAGGCCTGTGGTGATTACCTGGCCCGTGAAACCTTCTACCAACTGCCGCTGTGGCTGATCGCCGAACGCCATACCGCTGGCGGCCAAATGCATTACGATGCCGAGCGCGAGCTGTGGTTTCCGCAGCGCCCTGCACGGCCCAGCGGTGAGGTGTATCGCCGCTACGATCCGCAAATCAAACGTAGCTTGAGCTTCCGTTTGCCCGAAGTGGAGCGCGACGCCGAGCAGTTCACCCGTTGGATGAACTCCCCCCGCGTTGACGCCTTCTGGGAAATGAGCGGCCCACTCGAGGTCCAGGCCGCCTATTTACAGCGCCAGCTGGATTCCAGCTATTGCTACCCGTTGCTGGGCTGCTTTGACGACCAGCCGTTTGGCTATTTCGAAGTTTACTGGGCACCCGAAGATCGCATTGGCCGCCACTATCGCTGGCAGCCGTTCGATCGCGGCCTGCACATGCTGGTCGGTGAAGAAGACTGGCGTGGCGCACAGTACATCCGCAGTTGGCTACGTGGCCTGACCCACTATTTATACCTGGATGAACCTCGCACCACTCGCGTCGTGGCCGAGCCACGCGCAGACAATCAGCGGCTGTTCCGCCATCTGCCCACCGCTGGCTACCACACGCTGAAAGAGTTTGATTTCCCCCATAAGCGTTCACGGCTGATCATGAACCAGCGTGATGACTTCTTCCGCGAGGGACAGGTATGAGCCGCCACGAGTACGCCGATTGGCAACGCGTTAACCTGCAGATGATCGCCAAGATCCTGGCGGAACTGGAGTATGAGCGCACTTTGCAGGCCGAGGAGCACGACGGGCAATGGCAGATTGCTCTAGGTGATACGACCTACCGCTTCAGCGCCAAACGCGGGATCTGGGGTTGGTTGCACATCGACACCAACAGCCTGAGCTGCGATCGCCTGCCGCTGGCCGCCGATCAAACGCTGCGGCAACTGGCGCAGGTGCTGAAGATGGACGATGCGCAGATCGCCGAACATTTGGAAGATCTGTATGCCACGTTACGCGGTGACATGCAGTTACTCACCGCTCGCCACGGGATGAGTGCCAACGATCTGATTGCGCTGGATGCCGACGCACTGCAATGCCTGCTGGCAGGTCACCCGAAGTTCGTCTTCAACAAGGGGCGTCGTGGCTGGGGGCTGACGGCGTTGCAACAGTATGCGCCAGAATATCAAGGCCAGTTCCAGCTGCACTGGGTGGCCGCCAAACGTAGCAGCTTTGTCTGGTGCATTGATGAGGACTTCCCGCTAGAAGACCTGCTCAACAGCGCGATGGACATAGGGGAACGCCAGCGCTTTGACCGCCGTTGGCACGACCTGAAGTTGAACAACGACTGGCTGCCGGTGCCGTTGCATCCATGGCAATGGCAGCAAAAAATCGCTCTGCATTTCCTGCCACAGCTGGCCAGCGGTGAACTGGTCGAGCTGGGTGAGTTTGGCGATCGCTATCTGGCTCAGCAGTCTCTGCGCACTTTGACCAACACCAGCCGCCGGGTGCCCTTCGATATCAAGCTGCCGCTGACCATTTACAACACCTCCTGCTATCGCGGGATTCCGGGCAAGTACATCAGCGCCGGGCCTGCGGCTTCACGCTGGTTACAGCAGATTTTCGCCAGTGACAGCACCTTGCAGGCCAGCGGCGCCCAGATCCTGGGTGAACCGGCGGCGGGCTATCTGGCCCACCCAACCTACGGCGCACTGCCCAAGGCCCCCTATCGTTATCAGGAAATGCTCGGGGTGATCTGGCGTGAAAACCCATCCTGTTATCTGCAACCGGGCGAGCAGGCGATCCTGATGGCTACGCTGATGGAAACCGACAATCAGGGTGAGCCGCTGATCGCTGCCTACATTGCCCGTTCCGGCCTGAGCGCAGAGGCGTGGCTGGCGCAGATGTTCCAGGCGGTGGTGCTGCCGATGTACCACCTGATGTGCTGCTACGGGGTAGCGCTGATCGCCCACGGCCAGAACATCACATTAGTGATGAAAGACCATGTTCCGCAGCGGGTCCTGCTAAAAGATTTCCAGGGCGATATGCGCCTTGTGGATCATGACTTCCCACAGGCCGCTTCACTGCCACAGGTGGTAAAAGACGTAACGGTGCGCCTGCCTGCCGACTATCTGATCCATGACCTGCAAACCGGGCATTTCGTCACCGTGCTGCGCTTCATTTCGCCACTGATGAGCGACTGCGGCATGAGCGAACCGCGTTTCTATCAAGTGCTGGCACGGGTGCTGGAGCGCTATATGGCGCAGCATCCGCAGTTGGCCGACCGGTTTGCCCTGTTCGACCTTTTCAAGCCACAGATTATTCGCGTGGTACTCAACCCGGTGAAACTCACCTATTCAGAGCAGGATGGTGGCAGCCGCATGTTGCCGAACTACCTGCAAGATCTGGATAACCCTCTTTATTTGGTCTCCAAGGAGTTTGCCCAATGAATCAGCCTCTGGATTTCATCGGCATCGGCGTCGGCCCATTCAATCTGAGCATTGCCGCACTCGGCAGTGAGGTTACCGGCTTTAACAGCAAGTTCTTCGAACGTAAACCGCACTTCTCCTGGCACCCCGGCATGATGGTGCCGGACTGCCATATGCAAACCAGTTTCCTCAAGGATCTGGTCAGCGCGGTTTCGCCGACCAACCCGTACAGCTTTCTCAACTACCTGGTGAAAAGGAAGAAGTTCTACCGCTTCCTGACCACCGAGCAGCGTACGGTCTCCCGCGAAGAGTTCGCCGACTATCTCGACTGGGCGGCTAACGGGCTGGAGACGCTCGAGTTCAGCCAAGACATCCGCAGCGTGGATTTTGACGACCAGCAACGCCAATTTGTTGTCACCACCCAGCGCGATGTCTACCGTGCCCGCCATATCTGCCTAGGCATCGGTAAACGCCCCAAACTGCCGGACTGTGTCAGCGAGCAAAACGATCGCTGCTTCCATGCCAGCGAAATGAGCCTGCGTAACCCGGATCTTACCGGCAAACGCGTCACGGTGATCGGCGGCGGCCAAAGCGGTGCCGATCTGTTTTTGAATATTTTCCGCGCCGAGTGGGGCCAGCCCAAGCAGTTGAACTGGATCTCGCGCCGCAACAATTACAACGCGCTGGACGAAGCCGCCTTCGCTAATGAGTACTTCACGCCGGAATACGTAGAAAGCTTCTACACCCTGAGCGACAGTGCCAAACAGCGCATGCTGACCGAGCAGAAGATGACGTCGGACGGCATCACCAGCGGATCGCTGCTGGCGATCTACCAGGCAATGTATCACCGCTTTGAAGTGTTACGAGAAAAGCCTTGGGCCCACCTGCTGCCTAGCCGTTCATTGGCCGCGATGCACGCATCCGGCAATGGCTATCAGCTGGTCACCCATCACCATCTCGATCAGGGCAAGGAAACCTTCGACTGCGACGTGGTGATCTTCGCCACCGGCTATCAGCAAGACCGCCCGGCGTTTCTCGCACCGCTGGCCAATCGCCTGCTGACCACGGCGAACGATGAGTATCGCATCACGCCGGATTTCACCCTGGAATGGCAGGGGCCGAGCGAAAACTGTCTGTTTGCCGTCAACGCCGGCATGCACAGTCATGGCATTGCCGAACCCCAGCTCAGCCTGATGGCCTGGCGTTCGGCCCGTATTCTCAACCGGGCATTAGGACGCGATCGGTTCGACTTAACGTCCACCCCGGCTGTGATCCAATGGCGTAGCCAGCAGGCAGCGGTCACCGCCCAAACTGCACACGACGCCATCTTTAACTTTAACTAACCATGGAAACGTTTGAACAACAATGAAACGCAGACACCTCTGGGTACTAAACCCTTGCCTGTTGGCAATGCTCGCACCAACGGCCTGGGCAGAAGAACAAAAAAATGATGACCAACTGGTGGTTTCCGCCAGCCGCTCTCACCGCAGCGTAGCGGAAATGGCCCAGACCACCTGGGTGATTGAAGGCCAGGAAATTGAGCAACAGGTGCAGGGCGGTAAAGAGATCAAGGATGTGCTGTCGCAGCTGATCCCGGGCATGGACGTCAGCAGCCAGGGCCGTACCAACTACGGCATGAACCTGCGTGGCCGCTCGATGATGGTGATGATCGACGGCGTGCGCCTGAACTCATCGCGCAGCGACAGCCGCCAGCTCGATTCAATCGATCCGTTCAACATCGCCCATATTGAGGTGATTTCCGGGGCTACCTCGCTGTACGGCGGCGGCAGCACCGGTGGCCTGGTTAACATCGTGACCAAGAAGGGCCAGGAAGAAAAACAGGTTGAGCTCCAGCTTGGCGGTAAAACCGGCTTTAACAGCAGCAGCGATCACGATGAAAACGTGTCGGCAGCGGTCAGCGGTGGCACCGATAAGGCTTCCGGCCGCCTGTCGGTTTCCTATCAGCGTTACGGCGGCTGGTATGACGGCAAAGGCGACGAGGTGCTGATCGACAACACCCAAACTGGCCTGCAATATTCCGATCGTATCGACCTGATGGGCACTGGCACCATCAATATCGACGATCACCAGCAATTGCAACTGACCACGCAATATTTCAACAGCGAGTCAGACGGTAAGCACGGCCTGTATCTGGGGCAAAACTTCTCGGCGGTAACCGGCAGCGGGCAGGCCTACAACAGCGGTAACCTGGATTCGGATCGTATTCCAGGCACCGAGCGCCATCTGATCAACCTGCAATACTCCAACACCGATTTCTGGGGCCAGGATCTGGTGGCGCAGGTGTATTATCGAGATGAATCGCTGACCTTCTATCCGTTCCCTACCCTGAGCGGCGGCAAGGTAACCAGCATCGGCGCTTCGCAACAGAAAACCGATTTCTACGGCGGCAAACTGACCCTGAACAGCAAGCCGATCGACAGCCTTACGCTGACCTACGGCTTCGATGCCGACCATGAAAGCTTCAATGCCAACCAGCAGTTCTTCAATCTGGCGCTGGCCCAGCAGTCTGGTGGGATGACGCTGCAAAATGCCTACAACGTCGGCCGCTACCCGAGCTATACCACCACCAACCTGGCACCGTTCATGCAGGCCAGTTACGACATCGATCCGATGTTTACCCTGAGCGGCGGCGTGCGCTACCAGTACACCGAAAACAAGGTGGATGATTTCGTTGGCTACGCGCAGCAACAAGGGATAGCCAACGGCCTGGCGACCTCTGCCGATGCCGTGCCGGGCGGCAAAACCGACTACAATAACGCGCTGTTCAACGCCGGTTTGCTGGCCCATCTGACAGAACGCCAGCAGACCTGGTTCAACTTCTCACAAGGGTTTGAGATCCCGGACCTGGCCAAGTATTACGGCTCCGGCACCTATAAGCTGGTGAACGGCCACTATCAGCTGCAAAAAAGCGTCAACGTCAATGACTCCAAGCTGGACGGCATCAAGGTCGACTCCTACGAGCTGGGCTGGCGCTACAATGGCGACAATCTGCGTACCCAGGTTGCGGCCTACTATTCTCTGTCAGACAAGACCATCACCATCAACAAAACCGATATGACCATCAACATGAACGCTGACAAACGTCGGATTTATGGCATGGAAGGCGCGGTGGATTACTTCTTCGACGACAGCGAATGGAGCACCGGTGCCACCTTCAACCTGATCAAATCGGAAACCAAGACCGATGGCAAATGGGAGAAGTTGACCGTCGACACCGCCAGCCCGTCGAAAGCCACTGCCTACGTTAATTGGGCACCGGGTGACTGGACGGTGCGCGTGCAGTCGCAGCAAACCTTCGACGTTTCCGACAGCCAGGGCCGCAAACTCGACGGCTATAACACCATTGACGTCCTCAGCAGCTATGCCCTGCCGGTGGGCAAGGTCAGCCTCAGCGTAGAGAACCTGTTGGACAAAGACTACACCACCGTATGGGGCCAACGTGCGCCAATCCTGTATAGCCCAACCTACGGCGCGCCGGAGTTGTACAGCTATAAAGGCCGTGGCCGCACCTTTGGTTTGAACTACTCAGTCCTGTTCTGAGACCTCTCTGATATCACCAGGCCGAATTAATCTATTCGGCCTGCTTATCATCCACACAAAGAATGCATGCCCCACCAAGACTAAAATCATAAATAAAAAAGCATAGATATGTTTAACATCTATACACACCTGTTATTATTGCGATTCATCCCACTTGCGAATAGCGAAAATAAAATATAAGATAAAAAGTCATTAGGATTCCTCTGAATACAAATCTGTCAGATAACTGATTATTTCAACCTTAACTCCACCCACGCGTTTTTTTAAAAGAAAAAACAAAAATCATAGGCGATTAAGCCCCCAAAACAGCACATTATGCTTATGCATTAAATTTCCTACTGTAATGATATTAAACATCAAAAATCAGCCAATCAACCGATAAAAACAAACAAAAACACCAAAAATCAGGCAGCAATAAGATTTAAACTCTTTTTATTCTGGTTATTTTTTTATTTTTATGAATTGACATTAACTCTTCAGGCAATAATATATAAAGCCAATGTGTGGAAATGACAGTTCCAATTTCTGAAGTCGGAGCCAGACAGTTTTAGCAGCGGATGCGGCGGAGTTGATAATGGATGTTACGAGTCAATTTAAATATGTAGCAGCCCCCATCACCAAGGCGGGCGAGAGTGGATTATTGCTTTTTGGCTATATTATCAATGATGAGTATCAGGTAGATATCAAATCGAGTTCGGTAATCAAACTCTATAATACGATAGAGTACCCCCATCAGGGTGAGGAACGATTTACCAACTATCTAAGACTGCGTGAAACGATGCTGCGGTTGCTGACGTATCTATTGGCACACGCAAGCTGTGGCTATGTTTCCAACCAGGAGTTACTGGTACAGGTTTGGGAGAATCATAACCTCTCCTCCTCAACCACCAGATTGACCCAAGTAATTTCCGAACTTAAAGCAAGGCTAAGTAAAATTGGTATCGCCGATGACTTTATTAAAAGCTCGCGAGGAAAAGGATATACCTTACGTGGAGCCTCTGTAACGCCACTGTATATAAAAAAAATATGATTTGATTGTTTATCACCAACAAAAAGGGAACAGCATTTTCACTACCATAGTGAAATGACGGCTCTGATGTCACTCCATGTAACGCTCAGAGTATTTTAAGGATAATTAACAAGGATCATATGCAATGAAAAAAACCACATTAGTAATGGCTCTCTCACTGGCTATCGGCGGCTTTGCTGCGCTTCCGGCTTCCGCCGCTATCACCGTAGCGGGTGGTAATATCAATTTCACCGGCGAAGTCACTGACGCAACTTGCCTGATCAACGACCAGACGCCAAATGGTGCTGTTGATCTGAACGTGCCTTTAGAGACGGTCAGTGCCAGTGAGTTAAGCTTTGCTGGCGCCACGGCCAAGCCTGCACCATTTACCATCAAACTGGGCGGTCCTTCTGATTTAAACTGCACCAACGGTAAGATTGCTTCAGTATATTTTGAACCAACCAGCCCGGCTATCGATAATGCGACCGGTTGGTTGAAAAATACTTCAGCAACCAATCCTGCGGTAAACGTTCAGGTACAAATCCTGAACGGCGAAACCAACAGCCCGATCAACCTGGTATCCGGCAATAACAACCATGCGCCGAAAACCATCGCCAATCAAACTGCCGAATATACCTACTTTGGCCAGTATGTTGCTGTAGGTGGCGCGGCGGGCCCGGGCCAAGTTGCCTCAACGGTTAAATACAGCATCGTTTATCAATAAAACCTGACTGAATAGGTTATGGCCCTGTTACCACAGGGCCATATTTGCCACGTCTATACTGACGAGATTGTTATGCGCTTGATTAAAAAATATTGGCCACTGCTATCGCTGCTGTTAAGCGGATTTTTTTCCTCCTCTTTGTATGCCGGTATTGTCATATCTGGTACGCGCGTGATCTACCCAAGTGATGCCAAAGAAATCACGCTGAAGCTGGAAAATAAAAGCCGTTTTCCACTGTTGGTGCAATCCTGGATTGATGCAGGCGATGCGAATTCAGCGCCTGAGGACAGCGATGTCCCCTTTATAATCATGCCACCGGTTTCACGAGTTGAACCCGCCAAGGCACAAACCTTGCGTATTACCGCAACACCGTTGGTAAGCCACGCCACCGACCGCGAGACGCTATATTGGATCAACGTGCTTGAAGTCCCTCCCCAGTCGAAAGGGGATCAGAATTATCTCTCCATCGCCTATCGCAACCGCCTGAAGGTATTTTACCGCCCCTCAACGTTGCCAGGGCTGTCACTGGAAACCATGGATAAGGTGAGTTGGCAACGGCAAGGGGAAAAATTGCTCGCTAAAAACCCCACGCCATACCATATCAGCTATGCCTCCGTGCAGTTATCTGGTTATGGCATCGCCTCGGTAGCTGGCACTGATGGCGGCATGATCGCGCCCTTCTCTGAACAAACCTTTCAACTAAAACGCGATAACAAGGCTGTTGCGGCGCCACCAAATAGCGTAATCACCAAGGCGATTAATGACTATGGGGCATTTATTGAAAAAATATACCCGTTAGGCCGCTGACATAACCCTTTTTCAGAAGTATTGGCTTATCTGAGTCATCAAGGATGCTATGACTAGGTGTAAACCGACAATAAAAACCGTGCTGACGTGGTTTCTTTCATGTGCCATGGTTTCGGCCACTTCCAGCTATGCGGCAGACACGCCGGAAGAAGTGACATTCGACCCCAGTTTTTTCCCTGGCGGTAAGGTCGGAACATTCGATCCGGCCCAATTCAGCCGCAGTAACGTCGTTGTTCCTGGTATCTACACCGTGGCGATCGAGCTTAACGGCCAACGGATCGGCAATGAAAAAATCCAGTTTAAGGCCCAGCCGGGCAATAATCTGCAACCCCTTCCCTGCTATCCGGGCAGTTTCTTCTCGTTGCTCAATTTGAGCGCAGAGAAACTGTTGACTCAGACCCCTGCCGTGCAATTGGCGCCATTAGTGCAAGAGGGCTATTGCGGTTCATTCAGTGACCTCCTACCCGGGGCCACCGTCAGCTTTGATGTCGGAGAGCAAAAGCTGACGTTGACGATACCGCAGTTGCTGCTCAACAGGACACCGCGTGGCTATGTCAATCCCGAGCTGTGGGAGGATGGCTTAACCGCCTTGATAGTGAACTACAACGCCAACGTTTATCAGTCAAGACAGCGGGAAAACAGCAACACCTACGGCTATCTCGGGCTGCGTAACGGTCTGAATTTCGGCCCTTGGCGAGTGCGAAATAACGGCAGCATCAATTGGTCCTCGGGAGAGGGTGGCGGGGATTACAAAAGCACATCTTCCTATATCAGCCGCGATGTTACCGCGCTGCAATCTCAATTGATCCTGGGTGACGCCTTTACCAGTGGCGAACTGTTTGACGGCGTACGTTTCCGCGGGGCCAGACTTTATTCTGATGACCGCATGCTACCTGACGCTCTGCGTGGCTACGCCCCCGTAGTACGTGGCATAGCCAATACCAATGCCAGAGTGATCATTACTCAGAATGGTTACACGCTCTATACCACTACGGTATCTCCGGGGCCTTTCGAGATCAACGATCTCTACCCCACCAGCTATGGAGGGGAATTGACCGTACAAGTAGAAGAGGCCAATGGCCAAGTCAGAACCTTCACGGTTCCTTATGCTTCAGTGACTCAAATGTTGCGGCCTGGAATAAGCCGCTACGAAGTGGCTGCAGGTAAAGTGAATAGTGATGGGTTGGCAAACAAGCCTGAATTTGGCAGCCTGACCTACCAGTTGGGCCTGAGTAATTTCATTACCGGCTACACCGGCGCCACCGCCAGCAAAGGATACTTTTCGGCCTTATTGGGTGGCGCTATGAACACGTTTATCGGCGCCTTCTCATTGGATGTCACCCAAGCAAAAACCCGGTTGCCCGGCCAGCCCCCGCGTTCAGGGCAAAGCTATCGTATCGGCTTCAGCCAGATGTATCCAGAAACACAAACCAGCTTCTCAGTGGCCGCTTATCGTTACTCAACCGACGGTTTCCTGAGCTTAAATGACGCTGTGCAGCTGCGCGATCTGGCCCTACGTAATGGAAATATCGATGCCTATGGCCGTCAACGCAGCCTGTTTACGCTTTCGGTCAACCAGCAGTTGGGAGAAGGCTGGGGAAGCCTGTATGCCACCGGCAATCATACCTCTTACTGGAACCAGAGCAGTTCGCAACAGAGCCTGCAGATAGGCTATAGCAACTTCTGGCGCAATCTCAGCTATACCCTCTCGGTCAATCGAACGCTGAGCGGTCAACTCACAGGAAATACAGAAGAGACAACGGCAAATCGGCGGGAAACCCAATATGCGTTGACGCTCTCGTTACCGCTAGGCTCGAGCCTCCATGCACCAACGCTCAATGCTACCGGTACTACCGACGACAAGGGGAGCACTGGCCTGATTGGCCTGTCGGGCAATGCGGGTGAACAGAATCAGTTTAATTATGTCATCAGCACCAGCCGTAATACTGAAGGCAATAGCAACTTTTTCAACGGTGGCGTTGGCTACCGCTCATCCCTTGCCCGTATGGGCGCAAACTATAGCTATGGGCAGGGAAACCGGCAGGTTTCAGCAAGCATGGATGGTGCTCTGGTGGCCCACCGTGGTGGTATCACTTTAGGGCAATCACTTGGCGAAACGGGTGGTCTGGTAAGGGCACCTGGTGCTGAAGGCGCTCTCGTCACCAGCGCTCCCGGCGTTCAGATCGACCGTTTTGGCTATGCCATCGTCCCTTACCTGCGGCCCTACTATCTCAATCAGATCGATATCGACCCCAAGGGCAGTTCACAGGACGTGGAGTTGCTGTCTACCCGCAATACCACCGCTCCCCGCGCTGGTGCATTGGTCCTGCTTGATTATGAAACCAAACGCGGCAAGGTGACCTACATCAGAGCCAAGCGACCGGACGGTAGCCCACTGCCCTTCGCTGCCAACGTCTATGATGCGCGAAACAACGCCGTAGGGGTTGTCGGCCAAGCCAGCCTGGTGGTGGCACGCGATCTCGACCTGAAAGGCGTGTTGCAAGTGAGATGGGGGGATAGTCAGGCAGAGCATTGCAGTATCCATTATTCGCTACAGCCAGGCACCGCTGAAGAGGGCAGGCAGTTGATTCAAGGCGTCTGCCAATGACGAAGTGCCCACACGAAATGAGAAACAACATGAAAAGAATATTCGCCTCAGCAACAGCGATATCACTGATGCTCTGCGGCGGCCTGTATGCACAGAATGCGCTCGCAGCAAGTGCGGGTTGTGATTGGGATAGTTCCTCCGCAGTCAAAGCTCCGCTTGATACCCGATTGACCATCGGCGGCTATGTTACCGTGGGAGAGGATCTTCCCATCGGCAGTGTGATCTATTCCCAACGTATCCAGACCAATGGCAACGGCGCCAGTCTGCTGTGCCGCGCGGGGGTTTATGACCTGGTTAACACCGTCATCAGTGCTCCCCATGGCCAATCCAGCTACCGTGACGCAACGTTTCCCACCGTGTTCAATACCAATATTTCTGGCGTCGGGGTAGCCCTGTGGCAAGGTACCCCAGACGGTAACAGCGGCTCCCATCTTCAGCTCCCAGGTAGGCTTACTGCCTTCTTTTCACCCAGCCGCGACAGCGTTTTCAACTTTACCGGTCAGGACGATGCCGCAGTCAGTTTTAATATTGCAATGATTAAAATAGCCGCCAATGTCGGCAGCGGAACGATTAGCAGCAGCGATCTCCCCAGGTTCAAAACCTCATTCGATGGCAATGGTGAAAGTTTTGTCTATCAACAAGCGAGGATAGTGGGCAACCTGACGGCGATCCCGGCGACCTGCAACGTTGGTAACAATTATTACCTGCCGCTCGGGGAGCACTATCCTGATGAGTTCAACGGTATCGGCAGCACGGCAGGCAGCGCCGAGACCCAGATTGTGCTGTCGGGTTGCCCTGCCTTCTATGGTTCAACCTCTTACGGCGTTTTCAAGCCCAACGTTATCAGCCTCAAGCTGACGCCGCGCAACGGATTTATTGATGCTGAACGCGGGATCTCGAAACTGAATACCACCGCCGGTGACGCAGCCTCAGGGATAGGTGTCCAACTGAGCTTCAGGCAGGAAAACGGCAACTACCAATGGGCCAAATTCAACCAGAACATCAATCTGGCAAATTACATCACCTTCCTTGAAGACCGCGGCAGCGATTACAGCCTGGGCGTCAAGGCGACTTATATACAAACCTCAACCCCTATCCGGGCGGGCAGGGCTGATGCCCAAATAGAGTTTATGATCACCTATCAATGATCGGGAGCGGTGAATGAAGATAACGAATACGCAGAGAATACTGTCTCTGCTGGTGCTGATTTGCTGCGGCACCAGCGTTGAAGGCGCCTCTACTGGCATACTGAACGTCACTGGCTCCATTAAGCTCGCGACCTGTTATTTTGACAGCGTCGAGGGGCAACAACATAAGGACTACGACTGGATGATGCCGCAGGTCTCTGCGGGGAACCTACGCGCAGCCGGTATGACTCATGGCCGTTCGCTAGGCAGTATCCATATCGGTGGGGTACATTGTACCAATGGTTACACGCCCTATATTACGCTGGGAAATGGGCCGACGGTCAGTCGGGATACCGGCAACCTGGTCAATACGCTGAACGGCGAGGCCGAAAACGTCGAAATCAGGCTTCTGATGAATGACAAGCCGCTGGATTTACGCACTGGCCCGCGCGTTGGCTGTGCCGTTATTGCCGATCACCGGAGCCAGTGTGATATCGGCTATGAGTATTATGCAACCGGGCGCGCAACCCCCGGAAAAGTGAAGAGTGCGGTATTATTTAATATCGGCTATGACTGATTTCTTCAGTGCACCAAGCAAATTGATGCCTGCGATTGTCCGGTAGCAGGCATCACCCCCACCCCGTCTATGGCATATTTCGTCCAGAGTAAATCTCCTGCATCTCTTTACATAACAGCTTGCCGATCTCCTGTTGCCTGGCCTCACTGAGGGTATGCAACCTGGTGCTGAACAGGTAATTATGCAAATCGAATGCTTTCAGCAACATCTTGGTATGGAAGATATTTTCCTGATAAACGTTCACATCCACCATCTGGTATAACGACTGTATCTCTGGCGAAATGAAGTTTTGGATCGACGTGATCTCATGATCGATGTAATGCTTCACCCCATGCACATCCCGGGTAAAACCTCTGACCAGATAATCAATCGTCACAATATCTGACTCCAACTGCTGGACCAGGTGGTTGAGGGCTTTCAGCGGCGAAATCACCCCGCAGGTCGAGACGTCGATATCGGCACGAAAGGTGCAAACCCCACACCCAGGGTGACTTTCCGGGTAGGTATGAACACAGATATGGCTTTTGTCCAAATGCGCCACAACGGACTCTGGCTGGAGAGGTTTGACGCCATTTGGGTTTACCGGCTCCTCACTGGCGAGAATAGTCACGCTAGCCCCCTGAGGCTCATAGTCCTGGCAGGCAACGCTCAACACGTTAGCCCCAATCAGCGAACAGGTTTCAACCAGGATCTCGGTCAGACGGTTAGCATTATATTGCTCGTCGATGTAGGCGATATAGCCGTCGCGCTCCTCTGCCGTCTCGGCGTAACAAATATCATAGATACAAAAACTCAGACTCTTGGTCAGATTATTGAATCCGTGCAGCTTGAGCCTTGGCAATTTACTTTGCCTCCCTTGTCCCTTCACCTAATTGCATACGGGCAACGCATTCCGGCAGCCCAGCCTTAATCATGGTTTCATCATTTTTGACGGTGATAAACAGGCACTGCTTATCCTCATCAAATGCCAGGCTATTGGGATGTGGAGCCATAGGTATGGTCTGTAGCAGGCAATAGCGGGCAGTATCAAATACCGTTAGCGTGCCCTCGCCAATATCCACGCGAATGCCTTTGCGATTGGCGACGTACAGCCTTTGCCGCTCGCCATCCCATGCCAGGCCGATCGGCACTTCATCCGTTGCCATACGTGCGATAACGTCGCCATTATCGGCGTTCAGAGCAAAGACCTGATGACCCGCGCTACGGGCAATATATTCACGTTCCAGATGATTGTTACGCCAATCGCTACGATCAATGCCCTGATCGACACCGAAGATCCGGTTTTGCTGTGGGTCATAGACCATATTAAGCAGTTGATCGGCTTCGATCTCCCATCGGGAAACGATCGTCAAGCTATCTGGATCAACCACAAACAGCTGGCCCTGCATGTTAGATACAAAGACACGGCGCCCCGTTTCATCCAGCGTGATCCCCACTACGTTATAGCCGAAACCGTGAATAATCGTCTCCAGTTGACGCTTGCGGGTATCCACCACCAACAGCACGCTATCGATACCCAACCCCAGCCCTGGCAAGAACAGGCGCTCACTACGTGGATCGAAAACCAGCTCCCGCAGCTTCCATGGAAAACCTTCACTCACGCCAAAGCGCTCCAATTCCCGTAATAAAAAAGCCTGCCGCTCGCCGACAATCCCTTCTCGTTGATACAGTTGCTTGAAAGCAATCTCCTGCATCAGCGCAATGGTGGCGATCGGCCGATTGGCGGCGATATCCACCACGGCGACGGTGCCGTTAAACCCCTGGGAGAGGTAAAGATGCCCACGGCGATCGTCCAGCGCTACGCCAAACCCTTTGACTTGCAACGGGATCTCTTCCTCAACGGCCAGGGTTCGCGGATTTATCCGCAGTACACGGGATTGCCGCTCATCCTCCCAATCGGGAGAGCTGACAAACAGCGCCTGCTGTGAGGCGCTATAAACCAGCTCTACCAGGGTTTTAGCCGGGTAGATGCGCTGAATATCGGTCAACGGCTCCTGCTTCATAACACACTCCTGTTATGGCGTAATGCATCAAGCCGTAGCGCCGGTTGACCAACGGAATCGGCCATAACGGCAAACACCTGACGTGTCGTTTGGACGATCTGCTGCACCTGCTCGCATGAATAGCGATCGGTGCGATAGCTCAACATGACGCGAACCGAAGGCTCGCCGTCGATTTGCTCTTCCATCACCTCAAACTGCAACCCCAGCACCGATTCCGTTTTCTCGGGATCGATCTGGCGAAAGCGGATCTGCTGGCCGTCGGCCAAGCTAAATACCCCGTTAAGCTTATTTTTGGCATGGAGCTGAATGAAGACCTCAAACATATGGCTGTCGCGCGGTGCGCAATCACCAAACAGCCTCTCTTCGACCAGATCGATCGGGATGTCGCTAAAAGGCAGCGAATCATTTATCTGCCGTTTCACGTCATCGATCAGCCCGTTCAGAGTGGTGCCATCGGCAAAACCGATCCGATGAGCGACAACGGTGGTGAAGTAACCGATGGTATCGAAAAATTGCGCGTCGTTACGCCCAGAGGCCGAAGTGCCAATGACCAGATCTTTCGCGCCACCAAGCAGATAGAGTGCCGCAGCAATTCCGCTGTATACCACGTTAAACAGTGAGGCACCCTGCTGCTTCGCCAGGCGGTAAAGCCCAGTGGTGACGGCGTGTTCCAGTTTGAACTCAACCCAGTTGCCGGAGTGAGAAGCCGCATCGGCCTGTTGCGCTTCGCTGGCAAAAATCGATGCCGAAGACGGTGCATGGTGCAAACGTTCCAGCCAGAACCGCAGATGTCGATCGTTGACCCCGGCCTGTTGCTGTTGGATTGCGAACGCGTGGAACGGCGCGGGTGTCTGCTGCCACTCCGGTGCCGATCCGGCGAAACGGCTTGCCATCGCCAAAGCCAATTCATCCATCAGGATATTCACCGACCACTCGTCCAATACAATATGGTGGAACAATAGCGACACCACCTGTTGGCCATTTTCCTCATCCTGCAGGAAGGTGATGCGTACCGGTAACTCATCATCGAGCTCAAAGTGGTGGCTGGCTGCGCGTTGTAGCGCCTGATCCAGCGGCACATCCTGAGACTGTGAATGCCAGAACCATTCGTATTGAGACAGCATCTCCGGCGGAACGATCTGCTGATAAACCTCGCCGGAAATGTCGACAAACAGGGTGCGCAGAGCTGGATGACGCAGCAAAATATCCTGGAAGGCCTGGAAGAAAAGCCCTTCATCAATCGGGTCGAGAAAGCGCAGCGCAAAGGGAATATTGAAGGCCTCACCGCAGCCTAGCGCCTGATAGATTTTCCACAATGACCGTTGCGCCAGCGATAAAGGAGCCTGCGGACTTAGCAATGCCAAACTCTCCGCTTGCTTACCCGGCGAAGCGGGCACGTTATTAACTATGTAGGCATAGCGCGCCAATTGAGCCGCGCTGGGATAGCTGAAGAGATCGTTGATATTGATCTCAATATGCTGCTGGCTCTTCAAACGGCCAATAATGCGGGTGGCAATCAGCGAGTGCCCGCCGCAATCGAAGAAATCATCATCTTCTCCCATCGTGGGCACGGCGAGCGCCTCGCGGAAGGCTTGCAGGATATGTTGCCGTATTGCCGCATCAGATCCCGGCGTGACAGAGGAAGCCACTGCCCCCGGAAATACGGCCACCGAGGTCTGCCGAGCGGCACAATCTGGCAGGGGCAAGCGCTCCATAATGAACGGCTCAGAGGAGTGCGAGAGAACTTGTTGCTGATACAGTGCACTGACCTTTTGCGGTATATCTCGCCAATCCAGCGATGCCGACAGAATGCGATGCACCACCATCCCCAGAATGCCCCCCCTGTCGCCGGAAAACAGCATAAAGCGCAGTGGTGGAGCCTGTTCCAGGTCAAAAGGTATCGCTTTGGCGCTTAACAGGGTGTCAATAGCTTCCTGGGGATGGCGGATCGTCTGGATGGTCAACGCTGGCGGTGAACACGTATTGTCACTGCGCATCAGCCCGCGCTCACCATAAACGTAACGGGCGTTGATACCTGGCAATTGCCGCTGGGTTTGTTCCAGTACGTTGACCAAGCGGCCATAATCCACGGCACCGGTTAACTGCCAGGCCAACACCTGTTGGCCTTCCCCATGTAGCTGTTGCTGGTGTTCGAACCAGGCCTGCTGCTCAAACTCGCTAGCAGCTTCTTCTTCACCGCTGAATTCGCTAAAACTCGTGTTCACATTTCCCTCCCAGGCAAAAACCTGCTGCGCCTTTCATTGACGATAGATGGCCTTAGAAATCCAGTTGGACAACGGCGCCAACCAGGCGTGGCCGCTGAATAACCGCGGTAGAAACGTCGTTATTCATCACCATGACGCGTTTATCAGAATCAAACAGGTTTTGCGCAAACACGCTGACGCGCCCCTGCTTGAAGGTATAAGCCAGCTGCATATTGGCAATCACTCTGGAAGGGATTTTCCCGCGTGGATCGTTGTCGTACTGGGAATAATAGGTATCGGAAAGCGTTACATTACCGCTTAACTCCAACCCCGGCATAAGATTATATTTCGCCCCCATATTGGCGGTGACTGCCGGAGCGCGCGGTAATTCATGCCCATCGATTCTGCTGTCAGAGAATTTCTTGATTTTTGTTTTTAATAACCCTACTGAGCTATTCAACTCAAAATTCCCCGTCGGTTTCCAGATAGCCCCAAGTTCAGCACCATAGGTTTCGACTTTATCTGCATTGCGGATCATCATAGAGTTCATAGTGGAGTCCAGATAATACGGCAGCTGCATGTCTTTATAGTCGTTATAAAACAGGTTGGTGATCACCTCGAGATTAAGATCTTCAATGCCATGGCGGCTATACAACTCATAGTTCCAGACATATTCAGGATCGTAGGTATAGTTGATCAGGGGGGCTGAAAACGTCATCCCAGCGCCACCGCCGTTATAGCCGCGAGCCACCTTGGCACCAAAGGTTTGCCGCGATGAAGGCTTCCACGCAACATCCAGCTTGGGCAGGAACACATCCCAGGTTTGATCAAAATCGACCTTACGCGCCTTGCCGCCCTTACGTTGACGGTGCTCTCTCTCCACTCGGCTGGCGGCGGTAATATCGATATGTGGCAACACGGCCCAGGTCAATTCGCCAAAGGCGGCGTAGGTATCTGTTTTATCCTTGAACGGGCTACCGCCGGGGAACAGGTTAACAAACTCATCCTGCGACGCATGGAAGTAACGCGCACCAACCAGGCCACGCCAACGATCGTTTGGTGTACCGAAAAGCACCAGCGGCTCCATTTGGAACTCTTTGCCTTCGATGTCGGCCCACGGCAGCGCTTCTGCGGTACGGCGATGGTTACTAAAATCGGTATAAACAAACTTGTTCTGGACGCTTAACTGCTCCGACGGCTCCCAGGCAATATCCCAAATACCACTGGTGGATTGGGTCTCAACGACTGGGCGACGCCGGTCAAAACGGGAGCTGGCATGGTTAGCCGGGCTTAGCGCTTCATTCTGCGGTGCCTGGCTTTCATAGTGATTTATCGAAAGTTTAGTGGTGAGATCACGTAGCCCAGCAGGGTTATACAGCAGCTTCCCACGGATGTTGGTCACTTCGATTTCGCGTGGATTACCCACAGGTTCGTAGGAGATCAGATCGACAAAACTCTCCCGCCGCTGACGATCGGCGCTCAGGCGAAACGCCAATTGGTCCTCAACAATCGGCCCCGATAGCATGGCAGAAGCCTGAGTAGAATCCTGATTTCCGCCCCCGGCCCTGACCGCCGAAGTCCAGTCAAACGTCGGATCCTTGCTGCTCATGACCACCGCACCGGCAATCGCATTACGACCCTGAATGTAGTTTTGCGGCCCTCGGTAGACTTCGACCCGTTGCATATCCCACAGGGATTGCGGCCCGACGGCTAATTCGTTATAGGTTAAGGAACGCCCATCGAGCGAGAGGTTCATACGTGGCCGCGTACCGCTGAGGAAGGCATTGGCGCCATTGGCTGGCCCTGAACCATCAATACCGCGAATGGTTGGAATATCGTTACCAATGCCCGTATCCAGGACGTTGGCCGTCATTTTTAATAAATCGGATACCTGCGTTGCACCGGGCAGTGAATCTATCCGCGCATCGTCAAACACCTCAATACTGGATCCGGTATCGTAAATAGTACGTCTTACTTTCTCCCCGGTAACAATAATGGTATCAGGCTCGTTATTCTCATTGCGTATTGGAGCATCATCGGCAGCAATCGCATCCGCTGCGGCGAAAACACATAACCCCAGCATGACGGAGGGCATATGATATTTTTTATAAATACGTTGGGGCCTGTTACATAATGAAACCGGGCATTTTTTATCACCCTTTAGTTCGCTCATTGATATCTCCTTTGCCAAATGCACACTAAATTTTTATTTTTCAACTGAGCGACAAAGAACACACTGCTTAATTGGCTGGTCTTTACGACCTTATTATTCGTCATCCACCAGGATTTCCCGAGGTACGTCGGCCAAGAAACAAGCAAGCCAACGCACGTAAACGATAATCATTTACAATATTGAATGCAAATCAATTTGATCATATTTGCGACACTCATCCCTTAGCCTTAGCGACAGCCGCCACGCAGTAGCAGAGCCAGCAAGTACCCGCCACCTATCATCCCCGTCATTAATCCTACCGGCATCATCAGCCCTGATGGCTGTATCTGGGCGACAATGTCGGCCCCTAACAACAGGCAGCCGCCCACCAGACCCGCACTGATCACCGGCAGGTTCGGACTGCGTGTCAGGCGGATTGCCAGCTGTGGGGCCATAAGCGCGATAAAGGCAATCGGCCCTGCCGCGCTGGTTGCCACCGCAGCCAGAATCACGCCGCAAAACGTCATAATCTTGCGGATGAGATCAACACGGACACCCAACTGGTGGGCTACCTCATCCCCCATTGTCATGATGTTCAACGCCCTGGCACATATCAGCACCACCGGCAATAACAACGCGATGCTGGTGGCCACAGGGATAACGTGCAGCCAGTTTCTCCCCTGTGTGGTTCCCGCCAGCCACAAAGTGGCCATCACGGCGTTATCAATATCGCCTTTAACCAGCAGCAAACCATTGAGGGCACTGAGTACCGCACCAACACCAATGCCCATCAATATCAGACGGTATCCCTTTACCACACCGTGATGATGGGCTAGCCAGTAGACCAGCAGCGACGTCGCCAGCCCCCCGGCCATGGCCGAAAGCACAATCGCCACGGTGTTACCGTTAAGCAGGACAATCTGCGCAATCGCACCGGTTGCCGCACCGGTGGTAAAGCCAATGACGTCTGGCGATCCGAGCGCATTACGCGATACGGACTGAAAAATCGCCCCGGAGATGCCCAAGGCGCCCCCAACGAAAACCGCCGTCAACACGCGCGGCAGACGGATCGCCCTGACAATTTGCTGCGCCATGGGATTTCCTTCCCCCGTGATGGCTTGCAGCACGCTCGATACCGGCAACGTAAAGCGCCCCACCGTCAGAGCGAAAGCGGCAGCAACCAACAGCAGAGAGGCCAAAGCCAGGCATACCAGCACCGTCCTGTTGACGCTCATACCCGTTCCCCCTGCCAACGCTTCACCAGCAACACAAAACAAGGACCACCGGTTAGTGCCACCATGACGCCAACGCTGACTTCACCGGGATAGCCAACGATGCGCCCCAGAATATCAGCCAACAACACCAGCATGGCGGAAAGCAGCATGGCCCAAGGCAATAGCGTTCGATGCTGCAATCCGGCAATGGCACGGGCAAAATGCGGCGCGGTCAGGCCAACAAAAACGATTGGCCCAGCCGCCGCCGTGGCCGCTCCGGCCAGTATCACGATAATCAGCGCGGACATGACCACCAGCCAGCGCGGATTAACGCCGAGTGCCTGGCCGGCATCCGAGCCGAGTGCCGCAATATCCAGCATTTTGCTGCTGGCCAGCGCCAGCAACAGCCCCACGCCCACCAGCATGGCAACCGGGAGCAGTACGTCGAACCCTCTTCCCTGTAACGATCCAATCACCCAGTGCCGGAAGCGATCGAACGCCTCTGGTTCACTGTTGATAATGACGAGCTGAGTCAGGCTAAGCAGCACAATAGTCAACGCGGCTCCGGCCAGCACAATCCTTACCGGGTTATTGCCATCAATGCCGCCCACCAGCAACACCGCAACGCTGACTATCGCCGCACCGGCCACGCCAAACCACATACTGCTAAAGACATTCGTCACATCAAACAGCGCAATTGACAAGACGATCGCCAACGTGGCACCGGCATTCACCCCGAGCAGGCCGGGATCCGCCAGTGGATTACGGGTGAGCGTCTGCATGATGACGCCAGCCGCGCCAAGTGCCGCCCCAACCACCATTGCCAATAAGGTGCGCGGCAGCCGTAGATAGCAGACCAGTAAATGCTCACTATTGTGCGGATCAAACTGCGTGATCGCCTGCCAAATCACCGCAGGCGGAATGGGGCGAGCACCGAAATAGAGGCTAAAGCAACTGAGAACCAGCAGTAAAACCAGCCCAGAGACCAGGCCAGCCTGTCGCCAAGCACACATTTCACCGCTCCTGCGTTGGGCTACCGGCAAAATGGCGGACAATGTCTGCCACCATCTCACTGGCGCTGTAGTAATCCACCCGGAATGCATGTGCACCGAGGCTGTAAACCCGGTGTTGTTGTACCGAAGGCAACCGCTGAAGCAGAGGGTCATGCAGAAACTCGTTAATCCTGACGTCGCCTGCGCTCAACAGAAACGTGGTGCCCGCCGTTAACTGCGTCAGATTCTCATATTCAGCCCAGATAAAGTCGCCGGAGCGGGTAAGATTGCTTTGCCAGGCCGGGTTTGGCGCTTCGATCGAAAACCCTAACGACTCGAGTAAACGGGCATGCACGCTGGCCGGTGTTGCCACGGGATTGACGGTTCCCGGGCCGTTAAAATTGATAATATTGGCTTGTCCATCAGGCAGATGGATTTGCTGGCGGGCGTTGGTAAGCAGCGAGTCAAAACCGCCGATCCGCCGTTCAACCTGCGCCTCAAGCCCTAGCGCGGCTCCCAGCTCACGGGCCAGAGCTTGCCAGGTCTGGTTGCCATAATTCACGATAATGACCGGCGCAATGGCCCTCAGTTCAGCCAAATGAGCGCGCGATGAGTCTGCGCCATTGATTGAGACGACGATCAAATCGGGGGCGGTGGCATAGGCCAGTTCGAGATCAACACTGCCCGCAGGCCAGGCTTTAGCAATGTTGCGCTGCTCGGCCACCTTGACCCATTGCCCAAAGAACTGGCCGTTCACGGCCGTCGCGCTGGCGACAACCGGCGCATCAATCGCCAGTAACGTTCCGGTGACACTGACGGAAGTCGAAAGAATACGGCCCGGAGGGGACGGGATCTGAGTGAAGGAGCCATCCGCGTTGTGAAACGCCCTGGGCCAACCTTGTGCAAAGCCCTGGCCGCTGCCCATCAGCAAGGCCAGTAATAATAAAAACCCCAACACGGGATGACGACGTTTACCCGGTAACAACCTCATCTTCTGCTTGCTCCCTGTGCATAGCCCCGGGGTGCCATCTCAGTGACCACGGAGTGAATTTATGTGCCTCGTATAACCTTACCCTGCTCAATGTATCGCCAACAACATAAAAAAGAATAATTTTCATTCGCATTAAGCTCTGTTATATATTTAGGCGGCTTCCGTTGGCCAATCAGGAACGATATGCAATGAAATCATTGACTCCAATGCAGGCGGCCTCATGGGTAGGCAGGCACTCTGAGCAGGCATTAGGCGGCGTTGCCGCACATTTGTACGCAGAATTCGATGGCACTATCACTGATATCCCCCGCTTTCGGCACGCTGTGGATGCACTCTACCGCACGCACCCAATGCTGCGTCTTCATGTCACCGCAGAAGGGCTACAGCATGTGGTTGCCAGTCATCCACCACTGGGCATCGATGATTTTTGTCATTACCCACCAGCCGAAGTACAACGATTGCTGGCTGACAAGCGGCGGCGCATGGAGAACCAGCAGTTGCTGCGTGATCAAGGCTACCCGTGCGAAATCAGCCTGACGATATTGCCAGGGCAGGCCAGCCGGCTGCATATCGATCTGGATATGATCGCCGCGGATGCCCTCTCTTTTCGGATCGTGGTGGAAGATCTCGCCCGCTTCTACCAACAACCACCGCCACAGTGCGCCCCAGTGATGGAGGTCGCCTGGTTTCGCTATCTGGCACAGCGTTCTCACGATCCGCTGCTGCTTAGCGCCAGAGAACGAGACCGCGCCTGGTGGCGGCAGCGTTTAGCGGATATTCCCCCTGCTCCCGCCATTCCCTATACGGACAGGCAGTGTCAAACCCGCAGAATGGCAATCCAGCTTAATCCCCAAATCAGCCATGCCTTGCAGCGCTGCGCGCGTCACCACCATCTGACGTTAAGCTCGCTTTTCCTTGCTTTGTTCAGCCTGACGATAATGGAAGGTTTCAGGCAACCCGCGTTGCGCATCAACGTACCGACCTTTTTCCGCGCTCCCAAGATTGCGGGCGGTGACGACATCGTCGGTGATTTTTCCGATCTGCTGTTGTTCAGCGCCGAGCTGCGACCCGATGAAACGCTGCTGCATTATTGCCAGCGCACCATGACGCAGTTGCACGAAATCCTGGGTCACGGCGGCTATTCAGGGGTGAGCGTGATGCGCGACCTTTCGCGCCAGCAGGGCCAACTGCAATACTCCCCCATCGTCTTTACCGCCGGGTTCGGTATCTCCGGTGGCGTGCTGTTCTCTGAGCGGGTCGACAGGCAATTGGGTGAACTGGCGTGGGTCATTTCTCAGGGGCCGCAAGTCGCGTTGGACGCGCAGGTAGCCTGGATTGGCGATGAAATTCTGATCAACTGGGATGTGCGTGAGGATGCGTTTCCCCCCGGCCAACTGCATCAACTCTTTACGCGTTTTCACAGGCTCGCCGAACGCCTGGCCGCGACACCGCAGCATATTGATGACAGCGTTTCCCGCTGGTTGGCACCTCCAGCGGCAGTACGGCAAAAGGAGAAGCGAATGGGGAAACCATTAACGGCGCTCCAGCAGGCTTATCTGCTGGGAAGCAGCGAGCAATGGCCGCTCGGTGGCGTTGCCATGCACGATTTCAGGACCTTTAGGGGGCTCATCGATCCTGCGCACTTCCGCCGTCGGCTGGCAGAGTTGGTTAATCACTTCGCCGCGTTACGCACCTGGATCGAGGAGGAAACACAGCAGCAGCACATTCTGCCTGAGCTGGAACCTCATCTGGAAGAAATCGATCTACGCGATGCCAGTGCAGAAGACGCAGCTAAAAAAGTGCAACAGCTACGACAGCATTACCAACAGAGCCGCCACGATCCGTCGTCGCCCCCTTGGCGGATCATTCTGATTACCTTGCCTGGCGCAACGGAGCACCAGATTTTCACCAGCTTTGATGCGCTGATCCTCGACGGCCAAGGGATCTCGCATATCATCGCCCGGCTATTTGATGAACAACCGCTTGCGGCACTTGAGCATGACACTGCACCGAGCGAAGCAGATGAAGAAGAGCGGGAGCGGGCAAAAGCCTGGTGGCAAGACAAGCTGGCGCAGGTCGTTACTCCTTGCCGGCTTCCCTGGCAGCAACCTTTAGGCGAGATCGTGCAACCCTGCTGGCGGCGTGAACAACAAATTCTGGATGCCAGCCACCTGAAGCTGCTCACTCGCCTTGGTGCATCCCGGGGGCTATTTGCCAACACTACTCTGTCGGCTATCGTACTCGATACGTTGGCGCTCTGGTCGGAAGATGAAGCGCTCACGGTCGGCATCCCCGTTGCCTTCCCGGCCAAAGAGGGGCAAGCCACCAATCGATCGACGTTTATTGCCATTCACTACGTCCGTCATAACAAGCCGTTAGTCGACAATGCCCAACGTTTGCAAGAAGACATTCTTGGCGGATTGCAAAACCTTGCCTGGTCAGGTGTGGATCTGGCTCGCCAATTGTCACCGCGAACCGGACATGCTCCCGCGCTGCCGGTGATCCTGACCAACTGCCTGAGCTGGGAAACGCTTCCGGCCAACACGTCAATCCGTACCGAAAGCGGTCTGACCCAAACGCCGCAGGTCGCACTGGATATTCGCCTAATGTACGATGAGCAGCGCAATTTACTGATAATTGCCGACTATGTTGAGCAGGCTCTCGCGCCCGAACAGGTGAGCGCTATGCTGAATGCAATCCACCAGCGTATGTTGCATATAGTCTCTCAGGGTTCGCTGAATATCCCCGTCCACGAAACGATGAATTACCCGCATTACCGGGCTAACACTCCCGCCAGCACAGCCGTAAGCGACGATTTTCTGGGCCGCATCGCAGAAAATCTGTTTTCCGGCACTCGTGATGGGGTAGCCGTGATCTGTGGCAAACAACAATTGCGCTGGCAGGCGCTGGGTGAGCTCGTCGCCAGCATGGCCAACGGACTGCTCGCGCGTCAGTTGAGGGCGGGGAGCGTGGTGGCAATTTATCTTCCACGCGGCCTGGAGCATATCGGTATCTCGCTAGCCTGCTCCCTGTTAGGGATTATCCGGGTGCCGATAGATATTAGTTCGCCTACAGAACGGACGGCATTTTTACTGGAAAATTGCCAACCCGAGCTGGTGATATGCGATGAAGACGCCGCAATCCCAGGCTCAGCCACGCCTGATGAGCTCAAATCCGCCAACGTCAGCCCACCTCGGTTTGGCGCTCAAAGCGACAGCAGCCAGCCCGCCTATTATCTCTATACCTCTGGCACCACGGGCAAGCCGAAATGCGTCGTGCTGAATAACCGGGCAACGGCCAACGTGCTTGGGCAAACCCTCGCCCACTGGCAGATCACCGAGCGAGATGTCTTTATCTCGGTAACGCCGCTGCACCACGATATGTCGGTGTTTGACGTGTTTGCCTCACTCAGCGTGGGCGCAACGCTGGTGCTGCCAGCCAGGCATGAGGAAAAAGACGCCATCAGTTGGGGCCACCTGGTGGCACAACACCGGATCACGCTGTGGTGCTCTGTGCCAGCGATCCTGGAAATGCTGCTGGACTGCGCAACGCCAGAGCAGCTCTCCTCCCTGCGGCTAGTAGCCCAGGGCGGCGATTACATTAAGCCCGCCACCATCCGGTTATTGCGTTCAAGGCATCCTCATCTGCGGCTGATGTCACTCGGCGGCCCGACGGAAACGACTATCTGGAGCATCTGGCACGAGATCACCGCTAGCGACACGGAACAAATTCCCTATGGCAAGCCGCTGGCGGGTACTCAGTATTTTATCTGTCATGACAGCGGTGAACATTGCCCTTGCGGCGTGGCTGGGCGCATCCACACAGCCGGGGCCAATCTGGCCTGTGGCTATCTGGAGAATGGAGCGTTAGTACAGCACGACTTTGTTGACGTGATGACTCCAGATGGCATTAGCGAGCGAACGTTCCGTACCGGAGACATTGGCTATTACCGGCCTGACGGCGTCATCATGTTTGCCAACCGTATTAATGGCTACGTTAAAATTCGCGGCGTACGGATTTCACTGCCGGAAATCGAAGAAGCGCTGCGCCAGCATCCAGCCATCGAGGATATTGTGGTGCTCGATTACGCGGTGGACGATACACCAGAAAAGTCGTTGGGTGCGGTCTATCTATCAGCACATAAGGTCCTGCCGAGCATGTCGGAGCTGCGCATCTTCGCACAGCGCTATTTGCCCGCAACTCACATCCCTGGCCGCTTCATTGTGCAAACCCGCTTTCCCCTCTCGGCAAATGGCAAAGTCGATCGCCATGCGCTACGTACCGAACTGGAACTATCTCATTCGGCAACGCTCGCCGCCCCGGCGACACCTCAGCAAACGGTACTGGCAATCTATTGCGCCGTGATGGGCCAGCCGCTGCGGCCTGAATGGCATCATCAGACCCCGTTTCTTGCCATGGGGCTGAAACTCGGCCATATGCCCACGCTTAGAGAGAGGATCAACGTGGAACTCGGCGTTTCACTGCCAGTTGCGACCTTGATTAAGTGCAAAAACGCCGATGAGGTTTGCTCGCTGCTGCGTTAAAAAGCCAATCTCCGCCAGCGAACCAGCCCGCTGGCGGAAGATCTTATTGGTTTAGCAGTTGGTAAACCGGCTGCTGTCCCGCTTCGGGCATCATCGCCCTGCTCAGGAAGCTGCGCAGGTGTGTGAACATCTCCTCGACATTCAGCGAAGCATACATCGCAGGATCGGCATCGATGTCGATATGCAGTTCGCTCGCATCCGTACGGCCACGCCAGGTAATGTTAAAACCATCCCCTGGGCCGCTCGCCATGACTTCCCGCTCTGCTTCACAGCCTGCAAACAGCGGAGGATCGAAAGGAAGCACGTTGATCAACGGTGAGAAAAAGTAACGCGTTCCTTTTCCCAACCCCTGATCGGCGGCCAGTGTCTCAATACGATAACGCCCGTGAGCACGCAGGTCTCGCAACGATTTCGCGGTGCGTTTGACGTAGTCCACAACCTTCTCCAGTGGCTCGACCTGAACAAACAGCGGCAGAATATTCACCGCCAACGCTGGGACGCTGGCGGCCACCATCCCACGGCGATTCATAACGGGCACCCAGATTGGCTGTACCTCAGCCTTATTTTCCCCATAAAGCCGAAACGTCAACCAGGCAGCGGAAAGTGCCAGTAGCAAATCCGGCCAGCCTGTACCGCAGCGCTCGGAAAAGGTGCTCAACTGCTGGCTAAAACGCTCAGGTAGTACCGCTTCGCTGTGCAGACACTCCGCACCGTAGTCCTCCCCTCCCTTTTGCAGAACCGGGAGCGAAGGCGCGTTGGTAACATATCGCCGCCAATATTCGGCGTCCTGCTGCGACTTTTCGCTACTGGCGTACCGCTGCTCTTCAGCCAGAAAATCATAAAACGCGTGGAAAGGTTGGCTAGCGGTGGATTTTTGCAGGCGGGCGCGGTAAAGCTCAGCGAGACGATGTTCGATCAGCGCCATGCCGAAACCATCAATAATAATGTGATGTGCCCGGATATATACGGTGTAATGCGTAGGTGAAAAGCGGATCAACCAAACGACCGCCAGCGGCTGACTCAGCAAATTGAGCTGACGCTCGATGTCGGCCTGCATCATCGACTCGGCAACATCGGTCTGTTGTAACTCAAGCAGACGTACCTGAGGACGCAGTTGGGGATTACAGCGCTGTAGCGGTAGTTCGTCATTGTCAGGCAGTTGAAACTGGATGGTAAAAACATCGGTTTCAGCAACAACCTGCTCCAACGCCGCTAACAGCCCCAGCTCATCAAGCTCGCCGCGTAGCGTAATGCGGTGGGCAACGGTAGAGACGGGCTGATGCGGGTGAAAGCTAAACTCCTCCCAAAAATCAAACTGTGCCGGTGTCAGCGGCAACCAACGGACTGACTGAACAGTTTCCAACATGTTCCATCCCTTTTCAGTTTTTCAGTGTTGTGAAACAGCGGCGTTTTATTCACCACCCGGTGAACGCCCAGCTTCACCTCAGAGAACGATATATGGCTCACGACATGCTCAGCACTGAAAATAAAAAGAATAGGTTGCACGATCTGACAGGATGAGTGGCCCACCCATTGATGGAAATAGTAATCATTATCAATAAAAAATGAAATATCTTTGCTGCATTTTCAGCTAAAACCAACGAAGGGAAGAAAGATGAAGACGGTACAATAGAAAAACAAAGCCGCATGCTTTGTGAATCTGCCACTGGATAGCATCTCTTTGAACCTGATTATAAGCCTGGGCTGGCGCTCCCCCTGCTTGCAGAATGCCAGCCCTTTGCCGACCCACTCTTTTTTGCCCTGGCTCGCAATTTTTCGAATGTGACGTTCCCCTCATTCTGCCACTATGCTTTAATGTGCTAAACCGGTTTAATTAAGTTTAGCTAAAGAGAAATATCAGCATGAATACAAAAGTTTGGGTTCTAGGTGACGCAGTCGTCGACCTGCTACCGGAAAGTGAGGGCCGCCTGCTGCAATGCCCTGGCGGCGCACCGGCTAACGTGGCGGTAGGCGTCGCCCGCCTTGGCGGCAACAGCGGCTTTATCGGGCGCGTCGGCGACGATCCGTTTGGCCGCTTTATGCGCCATACTCTGCAACAGGAGCTTGTCGACGTCAGCAATATGCGGCTCGACAGTCAGCACCGCACCTCCACCGTAGTAGTCGACCTTGACGATCAGGGCGAGCGGACGTTTACCTTTATGGTGCGTCCCAGTGCAGACCTGTTTCTGACAGAGGAAGATCTACCGGAATTTGCCGCCAATCAATGGTTACACGTGTGTTCCATCGCGCTCAGCGCCGAACCCAGCCGCAGCACTACCTTCAAGGCGATGGAGCAGATCAAACGAGCCGGAGGCCGGGTCAGCTTTGACCCCAATATTCGCCAGGACCTCTGGCAAGAGCAGGACCTGTTGCACGCCTGCCTCGATCGCGCCCTGCGCCTGGCAAACGTGGTAAAGCTCTCGGAAGAGGAGCTGGTATTGATCAGCGGCAGTGATGATCTAACACAGGGAATCGCCAAGGTAACTGAACGTTATCAGCCTGAATTGTTACTGGTCACTCAAGGTAAAGCGGGGGTACTCGCCGCATTTCAGCAGCAGTTCATCCATTTCCGCACTAAACCCGTTGCCAGCGTGGATACCACCGGCGCGGGGGACGCTTTTGTCGCTGGCCTGCTCGTCAGCCTTTCTACGCAAGGGATGCCGACGGACATCGCCTCACTGGAATCCACGCTCACTCTGGCACAAGCCTGTGGTGCATTGGCCACAACGGCCAAAGGTGCGATGACCGCCCTCCCCTACCAGCGCGATCTTAATCGCCAGTTTTGATCCTTCAGGCCGCCCTGCGCGGCCCACTTTGTTGCATCTATCACACTTATTAAACCGGTTTAGCAAATTATATTCCCAGATCTTGCAGGTCATGTTTAACATAGCAATAAAACCGGTTTAGCAAAAACACACACCTTTCAATTTTACTTTTGGGATGCGACCAGCATGTATAAAAAAAGCACACTCGCGGTTCTTATCGCTTTGCTAACCGGCACCGGCTCAGCCCACGCGCAAACGGATCTCAGTACCATAGAAGCCCGTCTGATAGCGCTGGAAAAACGCCTGCAGGATGCTGAAAACAGAGCGCAAACGGCGGAAAACCGCGCCGAGTCGGCGGAGAAAAAAGTCCAGCAGCTCACGACGCAGCAGCAAAAAAACCAGGACACCACGCGGGAAGTCGCTCAGCGGACCGCAAAGCTTGAGAAGAAGGCCGATGAGAAAAGCGGCTTTGAGTTCCACGGCTATGCCCGCTCCGGTCTGTTAATGAACGACGCAGCCTCCAGCAGCAAAAGCGGCCCTTACCTGACGCCAGCCGGAGAAACCGGCGGCGCTATCGGCCGTTTGGGCAACGAAGCCGATACCTACGTCGAACTGAATCTCGAGCATAAACAGACGCTGGATAATGGCACGACCACCCGCTTCAAAGCGATGCTGGCCGATGGACAAAAAACCTATAACGACTGGTCGGCAGACTCCAGCGACCTGAATATCCGCCAGGCGTTTGCCGAACTCGGCAGTTTACCGAGCTTTGAGGGACCGTTTAAAGGCTCCACGCTGTGGGCCGGTAAACGTTTCGACCGCGACAACTTTGATATCCACTGGCTCGATTCCGACGTGGTGTTCCTCGCGGGAACCGGTGGCGGTATTTACGACGTGAAGTGGAACGATAGCGTTCGCAGCAATTTCTCTATTTATGGGCGTAACTTCGGCGATCTGGAGAATGTCGATAACAATGTGCAGAACTACATTCTGAGCATGAACCACTTTATCGGTCCGGTGCAGGTAATGGTGAGCGGCCTACGAGCTAAAGATAACGACGACCGTAAAGATGACAACGGCAATGCCATCCAGACCGACGCTGCCAATAACGGCGTGCATGCACTGGTTGGCTTGCATAACGACAGTTTCTACGGTCTGCGTGAAGGCAGCAGCAAAACCGCGCTGCTCTATGGTCACGGTCTGGGAGCGGAAGTCAAAGGCATCGGCTCCGACGGTGCGCTCCTCTCTGATGCCAATACCTGGCGTTTTGCCAGCTACGGCACCACGCCGCTTAGCGAACGCTGGCATATCGCCCCGGCGGTACTGGCACAGAGCAGCAAAGACCGTTACGTCAAAGGGGATAGCTACGAATGGGTCACCTTTAACATGCGTCTGATCCAGGAGATCACCCAGAACTTCGCACTCGCCTACGAAGGCAGCTATCAATACATGGATCTGCATCCCGAAGGCTACAAAGATCGCAACGCTGTTAACGGCAGTTTCTATAAACTCACCTTCGCCCCGACGTTTAAAGCAGGCAACATCGGTGATTTCTTCAACCGTCCCGAGCTGCGCCTGTTCGCCACCTGGATGGATTGGAGCAAAAAGCTGGATAACTACGCCAGCGATGACTCCTTCGGCAGCAGCGGTTTCACCGCTGGCGGTGAGTGGAATTTCGGTATTCAGATGGAAACCTGGTTCTGACGGTTAAAAACCTGACGACAGAAACAACCGGGGCGACAAAGCGCATTTTGTCGCCCCGAACACAATAATGACGCAGAAACTGCGCACCCGTCGCCACGGGCACAAAACACGTAAATCATACGCATTCAGAGGGTACTATGGATTTTAAACAGATCTCCCACTCGCTGCTTCCGCTTTTGGGAGGTAAAGAAAATATCGCCAGTGCCGCGCACTGCGCCACGCGCCTGCGTCTGGTGCTGGTAGATGATTCACTGGCCGACCAGCAGGCCATCAGTAAAATCGAAGGGGTTAAGGGCTGCTTCCGTAACGCTGGACAGATGCAGATTATTTTCGGCACCGGGGTGGTGAATAAAGTCTACGCCGCCTTTATCCAAGCAGCAGGTATTAGTGAGTCCAGCAAATCGGAAACCGCCGACATCGCGGCAAAAAAGCTGAACCCTTTCCAGCGTATCGCCCGCCTGCTGTCGAATATCTTCGTACCGATTATCCCGGCAATCGTCGCCTCCGGCCTGCTGATGGGCCTGCTGGGAATGGTCAAAACCTACGGCTGGGTTGACCCAAACAACGCCATCTACATCATACTGGATATGTGCAGCTCGGCGGCGTTTATTATTCTGCCGATCCTGATTGGCTTTACCGCTGCCCGCGAGTTTGGCGGTAACCCTTATCTTGGCGCGACGCTCGGCGGCATTCTGACCCACCCGGCGCTGACCAATGCCTGGGGCGTAGCTGCCGGTTTCCACACCATGAACTTCTTCGGTCTTGAAATTGCCATGATCGGCTACCAGGGCACGGTGTTCCCGGTGCTGCTGGCGGTGTGGTTTATGAGCATCGTTGAGAAACAGCTTCGTCGCGTCATTCCCGATGCGCTGGATCTGATCCTGACGCCGTTCCTGACGGTGATCATTTCCGGTTTTATCGCCCTGTTGATTATCGGCCCGGCTGGTCGCGCGCTCGGCGACGGCATCTCGTTTGTCCTCAGCACACTGATTAGCCATGCCGGTTGGCTGGCCGGGCTGCTGTTTGGCGGTCTCTATTCGGTGATTGTGATTACCGGTATTCACCACAGTTTCCACGCCATCGAAGCCGGGCTGCTGGGCAACCCGTCCATCGGCGTCAATTTCTTGCTGCCGATTTGGGCCATGGCCAACGTCGCCCAGGGCGGCGCCTGTCTGGCGGTATGGTTTAAAACCAAAGACGCGAAAATCAAAGCCATTACTCTGCCCTCGGCATTTTCTGCCATGCTGGGGATCACCGAAGCGGCGATTTTTGGTATCAATTTACGCTTTGTGAAGCCGTTTATCGCCGCGCTGATCGGCGGCGCGGCGGGCGGCGCTTGGGTGGTGTCAATGCACGTCTACATGACCGCGGTTGGCCTTACGGCAATCCCTGGCATGGCCATCGTGCAGGCCAGCTCGCTGCTGAACTACATTATCGGGATGGCCATCGCCTTTGGCGTCGCTTTTGTGGTCTCTCTGGTACTGAAATACAAAACGGACGCCGAATAATGTCACTTCCATCACGCTTGCCTGCAATTTTGCAGGCAGTTATGCAGGGCCAGCCGCGCGCGCTGGCCGATAGCCACTACCCCCGTTGGCACCCTGCGCCCGTGACAGGGCTCATGAACGATCCCAACGGTTTTGTCGAATTTGCCGGACGCTATCACCTGTTCTATCAGTGGAATCCGCTCGCCTGCGATCACAAGTTCAAATGTTGGGCGCACTGGAGTTCAGCCGATCTGCTGCACTGGCAGCATGAACCGATCGCGCTGATGCCTGACGAAGAGTATGACCGCAACGGCTGCTACTCCGGCAGCGCGGTGGATAACGATGGCACGCTAACCCTGTGTTATACCGGCAACGTCAAATTTGCCGATGGTAGCCGAACCGCATGGCAATGCCTGGCGACGGAAAACGCCGATGGTACCTTCAGTAAACTCGGCCCGGTGTTGCCGCTGCCGGAAGGCTATACCGGTCACGTGCGCGACCCGAAAGTCTGGCAGCATGAAGGCCGCTGGTACATGGTGCTGGGAGCACAGGATCTGCAAAAACGCGGCAAGGTGCTACTGTTCAGCTCCACAGACCTCCATCAGTGGATGGCCAAAGGTGAAATCGCCGGATGCGGCATCAATGGCCTGCGTAACGCGGGCTATATGTGGGAGTGTCCGGACCTGTTTCCACTCGGCGACCAGCATGTCCTGATTTGCTGCCCGCAGGGGATCGCTCAAGAGAAAGAGCGCTATCTCAATACCTACCCGGCGGTGTGGATGGCCGGTGCTTTCGACTACGCCAGCGGCACCTTCAAACACCATGAGCTGCACGAACTGGACGCCGGATTCGAGTTTTACGCCCCGCAAACTACGCAGACTAGCGACGGCCGCCGCCTGCTGGTCGGCTGGATGGGCGTGCCGGACGGCGAAGAGGTGCTCCAGCCGACGCGTGCCAACGGCTGGATCCATCAGATGACCTGCCTGCGCGAGCTGGAGTTTATCGACGGTAGGCTCTATCAGCGCCCACTGCGTGAACTGACCGCTCTGCGTGGCAAAGCGCACGGCTGGCAGGAAGCCGCCCTGCCGTTGGTTCCGATGGAAATCACCCTGGAAACTACCTGCCACGACGCGTTAAACATCGATTTCGGCGGCGCGTTAACCCTGGAGTGCGATGCCAACGGCATCCGCCTGGCGCGACGCAGCCTCGCCAGCGACGAAACGCACTATCGCTACTGGCGCGGTACGATCCGCTCGCTGCGTATTTTCATCGACCAGTCGAGCGTGGAAATTTTCATCAACGAAGGTGAAGGGGTGATGAGCAGCCGCTACTTCCCGAACTATCCGGCACAGCTGGTTTTCACGGGCAAAATGCCCGGCGCATTCTGTTACTGGCCGCTGCGGACATGCATGGTAGAATAAGCGTTTTGCTTTCAGGCTCATGGCGTCGTAATGAAAACCAAACGCGTTACCATTAAAGATATCGCCGAACTGGCTGGCGTTTCCAAAGCGACCGCCAGCCTGGTGCTTAACGGGCGTGGCAAAGAGCTACGCGTGGCGCAGGAAACGCGCGAGCGCGTGCAGGCAATTGCCCGCGAGCAGCACTATCAGCCGAGCATTCACGCCCGCTCGCTGCGCGATAACCGCAGCCACACCATCGGGCTGGTAGTACCGGAAATCACCAACTACGGCTTTGCGGTCTTTTCCCACGAGCTTGAGATGCTGTGCCGCGAGGCGGGCATCCAGCTGCTTATCTCCTGTACCGACGAAAACCCCGGTCAGGAGAGTATGGTGGTCAATAATATGATTGCTCGTCAGGTCGATGGACTGATCGTCGCGTCCTGTATGCATAACGACGCCGACTACCTGAAACTTAGCGAGCAGTTGCCGGTGGTGCTGTTTGACCGTTGCCCGAATGAAAGTGGCCTGCCGCTGGTGATGACCGATTCTATTACCCCGACGGCAGAGCTGATTTCTCGCATCGCACCTCAGCATAGCGATGAGTTCTGGTTTTTAGGCGGTCAGCCACGGCTCTCACCATCACGCGACCGTCTGGCGGGCTTTACTCAGGGTTTGGCACAGGCAGGCATTCAACTGCGTCCGGAATGGGTGATCAACGGCAACTATCATCCCAGTTCCGGCTATGAGATGTTCGCCGCACTCTGCGCCCGTCTCGGCCGTCCGCCAAAGGCGCTGTTTACCGCCGCCTGCGGACTGCTGGAAGGGGTGCTGCGCTATATGAGCCAACATCATTTGCTCGATTGCGACATCCATCTGGCGAGCTTTGACGATCACTATCTGTATGATTCGCTGTCGCTGCGTATCGACACCGTGCAGCAGGACAACCGCCAGTTGGCCTGGCACTGCTACGATCTGATCAGCCAGCTTATCGACGACAACACGCCTGAGCCGCTACAGCGCTACCTGCCCGCAGCCCTGCAAATTCGCCATCGTTAATTTACGCATCAAGGCCAGTATGCCTCACTAGATGGAAAGCGATGTTGCTGGCTTCGTCTTCCGCCAGCAGGCGGTTTTGAATGGCGATCCCTTGCAGTGACGTTCGATGGCGGACGTCAGAGGGGCGACGAGGGCATCCTGCGATGCTGTCAGCACGCCAAGCGGCAAAATGAAAATCTGAAGGAATCCGAATAAAAAGGATACAAGCGAATGCGAGCCAGACGGCAATGGCATAGTGGAAATTTTAGCAAAGAAAAAGGGCCACGTTAGTTAATAACATGGCCCTGAATGTTGGCGGAACGGACGGGGCTCGAACCCGCGACCCCCTGCGTGACAGGCAGGTATTCTAACCAACTGAACTACCGCTCCGCAACGTTCCCTCTTGTGTGGGAACGAGGCGAATATTACGGTTGCCTCGCCATTCCGTCAACGTCTTTTCTTATAAAAAGAGTCGTTTGCACAGTTTTTCAACGAACACGCGTTAATTATGCCGCTTAGGCGTCATTTCTATCCCGAGAGGCTGTTATTCGGCTGCTGCGCCGCCACGCCACAGGCAACTACCGCCCTTCTTTTGCACCAGATCCAGACGTGATTCGTGAGCCTGCAATTCTGCGTCACTGGCATAGATCACTTTCATCGCCGTAGCCGGGCGTTGGATGCGTTGGATATCCTGGGCTGAATCCGTCTGCTGGGTATCCCCCTCCATCTGGAAAGCCATCGAGGTCTGGCCACCGGTCATCGCCAGATAGACTTCCGCCAGGATCTCGGCATCGAGCAAAGCGCCGTGCAGCGTTCGCTTGGTGTTGTCTATCTCATAACGGTTGCACAGCGCATCGAGGTTGTTACGCTTGCCTGGAAACAGGCGGCGCGCCATCAACAGGCTGTCGGTAATGGTGCAGAAGGTCTCCGTCTTCGGGATATCTCGCTGCAACATACGGAACTCGTGATCCATAAAGCCGATATCGAACGCTGCGTTATGAATGACTAATTCGCCACCACGGATAAAGTCGATAAATTCAGCGGCGATCTGATCGAAAGTAGGCTTATCCGCCAGGAACTCATCGCTGATACCGTGTACGCCATAGGCTTCCGGATCCACCAGCCGATCCGGCTTGACGTAAACGTGGAAATGGCGCCCGGTCAGGCGACGGTTGATCACCTCAACGGCCCCGATCTCAATGATGCGGTGGCCTTCGTAGTGAACCCCTAGCTTGTTCATACCGGTGGTTTCGGTATCGAGAACGATCTGTCTGGTTGGTGTAGAGATCATAATGCTGTGCTCATGGCGCTGGTTTATGTCAGACTTGGTTTTTATAAAACTGATAGGAAGAGTCTACCAGAGATGCTTAAACAGGTAGAAATTTTCACCGACGGCTCTTGCCTTGGTAATCCAGGCCCCGGCGGTTACGGCGCAATTTTGCGTTATAAACAGCACGAGAAACTGTTCAGCGCGGGTTATTACCTGACGACCAATAACCGCATGGAGCTGATGGCCGCCATTGTGGCGCTCGAAGCCTTGACCACCCCCTGCGAAGTGGTGCTGAGCACCGATAGCCAATACGTCCGCCAAGGGATCACCAGTTGGATCCACAACTGGAAAAAGCGCGGCTGGAAAACCGCCGACAAAAAACCGGTGAAAAACGTCGATCTCTGGCAGCGCCTCGATCTGGCGATTGCCCGCCATACCATCCGTTGGGAATGGGTCAAAGGCCATGCCGGCCACCCGGAAAACGAACGTTGTGACGTGTTGGCACGTGATGCGGCTGGCAGCCCAACGCAGGACGACGTTGGCTACAAGCCCGAAGCTTAAGGCAGTTTGCGATAACTCTTGGTCGCGCCCACTGCGCGGCTGAGAGAGTGTTTTCTCGCCCCCACTTTCATCGGCGTTGGCGTCAGCGGCAAGGTTCGCTTGCGGGCTACAATCACGCTCATACAGCCAAGCGCCGGTAAATGCGTACTCAAGAAAGTCCCTCCCTTGCGCTGCCAAGGCAATACATGGAAGCGCGTCTGATCCAACACCTCATAATTAAGCAGGCTGAGCCAGTCCAACAGGCGCATCTGGGTAAACATCCGGCTGACGTAAGGCTGGTGTTTGCGCAACCGGGGGATCAGCTTCCCCAGACCTAGCAGGCTAAAAGGATTGAAACCGCTGATCACCAGCCAGCCATCGTCAATCATGACGCGATCGACCTCACGCAACATACGGTGTGGGTCATCGGCATAAGAGAGCGTATGGGCCAACAGGCAGGCATCGACGGACTTGGCTGCAAAGGGCAGTTGATAAGGATCGGCCTGCACATGCAGGTTATCCCCGGCCAATCCCACGTTAACCTGATGCGAAATGGCGCACTTTTCGCTATCCAACTCGGCGCTGAGATTGCCGATCTTCAACAGATGGAAACCAAACATCTTGGGCCACCAGGGCTGCAACTGCTGCTCCAACCCCTCACGATAGTATTCGCCCCACGGCAACCCGGCCCAGGAGTAAGGGCTAGTGAGCTTTTCTAGAGTCTGGGCTGGTTTCATGGTTTAGTATCTCTTTCAAGCCATTGCCAACGAGAGGTGTTCCATGAATCTTATCAGCATTCCCGCTTTTCAGGACAATTACATTTGGTTATTGGCTAACCAGCAAGGGCGATGCGTGATCGTCGATCCCGGCGAAGCTGGCCCGGTATTGGCGGCGTTGTCCCAACGGCAACTGACCCCCGACGCCATATTATTGACCCACCACCACCACGACCATGTCGGCGGCGTAGCGGAAATCGTTGCGCAATATCCGGATCTGCCGGTGTATGGCCCCCAGGAAACCGCCAATAAGGGAGCAAATCGGTTGGTTCAGGATGGCGATATCCTGGAAATTGGTGGGCGTAGCTACACCACCATCGCGGTTCCAGGGCATACCCTGGGACACGTAGCATTCTACAGTGCACCTTATATTTTCTGTGGAGATACGCTTTTTTCAGCGGGCTGCGGACGGCTTTTTGAAGGGACGGCAGAACAAATGTACCACTCATTTCAACGGCTCGCGCAACTTCCCGACGAAACCCTAATTTGTTGCGCACATGAGTACACGCTCTCAAACCTTAAGTTTGCCAGGACAATTTTGCCGCAAGACCGCCAAATTGAAACATATCAGCAACAAATTGAGCAATCAAGGGCAAAAGGCGTACCCAGCGTGCCCACAACGTTGCAATTAGAGCGTAAAATTAATCTATTTTTACGCTGCCATGACACTGATTTACAAAAGGAAATAGGCTTTAATTCGCCACCGAGCCAGCTTCATTCGGTTTTTTCCGAATTACGCCTGCGCAAGGATGCCTTCTAAGCTTTTAGTTGTGTTTTTTGGCGAAGCAAAGTATCCTTGCTCGTCTTTTAAGCAACTATATTGACACACACATGAAGGCTAAAGCGATACTTCTCGCCTCGGTCTTGTTGGTTGGTTGCCAGTCATCCTGGCAGGATGTACCGGCACCAAAGCAACATGCACAGAGTCTGTCTTCGGCAGGTCAAGAAAGTGAAGCAGGAGAGTACACAGCGAGTTCGGCACGGTGGCTAGACAGTAACAGTAGCGCCGCTCAGCAGAACCTGTGGAACTTCATTAGCGACGAGCTGAAGATGGAGGTTCCGGAAAACGACCGGATCCGTGAACAGAAAAGAAAATATTTAAAAAGTAAGAGCTATCTCCACGATGTAACATTACGGGCAGAGCCGTACATGTACTGGATAGTCGGGCAGATTAAGAAACGCAATATGCCGATGGAACTGGTACTGCTACCCATAGTGGAGAGCGCTTTTGACCCTCACGCCACGTCAAGTGCCAATGCCGCAGGGCTATGGCAGATCGTGCCGCAAACGGGTCGCAATTATGGTTTGAAAAACAATCAGTGGTATGACGGGCGCCGTGATGTTGTGGCCTCGACGACCGCTGCGCTTAACATGATGGAGCGTTTGAACCGCATGTTTGACGGTGACTGGTTATTGACCGTCGCTGCTTATAACAGTGGTGAAGGCCGAGTCATGCAGGCAGTTAAGGCGAATAAACGTCAGGGTAAGTCCACCGAGTTCTGGGCATTGTCGCTTCCGCGTGAAACGTCAATCTATGTCCCGAAAATGCTGGCACTGAGCGATATCATCAAGCACAGCAAAAAGTACGGCGTCAAGTTGCCAAAAACTGACGAAACCCGTGCACTGGCGCGTATTGATGTCGGGCAGCAGATCCAGCTGACTCAGGCGGCAGAGATGTCTGGGCTTTCTCTCACCAAGATGAAGGCTTATAACCCTGGCTACAAGAAAGGCGTTACGGCACCTAATGGGCCCCATTACATCATGGTTCCCAAAAAGAATGCCGCACAGTTGAAAGACTCGTTGGCCGACGGACAGATAGCTGCGACATTACCAACCACCCAGTTGGCGAAGAACAGCGGCCTGTCAGGCGGAAGTGCGTATAAGGTTCGCTCCGGCGATACGTTATCCACCATCGCCAAACGGTTGAACGTTAAGACCAGCGATTTGCAGAGTTGGAACAATTTGCGTGGCAAGAGCACGCTGAAAGTTGGGCAAACCCTGCAAGTGGCCAGCAATGCCAGAGATAACAGCAGCATCACCTACCAAGTACGTAAAGGTGATTCGCTATCCAGCATTGCACGTCGTCACGGCGTCGAAATTAACGACGTGATGCGTTGGAACTCAACGCTCGGCAAAGGCAGCAGTCTGCAACCCGGTGTGAAGCTGACGCTGTTTGTCAGCAACAAATCGTCGCCGGAAACCTAAGTTTTCGCTACAAAAAAAGCATCCCTCGGGATGCTTTTTTATTGGCCAAATTTCGCTACCAGACCGGTTTATCGGTTTGCGAATGGAACTCCACCAGCAGCGGATTGTGGTCTGAGGCCTGAGTCACCAGCACCGAGGCCTCTGTAACGCCCAGGTTGCGGTAAAAGATAAAATCCAACGGACGGCCAAAAGCTTTGCGGCGATGATCGTCGGCGAAGTTGACCTCGTGCAACGCCATATCGCTGGCAAATTGATACAGCGCGTTGATACGCTTGCGGCTCCAGGCGTTAAAATCCCCCGCCATGATCACCGGCCCCCGATGGAGGGCGATCTGCTCACCAATCGGGCCAAGCTGCTTGCTGTAAACATCCACTCCCAGACTAAAGTTCACCGCGTGGATATTCACGACCATCAACAGTTGACCATCTAATAAAGGATAGACGGTGATCAACGCCGACTTGGCCAAACGCAGCAGCGGCTCCCGCTCGCGCAACGGGCAACAATACACCGGATGTGCGGCCGCCAGCGTCATCACACCAGAAGGGTGTTGCGGCAACACAAAGGCGGGCACCTGATCGGCCGCCAGATAGTTAGAGGTGGCAAAGCTGACCAATTCCGGCGTGGTCTGCGCCTCCTGCAATAGCACCAGCTGCGCATCTTTACCGAAGTCTTTCAACACCGAAAGCCAATCGGCACGCTGCTGTTTGAAAATATTCCATACCATCACCCGCAGCGCACCAGACGTAGGCAACGCAGCCCCCGGCGGTAGCGGCTGATTGATGGCACCAGGGAAAATCCGTTCAACTGGCTGGCCCGCAACATACCTCATTGCATAAGTTCGTTTCGGCACGTTATTCGCCTATTTCCCGTTCGGATGAAAATCACGTTGATAGCAACATGGCTACCAAGACTAAATTGAGTATACGCCTGAGCGGCTCTGCCAACATGGCTTTTAGAGATCCAGTTATAGGGGCAAGGCGGGCCGATTTCAATCAATGCTGTGTATGTGTCTGTAAAGGTTCGCGCTGAATGCGAAAAGGCCCACTAATGCGGGCCAAGAAGAAAGGGGCTAGATGGGATCAGGCGAACTGCTGTTGGTAGCGTTTATCCAAACGGCCACTAAGGCCGATCAACAACAACGCCCCCACCACAATCAGCGCGCCGATCCAAGGCGTTTGCGCCAACCCTAGTGAGGCTACGGTCTGTCCACCAATCACTGATCCCAGTGCGATCCCCACGTTGAAAGCCGCAATATTCAGGCCAGAAGCAACGTCTACCGCGTTCGGCGTGTACTGCTCAGCCTTCTGCACCACATAAACCTGCAAGCCTGGCACATTGCCAAAGGCAAATACCCCCATTACCACCACCGTCAGCAGCGCAGCGACGCTGTGGCTGGCGGTAAACTGAAACACCAACAGCAAGGCGGCTAACGCGGCAAAGATAAAGCTCAATGCACGTACCGCGCCATGACGGTCGGCCAGCTTGCCCCCCCAGATGTTACCGATGGCTACCGCAATGCCATAGGCCAGCAAAATCCAACTGACGGCCGGAGCCGAAAAACCAGCCAGCTCCTGCATCATCGGTGCCAGGAAGGTAAAGGTCGTAAATACCCCGCCGTAGCCCAATGCGGTCACGGCGTAAATCAGCAGCAAGCGCGGGTGAGTCAGCACTTGCAGCTGATCGCGGATGCTGGCACTGGCCTGGTTCTTGATGTTGTTCGGGATCAGGATCAGGCTGGCAATAATCGCCACCATTCCAATCAACGACACCGCCAGGAAGGTCTCACGCCAGCCGAAGTGCTGGCCGATAAATGTGCCTAGCGGCACGCCGGTCACCAGCGCAACGGTCAAGCCACCAAACATGATGGCGATGGCCGTTGCCGCCTTCTCTTTGGCTACCAGGCTAGTCGCAATGGTTGAACCCACTGAGAAAAACACCCCGTGTGCCAGGCCAGTCAGTAAACGAGCAACCACCAGTGACTCATAGCTCGGTGACTGCCAGGCCAGCAGATTGCCAAGGGTGAACAGCACCATTAAGCCCACCAGCAGCATCTTGCGCGGCACTCGGCCGGTTAATGCAGTCAGTACCGGAGCACCGATCGCCACCCCAATGGCATAAAGGGTCACCAGCAACCCTGCAGAGGGCACAGTGACGTTCAACTGCCCGGCGATGGTCGGGATCAATCCGACAATCACAAACTCCGTGGTGCCGATGGCATAGGCACTGATGGTCAAGGCAAGTAAAGCGAGAGGCATTGCTAACTCCAAAATAGCGTTCGGGTTGATAGCGGTGATTATCTGCCTGTGCTTAAATGATAAAAATGCTCAAAATTTCAAATAAATTTTGCTGATGGAGCAACAATGAAGGCAAATTCGGATGAACTGATCACCTTTGTCACCGTGGTGGAATGCGGTAACTTCAGCCGCGCGGCGGAGCACTTGGAACAGGCAAACTCGGTGGTCAGCCGTACGGTAAAAAAGCTGGAGAGCAAGCTGGGGGTCACGCTGCTCAATCGCACCACCCGCCAGATAAGCCTGACGCAGGAGGGAGAAAACTATTTCCGCCAGGTGCAGAAAGTCCTGAGCGATATGGCCGCGGCGGAAAATGCGCTGATGGAGAGCCGCCAGCGGCCCCAGGGCCTGTTGCGCGTGGATGCCGCAACGCCGGTCGTGTTGCACGTACTGACCCCATTGGTTGGCGAGTTTCGTGCCCGCTACCCGGAAATGTCGCTCTCGCTAGTCTCGTCAGAAACCTTTATCAACCTGATTGAGCGCAAGGTCGACATTGCCATCCGCGTGGGGGAACTGACAGACTCAAGTTTGAAGGCCCGCAAACTGATGACCAGCTATCGAAAAATTGTGACGTCACCAGCCTATCTGCAGCAGTTCGGTACCCCGCAAAGCGTGGAGGATCTGGCGCAACACTGCTGCATCGGCTTCAACGATCTGCCCAATCTGAACCGTTGGCCATTAGCCTGCGCCGATGGCCGGCAGTTGGAGATCACTCCGGGGTTGACCACCAACAGCGGAGAAACACAGCGCCACCTTTGCCTACATGGCAACGGTATCGCCTGCCTGTCGAACTTTATGATCGATGAGGATATCCAGCGTGGGGATTTAGTGCAGATCCTGGTCAAGGAGACACTGCCGGTTGCCGTGCCGGTCAATGCGGTTTATTACAGCGACAGCGCCGTAAGCAACCGCCTGCGCAGCTTTATCGACTTTCTTAGTGAAAGCCTCACACCTCGCTAACCTGTCCGATGTTGTAACCAGAATGTGGTGGGAGTCAGGCCACCCAGCTTCTTCTGCGGCCAGTGTTGGTTATAGCTGGCACAGAGCGCTTGCAGCACAACATCCAGCGAAGAGTTCTCCGCTACTGGTAACAGGTCCGCCAGTTGGCTTTCGAGCCGCAGCACAATCTCCATTTGCGGTAGCGCGGGTTGTTGCAACCTTATCCCCTGCTCCCGACACCATAGCTGTAAGGGATGGGCCTGAGACTCGCGATTGCCGAACAGCTTTTTATTTTCAGTCTCAATAGATTGTATATCACCTGGGCAGTGCGGTAACAGTTCCTTCAGCCAGTTGACCACCAGCATCGGCGAGGCTCCCGCAAAGGCTCGTGCACTCAGCCAGCCGCTGACCTTCTCTTCGGCCCACAAGAGGTGTTGCTCGCCGCCATCTTCGGCCGATAGGCTAATTCGTTGATAAAAAAGAGCGAGAGTTCCCGGCAGTTCACCCGCTTTTACCGCCTTTTTACCTCGTAGCGCCCTATTTTCTGCCTCACTACGCTGGCCCACACCGCGCAGATAGCGATCCAAGCCCGCACGGGAGATCGGCTGTTGCATGCCCTGAACCACCACCACCAGCAGCTCATCCAGCGGCAGCTGTAATTTTTGTCTCAGCCAGTTGATAAGCAAACTCTGTTCGTCTGTCAGTGCCTTGCGAAGGCTCTTGGGCACCGTATGGCGATCGGCGACATCCTGGCGCTGCCGCCAACGGCGTACCGTCGCCACGGAAATACCCAGCTCCTGCGCCAATACGCGATCGCTTTTATCCGATTGCTGGATATAACGCCGTACTCGTGGGGTAGTGGTCGCATTGGCATGTAGCTTGATTTCCATCGTAGACTCCACACTAAAATTGATGCCTCATCATAACTAATCTTGTGAGATATTTTATAAATTCACCTCACACTGTGAACTGATTCACCTTTCTTTAAAATCCATTCACTGATAATCCCAGCCAATAAGTCGCCACCCTTACCTGTTTCCTCCAATACGCATACCTATGGGGTTTACCATGAACAACGCTCTGGGATTTCTTGAAGCCAAGCTGATGCCTCTGGCGGCCAAGGCCGCACAGCAGAGGCATTTGTGTGCCATTCGCGGTGCCTATGTTTCCTTTATGCCGTTCATTATCGTCGGCTCGATCCTGCTGGTGATCTCATCGTTCCCCAATCAGGGTTACCAGCAGTTTATGGCGGGCCTGTTTGGTGCCAGCTGGAGCAATATCATCGAGATCCCGTTCAACGCGGTGTTCTCCACCATGTCGCTGTTCGTCAGTTTCCTTACCGCTTACCGCCTGGCGGAACATTATGATGAGGATCGCGTCTCCAGCGGTATTCTGTCGCTGGTATGCTTCCTGATCCTCACGCCGTTTATCAAGGTAGAAGCCTTGGGCAATATCAATGTGATCCCGACCGAGTGGATCGGCAGCAAGGGGCTGTTTGTGGCGATGATCGGCTCACTGCTGTGGACCGAACTGTTCTGCTACCTCAAGCGCCGCAAGCTAATCATCAAAATGCCCGAAGGCGTGCCACCTGCGGTACAGGAATCCTTCGCCGCTCTGCTGCCTGCACTGTTCGTGATCATTCTGGTGCTGGCGATCCGTATTCTGTTCGAACACACCAGCTACCAAACCATTCATCAGTTTATTTATAACGTAGTCGCCACGCCGGTACGTCACTTTGGCACTTCCTATATTGGCGCTCTGCTGACGGTGTTGAGTATCACCATCCTATGGTCGGTGGGGATCAACTCTGGTTCGATGGTCAACGGCATCATCCGCCCGCTGTGGATGGAAAACCAGACCGACAACATCGCCGCTATCCAGGCCGGGGTCACGCCACCGCACATCGTCACCGAACAGTTCTTCGATATGGTCTGGATGGGCGGTGCTGGTGCCACCCTGTCGCTGGTGATCGCCATTCTGTTCTTTGCCCGTAGCAATAGTATTCGCGAAGTAGGCCGCATGGGGGCCGCAGCTTCAATCTTCAACATTAATGAACCGATCCTGTTTGGCCTGCCAGTGATCATGAACCCCATCATGCTGATCCCCTTCAACCTGGTGCCGGTGGTGTTGGTTACCGTGCAATACGTGGCGATGAAGGTGGGGGCCGTCGCCGTCACTACCGGGGTATTTATCCCCTGGACGCTACCGCCGGTGATCAGTGGCTTTATCGTGACCGGCCATTTGAGTGGCAGCCTGATGCAGATCGTTAACCTGCTGATCGGTGCCATGCTTTATCTGCCTTTCCTGCGCATTCTGGACAAACAGTATCGCGCAGCCGAAACATCAGGAGTTTGATATGTGGGGAATGATTGCAACCTGGCGTATGGCACTGGAAGGCGTCACCCAGGCCAGTGAAACGCTGAAAGCCGGGGCAAGCGCCACACAAAGCGTGGTTAGCGCGGTGGCGGAAGTGGAGGATTTTCCGTTTTATAAATCTGTCGGTTACGGTGGTCTACCTACCGAAAATGGTGAGGTAGAACTGGATGCGGCCTTTATGGATGGCGATACGCTGGCCTTTGGTGCCGTTGGCAACCTGGTGGATATCGCTAACCCGGTGAAGGTTGCCCAGGCGCTGAGCCGCGAACGCTTCAACAGCGTCCTGGTGGGAGCTGGCGCACGTGAGTGGGCCCTTAGCCAGGGTTTTGCCGACAAGACCATGCTCACCGAGCGTGCAACCCAGCACTATCGTAAGCGCTGCCGCGAAACCATCGATAAGGGCCTTAGCCCCTACGATGGCCACGATACCGTCGGCATTATCGGCCTCGATCTGCATGGTTCAATGAGCGTGGCCACGTCTACCAGCGGGTTGTTTATGAAACGTCGTGGCCGCCTGGGTGATTCACCGGTGATTGGTTCCGGTTTCTACTGTGACAGCCAGATCGGTGCCGCAACCGCCACGGGCGTGGGTGAAGACCTGATGAAAGGCTGCACCAGCTATGAGATCGTGCGTCGTATGCAGCAAGGTATGACGCCACAACAGGCGGCCGATTCGGTCGTCTTCGAGTTGGAAGATCGGCTGATAGCCCGCTTTGGCCGGGTGGGCGATCTCTCCGTAGTCTGTATGAATCGGCAAGGGGAGTTCGGTATTTCTACCAATATCAAAACTTTCTCGTTTGTGGTCGCCAGCGCTATCCAGCCACCAACGGTGTACCTGGCAGAACGCCGCGCCGAGCATACCCACTTCACCCCAGCCAGCGAGCAATGGCTAGCCGACTATGCCGAGCGCATTCGCGCGCCGATTGAGGAGATCCATTTTGATTAAATATCGGTTACAGAGTGAAATCCCCGCATGGGGAGTTAACAGCCATGTGATTAGCTACCCCGGCAGCCCACTGCAATTACCCTGCAATGCAGCTCTGTTACAGGAACTCCATGCCACCGCCCAGCAGCAAATCGCCGACTGCGCCTATGGCTGTGCTCCGGCAGGCCGCGTCACGCTGTTGCCAAAAACGTTCTGGTTCGATGGGCAAACCAGCAAGCTGGTCACCGCACTGCGTCCTCTACTACGCAGTGGTACTAGTACGCAGTTGATTGTCGACTGCACGGCGTTTGATCACCGCAGCCTGCCGGCACTGACCCCTCTGCTGCATTTCCTGTTCAACCTGGATTACCAACTGAGCGATCTCGGGCTGAAAAAGGCAGAAACGCCGCCCACACCGCGTATCCAGGAGTTGGTGTTCTATTGCCAGCCGGAGCAGCGAGCCACTCTCGAGCCACGCCTGTCTCAAGCGGCTGCCACCGCCATAGGGATGAAGGCAGCACGACGCATTGCCGACATGCCAAGCGATCGCTGCACCCCGGCATTCTTTGCCAGCGAGATCGCCCGCCAGATTGCCCCCTATCCTAGCCTGAGCTGCGAAGTGTTGGATGAACAGCAGATCGCTGAACAAGGTCTGGGCTTGCTACAGGCCGTAGGTAAAGGTGCCGATAATCCTCCGCGTCTGGTGGTGATACGTTACCAGGGGAGCGTCACTGGCCCCTTCAGCGCCTACGTGGGCAAAGGTATCACTTTCGATACCGGTGGCCTGTGGCTAAAGGGCGGCGATGGCATGTACACCATGAAATATGACATGTGCGGCGCAGCTAACGTCTTTGGCCTGATGCTGGCCGTGGCAGAACTCAAGCTGCCGGTCAGTCTGGTTGGCGTACTGGCGCTGGCCGAAAATATGATTGGCCCGGCAGCGATGCGCCCTGGAGATGTCGCAACCAGCTACAGCGGCTTAACCGTGGAAATCAACAACACCGATGCCGAGGGGCGACTGGTGCTGGCCGATGGCATCGCCTACGCCAGCAGGTTGACCAATAATCAGCGGCCGCCAGAATACGTGATCGATCTGGCTACGCTCACCGGCGCGGTGGTCAAGGCCTTGGGTTACGATCTTAGCGGCCTGATGACCGAGGATGAAAACCTGCGTCACGATCTCACTCAGGCAGGCTTGCGCAGTGGCGATCCTCTGTGGTCGTTGCCGTTGGACGATCGCTTCAGCAAACAGGTGGAGAGTCATATTGCCGACCTGTGTAACACGCCGACCAACAATGCGGCGATCAGTACCTCCGCCGCCTACTTCCTGAGTCGTTTCAGCCCGGCGAATATTCCCTGGGCACACCTTGATATCAGCGGCACTGCGTTGTGGCGCGAAAATGGCCGTAGCGTGGCCTCTGGCCGACCGATCCCACTTTTAATCCAGCATTTGCTGGAACGCCTGGAGAAATAACATGAAAAAGATCCTGTTAGTGTGTGACTTGGGTATGTCCACCAGTCTGCTGGTGAAAAAGATGCAAGAAGCAGCCAAAGCGCGCGGCATTGACGCCGAGATCTGCGCCAAGTCGATCCGTGAATACAAAACGGCGGTAACCGAATTTGACGTCGCACTGCTGGGGCCGCAGATCCGCTATAAGCTGGCAGAGTGCGAGAAGATTGCCCACGAGCACCATAAAAAAGTCGCCTGCATCGATATGATGGCCTACGGCACCATGAAGGGTGACAAGGTATTGGATCAAGCCCTGGCGCTGATTGAGGAAGCCTAATATGGATTTGGAAAACGAAGTGATGGAGCTGATTGCCAATGCGGGTTACGCCCGCAGTCTGGTGTTTCAAGCCATGCGCTGTGCGCGCGAAGAAGAAGATTTCGTTCAGGCCGAACAGTATATGCAACAAGCGCAGGAAGCACTCTCTGGCGCTCATCAGGTACAAACTAAACTGATCGAAATGGACGAAGGCAGCGGTAAAATTCCGGTTCATCTGGTGATGGTCCATGCACAGGACCATCTGATGAACGCGATTATGCTGATGGAAATGGGCCGAGAGATTATCGCCCTGCACCAAAAGATCGCTCGTTAAAATCAGCTAAGCCGTCTGTGGCCTCAAAACCACAGACGGCCAACCTATCAATCCCAGTTTGGTGCCAGACCTTCCGGACTAACCAGGCGACCATTGCATTCCAATGCTGCAACCGCCGCCATTTCATCATCAGACAGCGTCAATTGCTGAGCCAACAGGTTGCTTGCCAGATTTTCACGCTTGGTCGAAGACGGGATCACCGCATATCCCAGTTGCATAGCCCAAGCCAGGATCACCTGAGCGGCGGTCACGTCACGGCGCTTGGCGATATTATTGATGACTTCATCCTGCAACGCCTTGCCATAAGCCAGCGTCATATAGGAGGTGATGGCAACGCCATGTTGTTTTGCAAATTCAACCACCTGACGGTTTTGCAGATACGGTGAGAGCTCGATTTGGTTGGTGGCAATCGCATCAGCCCCCACCGCATCAATAGCGCGCTGCATCAGTTCAACGGTGAAGTTGGAAATACCAATCTGACGCGTCAGTCCGAGTTCCTTAGCCTTCACCAACTCCGCCATAGACTCGGCAACCGAGACTTCATCGTTCGGTGACGGCCAGTGGATCAAGGTCAGATCCACATAGGAGGTTTGCAGCTTTTTCAGGCTTTCTTGCAGGCTAGGGACCAGTTGGTCTTTGCCCAGGTTGGCGATCCAGATTTTGGTGGTGATAAATAGCTCTTCACGTTTCACGCCACTGGCCGCGATAGCTTGGCCTACGGCCGCTTCGTTCTCATAGATTTGTGCGGTGTCGATGGCACGGTAGCCCAGTTCCAGAGCGGTGCTAACGGAATCGATCACCACTTGATCTTGTAGACGGAAGGTACCTAAGCCAAATGCAGGGATGCTCATAATTGTGTTCTCTCGGTTTGTTTATCAAAACAGCTTGAGAGGATTATGGCAGCAGTTTTGTTGATCAAAAACGCCCTATTGTGCATAAGACTTTTGATTAGCAGGCAACAATAATCAGAAATTGACGCTAATTGAGGCAGGAATTAGTCGTTGATGAGTTTAATTTAAGCAA
>NZ_CAMFLB010000009.1:0-300451 GCF_945957435.1 Serratia sp. PL7 | reverse complement strand
TTTTTTTTCAACAAAAGGGCGAAAAAGCGACGAATTTATGTCACTTTTTCCAGCAAACAGCCATAAAAGCTGGCGATCGCTGGAGTAAAATAGAAGTAACGATGTCAGTAAGGACCCGCAGCCATGCCGCTAAATGCACAACAACAGGCCGCCCAACGCAATCTTTCTTATCTGCTTGCAGAGAAACTCGGCCAACAAATTCTGGCGGGCGATTATCAGGCCGGTAGCATCCTGCCCGGTGAAATGGAACTGGGCGAGCAATTCGGCGTCAGCCGCACCGCAGTACGCGAAGCGGTAAAGATGTTAGCCGCCAAAGGCATGTTGCTACCGCGCCCGCGCATCGGCACCCGCGTGATGCCGCAGAGCCAATGGAATTTCCTCGATCAGGATTTACTGACCTGGTGGATGACGCGGGAAAACTTCGATCAGGTGATGCAACACTTCCTTATCTTGCGCACCTCGCTGGAGCCACAGGCCTGTGCGTTGGCAGCAAACCACGCCAGCCCACAGCAAACCAAGCTGCTGGCGGAGCTGATGGCGGAAATGCGCGCGCTGCATACCCAGTTTGACCGCGAGCGCTGGATCCAGGTCGATACCCAATTCCACCAGCTCATCTATGAGGCCAGCGGCAACCCGTTCCTGACCTCGTTCGCCAACCTGTTCAGTTCGGTGTACCAAAGCTACTTCCGCGCCATCACCGGTAATGAAGTGATCAAGCTGCGCCATCATCAGGCTATCGTCGATGCGATACTCGCCGGGGACAGCGCCGGCGCGCTCGTCGCCTGCCAGGTGCTGCTGAAAGAGAAAGACTAGACACGCTCCCCGCTTATATATAGAAGAAAGAGACGAGGGACAGACGACCATTTAACCAGGACCGACCATGACCCAATCCGCGCGCAGTATGGCAGGACTACCGTGGATCGCCGCAATGGCGTTCTTTATGCAGGCGCTGGACGCCACTATCCTCAACACCGCGCTGCCGGCGATCGCCCAAAGCCTGGGGCGTTCGCCATTGGCGATGCAATCGGCCGTCATCAGCTATACGCTGACGGTGGCGATGCTGATCCCGGTCAGCGGCTGGCTGGCGGACCGCTTCGGCACCCGGCGCGTGTTCATCTTCGCCGTCACGCTATTCACCCTCGGCTCGCTGCTGTGCGCCCTCTCCCCCACGTTGAGCGCGCTGGTCGCCTCTCGCGTGCTGCAGGGCATCGGCGGCGCGATGATGATGCCGGTCGCGCGGTTGGCGCTGCTGCGCGCCTACCCGCGCAGCGAACTGCTGCCGGTGCTGAACTTCGTCACCATGCCCGGCCTGGTCGGGCCGATTCTGGGGCCGCTGCTGGGCGGGTGGCTGGTCACCTACGCCACCTGGCACTGGATTTTCCTGATCAATATCCCTATCGGCCTGCTCGGCATCTTCTATGCGCGCAAATACATGCCGGACTTCACTACGCCCAAACGCCGCTTCGATTTTCTTGGCTTCATGCTGTTCGGCCTGAGCCTGGTGCTGATCTCCACCGGGCTGGAGCTGTTTGGCGAGCGGGTACTGGCAAGCTACGTTTCGCTGGGTATTCTGCTCAGCGGCTTTGTGATGCTGTTCGGCTACATCGCGCACGCCCGCCGTCACCCTCAGCCGCTGATCGGTCTCGACCTGTTCAAAACCCGCACCTTCTCGGTCGGTATCGCCGGCAACGTCGCCTCCAGGCTGGGCACCGGCTGCGTGCCATTTTTAATGCCGCTCATGCTGCAGGTGGGATTCGGCTATACGGCGATCGTCGCCGGTTGCATGATGGCGCCAACAGCCATCGGCTCGCTGATGGCGAAATCCACCGTCACTCAGGTGCTGCGCTGGTTCGGCTACCGTAAAACGCTGGTCGGCATTACCGTTATCATCGGAGTGCTGATCGCCCAGTTCGCCCTGCAAAGCCCGGGCATGCCGCTGTGGCTGATGATCCTGCCGCTGTTCGTGCTGGGCATGGCGATGTCCACCCAGTTTACCGCCATGAACACCATCAGCCTGGCAGATTTGAACGACGCCAACGCCAGCGCCGGCAACAGCGTCCTGGCGGTCACCCAGCAGCTGTCCATCAGCTTCGGCGTGGCGATCAGCGCGGCGGTGCTGCGTTTTTACGAATCCCTGTCGTTAGGCACCATGATCGACCACTTCCATTACACCTTTATCACCATGGGGATCGTCACCGTGGCGTCGGCGCTGGTGTTTATGTTGCTGAGAAGGAAAGATGGCCGCAATTTGATCAGCGGCCAGGAAAGCAAGAAAGAAGCCAAGGCGGCGAGTTAACGGCGGCCCACCGATGCGCGTTCCACCAGCTCGGGCGTCAGCACCAGCACCTGGGGCGCGCGCTCCGGGTTCTGCAGGCGGTTGATCAGCGCATCGATCGCCAGTTCGCCCAGCGAATCCTTCGGCTGATGAATGGTGCTCAGCGGCGGCGCCAGATAACGCGCCAACTCAATGTCATCGTAGCCCATCACCGCCATATCCTGCGGCACGGAAAGCCCGGCCTGATACAGCGCCTGATAAACGCCTACCGCCACCGCGTCGTTGCCGGCAAATACCGCATGCGGAGGCTCGTTCAGCGCCAGCAGTTGGCGCATGGCGTTCACCCCGCCCTCAAACTCAAAATCGCAATGCACTTCATACCCTGGCGAAACCGGCAATCCGGCGCGACGCATTGCGTTGCGATAGCCTTCCAGTCGGTGACGAGCGGTGGTTTTATCCTCCGGGCCAGCAATGCAGGCAATCTTGCGGTAGCCGCGGGCGATCAGATGATCGGTCGCCATCTCGCCGCCCAGCAGCGAGTTATCCTGAATAATGTCGTTGGCGCCCTCGAACGGCGCCCAGTCCATCATCACGATCGGCAATGACGGGTAGCGGCTCAGGGCATCTTGCGATGGCCGGTGGTTTTCGGTGCACATCAACAACAAACCGTCGACGCGCTTTTGCAGCAGCGTCTCCATGCTGCGGTTCATGCGCGCGGCGTCTTCTTCGGTATTGCACAGGATTAAACTGTAGCCACGTTCATAGCAGCTGCGCTCCACGCCGCGCACCACTTCGGCATAAAACGGGTTGTTGCTGGCGGTCACCAGCATGCCGATGGTGCGCGTCTGATTGAGCTTCAGGCTGCGCGCCAGCGCAGAAGGCGCATAGTTCAGCTGTTCCACGGCCGCCATGACCTTGTCGCGCACGCTGTCGCTGACAAAACGATTATTGTTGACCACATGCGACACGGTAGAGGTTGAAACGCCCGCCAGGCGGGCGACATCTTTCATGGTGGCCAAAGGATCACCCCTGCTGCTGCAAGAAGGCGTCGATCTCTTCACGCCAGGGCACCGAAGGTTGCGCGCCGGGGCGGGTCACGGCGATCGCCGCCGCCGCATGGGCGAAACGCACCGCATCGGCCATGATCTTGCCTTCCAACAGGGCGGTCACCAGCGCACCGTTAAAGGTATCGCCGGCGGCGATGGTATCCACCGCTTGCACCTTAAAACCGGGCACCCGTTTGCCGTTGCCGTTTTCGCTCAGCCACACGCCGCGGCTACCGAGGGTGATGATCACCGTCGCGATGCCCTTGTCGTGCAGCGCCTGCGCCGCACGCGCCGCATCCGCTTCGTTGTCCACGGCGATGCCGGTCAGGCGCTGGGCTTCGGTTTCATTCGGGGTGATCATATCGATCATGCCCAGCAGCTCGTCCGGCAGCTCACGCGCCGGAGCCGGGTTGAGGATCACCTGCGTTTGATGTTGTTTCGCCAGGCGGGCGGCGGCGATCACCGTCTCCAGCGGCGACTCGAGCTGCATCAGCAGGGCATCGGCGTCGATCACTTTTTGTTGGTAGCGCGCCAGGTAATCCGGCGTTACCGCGGCGTTGGCGCCGGCATCGATGCCGATCACGTTCTCGCCTTCGGCGTTGACGAAGATCAGCGCCACGCCGGTGGTGGTGTCGGCGATGGCTTCAATCGGCTGGGTATCAATGCAATCGCTCGCCAGCTGCCGGCGGACACGTTCGCCGATATCGTCGGCGCCCACGCAGGCGATAAAGGCGATCTTCGCCCCGCTGCGCCCGGCCGCCACCGCCTGATTCGCGCCCTTGCCGCCAAACGCCACCTTATACTGTTTCCCGATCACCGTTTCGCCCGGGTGGGGGAACTGTTCAATATTGAGGATATGGTCGGCATTGATGCTGCCAAGAACCACCAGCTTACCTGTTTCCATCGCATTGATTCCTGAATTGCGCGCCATCGTAAACGCCCCGTTCCGATGGCGCTGGTATGACTTACTGAGTGACCAGTTTCAAATCGACCGGGATGGTCGCCGGCACTTTTTCGCCTTTCAGCACTTTATCGGCGGTTTCCACGCCGATCACGCCGATCTGATCGGGACGCTGCGCCACCGTCGCCGCCAGCTTGCCGCCTTCGACCGCTTTCACGCCGTCAGCGGTGCCGTCGAAGCCTACCACGATCACGTCGGTTTTACCGGCGGTTTGCAGCGCGCGCAGCGCACCCAGCGCCATTTCATCGTTCTGGGCGAACACCGCCTGCACATCCGGGTGCGCGGTCAGCAGGTTCTGCATCACGTTCAGGCCCTTGGTGCGATCGAAATCGGCCGGCTGACTGGCCAACAGTTTGAATTTATTCTGATCCAGCGACTGCTTGAAGCCTTCACCGCGTTCACGCGCGGCAGAGGTGCCGGCGATGCCTTCCAGCTGAATCACCTTGGCATCGGCGCCCGCTTTCTTGGCGATGAAATCACCGGCCATTTTGCCGCCCACGCGGTTATCCGAAGCGATGTGGCTCACCACGTCACCCTTGCTCGCCACGCGGTCCAGCGTGATGACCGGGATCTTAGCCTGGTTGGCCATCTTGATGGCGTTACCCACCGCATCGGAGTCGGTCGGGTTGATCAACAGCAGCTTGGGCGCCCGCACCATCAGATCCTGCACGTTGGCCAGCTCTTTCGCCGGGTTGTTCTGGGAATCCAGCACCACCAGGTTGTAGCCCAGCTTGTTGGCCTCTTGCTGCGCCCCATCCTTCATCGAGACGAAGAACGGGTTGTTGAGGGTGGACACCACCAGCGCGATGGTGTCTTTGGCCATGGCATTGGCGCTCAGGGTGGCGCTCAGCGCGATGGCGGAAGCTAAGGTTGCCAGTTTTTTCATTTTCATCATCGTGATTCCTGTAGGGGGAGGTTACTTGTTGCTTTTGTTATCTACCAGAACCGCCAGCAGTATCACCACTGCCTTCACGATCATTTGGTAGTAGGAAGAAACACCCAATAAATTCAGGCCGTTGTTCAGGAAGCCGAGGATCAGCGCCCCGATCAGCGTGCCGACGATGCGCCCCTTGCCGCCGGCCAGGCTGGTGCCGCCCAGCACCACGGCGGCGATGGCGTCCAGCTCATAGCCGGTGCCGGCGGTCGGCTGCGCCGACGACAGGCGCGCCACTTCGATCACCCCGGCCAGCGCCGCCAGCAGGCCGCACAGCGAGTAGACGATAATCTTCACTTTATCGACGCTGATGCCGGACAGGCGGGTCGCCGCTTCGTTGCCGCCCAGGGCATAAATATAGCGGCCCAGGCGCGTATGGTGCAGCATATACCAGGCGGCGATGAACACGATCGCCATGATCCAGATCGGCGTAGGCACGCCCAGCGGACGGCCGATGCCGAACCAGCCGAAGGTGTCGGCCACGTCGGTGAAACCGGTATTGACCGGGCTGCCGTTGGTGTACACCATGGTGACGCCGCGCAGCAGCAGCATCATCACCAGCGTGGCGATAAAGGCCTGCACCTTGCCTTTAGCGACGATCACCCCGGTACAGGCGCCAATCGCGGCGCCGAGCGCCAGTGCCGCCGCCACCGCCACCAGCGCGTTGACCTCAAAGCCGACGATCGACGCCGCCACCGCGCCGGTCAGGGCCAACAGCGATCCTACCGACAGATCGATGCCGGACGTGAGGATCACCAGCGTCATCCCCACCGCCATGATGGCGTTCACCGAAGTCTGCTGCAGAATATTGAACAGGTTGTTCAGGGTGAAGAAGTTCGGGCTCATGGAAGAGACCACGGCGATCAGCACCAGCAGCGCAATCAACGACTTCTGCTCTAACAGCCACTCTTTACTGAACCAGCGCTTGGCTGCGATAGTCTGGGAACTCATATCTGATTACTCCTGCTTTACGCCGTATTGCTTGCCGACGGCTGCCGCCATCAACGCTTCCTGGGTGGCCTGTTCAATCGGGAACTCGCCGCTGAGATGCCCTTCGTGCATCACCAGAATGCGATCGCTCATGCCCATCACCTCCGGCATTTCCGAAGACACCAGAATGATGCTCAGCCCTTCCTGCTTGAACTGGTTGATTAACTGATAGATCTCTTTTTTGGCGCCGACGTCGACACCGCGCGTCGGCTCATCGAGGATCAGCACTTTCGGCCGGGTCATCAAACCACGGGCGATCGCCACTTTTTGCTGGTTGCCGCCGGAAAGCAGGCCGATCGGCTGCTCCATCGACGGCGTTTTGATATTGAACAGGCGGATGAAATCCCCCACCGCCTGCCGCTCGTCGGCCTGTTTCAGGCTGCCGTCGGCGCGGCTGAAGTAGCGCAGCGCGGTCAGCGACATGTTTTCCTTCACCGACATGCCCAGCACCAGGCCGTCGCGCTTGCGGTCTTCCGAGATATAGACGATGCCGTTCGCCAACCCGTCCTGCGGCGAGTGGGTGACCACGTCGCGGCCGTCCAGGCTGACGGTGCCGGCCTTACGCGGCGCGGCGCCGTACAGGATCTTCATCAATTCAGTGCGCCCGGCGCCCATCAGCCCGGCCACACCGAGGATCTCGCCGCGGTACAGCGTAAAGCTGACGTCTTCAACGCCGGGTCCGGAAAGGTGGCTGACGTCCAGCCGCTTTTCCCCGCGCGGCAAATCAAGGCGCGGGTATTGTTCTTCCAGCTTGCGGCCGACCATCATCTCTATCAGCGAATCTTCCTGCAGCTCGCTCACCGGCCGCTCAGCGATGAACTGCCCGTCGCGGAACACGGTCACGTCGTCGCAGATTTCAAAAATCTCTTTCAGGCGGTGCGAGATATAAACGATGCCGCGCCCTTCGGCCTTCAGCTCGTTGATCACCTTGAACAGCGAGGCGGTTTCGGTGTCGGTCAGCGCATCGGTCGGTTCGTCCATGATGATCACTTTCGATTCGAAGCTCAGTACCTTGGCGATCTCCACCATCTGCTGATCGCCGATCGACAGCTCCCCCACCAGCCGGTGGCTGCTGTAGCGCAGGTTGAGGCGCGCCAACAAGCGATCGGCCTCGGCGTACATGCGCTTCCAGTCAATGCGGCCGAAACGGTTGACGAACTCGCGGCCGAGGAAGATGTTTTCCGCAATCGTCAGCTGCGGGATCAGGTTCAGCTCCTGATGGATAATGCCGATGCCCGCTTCCTGCGAATCCTTAGGCCCGTTGAATACCACCTCTTTACCGAGAAAATACTGACTGCCGGCGTCTTTCTGGTAGATGCCGGTCAGCACTTTCATCATGGTGGACTTCCCGGCGCCGTTTTCCCCCACCAGCGCCATCACCTTGCCGGGATAAACACTGAGGGCGGCGCCGGAAAGCGCCTTCACGCCGGGAAAGGCTTTATCAATCCCTTTCAGTTGCAGTAAAGGTTGCATACGCGCCTCAGAAAGTTACGCCTGCGCACAGGATCACGTTCGCGTAAGGCGAACACTCCCCACTGCGGATCACCGCCCGGCTGTGCTCGGTTTGCGCTTTAAACGCCTGATGGCTGATATAACGCACGCCGATGGTATTGCCCTGGCGTTGGCCCAGTGCGGTCAGTTCAGCCAACAATGCCTCGTGGAGCGGCGGATTTTGTTTCACGATTTCTTCCGCCAGGATGGCGCTTTCTACCTGCATCTCTTGCGTGACCGCCGCGAACACCTGCATGAAGGTCGGCACGCCCTGCGTCAGCGCCAGATCGATGCGCTGCGTCGCCGCCGGTATCGGCAAACCCGCATCGCACAAGGTGAGCTGATCGGTATGCCCCAGCCGGGCAATCACGGCAGACACGTCGGAATTCAGTAATACGCCTTTTTTCATCTTCTCACTCCGCTAGCGAAACGTTTCGCTCTCTGGAGGAGTTTAAAAAAACGGCAGGGGAAGGCAACCGGGACAATGCAGAAGTGTGATCGCTATCGAAACGTTTCGTTCGCGCGTGGAAAAAGCGCAAACAAAAGGGGCTCAGCCATGCTGAGCCCCTGTCAGGCGGGTTAGATCTCGACCTGCGTGCCGAGCTCGATGACCCGGTTCGGCGGGATCTCAAACTGATCCGGCGCCCGCAGCGCGTTGCGGCTCAGAGCGACGAACAGCTTGCCGCGCAGGTAGAGGTACCATGGCCGCTTGGTGAGGATCAGCGATTCATGGGACATGAAGAACGACGTCTCCGACATGCGGCACGGCAACCCTTCCAGCCCGCAGCGGTGGAACACTTCCTCCACGTTCGGCGTTTCGCGCCAGCCGTAGCTGGCCACCACCCGCCAGAAGGTCGGCGACAGCTGCTCGATGGTCACCCGGCGCACGTTGTGCACGTAAGGCGCATCCTCGGTGCGCAGCGTCAGCAGCACCACGCGCTCATGCAGCACCTTATTGTGTTTCAGGTTATGCAACAGCGCAAAAGGAATGACGTTGGTGGCGCGCGACAGGAACACCGCGGTACCCGGCACCCGCACCGGCGGCGATTTCTCCAGCGAGGCGATCATCGCCTCCAGCGAGTTGCCGTGTTCGTGCAGGCGGCGCAGCAGGCGGAAGCGCTCGCTCTTCCAGGTGGTCATAATGATGAACATCACCAGCGCCAAGGTCAGCGGCAACCAACCGCCAGAGAACAGCTTCAGGGCGTTGGCGGAGAACATCGGCACGTCGATGATCAGCAAGATGGTTACGATGCCGATCGCCAGGAAGCGGTTCCAGTGCCAGTTATTAATCGCCACCGAAGTGACCAGAATGCTGGTCAGCACCATGGTGCCGGTGACGGCGATGCCGTACGCCGCCGCCAGGTTGCTGGAGTGCTCGAAACCTATGATCACCAGCACCACCGAGATGTACAGCGTCCAGTTGATCACCGGAATGTAGATCTGGCCGGATTCCATTTCCGAGGTGTGAATGATGCGCATCGGCGACAGATAGCCCAGGCGCACCGCCTGGCGAGTCAGCGAGAAGACGCCGGAAATCACCGCCTGCGAAGCGATCACCGTCGCCAGGGTCGCCAGAATCAGCAGCGGGATCAGCGCCCAATCGGGCGCCAGCAGGAAGAACGGGTTTTTGATCGCCTCCGGATTTTTCAGCAGCAGCGCGCCCTGGCCGAAGTAGTTGAGCACCAGCGAAGGCAGCACCACGGTGAACCAGGCCAGGCGGATCGGGAACTTGCCGAAGTGCCCCATATCGGCATACAGCGCCTCAACGCCGGTGATAGACAGCACCACCGCCCCCAGCGCGAAGAACGACACCTTCTTATATTCCATAAAGAAGTTGAGCGCCCATTTGGGGTTCAGCGCCTGCAGCACTTCCGGGTTCGAAATGATGCTGCGCGCGCCCAGCACCGCCAACACGATGAACCACAGCAGCATTACCGGGGCGAACAGCTTGCCGACGCTGCCGGTGCCGTGTTTTTGGATAACGAACAGCAGCGTCAGCACCAGAATGGAGAGCGGGACGATATAGGCGTCGAGCGCAGGCGCGGCTATTTCCAATCCTTCTATCGCCGACATCACCGAGATCGCCGGGGTGATCACCACCTCGCCATAGAAGAAGCTGCCGCCGATCAGGCCCAGTATCACCAGCACCGCGGTGGTGCGCGCCGAGGTGTTGCGCCCGGCCAGCGACATCAGCGTCAGAATGCCGCCCTCGCCGGCGTTGTCCGCACGCATCACGTAGGTGAGATATTTGAGGGAAACGATCACGATCAGCATCCAGAAAATCAGCGACAGGAAGCCGAAAACCACGTCTGGACGAACATCGAAGCCGTAATGGCCAGAGAAACACTCTCTCAGCGTATAGAGAGGGCTGGTGCCGATATCACCGTAGACCACGCCGATGGCCGCCAGGGTTACCGCCGATAAGGACTGCTTATGCTCTGCGCTCATAATTCGTTTCTTTATCAGAACATCCGTTAGCGATGCATCCGCATCAGGCAAAATACGGGCTCAAAGATCCGTCACGCCCACCAGAAAGCCGCACAGTATGCACCATTTATACGGCTTGCCTACCCTTATATCAGAGCCGAAAAATAAACAAAATGTGAACCGGATATCCGACTCAACTGAGAAAAATTTTACTAATCAATAAGCTATACCATTAAAAATAATGGTGGTTTATCATCGAATTATCGACCAAGATTGGCTAACTCTCGGACAATACGACGATTATATGACGCCATCATCCCTTCTGGCAGAACGAATTTCCCGCCTCAGCAGCGCGCTGGAGAGCGGCCTCTATGAGCGGCAAGAGGCAATCCGCCTGTGCCTGCTGGCGGCGCTGAGCGGCGAAAGCGTATTCTTGCTCGGCCCGCCCGGCATCGCCAAGAGCCTGATCGCGCGCCGGCTGAAGTTTGCCTTCCGCAACGCCCGCTCCTTTGAATACCTGATGACGCGCTTTTCCACGCCGGAAGAGGTCTTCGGCCCGCTCTCGATTCAGGCGCTGAAAGACGAAGGGCGCTATCAGCGCCTGACCGCCGGCTATCTGCCGGAAGCGGAGATCGTGTTTCTGGACGAGATCTGGAAGGCCGGCCCGGCGATCCTCAACACCCTGCTGACGGCGATCAACGAACGGCGCTTTCGCAACGGCAACAGCGAAGAACCGATCCCGCTGCGCCTGCTGGTCACCGCCTCCAACGAACTGCCCGAAGCGGACAACAGCCTCGAAGCCTTATATGACCGCATGCTTATCCGCCTGTGGCTGGACAAGGTGCAGGATAAACAGAATTTCCGCTCGCTGCTGGTCAACCGCCAGAGCGAAAGCCAAAACCCGGTGCCGGCGGCGCTGAGCATCAGCGACGAAGAGTTTCTGCAGTGGCAGCCGCAGATCGACAAGGTGGCGCTGCCGGAAGCCTGCTTTGAGCTGATTTTCCAGCTGCGTCAGCGGCTGGACGCGCTGGAGCAGGCGCCATACGTCTCCGATCGGCGCTGGAAAAAAGCCCTGCGTCTGCTGCAGGCCTGCGCCTTCTTCAGCGGGCGCGATGCCATCGCCCCGCTCGACCTGATGCTATTGAAAGACTGCCTGTGGCACGATCTCACCTCGCTGAAGCTGCTGCAACAGCAGATCGATCAGCTGCTGACCGAGTCGGCCTATCAGCAGCAGTCGATGCTGATCCAGTTGCAACAGATCCATACCCGCTGGCTGCAGGACCAGCAGCAGCAAAGCGATCGGCAGGCCATCAGCCTGGTGAAAAAGGGCGGCATGTTCAGCCGCAAACCGCAATATGCGCCGGCCACGCCGTTCGCCGGCGGCACCCTCACCCTGCTGCTGCAAAAACCGCTGCAGCTGCATGACATTCAGGTCAACCATCTGAGCATTGAGAGCAGCGTGCTGGATAACTGGCTGCAAAAAGGCGGCGACGTGCGCGCCAAGCTGAACGGCATTGGCTTCGCGCAGCCGATCGATTTGGACGTCGATGACCAACTGCACCTGACGGTGCTGGACGTCAGCCGCCAGCCTTCGCTGCTGGCGCTGCCGGGCAAACAGGCCACCGCCACGCCGCAGGCGCTGCTGGATGAAATGGACGCGTTGGCCCAGCGCCTGGCGGAGCAGCGCCGCGCCTTCAGCCAACATCAGCCCTGTCTGTTCACGCCTGCCGCCGGCCTGGCCAAGATCGAAGCCAGTCTGCTGCAAGTGGCGGAACAGGTTAAACAGCAACAGCAGCAAATGCGCGGCCAGTAACCATGCTCAGTCTGGAGACGCTCGATCTGCTTCTGGCGATCACCGAAGGCGAGATGATCGAGGAGATGATCGTCGGCATGCTGGCGGCGCCGCAGCTGTCGGTGTTCTTTAAAAAGTTTCCGGCCCTTCGCCGAGCGCTGGATCGCGATCTGCCACGCTGGAAACTGCAGCTCAAGGAGCGTCTGCAGGAGGCCATGGTGCCGCCGGCGCTGGCGCAGGAATTTTACCGCTACCAACAGTGCCAGCTGGAGAACAATACCCAGTTCTATCACAACCTCAACGACACGATGGAGCTGCTGCGCCAGCTGGTTTCCCCGTTTTATGAACAGGCGCGCGCGCTGGTGGACGCCGCCGATCTGCCCAATCACCCGCTGGACGACAGCTTCCAAACCCTGTTCTTGCAGCGCTGGCGCATCAGCCTGACGCTGCAGGCCACTATGCTGCACCACCAGTTGCTGGAACAAGAGCGCGAGCAGCTGATGGCGGAACTGCAGGAGCGCCTGGCGCTGAGCGGCGCGCTGGAGCCGCTGCTGTCGGAAAACGACACCGCCGCCGGCAGGCTGTGGGACATGAGCAAAGGCCAGCTGCAGCGCGGCGATTACCAGCGGCTGGTGGAGTATGGCAACTTTTTGCAGCAGCAGCCGGAGCTGAAAAAGCTGGCGCAGCAGCTGGGCCGCAGCTATCAGGCCAAGGCGGTGCAGCAACAGGACGCGCAGCCGGAGCCGTTCAGGGTCATGGTGCAGGTGCCGGCCACGCTGCCGGAAGAAGTGAGCGGCATTCATCAGAGCGACGACATCCTGCGTCTGCTGCCGCCGGAGCTGGCGACGCTGGGGATTGAAGAGCTGGAATTCGAGTTTTATCGCCGTCTGTTGGAAAAGCGACTGCTGAGCTACCGTCTGCAGGGCGACGTCTGGCAGGAACAGATCCTGATCCGTCAGGTCACCCACCAGCAGCAGGATCAGCAGCCGCGCGGGCCGTTTATCGTCTGCGTGGACACCTCAGGATCGATGGGCGGCTTCAACGAACAGTGCGCCAAGGCGTTCTGTCTGGCGCTGCTGCGCATTGCGCTGGCGGACAACCGCCGCTGCTACATCATGCTGTTCGCCAACCAGATCGTGCATTACGAACTCACCGCCGCCAGCGGCATCGAGCAGGCCGTGCGTTTTCTCGGTCAGCAGTTTCGCGGCGGCACCGATCTGGCGGCCTGCTTGAACGCCACCGTCACCAAAATGGCGGAGAGTGGCTGGTTCGACGCCGATGCGGTGATCATTTCCGATTTTATCGCCCAGCGGCTGCCGGAGGAGGTAATAAAGAAGGTGAAACAACAGCAGCAAAGCCACCAGCAGCGTTTCCATGCGGTGGCGATGTCCGCCTACGGCAAACCCGGCATCATGCGCATCTTCGATCATATCTGGCGCTTCGATACCGGGCTGAAAAGCAGGTTGATGCGCCGCTGGCGGCGCTAGGCGGTTAGAGCAGGCCTTCGACCGCGCCGCGCACTTCCGGCGACCACACGCCGCACTGCACCTGGCCGATATGCGACAGCTGCAACAGCAGCATCACCAAACGCGACTGACCGATGCCGCCGCCGATGGTCTGCGGCATATCGCCGCGCAGCAGCGACTGGTGCCATTCCAGCTTCATGCGCTCTTCGTCGCCGGTCAGCGCCAGCTGATGTTTCAGCGCCGCGGCGTCGACGCGGATGCCCATGGAAGACAGCTCGAAAGCGTCCTGCAGCACCGGGTTCCACACCACGATATCGCCGTTCAGGCCCGCCAGGCCATCCGCCGTCGGCGTGGTCCAGTCATCATAATCCGGCGCCCGCACATCGTGCGATTTGCCGTGCGACAGCTTGCCGCCGATGCCGATCAGGAACACCGCGCCCAGCTCTTTGGCGATCGCCCGCTCACGCCCTTTGGCGTCCAGATCCGGATAGCGCTGCAGCAGGGTTTCGCTGTGCACGAAGTGGATCTGTTCCGGCAGAAACGGGGTCAGGCCATGCTCACGGCTGACTTCCGCTTCCGTCGCCTTGATCGCGGCGTAAATGCTGCGCACGGTACTTTTCAGGTAGTCCAGACCGCGCTCACCGTCGCCCATCACCCGCTCCCAGTCCCACTGATCGACGTACACCGAGTGGATTGGCGTCAGGCGGTCTTCATCCGGGCGCAGCGCCTTCATATGGGTATACAGGCCCTCGCCGGCGCCGAAATCGTAGCTGCCCAGGGTTTTGCGTTTCCATTTCGCCAGCGAATGCACCACTTCGAAGGTGGCGTCAGGCAGAGTTTTGACCTTAACCTGCACCGCTTTCTCGCTGCCGGAAAGGTTATCCTGCGTGCCGTCGCCCAGACGGCTAAGGATCGGCGCTTGCACTTCGATCAGGCCGAGCTGTTGCTCCAGCTGGCGGGAGAAGAAGGATTTGACCTGGCTGATTTGTTGTTGTTTTTGGATGAACTGTTTTTTCATTGCCGTATCTCTTGTAAACCTGTCTCTGTTGACATCGATTAAGCAACAAAATGACACGTCAATTCAATATCCATTAATCAATATTGCCTTTTCACTTTTAATCGTTCATTTTTACCCGGACAGAATTCAACAATCGTTAATTAATGGGGGATTAAATGGCGGAAATTTATCAGATCGATAATCTCGATCGCGGCATCCTCAACGCCCTGATGGACAATGCGCGCACACCGTACGCCGAACTGGCGAAAAACTTCGCCGTCAGCCCCGGCACCATTCATGTGCGGGTGGAGAAGATGAAACAGGCCGGGATCATCACCGGCGCGCGCATCGACGTCAGCCCCAAACAACTGGGCTACGACGTGTGCTGCTTTATCGGCATCATATTAAAGAGCGCCAAGGACTACCCTTCGGCCCTGAAGAAGCTGGAAAGCCTGGAAGAAGTGGTAGAAGCCTATTACACCACCGGCCACTACAGCGTCTTTATTAAGGTAATGTGCCGATCGATCGACGCGTTGCAACAGGTACTTATCAACAAGATCCAGACCATCGACGAGATCCAGTCTACCGAAACGCTGATCTCGCTGCAGAACCCCATTATGCGCACCATCGTGCCGTAACCCGCCAAATTGCATACCCACATTATCCACAGGTAGATCCCAGCCGATTCACAGCGTACAATGCAGCCACTTTGAGTGAGAAGGTTGGGATCGTTGGTTCATGGCAGACATTACTCTGATCAGTGGCAGTACGCTTGGCAGCGCCGAATACGTGGCTGAACATTTGGCTGAAAAGCTGGAAGACGCGGGTTTCTCTACCGAGATGCTGCACGGCCCTGAACTGGATGAACTGCCGTTGACCGGCCGCTGGCTGGTGGTCTCTTCCACGCACGGCGCCGGCGAACTGCCGGATAACCTTCAGCCGCTGTTGGAACAGATCGCAGAGCAGCAGCCGGATCTTTCCGAGGTGCAGTTCGGCGCCGTCGGTTTGGGCAGTTCGGAATACGACACCTTCTGCGGCGCGATCAAACAGATCGACGATCTGTTGATCGCCAGAGGCGCTAAAAGGATCGGCGATCGTCTCGAGATCGACGTGACCGAGCATGAAATTCCCGAGGATCCGGCCGAGGAATGGGTAAAAACCTGGATTAATTTACTCTAATTCGTCTAAAGATCGCGCGAACGATTGTGGATAACTAAGCTTAAAAGCAGGGTAAAAGCCGTAGTTATCCCAATAACAACCGTAGTGCGCTTTTTGTCCTGTGCATAACAAGCCTTTTAGATCCCAGCTTATCTGCGTCGGGATCACCGATCATTCACAGCAAACGATCCTCCTTAATCTGCTGATCTTCATCGTGAATAGTCACTTATCCACAGAGGATCGCGATCCTAATAAGAGATCTAATAAAGAGATCTTTAAATAAAAAAGATCTTCTTTTAATTACCGACGATCCTGACCACTTGGTCGATCGTCTAAACTTGAGTAGAATCCCCGACCCCAGGGCAAATACGATCGTTCGCAATACGGCGAGGTGCAGTTCCATGTTTTATCCAGATCAATTTGACGTCATCATCATCGGTGGTGGCCATGCAGGTACCGAGGCCGCCATGGCCGCGGCACGCATGGGACGTCAGACTTTATTATTGACACACAATATCGATACGCTGGGACAGATGTCCTGTAACCCGGCGATTGGCGGTATTGGTAAAGGGCATCTGGTTAAGGAAATTGATGCACTCGGTGGCCTGATGGCAACGGCGATCGACCACGCCGGCATCCAGTTTAGGATACTAAACGCCAGCAAAGGCCCAGCCGTTCGCGCCACACGCGCTCAGGCGGATCGCGTACTGTATCGCCAGGCGATCCGTACCGCGTTGGAGAACCAGCCCAACCTGATGATCTTCCAACAACCTGTTGAGGATCTGATCGTCGAAAACGATCGCGTAGTCGGCGCCGTCACCCAAATGGGCCTGAAATTCCGCGCCAAGGCGGTGGTATTGACCGTAGGCACCTTCCTGGACGGCAAGATCCATATCGGTCTGGAAAACTACAGCGGTGGTCGCGCCGGGGATCCACCTTCGATCTCGCTGTCGCAACGTTTGCGAGAACTGCCGCTGCGCGTTAACCGCTTGAAAACCGGTACGCCACCGCGCATCGACGCCCGCACTATCGATTTCAGCGTACTGGCGCCACAACACGGCGATACGCCGGTGCCGGTATTCTCGTTCCTGGGCGATGCCAGCCAACACCCGGAACAAATGGCGTGCTACATCACCCACACCAATGAAAAAACCCATGACGTGATCCGCAACAACCTCGATCGCAGCCCGATGTATGCCGGGATCATCGAAGGGATCGGCCCACGTTACTGCCCGTCGATCGAAGACAAGGTCATGCGCTTTGCCGATCGCAATGCGCACCAGATCTTCCTCGAGCCGGAAGGCCTGACCAGCAACGAGATTTACCCTAACGGGATTTCCACCAGCCTGCCGTTCGACGTGCAGATGCAGATCGTCCGTTCGATGGAAGGAATGCAAAACGCGCGTATTATTCGCCCTGGTTATGCTATCGAGTACGATTTCTTCGATCCGCGCGACCTGAAACCGACGCTGGAAAGCAAATTCATTCAGGGGCTGTTCTTCGCCGGCCAGATTAACGGCACCACCGGGTATGAAGAAGCCGCCGCACAGGGTCTGCTGGCCGGTCTGAACGCCGGTCGCTTCGCCGCCGAACAAGAAGGCTGGGCGCCACGTCGCGATCAGGCTTATCTCGGCGTGCTGGTGGACGACCTCAGCACCCTCGGCACCAAAGAACCGTACCGCATGTTTACCTCACGCGCCGAGTATCGTCTGATGCTGCGCGAAGACAACGCCGATCTCCGCCTGACGGAAAAAGGCCGCGAGCTGGGTCTGGTGGACGACGTGCGTTGGGCGCGTTACAGCGAGAAGCTGGAGCGAATCGAACGCGAACGTCAACGCCTGCGCGACATCTGGATGCACCCGCACGCCGAGAACGTCGAACAGGTCAATGCCTTGCTGAAAGCACCGCTGTCGCGCGAAGCGAACGGCGAAGAGCTGCTGCGCCGCCCGGAGATGGATTACGCGCAGTTGACCGGCACCGACGCCTTTGCGCCGCCGCTGGACGACGTACAAGCGGCCGAACAGGTCGAGATCCAGGTCAAATACGAGGGCTACATCGCTCGCCAACAGGAAGAGATCGAAAAACAGCAGCGCAACGAGAATACCGTGCTGCCGTTGGATCTCGACTACCGTCAGGTTTCGGGGCTGTCGAACGAAGTGATCGCCAAACTGAACGATCACAAACCGAACTCCATCGGCCAGGCTTCGCGCATCTCCGGCATTACGCCGGCGGCGATCTCGATTTTGCTGATCTGGCTGAAAAAGCAGGGACTGCTGCGCCGCAGCGCATAAATCCCGCATCCAGGCGGCCGTTTGTTCATCCCGTAGCCAAACGGCCGCTGACATCACTTGCGCCCTGAATTATCATAGTCGCCTCATTGCGCCAGCTAACCATCCGCTGGTCGTTCAGCGCCTGCCAGAGGATCCGTTGTGCAAAAAAAATTAGACTCGCTGCTTGCGGCAGCTGGCATTGAGCTGCCCGATCAGCAGAAACAGCAGCTGCTGGGCTATGTCGGCATGCTGGATAAGTGGAACAAGGCTTATAACCTCACGTCGGTGCGCGATCCGCAGCAAATGCTGGTGCGCCACATTCTCGACAGCATCGTGGTCAACACGCATCTGCAAGGCTCGCGTTTCATCGATGTCGGCACCGGCCCCGGTTTACCGGGCATTCCGCTGGCGATCGTGCGCCCGGACGCGCATTTCACGCTGCTCGACAGCCTGGGCAAGCGCGTGCGTTTCCTGCGCCAGGTGCAGCATGAGCTGGGTCTGAACAATATCGAGCCGGTGCAGAGCCGCGTCGAAGCGTTCCCCGCCGAGCCGCCGTTCGACGGCGTGATAAGCCGGGCGTTCGCTTCGCTGCAGGATATGCTGTCCTGGTGTCATCACCTGCCGGCGAAAGGGCAGGGGCGTTTTTACGCATTGAAAGGCGTGCGCCCGGATGAAGAATTGGCGCACTTGCCGGAAGGCGTCAGCCTGGAATCCATTGTGCGGCTTCAGGTGCCTGAATTGGAAGGTGAACGCCATCTGGTGGTGCTTAAGGCAAACTGAGTTTGTTTTTGATCAAACAAGCGTGAATTAAAGGTAGTACTAAGCGTAAAGATAAGCAGGCTAATTAATTGGTCGCTTTTTTTAGTTAATTTACTTTCTATTAACACAAAAAACGCGGCTAATTAGCGACAATAGAGTAATTGCATTTTGAAATAGTCACGTTAGCAATCATGTGCGAAAGATTGGCCTTTGCTGCTAATGTTAATTGGCTGTTGGAATATTGCCTCGCTGCTTGTCAATAAAAGGTTTTCGTCGGGTATACGGATTGTTTTTGAACAGTTAACTGATAATGTTTTGATTTATATAATCTTTTGATCGCTCAAATTGCTAAAGACGGTTTGGTTGACCATCGGCTATAAATCAGGAAGGGGTATTACTGTGATCGGCTTCGCGTTTCTAAACGCAACGCTGGAATAATCAGACAATTAAATGCGTCCTATTATTCCGACCGTTTTCTTGTGAAAATAGGCTGGAATAGGGAAATTTAAATAATTGTTCACCTTTTCGCTACTTATCGATTGAATTCGTTGGTATGCCCCGTATAATTTGCTCGTTTTTTGCTGCTTGACTCAGGACAGCAAAAACAGTTGTATACGTCACTCAGCATACCCCCTCAGGGGTACGGAGAGAACAAACGTCATGTCTGTGTCCCTTTACAGCGGGAAAGTCGCACGCAAACTGCTGTTTTTGCAGTTAATGACTTTTGTTCTGATCAGCGTTGCTTTCTGGCTGAAAAGCCCGGAATGGAGCGCTTCGGCGCTGGCAGGCGGTCTCGCCGCCTGGTTGCCGAGTGCAATGTTTATGCTGTTTGCCTTGCGCCATCAGGCGCAAACGCCGGCGCCCGGTAGGGTTGCCTGGTCGTTCGCCATCGGCGAGGGGCTAAAGGTCGTGATCACCATCGTTTTGCTGATCGTGGCGCTGGGGGTGTTCAAGGCGGAGTTTATACCGCTTGGCCTGACCTATTTAGCGGTGTTAGTGGTGCAGATAGTGGCACCGGCCGTGATTAACAGTTACCGAAATTAACTAAATAAAGGGTAGAGGCATCATGTCTGCAGAGGGATACAACAGTCCACAGGAGTATATCGGTCACCACCTGACGCAGCTTCAGGTCGGGACTGGGTTTTGGTCGATTAACCTCGACTCGATGTTTTTCTCCGTCGTCCTCGGGGTTTTGTTCCTGGTGATTTTCCGCAAAGTGGCTAAAAACGCCACCAGCGGCGTGCCGGGTAAACTGCAAACCGCCGTGGAGCTGGTGGTTGGTTTCGTCGACAGCAGCGTGCGCGACATGTACCACGGCAAGAGCAAGGTGATTGCGCCGTTGGCGCTGACCGTGTTCGTCTGGGTGTTCCTGATGAACCTGATGGACCTGATTCCGGTAGACTTCCTGCCGTTCATCGGGGCGCATCTCGGTCTGCCTGCGCTGCGCGTGGTGCCTACCGCTGACGTGAACGTCACGCTGTCTATGGCGCTGGGCGTGTTTATCCTGATTCTGTTCTATAGCATCAAAATGAAAGGCGTTGGCGGGTTCGTTAAAGAGTTGACCATGCAGCCGTTCAACCACCCTGTATTCATTCCTATCAACCTGATTCTTGAAGGTGTCAGCCTGCTGTCCAAACCTGTTTCACTGGGTCTGCGACTGTTCGGCAACATGTATGCGGGTGAGTTGATCTTCATCCTGATTGCCGGCCTGTTGCCGTGGTGGTCACAGTGGGTCCTGAGCTTGCCTTGGGCTATCTTCCACATCCTGATCATTACGCTTCAAGCCTTTATTTTCATGGTTCTGACGATCGTCTATCTGTCGATGGCGTCTGAAGAGCACTGATTTTCTTAAAACACTTGCACTTTTAAACTGAAACAAACTGGAGACTGTCATGGAAAACCTGAGTATGGATCTGCTGTACATGGCTGCCGCTGTGATGATGGGTTTAGCGGCAATCGGTGCTGCGATCGGTATCGGCATCCTGGGTGGTAAATTCTTGGAAGGCGCTGCTCGTCAGCCTGACCTGATTCCTCTGCTGCGTACACAGTTCTTTATCGTTATGGGTCTGGTCGACGCCATCCCGATGATCGCTGTAGGTCTGGGTCTGTACGTGATGTTCGCCGTCGCGTAAGTAGAGTAACCCTCTACGACGTAACCAAACTATTAACTTTTAAAGAGGCATTGTGCTGTGAATCTTAACGCAACAATCCTCGGCCAGGCCATCGCGTTCGTTCTGTTTGTCTGGTTCTGCATGAAGTACGTATGGCCGCCGATCATGGCTGCCATCGAGAAACGTCAGAAAGAAATCGCTGACGGCCTCGCTTCTGCAGAGCGTGCCAAAAAAGATCTGGACTTAGCGCAAGCCAATGCGACCGACCAGCTGAAAACTGCTAAAGCAGAAGCTCAGGTGATCATCGAGCAAGCGAACAAACGCAAAGCTCAGATCATGGATGAAGCGAAAGCCGAAGCCGAGCAGGAACGTAACAAAATCGTGGCGCAGGCTCAGGCTGAGATCGAAGCCGAACGTAAGCGCGCTCGTGAAGAGTTGCGTAAGCAAGTCGCGATGCTGGCAATTGCCGGCGCCGAGAAGATCATCGAACGTTCCGTGGATGAAGCTGCTAACAGCGACATCGTTGATAAACTGGTCGCTGAACTGTAAGGAGGGAGGGGCTGATGTCTGAATTTGTAACTGTAGCTCGCCCCTACGCCAAAGCAGCTTTTGACTTTGCCGTTGAGCACCAAAGCGTAGAGCGCTGGCAGGAGATGCTGGCGTTTACGGCTGAAGTCACTCGCAATGAACAGATTTCTGAACTGCTGTCTGGCGCGGTTGCGCCAGAAACGCTGTCCAAGACGTTCATCGCGGTTTGTGGCGATCGGCTCGACGAACATGGCCAGAACTTTATCCGTGTAATGGCCGAAAATGGACGTTTACTGGTTCTTCCTGCCGTGCTGCAGCAGTTCATCGAACTGCGCGCCTCGCTGGAATCCACCGTCGAAGTCGAAGTGCTCTCTGCGAGCGCGCTGAGCGACGAACAGCAGGCGAAAATCGCCGCTGCGATGGAAAAACGTCTGTCACGCAAAGTTAAGCTGAATTGCAAAATTGACAAGTCTGTACTGGCCGGCATCGTTGTTCGCGCCGGCGATATGGTGATTGATGGCAGCGTTCGCGGTCGTCTTGAACGCCTGACAGACGTCTTGCAGTCTTAAGGGGACTGGAGCATGCAACTGAATTCCACCGAAATCAGCGAACTGATCAAGCAGCGCATTGCTCAGTTCAATGTAGTGAGCGAAGCTCACAATGAAGGTACTATCGTTTCCGTCAGCGACGGGATCATCCGCGTACACGGCCTGGCCGAAGTTATGCAGGGCGAAATGATCGCGCTGCCTGGCAACCGTTACGCAATCGCATTGAACCTGGAGCGCGACTCTGTCGGTGCCGTGGTCATGGGTCCGTACTCGGATCTGGCCGAAGGCATGAAGGTTAAATGTACTGGCCGTATCCTGGAAGTTCCAGTCGGTCGTGGTCTGCTGGGCCGCGTAGTTAACACCCTGGGCGCACCTATCGACGGCAAAGGCCCGATTGAAAACGACGGCTTCTCTCCGGTAGAAGCTATCGCGCCAGGCGTTATCGAGCGTCAGTCCGTTGATCAGCCGGTTCAAACTGGCTACAAATCCGTTGACGCCATGATTCCAATCGGCCGTGGCCAGCGTGAGCTGGTGATCGGTGACCGTCAGACCGGTAAAACCGCGCTGGCGATCGATGCGATCATCAACCAACGCGACTCCGGCATCAAATGCGTTTACGTGGCTATCGGCCAGAAAGCGTCCACCATCGCTAACGTGGTGCGCAAACTGGAAGAGCACGGCGCACTGGCCAACACCATCGTGGTGGTGGCGACCGCTTCCGAATCCGCTGCACTGCAATACCTGGCACCATATGCCGGTTGCGCAATGGGTGAATACTTCCGTGACCGCGGTGAAGATGCGCTGATCGTATACGATGACCTGTCCAAACAGGCCGTTGCTTACCGTCAGATTTCCCTGCTGCTTCGTCGTCCGCCAGGTCGTGAAGCTTACCCAGGCGACGTATTCTACCTGCACTCCCGCTTGCTGGAGCGTGCAGCGCGCGTTAACGCCGAATACGTTGAAGCCTTCACCAAAGGTGAAGTTAAAGGCCAAACCGGTTCACTGACCGCTCTGCCGATCATTGAAACCCAGGCGGGTGACGTTTCCGCGTTCGTTCCGACCAACGTAATCTCGATTACCGATGGTCAGATCTTCCTGGAATCCAACCTGTTCAACTCCGGTATTCGTCCGGCAGTTAACCCGGGTATCTCCGTATCCCGTGTTGGTGGCGCCGCGCAGACCAAGATCATGAAGAAACTGTCCGGTGGTATCCGTACCGCGCTGGCACAGTATCGTGAGCTGGCTGCGTTCTCCCAGTTCGCCTCCGATCTGGACGACGCGACCCGCAAACAGCTGAGCCACGGTCAGAAAGTGACCGAGCTGCTGAAACAGAAACAGTATGCGCCGATGTCGGTTGCACAACAGTCTCTGGTGCTGTTTGCCGCAGAACGCGGTTACCTGAACGACGTCGAAGTCGCCAAAGTGGTGAGCTTCGAAGCCGCGCTGGTCGCCTATGCGGACCGCGAGCACGCCGAACTGCTGAACCACATCAACCAAACTGGCAACTTCAATGATGAGATCGAGGGCAAGTTGAAAGACGTCCTCGAGACCTTCAAGAAAACCCAGTCCTGGTAACGCCGAACGGTCCTGCTGTTGAAAGACAGCAGGCCGTCTGGCACTGAGGAGAAGCAGAGATGGCCGGCGCAAAAGAGATACGTAGTAAGATCGCTAGCGTGCAAAACACGCAAAAGATCACTAAAGCGATGGAAATGGTCGCCGCCTCCAAAATGCGTAAATCGCAGGATCGCATGGCGGCCAGCCGTCCTTATGCAGAGACCATGCGCAAAGTGATTGGTCACCTTGCGTTAGGGAATCTGGAGTACAAGCACCCGTACCTGGATGAGCGTGACGTTAAGCGCGTCGGGTATCTGGTGGTGTCTACTGACCGTGGTCTCTGCGGCGGCTTGAACATCAACCTGTTCAAAAAGCTGCTGGCGGAGATGAAAGCCTGGTCCGAAAAAGGCGTCGAAACCGATTTGGCGCTGATTGGCTCTAAAGCGGCCTCTTTCTTTGGTTCCGTGGGCGGCAACGTGGTTGCCCAGGTGACCGGCATGGGGGACAAACCTTCCCTGTCGGATCTGATCGGGCCGGTGAAAGTGATGCTGCAGGCCTACGACGAAGGTCGTTTGGACAAGCTGTACATTGTCAGCAACAAATTTGTTAATACGATGTCCCAAGAGCCACAGGTGCTTCAGCTGCTGCCGTTACCGCCAGCCGATGACGAAGAGCTGAAGAAAACGCCTTGGGATTACCTGTATGAACCCGATCCAAAAGTGCTGCTTGATACCTTGCTGCGCCGCTATGTGGAGTCGCAGGTTTATCAGGGCGTCGTGGAAAACCTGGCCAGCGAGCAGGCCGCACGAATGGTCGCGATGAAAGCCGCAACCGATAACGGCGGTAGCCTGATCAAAGAGCTGCAGTTGGTATACAACAAGGCGCGTCAGGCCAGCATCACTCAGGAACTCACCGAGATCGTTTCGGGAGCCTCCGCGGTTTAAGCTAGGTTTACGAATTACGTAGAGGATTCAAGATGGCTACTGGAAAGATTATCCAGGTAATCGGCGCCGTGGTGGACGTCGAGTTCCCTCAGGATGCCGTACCAAAAGTGTACGATGCCCTTGAGGTAGAAAACGGCACCGAAAAACTGGTGTTGGAAGTTCAGCAACAGCTGGGCGGTGGCGTGGTTCGCTGTATCGCAATGGGGACCTCCGACGGTCTGCGTCGCGGTCTGAAAGTGAACAACCTGGACCACCCGATTGAAGTGCCGGTGGGTAAAGCTACCCTGGGCCGTATCATGAACGTATTGGGCCAACCGATCGACATGAAAGGCGACATCGGCGAAGAAGAGCGTTGGGCTATTCACCGCGCGGCGCCAAGCTACGAAGAGCTGTCCAGCTCCCAGGAACTGCTGGAAACCGGTATCAAGGTAATGGACCTGATTTGTCCGTTCGCCAAGGGCGGTAAAGTTGGTCTGTTCGGCGGTGCGGGCGTAGGTAAAACCGTAAACATGATGGAGCTGATCCGTAACATCGCGATCGAGCACTCCGGTTATTCCGTGTTTGCGGGCGTGGGCGAGCGTACTCGTGAGGGTAACGACTTCTACCACGAAATGACCGACTCCAACGTTCTGGACAAAGTATCCCTGGTTTACGGCCAGATGAACGAGCCACCAGGTAACCGTCTGCGCGTTGCGCTGACCGGTCTGACCATGGCGGAGAAATTCCGTGACGAAGGCCGTGACGTTCTGCTGTTCGTTGACAACATCTACCGTTACACCCTGGCCGGTACCGAAGTGTCCGCACTTCTGGGCCGTATGCCATCCGCGGTAGGTTATCAGCCAACGCTGGCGGAAGAGATGGGCGTTCTGCAAGAACGTATCACCTCGACCAAGACCGGTTCCATCACTTCCGTACAGGCCGTTTACGTTCCTGCGGATGACTTGACTGACCCGTCACCAGCCACCACCTTTGCGCACTTGGACGCAACCGTGGTACTGAGCCGTAACATCGCTTCTCTGGGTATCTACCCGGCCGTTGACCCGCTGGATTCTACCAGCCGTCAGCTGGATCCGCTGGTTGTTGGCCAGGAGCACTACGACGTAGCGCGTGGCGTGCAGTCCATTCTGCAACGCTACCAGGAACTGAAAGATATCATCGCGATCCTGGGTATGGACGAGCTGTCTGAAGAAGACAAACTGGTCGTATCCCGTGCGCGTAAGATCCAACGCTTCCTGTCTCAGCCGTTCTTCGTGGCAGAAGTCTTCACCGGTTCTCCGGGCAAGTTCGTATCGCTGAAAGACACCATCCGTGGTTTCAAAGGCATTATGGACGGCGACTATGACCACCTGCCGGAGCAGGCGTTCTACATGGTTGGCACCATTGAAGAAGCAGTGGAAAAAGCCAAGAAACTGTAACGCCTTGAGAGGAGGGTGATATGGCTATGACTTACCATCTGGATGTAGTCAGCGCGGAAAAACAGATGTTTTCCGGCCTGGTGCAGAAGATCCAGGTGACAGGCAGCGAAGGTGAACTGGGGATCTTCCCTGGCCATGCGCCGCTGCTGACTGCCATCAAGCCTGGCATGGTGCGTATTGTTAAGCAGCACGGTGAAGAAGAGTTCATCTACCTGTCCGGCGGCATCCTCGAGGTGCAGCCGAGCGTGGTTACCGTGCTGGCGGACACTGCTATCCGTGGTACTGACCTCGACGAAGCGAGAGCGTTGGAAGCTAAGCGTAAAGCTGAAGAACACATTCGCAGCTCTCATGGCGATGTCGACTATGCTCAGGCATCCGCTGAACTGGCGAAAGCGATCGCAAAACTGCGCGTTATCGAGCTCACCAGAAAAGCGATGTAATGTTTGGGTGCTCTGCACCCAACTTTAAGAAAGCGGCCTATAGGGTCGCTTTTTTTTTACTTTAAAATAAGCATTTCAGCCCGGCGGGCGGTGTGGTGTATAACCCCTGATATCGGGAAAGAAACGTCGCCGAACGCCGACAGTTTTTTCGTCCTGAAGCCGAATCAGCCATGATGGCGGCAGGCCAAGAGGCGCGCGGCCTGCGCCGGGTTCGTGATGAGAAATATGTAGTAATATCGTCGCTAAACGGTTTTACTTTCGTCTATCAAAATGGAGTTATCAGGTTGCTTATGTCGAACAGCGCAATGAGCGTGGTCATCCTCGCCGCGGGCAAGGGTACGCGCATGTATTCCGATCTTCCCAAAGTGTTGCATCCGTTGGCCGGTAAGCCGATGGTGCAGCACGTCATTGATGCCGCGATGAAACTGGGCGCGCAACATGTTCACCTGGTATACGGCCACGGCGGCGATTTATTGAAAAGCACGCTGACGGACGGCGCGCTGAACTGGGTGCTGCAGGCGGAGCAATTGGGCACCGGTCATGCAATGCAGCAGGCGGCGCCGCATTTTGCCGACGATGAAGACGTGCTGATGCTGTACGGCGACGTGCCGTTGATTTCCGTGGATACGCTGCAACGCCTGCTGGCGGCCAAGCCGCAGGGCGGCATCGGTCTGCTGACGGTCAAGCTGGACGATCCGAGCGGTTACGGCCGCATCGTGCGCGAGCAGGGCAACGTGGTGGGCATCGTCGAACACAAGGACGCCAGCGAGGCACAGCGCCAGATTAACGAAATCAATACCGGCATCCTGGTGGCGAACGGGCGCGATCTGAAGCGCTGGCTGGGGATGCTGAACAACGACAACGCACAGGGCGAGTTTTACATCACCGATATCATTGCGTTGGCCCATGCCGACGGCAAGAAAATCGAGGCTGTACACCCGTCGCGCCTGAGTGAAGTGGAAGGTGTGAACAACCGCCTGCAACTGGCGACCCTGGAACGCGTATTCCAGTCGGAACAGTCTGAAAAGCTGCTGTTGGCCGGCGTGATGCTGCTGGATCCGGCGCGTTTCGATTTGCGCGGGGAACTTGTTCACGGCCGCGACATCACTATTGATGCGAATGTGATTATCGAAGGTCACGTCAAGTTGGGCGATCGGGTGAAAATCGGCGCCGGCTGCGTGCTGAAAAACTGCGTAATCGGTGATGATTGCGAGATCAGTCCTTACAGCGTGCTGGAAGACAGCGTGCTGGAAGTCGGCTGCACCGTGGGGCCATTTGCCCGCCTGCGCCCAGGCGCGGAGCTGGCGGCAGGGGCCCACGTCGGCAACTTCGTGGAAATGAAAAAGGCGCGTCTGGGCAAAGGCTCCAAGGCCGGCCACCTCAGCTACCTGGGCGATGCCGAAATCGGCGATGACGTGAATATCGGCGCCGGCACCATCACCTGCAACTACGATGGCGCCAACAAGCACAAGACGCTGATCGGCGATGGGGTGTTCGTCGGTTCCGATACTCAGCTGGTGGCGCCGGTGTCGGTCGGCAAAGGCTCCACCATCGCCGCAGGCACCACGGTGACGCGCGATATTGCCGAGAACGAATTGGTGCTGAGCCGCGTCAAGCAGGTGCACATTCAGGGCTGGCAACGTCCGGTGAAGAAGAAGTCATAGTGTGTTTTGCGTTGGGCTCTGTTCACGAGCCCAATACAAAACATAATAACCCCCACCATCTACAGGCTCGGGGGACGCACGGTAAAAACCGGCAAAAATCAGGTCAAGGCATCGAAAGCGCCCATGAAGGGCGTTCATTAGGAATATAACTGATGTGTGGAATTGTAGGCGCAGTAGCGCAACGTGATATCGCAGAAATCCTGTTGGAAGGTTTACGTCGTCTTGAGTACCGCGGTTATGACTCCGCCGGTCTGGCGGTGGTCGATGAAAAAGGCAACGTCAGTCGCCTGCGTCGCGTAGGCAAGGTACAAAAACTGGCCGAAGCGGCGGAGCAAACCGATCTGCACGGCGGTACCGGCATCGCTCACACCCGCTGGGCAACGCACGGTGAACCGACCGAAGCGAACGCGCACCCGCATGTTTCCGACTACATTACCGTGGTGCATAACGGCATCATCGAAAACCACGAACCGCTGCGCGAGCTGCTGATCGAACGTGGTTACCGTTTCAGCTCCGAAACCGACACCGAAGTGATCGCGCACCTGGTGCACTGGGAACAGTTGCAGGGCGGTACGCTGCTGGAAGTGGTTCAGCGCGTGATCCCACAGCTGCGCGGCGCTTACGGCACCGTGGTGATGGACAGCCGCGATCCGAGCGTATTGGTTGCGGCGCGCTCCGGCAGCCCGCTGGTTATCGGCCGCGGCGTTGGGGAAAACTTCATCGCCTCCGATCAGCTGGCGCTGCTGCCGGTCACCCGCCGCTTCATCTTCCTGGAAGAAGGCGACGTGGTGGAAGTGACTCGTCGCACCGTCAACATCTTCGACAAGCAGGGCAACGCCATCGAGCGTCCTGAGATCGAATCCCAGGTGCAGTATGACGCCGGCGACAAGGGCGCTTACCGTCACTACATGCAAAAAGAGATCTACGAACAGCCGCTGGCGCTGAAAAACACCCTGGAAGGGCGTTTCAGCCATGGCCAAATCAACCTGAGCGAGCTGGGCCCGCACGCCGACGAGCTGCTGGCCAAGGTGCAACACGTGCAGATCATCGCCTGTGGGACTTCTTACCACTCCGGGATGGTGGCGCGCTACTGGTTTGAAGCGTTGGCCGGCGTGCCGTGCGACGTCGAGATCGCGTCCGAATTCCGTTACCGCAAATCGGCGGTGCGTCCGGGTAGCCTGATCATCACCCTGTCGCAGTCCGGCGAAACCGCCGACACGTTAGCGGCGCTGCGCCTGTCCAAAGAGCTGGGTTATCTTGGTTCGCTGGCCGTTTGTAACGTTGCGGGCTCTTCGCTGGTGCGTGAATCCGATCTGGCGTTGATGACCAAAGCGGGCACGGAAATCGGCGTAGCCTCGACCAAAGCCTTCACCACGCAGCTCACCGTGCTGTTGATGCTGGTGGCGCGCCTGGGCCGCCTGAAAGGCATGGCGGAAAGCGTGGAGCAGGAGATCGTGCACGGCCTGCAGGCGCTGCCGGCGCGTATCGAGCAGATGCTGTCGATGGATAAAGAGATCGAAGCGCTGGCGGAAGGCTTCTCCGACAAGCACCATGCGCTGTTCCTCGGCCGCGGCGATCAGTATCCGATCGCCATGGAAGGGGCGCTGAAGCTGAAAGAGATCTCCTATATTCACGCCGAAGCCTATGCGGCGGGTGAGTTGAAACACGGCCCGCTGGCGCTGATCGACGCCGATATGCCGGTGATCGTGGTGGCGCCAAACAACGAACTGCTGGAAAAGCTGAAGTCCAACATTGAAGAAGTGCGCGCGCGCGGCGGCCAGCTGTACGTGTTCGCCGATCAGGACGCCGGCTTTGTCAGCAGCGAAGGTATGACCATCATTCCTCTGCCGCACGTCGAGGAAATCGTCGCGCCGATCTTCTACACCGTGCCGTTGCAGCTGCTGTCTTACCACGTGGCGCTGATCAAAGGCACCGACGTTGACCAGCCACGCAACCTGGCGAAGTCTGTCACCGTAGAGTAATTTGCCGCAGGTAAACTGCAAAAGCCGGCCTTTGCGCCGGCTTTTTCATGAACGATCTTAAAGATGACAGCGCGACCGATTCGGCGATAAACGTTGTCATATTCAAGCGGATAGGCCGCACCCAAACGGTTTATTTATTGCTTGGCAAACGTGCTGTTTCACAACTAACTTTTTGATTTATAGATAAAACAACAGCCATCAAACGCACTGTAATATAACTGTCATATTGCGTACATTTTTCTGTCACCAAACTGTCCTATTTTCCCTCCTGCAGCAATACTTACTCTGATTAAAACGACTCGAAGTCGATTTTAAGTATCCCATTAGGAGGGATTATGAAACTGATGCGTACCACCGTCGCCAGTATTGTGGCAGCGACCTTCTCCCTGACCGCCGTGTCCGCGTTCGCTGCTGCCAGCCTGACCGGTGCAGGTGCGACATTCCCCGCTCCGGTTTACGCCAAGTGGGCAGATTCTTATCAGAAAGAAACCGGCAACAAAGTTAACTATCAGGGCATCGGCTCCTCTGGCGGCGTGAAGCAAATCGTGGCCAACACCGTTGACTTTGGCGCTTCCGATGCTCCGCTGTCTGACGACAAACTGGCGGCCGATGGCCTGTTCCAGTTCCCGACCGTGATCGGCGGCGTGGTACTGGCGGTGAATATCCCGGGCATTAAATCCGGCGAACTGACGCTGGACGGTAAAACCCTGGGCGATATCTACCTGGGCAACGTCAAAAAGTGGAACGATCCGGCTATCACCAAGCTGAACCCTGGCGTGAAACTGCCTGACCAGAACATCGCCGTAGTGCGCCGCGCCGACGGTTCCGGCACCTCGTTCGTGTTCACCAGCTACCTGTCCAAGGCCAACGCGCAGTGGAAAGAGAAGATTGGCGCCGGTTCTACCGTTAACTGGCCGACCGGTCTGGGCGGCAAAGGCAACGACGGCATCGCCGCCTTCGTTCAGCGTCTGCCTGGCTCTATCGGCTACGTAGAATACGCTTACGCCAAACAGAACAACCTGGCTTACACCAAGCTGGTATCCGCCGACGGCAAACCGGTTAGCCCGACCGAAGAGAGCTTCAGCAACGCGGCCAAAGGCGTGGATTGGAGCAAGACCTTCGCTCAGGATCTGACTGACCAGAAAGGTGACAACGTGTGGCCAATCACCTCCACCACCTTCATCCTGGTGCACAAAGAGCAGAAAAACCCTGCTCAGGGCGCCGAAGTGCTGAAGTTCTTCGACTGGGCCTACAAAACCGGTGCAAAACAAGCTAACGAGCTGGATTACGCCACCCTGCCGACAGAAGTGGTTGAGCAGGTGCGCGCGGCCTGGAAAACCAACGTAAAAGACAGTTCAGGTAAAGCGCTGTACTAACAACGCAGGGGCGCGGGTTCGCCGCGCCCCACACAGTTCTTCAGGCTCCGATCCCGGTTGGGGCTGCCAGGGTTCAAACAGAGAGTAATCTATGGCTGAGTACAAGCCGACCATCAAAGCACCGGGCAAAAACGGTGACATCATTTTCAGCGCGCTGGTGAGACTGGCTGCGCTGATTACCCTATTGTTGCTGGGCGGCATCATCGTTTCGCTGATCTTCGCCTCCTGGCCAAGCATGCAGAAATTCGGCTTCGCCTTCCTGTGGACCAAAGAGTGGGATGCGCCGGCGGAGCAGTTCGGCGCGCTGGTGCCTATCTACGGTACCGTGGTCACCTCGCTCATCGCGCTGATCATCGCCGTGCCGGTGAGTTTCGGCATCGCGCTGTTCCTGACCGAACTGGCGCCGAACTGGTTGAAGCGGCCGCTGGGCATCGCCATTGAGCTGCTGGCGGCCATCCCAAGCATCGTCTACGGCATGTGGGGCCTGTTTGTGTTCGCCCCGCTGTTCGCCGAATACTTCCAGACGCCGGTGGGCGACGTGCTGTCGGGCATTCCTATCGTCGGCGAGCTGTTCTCCGGCCCGGCCTTCGGCATCGGTATCCTGGCCGCCGGGGTGATCCTGGCGATCATGATCATTCCTTACATCGCTGCGGTTATGCGCGACGTGTTCGAACAGACGCCGGTAATGATGAAAGAGTCGGCCTACGGCATCGGCTGCACCACTTGGGAAGTCATCTGGCGCATCGTGCTGCCGTTCACCAAAAACGGCGTCATCGGCGGCGTGATGCTGGGCCTGGGCCGTGCGCTGGGGGAAACCATGGCGGTGACCTTTATCATCGGCAACACCTACCAGCTCGACAGCGCTTCGCTGTACATGCCGGGCAACAGCATCACCTCGGCGCTGGCCAACGAATTCGCCGAAGCTGAGTCCGGCGTGCACACCGCCGCGTTGATGGAGCTGGGCCTGATTCTGTTTGTTATCACCTTTATCGTGCTGGCGCTGTCGAAACTGATGATCATGCGTCTGGCCAAGAATGAGGGGCGTTAACATGGCGACGATGGATATGCAAAACGCAGTCGTTCTGGCGGAAAGCCGCCGCAAAATGCAGGCCTGGCGCCGGCAGAAAAACCGCCTCGCGCTGTTCCTGTCGATGGCGACCATGGCGTTCGGGCTGTTCTGGTTGATCTGGATCCTGATCGCTACCGTCACCAAAGGCTTCGACGGCATGTCGCTGGCGCTGTTCACCGAGATGACCCCACCGCCGAATACCGCGGGCGGCGGCCTGGCCAACGCCATCGCCGGCAGCGGCCTGTTGATCCTGTGGGCGACCCTTTTCGGTACGCCGCTGGGCATCATGGCCGGCATCTACCTGGCGGAATACGGCCGTAAATCCTGGCTGGCGGAAGTGATCCGCTTTATCAACGACATTCTGCTGTCCGCACCGTCGATCGTGGTGGGCCTGTTCGTTTACACCATCGTGGTGGCGAAGATGGAACACTTCTCCGGCTGGGCCGGCATCGTGGCGCTGGCGCTGCTGCAGGTGCCGATCGTCATTCGTACCACCGAGAACATGCTGAAACTGGTACCGGATACGCTGCGCGAGGCCGCTTATGCCCTGGGTACGCCGAAATGGCGCATGATTTCCGCCATCACGCTGAAGGCGTCGGTGTCCGGCATCATCACCGGCGTGCTGCTGGCGATTGCACGCATCGCGGGGGAAACCGCACCGCTGCTGTTCACTTCGCTGTCGAACCAGTTCTGGAGCACCGACCTGATGCAGCCGATCGCCAACCTGCCGGTGACCATCTTCAAATTCGCCATGAGCCCGTTCGCCGAATGGCAACAGCTGGCCTGGGCCGGGGTGCTGTTGATCACCCTGTGCGTACTGTTACTGAATATCCTGGCGCGCGTGGTTTTCGCCAAGAAAAAGCATTCATAAAATTTTGAGCGCCGCTTTGGCGGCGCTGATGAAAAGAGAGAAGTCTTGATGAGTATGGTTACTGACGCTTCCAGCAGCAAAATTCAGGTACGCGATCTGAACTTCTACTATGGCAAATTCCATGCGCTGAAGAACATCACGCTGGATATCGCCAAGAACAAGGTCACCGCGTTTATCGGCCCGTCCGGCTGCGGCAAATCTACCCTGCTGCGCACCTTCAACAAGATGTACCAGCTGTACCCGGAACAGCGTGCGGAAGGCGGCATCCTGCTGGACGGCCAGAACATCCTGACCGACAACTCGGATATCGCACTGCTGCGCGCTAAGGTCGGCATGGTGTTCCAGAAGCCGACGCCGTTCCCGATGTCGATTTACGACAACATCGCCTTCGGCGTTCGCCTGTTTGAAAAGCTGTCGCGTGCCGATATGGACGAGCGCGTACAGTGGGCGCTGACCAAAGCGGCGCTGTGGAATGAAACCAAGGACAAGCTGCACCAGAGCGGCTACAGCCTCTCCGGCGGCCAGCAGCAGCGTCTGTGCATCGCCCGCGGCATCGCCATTCGTCCGGAAGTGCTGTTGCTGGATGAGCCTTGCTCGGCACTGGATCCGATCTCCACCGGCAAGATTGAAGAGCTGATCAGCGAGCTGAAGGCTGATTACACCGTGGTGATCGTGACGCACAACATGCAGCAGGCGGCGCGCTGCTCCGACTCTACCGCATTTATGTATCTGGGCGAGCTGATCGAGTTCAGTGATACTGATAACCTGTTCACTGCGCCGCAGAAAAAGCAGACTGAAGACTACATCACTGGCCGTTATGGTTGATAGGAAGCATCATGGATAACCTGAATTTAAACAAACACATTTCCGGCCAGTTCAACGCAGAGCTCGAGCATATCCGCACCCAGGTGCTGACCATGGGCGGGCTGGTGGAGCAGCAGCTGACCGACGCCATCACCGCGATGCACAATCAGGATGGCGAGCTGGCCAAGCGCGTGATCGAAGGCGACGCCAAGGTCAACATGATGGAAGTGGCGATCGACGAAGCCTGCGTGCGCATTATCGCCAAGCGCCAGCCGACCGCCAGCGATCTGCGTCTGGTGATGGCGATCATCAAAACCATTTCCGAGCTGGAGCGCATCGGCGACGTGGCGGACAAGATCTGCCGCACCGCGCTGGAGAAGTTCTCGCACCAGCACCAGCCGCTGCTGGTCAGCCTGGAGTCGCTGGGGCGCCACACCGTGCAGATGCTGCACGACGTGCTGGACGCGTTCGCGCGCATGGATCTGGACGAAGCGATCCGTATTTACCGGGAAGATAAAAAGGTCGACCAGGAATACGAAGGCATCGTGCGTCAGCTGATGACCTACATGATGGAAGATTCGCGCACCATTCCGAGCGTGCTGACCGCGCTGTTCTGCGCCCGTTCTATCGAGCGTATCGGCGACCGCTGCCAGAACATCTGCGAATTTATCTTCTATTTCGTCAAAGGGCAGGATTTCCGTCATTTGGGTGGCGATGCCCTGGAAAAGCTGCTCTCCCCGGGCGGTAAAGACGACAAAGCCGACTAACCCTTTCCGGGTAATATCCTTCAAAGGCGCGGTTTCCCGCGCCTTTATTCCATCTTAAGCGCGTAAAGATAAAAAGGTTATAAATATAGCTTTTTATATTATTTCCTGACCTATGTGGCGCTTGCTAGCTTATCCGCCAGCAGGACATCAACCACTTAGGAGCTTTCTATGAAACATCGCGCTTTGGCCTTAACGTTGTTAGCCAGTCTGACCGGCCTCGCCGCCGGTGCCGCGCACGCGGACAAACTTGACGATATCAAGCAAGCCGGCGTGGTGCGCATCGCGGTGTTCGACAGTAACCCGCCGTTCGGCTACATCGATCCGCAGAGCAAGAAGCTGGTGGGCTACGATGTGGACGTCGCCGACGCGATCGGCAAAGCGCTGGGGGTGAAAGTGGAGCTGCGCGCCACCAACCCGGCCAACCGCATTCCGCTGCTGGTGTCGAAGAAGGTTGACCTGATTGCCGCCAACTTCACCATTACCGACGAGCGCGCCAAGGAAGTGAACTTCAGCGTGCCGTACTTCGCCACTGGGCAGAAATTCATCGCCCGCAAAGGCGTGCTGAAAACGCCGGAAGACATCAAGAAACTGCGCATCGGCGCGGATAAGGGCACGGTGCAGGAAATCACCCTGCGCGAGCGTTTCCCGACGGCGAAAGTGATCTCCTACGATGATACCCCGCTGGCGTTCGTGGCGCTGCGTAACGGCAACGTGCAGGCGATCACTCAGGACGACGCCAAGCTGGTCGGCCTGCTCGGCAACCTGCCGGCGGCGCAAAAGGCGGAGTTTGAAATTTCGCCGTTCAGCCTGACCAAAGAGTATCAGGGCGTGGGCATTCCCAAGGGCGAAGATCGCCTGACCGCTGCGGTGAACGAGACGCTGATCAAGCTGGAAAAAGACGGCGAAGCGGTTAAGATTTACGATCGCTGGTTCGGGCCGGAAACCAAATCCGCTCAACCGCGCGGCGATTTCAAAATCGCGCCTTTGGATCAGCAACCAAAAGCCTGACTTAACCGCTTGCGGTGAGATAGGCACGGAGGGGCGCAGCTTGCTGCGCCCCTGATGCATTCTGCAAGACAAGGATTGAACATGAACCTGGACTGGCTGCTGGCGCCGCAATACCTGAGCTGGCTGTGGCATGGCTTTCTGCTGACGCTGTGGCTTTCCGCCTGCGCGGGCCTGGCGGCCACGTTGCTGGGCTTTGTGCTGGCGGCGATGCGCGACAGCAGCCTGCGGCCGTTGCGTTGGCTGGCGATGGGGTACAGCTCGCTGTTTCGCAATACGCCGCTGCTGGTGCAGCTGTTCTTCTGGTACTTCGCCGCCGGGCAGATCCTGCCGTCCGCCGCCATGCAGTGGCTGAACAGCTCACATCAGGTCGGCCCGCTTGAGTGGCCGTCGTTCGAGTTTCTCGCCGGTTTCTTTGGCCTGACGCTCTACTCCACCGCCTTTATCGCCGAAGAGATCCGCTCCGGCATTCGCGGCGTCGCCGGCGGGCAGAAATATGCCGCTCAGGCGCTGGGACTGACCGGCTGGCAGGCGATGCGCTACGTGGTGTTGCCGCAGGCGCTGAAAATCGCGCTGCCGCCGCTGCTGGGGCAATACATGAACGTGATCAAGAACTCGTCGCTGACCATGGCGATCGGCGTTGCCGAACTCTCTTACGCCTCGCGTCAGGTCGAAACCGAAACCCTGCGCACCTTCCAGGCGTTCGGCGTGGCGACGGTGCTGTATATCGCCATCATCGCGCTGCTGGAAGGTTGGGGCATGTGGCGACAACAGCGTAAACCGCTGGGAGGACATTGAGATGGATTTCAGCGTGATTCACGACAACCTGGGTTACCTGCTGTGGGGCACCTGGCCGGACGGGCCGCTGGGTGGCGCGGCGCTGACGTTGGCGATCAGCCTGATGGCCGGCGTGGCCTCGGCGGTGCTCGGCACCTTACTCGGCGTGGCGCTGGCGATGTCACGCGGCGTCGCCGCCGGGCTGCTGGCGGCGGTGTTGGGCTTTTTCCGCGCCATTCCGGTCATCATGCTGATCTTCTGGACCTATTTCCTGCTGCCGATGGTGTTTGGCGTCGAGATCCCGGAAATCACTACCGTGGTGTGCGCGCTGGCGCTGATCGCCTCGGCCTATCTGGCCCATGCAGTGAAGGCCGGCATCGCCGCGATCGGCCCCGGCCAGTGGCAGGCTGGGCTTTCTCTGGGGCTGACGCGCTGGCAGACGCTGCGCATGATCGTGCTGCCGCAGGCGCTGCGCATGATGGTGCCGTCGTTCATCAACCAGTGGATCTCTCTGATCAAGGACACCTCGCTGGCTTATATCGTCGGCGTTGGCGAACTGACCTTCCTGGCGACCCAGGTCAACAACCGCAGCATGGTCTATCCGATGGAAGTGTTCCTGTTCGTGGCGCTGGTCTACTTCGTGTTCTGCCTGGCGCTCGATCTGCTGGCCAACGCGGTCAACCGCCGCTTCGGCGCGCAAACCCGCGCGCTGAAACGGTCCTGGCGCTGGTGGCGCAACAAGCCGCCGTTGCCGGCCAGTTAATCGGCCGTGAGCCGCCAGCCGCGTTCGCGCCACAGCGCGGGCAGTTGGGCCAGGTCGTCAAACGTGGTCACCAGCGGGTGGTCAATCGGCGGGTTATGCGGATCGGCGCAGAAGTAAAAGACCGGGATGCCGGCATGGATGCCGGCCTGCGCGCCGGCGGGCGAATCGTCCACCAGGATACAGCGCGTCACCGGCACCTGCATCTGTTCGGCGGCGTGAAACACGATCGCCGGATCCGGCTTCCAGCGCTGAATGTCATAGCCGCTGAATAACCGGTCATCAAAATAAGGCAGCATGCCGGTCAGGCCGAGCGAATGCTGCATCTTGCTGACCGGCCCGTTGGAGACGGTGCAGACAGGCACCGTTATCTGCGCCAGCAGCTCACGGGCGCCGGCAATCTGTTGCAGTTCGCTGTCGAACAACCGCGCCACTTCCTGCCGATACAGCGGCTCCAGTGTCTCTTTGGCCAGGTTAGTGCCCTGCTCGGCGTTGACCCGATCGATGATCTCGTACAGCTTCACCCCTTTGTATTTCTTGAATACCTCTTCCAGCGACAGATGAATGCCGTAGTGGGCGAACATGTGCACATAGGCTTTGCTGCACAGCACTTCGCTGTCTACCAGCGTGCCATCGCAGTCGAACAAAATGCAGTCAATCTGATTCATGCGGGACAGGTTCCTTCGGGTTAACGCCGCTGAGGCCGCTCAGCGATCACTTGATCAGGTTACGCGCCTTGAGATCGTGCAAAATCAGCGCGGCGACGTGTGAGCACTGCGGCAGATCGCGACTGTCGCACCACTTCAGCTCGGCGATTTCGGCGGCCGGCTGCAGCTGCCCGGTAAAGTCGGCCTGGTAGCAGCGAATGCGCACCTGGGTGCCGTCCTGCTTGCAGTCCGCCGGGCCGGTGAATTCGCCGTAAAACGCGATGGATTGCGACAGCAGCGCAACGGTCAGCTCTTCGTCGATTTCGCGGCACAGCGCCTGTTCGTCGGTTTCGCCCGCTTCGCGCTTTCCGCCCGGCATATAAAACAGCGTCTTATTGTGTGAGCGCACCAGCGCCACTTTGTCATCTTTCAGCGCGATCAACGCCAGCTTATCGATAAAGGTCGAAGACATGCGGATTCCTGTTTTTAACGGATAGGGATAGAGGGGCGATAGGCCATTTTATCGGCCGTGCCGGCAAACGGCAACGCAGCGGGCGGCAAGGGGGATGAATGCCTGTAAATACAAGCCGTTGACGCGTTTAGCCGTAAAGACGGCGAAAAAAACCTGTGACCGACATCAAAAGCCCCACTTTTTGTTATAGGATAGCCGGCGACTGTCCATTCCCATTTTCGGAATTCTGATAATGACCAAACCAGTATCTGGCCTTGACGCTGAGCAAGGCTTGCTTGGGCGCGTGTTTAAACTCAAGCAACATGGCACGACGGCGCGTACGGAAACGATTGCCGGTATCACCACCTTTCTCACCATGGTGTATATCGTGTTCGTTAACCCGCAAATTTTGGGCGCGGCGGGCATGGATACCCAGGCGGTATTTGTCACCACCTGTTTGATCGCCGCCTTCGGCAGCATCTTTATGGGCCTGCTGGCGAACCTGCCGGTGGCGCTGGCGCCGGCGATGGGCCTGAACGCCTTCTTCGCCTTCGTGGTGGTCGGCGCGATGGGCATCTCCTGGCAGGTGGGCATGGGCGCCATCTTCTGGGGGGCGGTCGGCCTGCTGTTGCTGACCATTTTCCGCATTCGCTATTGGATGATCGCTAACATTCCGGTCAGCCTGCGGGTCGGCATTACCAGCGGCATCGGTCTGTTCATCGGCATGATGGGGCTGAAAAACGCCGGCATCGTAGTGGCTAACCCGGACACGCTGGTGACCATCGGCAGCCTGACCTCGCACAACGTGCTGCTGGGGGCGCTCGGCTTCTTCATCATCGCCGTGCTCTCTTCGCGTAACTTCCACGCGGCGGTGCTGGTGTCGATCGTGGTCACCACCCTGATCGGCTGGATGCTGGGCGACGTGAAATACGGTGGCCTGTTCTCCCTGCCGCCGAGTATCACCTCGGTGGTGGGCCAGGTCGACGTGGCCGGCGCGCTGAACATCGGGCTGGCCGGGGTTATCTTCTCGTTTATGCTGGTGAACCTGTTCGACTCTTCAGGCACCCTGATCGGCGTTACCGATAAAGCCGGCCTGACCGACAACCAGGGCAAGTTCCCGCGTATGAAGCAGGCGTTGTACGTTGACAGCATCAGCTCAGTGGCCGGTTCGCTGGCGGGTACCTCTTCCGTGACCGCTTACATCGAAAGCTCGTCCGGCGTCGCCGTCGGCGGCCGCACCGGTTTGACGGCGGTGGTCACTGGCCTGCTGTTCCTGCTGGTGATCTTCCTGTCGCCGTTGGCGGGTATGGTGCCGGCTTACGCTGCCGCCGGCGCGCTGATCTATGTCGGTGTACTGATGACCTCCAGCCTGGCGCGGGTGAAGTGGGACGATCTGACCGAAGCGGTACCGGCATTTGTCACCGCGGTGATGATGCCGTTCAGTTTCTCGATCACCGAAGGTATCGCGCTCGGCTTTATCTCCTACTGCGTGATGAAGCTCGGCACCGGCCGCTGGCGTGAAATCAGCCCGTGCGTGGTGGTGGTGGCGCTGCTGTTCGTACTGAAAATCGTCTTTGTCGACGGCCATTGACAGCCAAAGGGCCGACGTCTGTCGGCCCTGAACGCTAGACTCCCGGCGTCGCGTCCGGCGCCTGGTCCAACACCCACTGCAACGGCCGCCTGAAGCGCGCCTGCCAACTGCCGGCGGCATCCTCGCCCTGGGCGAAGTGCAGCGTCTCTACCTGGTTATCCTCTCCAAACAGATTGGCGAAGTGCAACGCCAGCGCCTGCTCGCTGAAGTTCTGCCGATCGTAATACGCCATCACGATTTTCTTTTGCGCCGCCAGCGACTGCTGGGCCGGCTTGATCTCCCCGTTGGGGGCGATCAGGAGCGCGCCGGCGTAAAACTGCGGGTACTTCGCGATCAGGTTGGCGGCGTGCAGTGCACCCTGGCCGCGGGCGCTGAGGTAAATCCGTTGGGTATTCAGCTTTAGCTGCGGAGCCAGCTGTTGCAGCGTACGCTGAATGGCGGTTTGGGTGCTCTCATCGCTGTAATTTGACCAGCGGAAGCTGTTTTCCGACAGCATCTGCGTGCCGTTGATCTCGATGTAGGCTACGCCCATTTCGCCGAACAGCAGCCGTTCTTCGGGGCTGATAGCGGCGGCTTTGCCGTAGGTATGCAGGAAGATCACCGTTGGCCAGCCTTCGGGCGGTGCTTCGCCGTCCGGCATCGCGTAGCTGGCTTTGCCTTCATAGCGGCGAGCGTGCTGCAGATAGCGCGCTTTGGTGGCGGCCAAAATGGATTGGTAGGTGGCGGAATGTTGAATGCTGTTGAAGGCGTCGTCCTCCAGCAGGTTGTAGTAATACCACAGGCCGCGGTCGGCGCTCAGCTGCAGGTAGCGTTCCGCCAGCTCGGTTTGCCCTTTCTCTGCCGACGACACCGCCAACTGGTAGGGCGCCCAGACATTGCGGCCGTCTTCGCGCATCAGCGTCAGGTACAGCGACATGGCGCCCAGCTTTTTGTCTTCCTGGTTTTGCGCGGATCGCGACAGCTGGGCGTTGAGCGCACTGTGTGCCGGCAGCTCCAGCGGTTCTTCACCGGCGGGATAACGCATGTCTGTGGCGAAAGCGGGACTGGTGATGGAAACAAAAAATAACGCTAAAATGAAAAAATACATGATGCTATGGCTTTAATTTTCAATGAATTGACGGACTTCATGTCCTGTTGCGGCGCCCGGTGGGCGCCGCGAGACGGTCACTCCACGCGGCGAATAAAATCGCTGAACGCGGACAGCTGGCCGGTCAGGAAGTCTAGCGTTCCCTGATCGCTCAGTTCACCGGCCTGTTCATCGACCTTGCTCTGGATCACGCCGCCCATAAACTCAGGCTTGTTCATTACCATCGCATCGAGGAATACCAGGATCTGGCGCAGATGGTATTGGCAGCGCGCGCCGCCGATCGGCCCCATCGAGCTGGTTTGAATGGCGACCGGCTTGCCGGCCAGCGGCTGATTCGGCAAGCGAGACAGCCAGTCGATGGCGTTCTTCAATCCGCCGGGCACGGAATAGTTATATTCAGGGGTGACGATGATCACGCCGTCGGCCTGGCGGATCTGTTCGGCGATCGCCTCGACAGCGGCAGGGAAGCCTTCACCCTGTTGCATGTCGGCGTCGTACAGTGGGATATCGCGGATGGATGGTAGCGCTTCAATGGTGACGCCCTGCGGAGCCAGCCCTGGCAGGGCGCGGGCCACCATGGCGTTGTAAGAGCCTTTACGCAGGCTGCCGAGCAGAGTGACGATTTTTAAGGCTTGGTCTGACATGATGATTCTCCCTTTCGAATGAGCAGATTCAGCGTACAACATGGGCGAATAGTAGGCTAAAGCGCGGGTCGAGAATAGGCGATTGCTCAACATTTAGCTGTCTTTACAATTTAATCCAGCGACTCGAGCGGTAAAGACAGCGTTATCCGCTTTGCGCCGCGTTAACCGGGCGTCTTCAGGCCCGTCAGTTTAACGAAGCGCGAGGACGCCGCCGGGCTGCGCGGTGAGATTTCCCCGTCTTTGTGCAGTCCACCGCGCTCTTCATAGCGCCAGCACAGCAGGCGATCCAGCCCAGGGCTGCCGGCGCAGGCCCAGCTCAGGTATTCGTCGGCGTCGCTCATCACCTGAACGTCCGGCGTGGCACTGGAGCGCAGGTGGCCGGAGAAGGGATGCAGACGCAGCGTAGACTGGCCGCTGTTACCGAGGCCGGAAATTTTCAGCACGCTTTGCCGGATGCTCCACAGCTGAGTTTCTGCCTCCAGCCGATCGTCCTGCGCACCGATCCAGGCACTTTCTGCCGGTGTCTGATGCGCGTGTTGCAGCGCGCTTTGCCGGGTGCCGCGCGCCCGCATCACTTCGATATCCAGTCCGACCTTGCCCTCGTCGCTAAGCAGTACGCCCACGGTGTTGCTGGCGTAGGCGAGGCTAAAATCGGGCAGCTGATGATCGGCGAAACAGGGGCGGCCGGTCGGCGTGGTGGCTATAGGGGGGAGCGTCGGCAAGCCGTACAGGTAGAACATCATTTCGGCGAGCAGAATGCGCCCTTGCAGGTAGCGCGTGCGGCGCTTAACGGAAAAGGTGCGGGTGGCGGCTATCACTTCGTCGGAGAGTCTCTGGGTATCCAGGACAGCGGAGGCCGGGGTCCATCGGGCAAAATGACACGCCATTGTTCACTCCATGACAGAGGGTCGCTAAGAACGCAGGGGTGTTAGATTAAGACTAAGTTGAGGATTTATCATCAAAAAACACTATGCGGATTATCCTATTTATTAACGATGGAAGAGGTATCGTCCGACGCGGCATCGCTCCACCATTGGATCATTGATGCGTTCGGTGCCAAATCAAAGTATGGCTTGCCCAGCAAGTGATTGAGGATGCGCGCTGAACGCCAGGCCATCAGGCTCAGTCCGCCTTCTGCGCTGCCGTGGCTGTGTATCCCGGCATTTACCGCATAAATTCGATTTTGCTCCGGCCCGAGCCATTCAAGATTAAAATTCGGCAGCAGCGGTAGATGCTGCTTCGAATCGAGCGGGATGCGCGGCACCAAGGGTTTCAGGTACGCGGGCAGAGAGGCGCGATAGCCGGTGGCGAGAATGACGATATCAGCCCTGAAACTTTCCCGGCGATTTTCCAGACCGTGAAGCGTGCGCAGATGAAAAGCCTCATCCATTGATTCGACGGTCAGTAGAGTACGATGGGGCAGTAAACGCACATTGCGTGTCTGGCGCATCACGTCAAAACGCATATAAAGCTCACGGTACAAGGTTCGCAGCGTATGATTGCTGATGCCGTCTGCCGGCAATTTCTGTGTTTTGATTTCACGTGCGCGGATCTCGGCCGGCAGCGTATAGAAATAGTCGACGTATTCAGGAGTGAAATATTCGTTGGTGAAGGGGGACTCGTCCAGCGGCTGAAAATTGGGACGACGCGAGAGCCAATCCAGCTGTGCCGGCTCGCCCCAGTGTCCCTGCAACGCGTTCAAAAAAACATCGGCGCCGCTTTGGCCGCCGCCCACCACCATAACCCGCTTGCCGCTGAAGTCTGGATTGCGCAGGGCTATTTCGGCGGCATGCATGCAGTTTTCACCCAGCGCCGGGTAAAATGCTTCCGGCAACCAAGGGTCATGTCCGGTACCCAGACAGATATTTTTCGCCCACAGGGTCTGGTTGTGGGTACATACCTTGAACAAACCTTTTTCATCGTCGAAATCAATACGCTCTACGGACTGTGAAAACTGTAGTCCGTCTAACCTTTCGCAGGCCCAACTCAGGTAGTCGGAAAATTCTTCCCGGCTGATAATTTGCTGCTCGGTGATTAAAAAACGATAAATTTTTTTCTGTTCGACCAAGTAATTAATAAATGAAAATTGGCTGCGTGGGCTGACGGCGGTAACCAGATCTTGAAGTACATAGGTTTGCATATAAGCTGAGGGCAGCAGCATACCGGGATGCCAACGGAAGCTGGCGTTACGATCGAGAAAGGTATAATTGACGGCGCCGCTTTCGGCGGCCAGAGCGGCCAGACTGAGATTGAAAGGCCCCAATCCCACGCCGATCAAGTCTAAAGGTTCGTTCATGTAAGCTTATCTCTCACGCAGCAAAATTGATGAGATAAGCTTAGGTGAGTTTTGATGCCGCCGGGAGAAGTAACATGCGGGCGCCGAGTAGGATACGGCGCTCGCAGTCGATTATTTCCCGATACAGAAGCTTGAGAAGATACGGCCCAGCAGATCGTCGGAGGTGAATTCGCCGGTGATTTCACTTAGGGCCAGCTGCGCCTGGCGCAGTTCCTCGGCCAGCAGCTCCCCCGCGTAAGCGCTCACTAACTGTTCTTTACCCTGCACCAGGTGCTGTGCCGCCAGTTCCAGTGCCTGCAGGTGGCGACGGCGCGCCAGGAAGCCGCCTTCCATATTGCTGGTGAAGCCCATGCTCTGTTTAAGATGATCGCGCAGCACATCGACGCCTTCGCCGGTGCGGGCCGACAGGCGAATAAGTGAGTGGTTGTTCACTTCTGTCAGACCCAGCGCTTCACCGGTGATGTCGGCCTTGTTGCGCACCACGGTGATCGGCAGCGTGCCCGGCAGGCGCGCCATAAATTCCGGCCAGATCGCCGCCGGCTCGGTGGCGGCGGTGGTGGTGCCGTCAACCATAAACAGCACTCTGTCGGCCTGTTCAATCTCGTTCCACGCACGTTCGATGCCGATGCGTTCCACTTCGTCGCTGGCGTCGCGCAGGCCGGCGGTGTCGATGATGTGCAGCGGCATGCCGTCGATATGGATATGTTCGCGCAAGACGTCGCGAGTGGTGCCGGCGATATCGGTCACGATCGCCGCCTCGCGCCCGGCCAACGCATTGAGCAGGCTCGATTTACCTGCGTTGGGGCGCCCGGCGATCACCACCTTCATCCCTTCGCGCAGCAGGCTGCCCTGGCGCGCTTCGCCGCGCACGTTGTCCAGATCCGCCATTACGTCGTTGAGCTGCGCCTCGATTTTACCGTCGGACAGGAAGTCGATTTCTTCGTCCGGGAAGTCGATTGCCGCTTCCACGTAGATTCGCAGGTGAGTGAGCGCTTCCACGAGCTGGTGGATGCGGGTGGAAAACGCGCCTTGCAGCGAGTTCATCGCCGAACGTGCCGCCTGCTCGGAGCTGGCGTCGATCAGATCGGCAATCGCTTCGGCCTGCGCCAAATCGAGTTTGTCGTTGAGAAATGCGCGCTCGGAGAACTCGCCGGGCCGTGCGATGCGCACGTCAGGGAGCGCCAGCACGCGCTTGAGCAACAGGTCGAGGATCACCGGCCCGCCGTGGCCCTGCAGTTCCAGCACGTCTTCGCCGGTAAAGGAGTTCGGCCCCGGGAACCACAGCGCGATGCCCTGATCGAGGGTGGCGCCCGTGGCGTCGCGGAACGGCAGATAGTCAGCGTAGCGCGGCTTCGGCAGCTTGCCGAGCAACGCCTGGGCGACGTCTTTGGCCTTGCTTCCGGAAATGCGCAGAATGCCGACGCCGCCGCGTCCCGGCGGGGTGGCTTGGGCAACGATGGTATCGGTGGTGCTCATAACGGTTCTCTCTGACGATTAAGATGCAAAAAGGCGGTCTAATGACCGCCTTTGGGGTGACTGCAAGGGTCGGCGCGCCGAACCCCTACAATACGCTTAGCTTTTTTTCTTGTCGCGGCTGTGCAGACCGCGTTTTTCCAGACCACGGTAAATCAGCTGCTGCTGCAGGATGGTCACCAGGTTACTGACGATGTAATACAGCACCAGACCGGACGGGAACCACAGGAAGAACACTGTGAAGATCACCGGCATGAAGGTCATGATTTTCTGCTGCATCGGGTCAGTCACGGTGGTTGGCGACATCTTCTGAATGAAGAACATCGTCACGCCCATCAGGATTGGCAGGATGTAGTACGGGTCTTGCGCCGACAGGTCATGGATCCACAGGGCGAACGGCGCGTGGCGCAGCTCGACCGAGCCCATCAGCATGTAGTACAGCGCCAGGAAGATCGGCATCTGAATGATCAGCGGCAGGCAGCCGCCGAGCGGGTTCACTTTCTCCGACTTGTACAGCGCCATCATCTCTTGGCTCATGCGCTGTTTGTCATCGCCGATGCGCTCGCGCATCGCCTGCAGCTTCGGCTGCAGCATGCGCATTTTCGCCATCGAGGTGTACTGCGCCTTGGTCAGCGGGTACATGATGCCGCGCACGATGAAGGTGATGATGATGATGGAGAAGCCCCAGTTACCGATAAAGCCGTGGATGAACTTCAGCAGTTTGAACAGCGGCTGGGAGATGAACCACAGCCAGCCGTAATCCACGGTCAGGTCCAGGTGCGGCGCCAACTGGGCCATCTGATCCTGCAGCTCCGGTCCGACCCACAGGGTCGCGTTCAGCTGCTGCTGAGCGCCAGGCTGCACCACGACCGGGGTAGATTTGAAGCCGATGGTGGACAGGTTGTCACCCGGTTTGGCGGTGTAGAAGGTGTTGTCACCCTTGGTCGCCGGTACCCACGCGGTGGCGAAGTACTGCTGCAGCATGGCGACCCAACCGTCTTTGGTGGTGACGCTCAGGTTTTCGTCTTTGTCGAACGCGTATTTCTGGTACTTGTCCTCGCTGGACGAGTACGCCGCGCCGCGGAAGGTGTGCAGCGCGAAGTTGCTGCTGCCGGTGTCGCGGTGCTTAGGCAATTCGGTGGTCTGCTTCAGCTGGCCGAACAGGGTCAGCTCCAGCGGCGTCGCGCCTTTGTTGTCGATGCTGTAATCCACGCCGACCGCATAGTGATTGCGTTTGAGCACGAAGGTCTTGGTGTAGATCGCGCCGTCTTTATCGGTGTAGGTCAGCGGGATGCGCAGCTCGTCCTGGCCTTCCGGCAGGGTGTAGCTGTCCTGCGCCGCCTGATACAGCGGGCGCTCGCCGTTGGCCGGGTTGTCCGGGCCGTTTTTACCGGTCAGGCCGCTTTGTGCCTGATAGACGAACGACGGAGTGGTTTCCAGCAGTTGGAACGGAGTCGATGAACCCAGGGTATCCGGGTAGGCCAACAGTTTAGCCTGCTCGATATCGCCACCACGGGTGTTGATGGTCAGTGACAGCACGTCGGTGTTCACGGTAATCAGCTTACCCTGACCACTGGCTGGCACGGCCTGGCTGGCGGCATCACCGGCTACTGCGTTCGAAGTCTGTTGCGTGGTCTGTGCGGCCGGCTGCGGAGCATTGTCCGTTTGCCATGCCTGCCAGATCATGAAAGACACGAACAGCAGAGCGATGAGGAGAAGATTGCGTTGCGAATCCATCGTTAGTGTTCTCTGTTATCGTCGGTTTTTGGCGGCACCGGATCATCGCCACCTGGGTTCAAAGGGTGGCATTTTAATACGCGTTTCAATGCTAACCAACTGCCTTTTATCATGCCAAACCTGCTTAATGCCTCAATTGCGTAATGAGAGCATGTCGGCTGGAAGCGACAACGAGGCCCTAGCAGCGGACTGATGACGAGCTGATAGGCCCGCACCAGCCCGATCAGGATGCGGGAGCCTGGCGACAGTGGCGACGCCATAATTTATCCAAAGCTTCCGTCAGCGCGCGGTTATCCAAATCCGCTATCCCCTTTTTGGCCACCACGACAAAATCCATCGCCGGTAATTCGTGCTGACGCAAGCGGAAGCTTTCGCGGGTTAGGCGTTTGATCCGATTACGCTCGTGCGCGCGTTTGACGTGTTTTTTGGCGACGGTAAGACCGATGCGGGGATGCCCCAGCTGGTTCAGGCGGCCGAGGATGGTGATTTGCGGCGTGCCAGCCCGTTGTGGCTGCTGGAAGACGAAAGTGAAATGAGTGGGAGTTAACAAACGTAACTCCCTGGGAAAAGCGAGCTTAACCACTCAGCGGGTTAGCTTTATTACTTAGAAACAGTCAGACGAGCACGGCCTTTCGCACGACGGCGGGCCAGAACTTGACGACCATTTTTGGTGGCCATACGAGCACGGAAACCGTGGCTACGGTTGCGCTTCAATACGGACGGTTGGAAAGTGCGTTTCATAGCGATTTCTACCTAAACTTAAAATAATTACTGATCAGTAAACGCGTTTGGCTACTCGGCGTGAAGATGACCGACGCCTCAATCGCAATACATAAAGAAGCGGGATTGTAATAATTGTACAGTCCTGAGTCAATTCGCATCGCGCCAGCCTACCTGGTTGTCTGCCAATAACGGAACAAAATCCGGTCTTGGCCCGTGGTCACCGCAGAATCCTGTCTGGCTAATGACGCACCATAAGGAACCAGGTATCACACGTAGGGCGAAGATTATACGGACTCGGGGTGAAATCGCAAGGATCCCCGTGAGATCCTTTGCGCGCGATCCCAGGATCCGACGTGGATAACAGGGTATAACCGGTTGACAATGTAAAAAACGCGGCGCAGCGGCCGGGATCTGCGCGGTCATTCGGCGTTGGCGGTGAAAAGATCGCCGCCGGCCGCGGCCTGTGGATAAAATGGATCTAATCTGTGAGGAAGGGGAGGATCTCTTGCTCGGATTGCGCTATGATCCGTCATTCCGATCGCGATCCCTCATGCCGGGATCGTGAGGGACACAAACCGTGAAAGGCGGTTCGCATCCCCCACAGGCAAACAGCCGATGCCGGGTATGTGTCAAAAATCATGAGTTATAAAAAAGTTGCCCGTTTCTTTTCTTTATTGATCTTGTTCGAGTGGAGTCCGCCGTGTCACTTTCGCTTTGGCAGCAGTGTCTTGCCCGATTGCAGGATGAGTTACCTGCCACAGAATTTAGTATGTGGATTCGCCCATTGCAGGCGGAACTGAGTGACAACACCCTGGCGCTGTACGCGCCTAACCGTTTTGTGCTGGATTGGGTTCGCGATAAGTACTTAAACAACATCAATGGTCTGCTGAATGATTTCTGCGGCACGGACGCGCCTTTGCTGCGTTTTGAAGTCGGCAGCAAGCCGATCACGCAGGTGATCAGCCAGACCGTGACCGCCAGCGTCAGCAGCGCCCCTGCGGCCCCGGCGGCGCGTACGGCTGCACCTTTGCGCCCTAGCTGGGACAACGCGGCGGCGCAGCCCGAGCTCTCTTACCGCTCCAACGTCAATCCTAAACACACCTTCGACAACTTCGTCGAGGGTAAGTCCAACCAGCTGGCGCGCGCGGCGGCTCGCCAGGTGGCGGACAATCCGGGCGGCGCCTACAACCCTTTGTTCCTGTATGGCGGTACCGGCCTGGGTAAAACTCACCTGCTGCACGCGGTCGGCAACGGCATCATGGCGCGCAAGGCCAACGCCAAAGTGGTCTACATGCACTCGGAACGCTTCGTGCAGGACATGGTCAAAGCGTTGCAAAATAATGCCATCGAAGAGTTTAAGCGCTACTACCGTTCGGTCGACGCCTTACTTATCGATGACATCCAATTTTTCGCCAACAAGGAGCGTTCGCAGGAAGAGTTCTTCCATACCTTTAACGCCCTGTTGGAAGGCAATCAGCAGATCATCCTGACCTCGGATCGCTACCCTAAAGAGATCAACGGGGTGGAAGATCGCTTGAAGTCCCGCTTCGGTTGGGGGCTGACGGTGGCGATCGAGCCGCCGGAGCTGGAAACTCGCGTGGCGATCCTGATGAAAAAGGCCGACGAAAACGACATTCGCCTGCCGGGCGAAGTGGCGTTCTTCATCGCCAAGCGCCTGCGTTCCAACGTGCGTGAGCTCGAAGGGGCATTGAACCGCGTGATCGCCAACGCCAACTTTACCGGCCGGGCTATCACCATTGATTTCGTGCGCGAAGCGCTGCGCGATCTGCTGGCGCTGCAGGAAAAGCTGGTCACCATCGACAATATCCAAAAGACGGTGGCGGAGTATTACAAGATTAAAGTCGCGGATTTGCTGTCCAAGCGGCGTTCGCGATCCGTTGCCCGCCCGCGCCAGATGGCGATGGCGCTGGCGAAGGAACTCACCAACCACAGTCTGCCGGAAATCGGCGATGCGTTTGGTGGCCGCGACCATACCACGGTGTTGCACGCCTGCCGGAAGATCGAGCAGCTGCGTGAGGAAAGTCACGACATCAAAGAAGATTTCTCCAATTTAATCAGAACATTATCTTCATAGCGCTATGAAATTTATCGTTGAACGTGAGCATCTGCTAAAACCGCTGCAACAGGTGAGCAGCCCGCTGGGCGGCCGCCCGACCTTGCCGATCCTGGGCAACCTGCTGTTGCAGGTGACGGAAGGCTCCCTGCTGCTGACTGGCACCGATCTGGAGATGGAGATGGTGGCGCGCGTCGCCCTGTCCCAACCGCATGAGCCGGGCGCGACCACCGTGCCTGCGCGCAAATTCTTTGATATCTGCCGTGGCCTGCCGGAAGGGGCGGAGATCGCCGTCACGCTGGAGAGCGAGCGCATGCTGGTGCGGTCCGGCCGCAGCCGTTTCTCACTGTCTACGCTGCCCGCGGCGGACTTCCCGAACCTGGACGACTGGCAGAGCGAGGTGGAGTTCACCTTGCCGCAGGCGACGCTGAAGCGCCTGATCGAAGCTACCCAGTTCTCGATGGCCCATCAGGACGTGCGTTACTACCTGAACGGCATGCTGTTTGAAACCGAAGGCGAAGAGCTGCGCACCGTCGCGACCGACGGCCACCGCCTGGCGGTGTGCTCGATGCCGATCGGCCAGCAGCTGCCGTCGCATTCGGTGATCGTGCCGCGTAAAGGGGTGATGGAGCTGGTGCGCCTGCTGGACGGCGGCGATTCGCTGCTGCAGTTGCAGATCGGCAGCAACAACATTCGCGCCCACGTCGGCGATTTCATCTTCACGTCGAAGCTGGTTGACGGCCGTTTCCCGGACTATCGTCGCGTCTTGCCGAAGAACCCGGATAAAACGCTGGAAGCCGGCTGCGATCTGCTCAAGCAGGCGTTTGCCCGTGCGGCCATTCTCTCGAACGAGAAATTCCGCGGCGTGCGGCTGTACGTCAGCCAGAACCAGCTGAAGATCACCGCCAACAACCCGGAGCAGGAAGAGGCGGAAGAGATCCTCGACGTCAGCTACGACGGCGCGGAGATGGAGATCGGTTTCAACGTCAGCTACGTGCTGGACGTGTTGAACGCGCTCAAGTGTGAAGACGTGCGCCTGCTGTTGACCGACTCGGTCTCCAGCGTGCAGATCGAAGACGGCGCCAGCCAGGCGGCGGCCTACGTTGTCATGCCAATGCGGTTGTAGTCTCGTTACCTTGAATTACAGCACCGTCATCGGTAAAGAGATTGCATGGCTCTGACGCGTTTATTGATTAAAGACTTCCGCAATATCGAGGCGGCGGATTTGGCGCTAGCGCCGGGATTCAACTTCCTGGTTGGCGCCAACGGCAGCGGCAAGACCAGCGTGCTGGAAGCGGTGTATACGCTCGGCCACGGCCGCGCCTTTCGCAGCCTGCAGGCTGGTCGGGTGATTCGCCACGACCAACCGGAGTTCGTGTTGCATGGCCGCATCGAAGGTGCGGAGCGCGAGCTGTCGGTAGGATTGAGTAAGAGCCGTCAGGGTGACAGCAAAGTACGCATCGATGGCAGCGACGGCCACAAGGTGGCCGAGCTGGCGCAGCTGCTGCCCATGCAGCTGATCACCCCCGAAGGTTTTACCCTGCTGAACGGCGGGCCGAAATTCCGGCGCGCCTTCCTGGACTGGGGCTGTTTTCATAACGAACCCGGTTTTTTCACCGCCTGGAGCAACCTGAAACGGTTACTGAAGCAGCGCAATGCCGCGCTGCGCCAGGTGAGTCGCTATGCGCAGATCCGCGCTTGGGATCAGGAACTGATCCCGCTCGCGGAGCGCATCAGCGAATGGCGGGCGGAATACAGCGACGCGATCGCCGCGGATATCACCGCGACCTGTGCGCAGTTTCTGCCTGAATTCGGCCTGAGCTTCTCCTTCCAACGCGGCTGGGACAAAGAGAGCGACTACGGCGAGCTGCTGGAGCGCCAGTTTGAGCGCGACAGGGCGTTGACCTATACCGCGGTGGGGCCGCATAAAGCGGACTTTCGCATTCGTGCCGACGGCACGCCGGTAGAGGATTTGTTATCGCGCGGTCAGCTTAAGCTGCTGATGTGCGCGTTGCGCTTGGCGCAGGGTGAGTTTCTCACCCGGCAGAGCGGGCGGCGTTGCCTGTATCTGATTGATGATTTTGCCTCCGAGCTGGACACCGGCCGTCGCCGGTTGCTGGCCGATCGCCTGAAAGCCACCCAGGCCCAGGTTTTTGTCAGCGCAGTCAGCGCTGAACAAGTGACCGACATGGCCGGTGAAAAGGGCAAGATGTTCCGCGTGGAACAGGGTAAAATAGAGGTTCAACCACAGGACTAAAATGAGCGAGAAACGTTGATGTCGAATTCTTATGACTCCTCAAGTATCAAGGTATTAAAAGGGCTGGATGCGGTGCGCAAGCGCCCGGGCATGTATATCGGCGATACCGATGACGGCACCGGTCTGCACCACATGGTATTCGAGGTTGTGGACAACGCTATCGACGAAGCGCTCGCGGGCCACTGTAGTGACATTCAGGTCACCATCCATGCCGACAACTCGGTATCGGTGCAGGATGACGGCCGCGGCATTCCGACCGGCATTCACCCTGAAGAAGGGGTTTCAGCCGCAGAGGTCATCATGACCGTGCTGCACGCCGGCGGTAAATTCGACGACAACTCCTATAAAGTTTCCGGCGGCCTGCACGGCGTGGGCGTCTCGGTGGTTAACGCCCTGTCGGAGAAACTGGAGCTGGTGATCCGCCGCGAAGGCAAAGTGCACGAACAAACTTACAGCCACGGCGAGCCGCAGGCGCCGCTGAACGTGGTGGGCGAAACCGAGCAGACCGGCACCATGGTGCGCTTCTGGCCGAGCCACCAGACCTTCACCAATGTGACCGAATTCGAGTATGACATTCTGGCCAAGCGTCTGCGCGAGCTGTCCTTCCTCAACTCCGGCGTGTCTATCCGCCTGAAGGACAAGCGTACCGACCGTGAAGACCACTTCCATTACGAAGGCGGCATCAAGGCGTTTGTCGAGTACCTGAACAAGAACAAAACCCCGATCCACCCGAACGTGTTCTACTTCTCGACCGTGAAAGACGATATCGGCGTGGAAGTGGCGCTGCAGTGGAACGATGGTTTCCAGGAAAACATCTACTGCTTCACCAACAACATCCCGCAGCGCGACGGCGGCACGCACCTGGTCGGTTTCCGTACCGCGATGACCCGTACGCTGAACAGCTACATGGAGAAGGAAGGCTACAGCAAGAAGGCCAAGGTCAGCGCCACCGGCGATGACGCACGTGAAGGCCTGATCGCCGTGGTCTCGGTGAAGGTGCCGGATCCGAAGTTCTCTTCTCAGACCAAGGACAAGCTGGTCTCTTCCGAGGTGAAAACCGCGGTTGAAACGCTGATGAACGAGAAGCTGGTGGATTACCTGATGGAGAATCCAGGCGACGCGAAAATCGTGGTCGGCAAAATCATCGACGCGGCGCGCGCGCGCGAAGCGGCGCGTAAAGCGCGTGAGATGACCCGCCGCAAAGGCGCACTGGATCTGGCCGGCCTGCCGGGCAAGCTGGCGGACTGCCAGGAACGCGACCCGGCGTTGTCCGAACTGTACCTGGTGGAAGGGGACTCCGCGGGCGGCTCTGCCAAGCAGGGGCGCAACCGCAAGAACCAGGCTATCTTGCCGCTGAAGGGGAAAATCCTCAACGTCGAGAAAGCGCGTTTCGACAAAATGCTCTCCTCGCAGGAAGTGGCGACGCTGATCACCGCGCTGGGTTGCGGCATCGGCCGCGACGAGTACAGCCCGGACAAGCTGCGTTATCACAGCATCATTATCATGACCGATGCCGACGTCGACGGTTCGCACATCCGTACGCTGCTGTTGACCTTCTTCTATCGCCAGATGCCGGAAATCATCGAGCGTGGCCACGTGTTCATCGCACAGCCGCCGCTGTACAAGGTGAAGAAAGGTAAGCAAGAGCAGTACATCAAAGATGACGAGGCGATGGATCAGTACCAGATCGCTATTGCGATGGACGGCGCTACGCTGCACACCAATGCCAGCGCACCGGCGCTGGGTGGCGAACAGCTGGAAAAACTGGTGGCTGAGCACTATGGCGTGCAGAAGCTGATCGGCCGCATGGAGCGCCGCTACCCGCGCGCGCTGCTGAACAGCCTGATCTATCAGCCGACGCTGAACGAAGGCGATCTCAGCGATGAAGCCAAGGTGAAAACCTGGATTGCTTCGCTGGTGCAGGCGCTGAACGACAAAGAGCAGCACGGCAGCAGCTATGACTTCGTTATCTTCGAGAACCGCGAGCGCCAGATGTTCGAGCCGGCGCTGCGCATCCGCACCCACGGCGTGGATACCGACTATAAGCTGGACTTCGACTTCATCCACGGCGGCGAATACCGCAAGATCTGTCAGCTGGGCGAGAAGCTGCGCGGGCTGGTCGAAGAGGGCGCGTTCATCGAGCGCGGCGAACGCCGCCAGCCGGTAGACAGCTTCGAGCAGGCGCTGGAGTGGCTGGTGAAAGAGTCGCGCCGCGGCCTGTCGGTGCAGCGTTATAAAGGTCTGGGCGAGATGAACCCGGAGCAGCTGTGGGAAACCACCATGGATCCTGAAAGCCGCCGTATGCTGCGCGTGACCGTCAAGGATGCCATCGCTGCCGATCAGCTGTTCACCACGCTGATGGGCGATGCGGTTGAACCGCGCCGCGCCTTTATCGAAGAAAACGCCCTGAAAGCGGCGAACATCGATATCTGATGCGTTAATGGCTGTGAAAATCCGCGCCGGGCGACCCGCGCGGATTTTTTTTGCGCCTTTTTTGGCGCTGACAGCCGAGGCTGAAACGCGTTAGCATGGGGAAAAAACCACTGGGAGAAGCGTTGAATGGCTATTGAACTGATTGCGATCGACATGGACGGCACGTTGCTGGATCCGCAGCACCAAATCACGCCGGCGGTAAAGCAGGCTATCGCGGCGGCGCGGCGCAAAGGGGTGCACGTGGTGTTGGCCACCGGGCGGCCTTATGTCGGCGTGCAGGATTATCTGCGCCAGTTGGACATTCAGGGCCCCGGCGATTTCTGTATCACCTATAACGGCGCGCTGGTGCTGCGTGCGGTTGACGGCGCCTGCATTCTGCAAGAAACGCTGGGCTTTGAGGATTATCTGCACTTTGAGCAGATGGCGCGCGAGTTCGGCGTTCACTACCAGGCGTTTGATTTCGATACCCTGTATACCCCGAACAAGGATATCGGCAAGTACACCATACACGAGGCGGAAATGACCGGTATTCCGCTGAAATACCGCAGCGTGGAAGAGATGGATCGCCAGATGCGTTTCCCTAAAGTGATGATGATCGACGAGCCGGAGCTGTTGGACCGCGCTATCGCGCGCATCCCGGCGGAAACGCGCGAGCGTTATACCATCCTGAAAAGCGCGCCTTATTTCCTCGAGATCCTGCACAAGAACGTCGATAAGGGCGCCGGGGTGAGAATGCTGGCCGAGCATTTGGGCGTGGCGCGGGAAAACATCATGACGCTGGGGGATCAGGCCAACGATACGGCGATGATCGAATATGCCGGCGTCGGCGTAGCGATGGGCAACGCCATTCCCGAACTGAAAGCGGTGGCGCAGTTTGTCACCAGCGCCAATACAGAGGACGGCGTGGCGCGCGCTATCGAGAAGTTCGTGCTCAACGCCTGATAACGCGTGGGCGCTGCGGCGCCCCTTTATACTTTCGCCAACACCCCTTTGGCGATCTGCAGATCCTGAATCGCCAAGCCGGTGAGATCGGCGATGGTGATGTGCTGCGGCTCGCGTCGTACCCGCCCTCCCTGCGCCAAGACGGCGCCCATTTCGACGATTGGCGTTGAAATCAGCCTGTTTTGCCGATAAGCCGTCGCGATCTCGCCATAGTCCGCGCACTGCGTCAGGGCATCGACCAGCAGCGCGTCTGCGTTGGCCACCAAATCGGTCGCCAGTTCCTGCTTGCCGGGCGCGTCGGCGCCCACGGCGGTGATGTGCGTGCCGGGCCGAATATCCGCCGCCTGCAATATCGGTTCGCGGCTGGGCGTGGTAGTCACGATCAGCCGACAGTGCGCTGCCAGTTCCGCCGCATTCTGCGTAACCCGCACCCGAAAACCCTCGGCTTCGGCATCGCGCCGATACGCCGCCAGCGCCTGTTCGTCTCGTCCCCACACCCATACGTCTCGGCAATCGGTCACCGGTTTCAGGCATTGCAGCTGCAGCCGCGCCTGCAGACCCGTGCCGACCATGCCGATCGCCTGAATATGCGGCGGCGCGCACAGCTCGGCGGCGATGCGGCCGGCCAGGGCGGTGCGCAACGCGGTCAGCCAACCTTCATCCTGCAGCAGCGCCTGCGGTTCGCCGGTCTGGGCGGAGAACGCCATCACCAGCCCCTGATTGCTCGGCAGGCCGTGTTCGGCGTTGCGATAGAAACCGGCGGAGATCTTGACCACGAACAGTTCGTCACCTTCCAGCCAGGCGGACTTGATGCAGCAGTCGCCGGCGGCACGCTCGAACAGGAAATGCTGCACCGGCGGTTGTTGCACTCGCTGTTGCGAGTAGGCGATAAAACCCTGCTTCAGCAGCGGCGTTATGGTCTCGGCGTCGAACGCGGCGAGGATTTGCTGCCGATTAAGGATGTGCATCGGCGATGGCCTTGAGGTATTTCTCCAGCACGATGTTCTTGCCGCACAGTACCACCGCCACCTTTTTACCCTGGTATTCCGGCGCCAGTTTGATCGCCGCCGCCAGCGCCACGCCGGCCGCGCCTTCGATAATCCAGCGATCGCTGGCGGCTATCCGGCGCATCGCGTGTTTGATCTCTGCCTCGCTAACCAGCACTTTGCGGTCGATCAGCTGTTGGCACAGCGGAAAGGTCACGGCGCCCGGCTCGACGCCGCCGGCGGTGCCGTCGGACAGGGTTTCTTGCTCTTCCACCGGGAAGATATGGCCCGCTTCCAACGCGCTGTACAGGCTGGTGGCGTTTTCCGGCCAGCAGGCGATAAGCTGCGTGTTCGGCGACAGTTGCCGCAGAACGGTGCCGATGCCGGCGATATAACCCCCGCCGCCGACCGCCACGAACACCGCGTCCAGATCGGTGAGTTGTTCAACCAGCTCCATGCCGCAGGTGCCCTGGCCGGCGATCACCTGCTCGTCGTTATACGGCGAGATATAGGTTTTTCCCTGTTCGCGTGCGGCCTGTTCCCCCGCCAGTTCGGCGTTCAGCGCATCGCCCGGCACCAATTCCACGGTGCCGCCCAGTGCACGAATGGTGTCGAGCTTGATGCTCGCGGCCGTCTCTGGCGCATAAACTGTGACGCCAACCCCCATCAGGTACCCCGCCAGGGCGACCGCTTGGCCGTGGTTGCCGGTTGAGGCGGCGATCACGCCGCGCCGGCGTTGCTCGTTATCCAGCAGCCGCAGCTTGTTGCTGGCGCCGCGAAATTTAAAGGAGCCGGTGTGCTGCAGATGATCGCATTTCAAATACAGCTCGCAGCCCAATTGCTGAGAAAGCAGTACGCTGCGCTCCAATGGCGTGACCCGAACCTGAGGGCGCAGTTGCTGATGGGCAGAAACAATGGCATCGAAGAGGGGATTCATACCGGCTCCAGAATATTTTGGACTTAAAAATCCATATTGTACTTTTTTGTATTGATTGTAAACCCTGCCATCCGACCGGCGGGTAAGCCGGCCAGCAAACGGCAATGGCCGGAGAAGAGCATCGGGTTGGCGGTGAAAGTAATCATTAACCTGTCGTTTAGCGACACGATTTTTTATTTATTTGCGTTAAGAAAGGCGCTGCCGCTGAATTATTTTGATCAAGTAAATGAGAATGAAAAAATAGCGCTCGCGGCATCTGCCTATACGGCATGGGCACCGCTGAGTTTCGCTGCCTGGAATACGGCCGCCTACCCGGGCGTTTATTTCCTGCCGGCGCCGCCGAGCGGCTTAAATGATAAGACGCTGAAAAATAATTGCGCCAAAATGCCCCCGAGCGCCTCTCGCTGGCCATATGAAACGCTGCCGCCGATCCGGTAAGATGGCCGTTCAGTGCTAGCATGCGCAGGAGAGCCGCCATGAGCCATCGGGAAAAACAACTGACTTTCGACCCACGCGGGCATCAGTTAACCAATATCAACGTCTGGACGCCGGATAGCCAATGGCTGGCTTATGACGTGCGCCCGCGCGGCGCCTCTTTCACCGGCCTTAGCATCGAGCGGGTCAACGTCACCAGCGGCGCGGTGGAAGTGGTTTATCGCGCCCAGCACGGCGCACACGTCGGCGTGGTCACGGTCAGCCCCGATGCGCCGGCGCGTTACGTCTTCATCCACGGCCCGGAACACCCGGACAGCGCCTGGCAGTATGATTTTCATCACCGCCGCGGGGTGATCGTCAGCGAACCGGATCGCGAGTTGGCCATTACCCTCGACGCGCTGGATATCACGGCGCCCTACACGCCCGGCGCGCTGCGCGGCGGCAGCCATGTGCACGTTTTCAGCCCGGACGGCAGCCGCCTCAGCTTTACCTACAACGATCACGTGATGCATGAATGCGATCCGGCGCGCGATCTGCGCAACGTCGGCGTGGCTGTGCCGCTTCACGGGGTCAATCCGCCGAAACAGCATCCCCGTGAATATGACGGCAGCCACTATTGCGTGCTGGTCAGCGAGACCGTGCCGCAGCCGCAGCCGGGCAGCGATCAGATCAATCGCGCCTACGAAGAGGGCTGGATTGGCCGCGAAGGTTACCGTAAGGCCGACGGCCGCCGGCAGCGCTGGGCGCTGGCGTTCATTGGCGATACGTTGTCCGCCGCCGGAGAGAAACTGCCGGAGGTGTTTATTGTCGACCTGCCGGAGAACGACGCCGATTACGCCAGGGCGGGCGCTTTGCCGCTGCAGGGGACGGAAAGCGAGCTGCCGGCGCCGCCGCTTGGCGTCAGGCAGCGGCGGGTAACCTTTACCGGTGAACGCCGTTTTCCGGGCGTCGCCGGTGCGCCGCGCCATTGGCTGCGCAGCTCGCCGGACGGCAGCCAAATCGCATTTTTGATGAAGGATGACGGCGGCGTGGTACAGCTGTGGACGGTGTCGCCGAACGGCGGTGAGCCGCGCCAGGTCAGCCGCGCCGAGCATGACATCCAGTCGGCGTTCAGCTGGCACCCGCAGGGCGGGGCGATAGCCCTGGTGTGTGACAACAGCGTGATGCTGTGTGAGGTCGCCAGCGGCCGCCTGCAGCGTTTAACGCAGCGCAGCCTGCAGCCGCCGTCGGGAGATGCCGTGGTGTTTTCGCCGGATGGCAAGAAAGTGGCGTTTATGCGCGAGATTGCCGGATTCAACCAGATCTTTGTGGTTGAGGCGTAAGGCGGGCCTGATGGCCCGCTGCGTGCGTGATTAGTGTGTGGCGGTGCTGTCGTTGCCTTCGCCGGGGTTGCCGGTTGCCGCCAGATTCTGCTGCTCGCTGCGCAGGATGCGCGCTTTTGGCGAGTCTGCGGTGGCGTCATTGCCTGAACGCAGATAGTCGTAAGGCAGCAGCACGGTATCCATCACTGCGGAGAACGGGAGATCCAGCGCCACCAGCGGCATCATCGCCCAGCTGGTGTTGTCGTCCTTCAGCATGTCCACGCTGGCGCGGGTGCCGGGATAGTAACCCTGATTCGGGCCGGTATGGCTCATCACGCTGGAGCAACCGCTGGTCGCCAACAACATGCAGCCCGTCGCTATCGCTTTCATCGTCGTCATTAATCCATCCTGCAGGGTTGCTGTGCCCCTAAATTAAGCTGATTTATAACATCCTGTTGCTGCTTTAAAAGAAGCAAAATCCCGCTCTGTGGCGGCTCTCTCACTTTAGTGTAAGTGGTAAAAAAACTTTCACCTAACCGAAAAGCGCTTTTTTTGATCCTCGCCCGTTGAATTGATGAAATCAACCCCCATTTTATCATCAGAGCCGGATTGAGAATTTGCCGTAAGGGAATTCTGGCTTAATTAGCCTGTCCAGAATGGAAGGCGTATTTATTTCAACCTCGCTGAAGTGCCTTAGGAGGCTGTTTTATGCGTAATTTCGATCTTTCTCCGCTATACCGTTCCGCCATTGGTTTCGATCGCCTGTTCAACGCGCTGGAGGCCGGCCAGAGCCAGGGCAACGGCGGTTATCCCCCTTATAATGTCGAGCTGGTGGACGAAAATCATTATCGCATCGCCATTGCGGTAGCCGGGTTTGCCGAGCAGGAGCTGGAGATCACCACGCAAGATAATCTGCTGATCGTGCGCGGTGCGCACAATAACGAACCGGCAGAAAAAACCTATTTATATCAGGGCATCGCTGAGCGTAATTTCGAGCGTAAATTCCAGCTGGCTGAACATATTCAAATTAAAGGCGCCAAACTGGAAAACGGCCTGCTGTATATCGATATGCAGCGCATCGTGCCGGAAACATTAAAACCGCGCCGTATCGAAATTAAATAATTCCCTTTTCGCCGGCAGGAACGCTGTCGGCAAATATGCAGTAACAATCCGCCTGCCGTCAGGGGGCTGAATAAACACATCTCGCTTAATGAAAGGAGTTGTTCCTATGCGTAATTACGATCTATCCCCGCTTCTGCGTCAATGGATTGGTTTTGATAAATTGGCCAGTTCAATGGGCGGCCAGGAACCCCAGGGGTTCCCGCCGTATAACATCGAGAAAAGCGATGACAATCACTACCGTATTTCTCTGGCGCTGGCCGGTTTCCGGCAGAGCGAACTGAATATCGAAGTGGAAGGGCCGCGGCTGACCGTCAGCGGTAAACCCACGCCGCCGGAAAAACAGGTCGAGTACCTGCATCAGGGGTTGGTGTGCAAAGAGTTCCAGCTGACCTTCACTCTGGCGGAACACCTGCAGGTATCCGAGGCCAAATTTGAAAATGGCCTGTTGCACATCGATCTGGTGCGTCAGGTTCCGGAAGCCTTGCAGCCTCAGCGCATTGCCATCGGCGCGACGCCGGAGCTGGAAGCCAAATAACCGACTGAAAAACGGTCATCATCATGCGGGGGAGATCCAGACGGATCTCCCCCGTTGCGTTATGTGGCGCACGCCACAGTCCCCCCGTCTGCCCGATGCCATAATCCTTGTTAATTGTGTGTCTTTGTCCGCAAATCCCATGTTCAACTTTGGCAAGGATGTGACCTATGAGCGATATCGCCCTGACCGTCAGCATGTTGGCGTTGGCGGCCGTCATTGGGCTGTGGATGGGGAACTGGAAGCTGTACGGCGTCGGGCTGGGCATCGGCGGCGTGCTGTTCGGCGGTATCCTGGTCGGGCACTTTGCCCAGAGCGGGCAAATCAGCCTGAACGGGGACATGCTGCACTTTATCCAGGAGTTTGGCCTGATCCTGTTCGTCTACACCATCGGCATCCAGGTCGGCCCCGGTTTCTTCTCTTCGCTGCGCGTCTCCGGTCTGCGCCTCAATGCCTTCGCGGTGCTGCTGGTGCTGACCGGCGGTGTCGTGGCGGCGGCGGTGCACAAGCTGTTCGACGTGCCGCTGCCGATCATCCTCGGCGTGTTCTCCGGCGCGGTCACCAACACCCCGGCGTTGGGCGCCGGTCAACAAATCCTGACCGATCTCGGTTCCGATCCGGCGTTGGTGGACGGCATGGGGATGGGCTACGCCATGGCCTACCCGTTCGGCATTTGCGGCATCTTGCTGGTGATGTGGCTGATCCGATTGGTTTTCCGCATCAACATCGAGCGCGAGGCGCAGGCGTTTGAAAACAGCCTGGGCAATCAGCGTGAGCTGCTGCACACCATCAACGTGGCGGTGCGCAATCCCAACCTGCAGGGCATGGCGATTAAGCAGGTGCCGTTGCTCAACGGTGAAGCGATCGTCTGTTCGCGCCTCAAGCGCGGAGAGCTGCTGATGGTGCCGGCGCCACACGAGCGGCTGGAACTTGGTGACTACCTGCATCTGGTGGGCAAGCGTGAAGATCTGGAGAACGCCCGGCTGGTGATAGGCGAAGAGGTGGACGCCTCGCTGTCGACGCGCGGCACCGCGCTGCAGGTGGTGAGGGCGGTGGTGACCAACGAGCAGGTGCTGGGCAAGAAAATCCGCGATCTGAACCTGAAGCAGAAGTATGACGTGGTAATTTCACGCCTCAACCGCGCCGGCGTCGAGCTGGTGGCCGGCAGCAACGTGACGCTGCAGTTTGGCGACATTCTCAACCTGGTCGGCCGGCCGGAGGCCATCGACGCGGTGACGGCAATCGTCGGCAACGCCCAACAAAAACTGCAGCAGGTGCAGATGCTGCCGGTCTTTATCGGCATCGGTCTCGGGGTGCTGCTGGGCTCCATTCCGCTGTTCGTGCCCGGCTTCCCGGCGGCATTGCGGCTGGGGCTGGCCGGCGGGCCGTTGGTGGCGGCGCTGATCCTGGGGCGCATCGGCAGTATCGGCAAGCTGTATTGGTTTATGCCGCCGAGCGCCAACCTGGCGCTGCGCGAACTGGGCATCGTGCTGTTTCTGGCGGTGGTCGGTTTGAAATCGGGCGGCAATTTTATCGATACGTTGCTGCACGGCGAGGGGCTGACATGGATTGGTTATGGTGCGTTAATCACCGCCATTCCGCTGCTGAGCGTCGGTATTCTGGCACGCACGGTGGGCAAGATGAACTACCTGACGCTGTCCGGCATGCTGGCGGGATCGATGACCGATCCGCCGGCGCTGGCCTTCGCCAACGGTCTGCATCCCACCAGCGGCGCCGCCGCGCTGTCTTACGCCACCGTGTATCCGTTGGCGATGTTCCTGCGCATCATGTCGCCGCAGCTGCTGGCGGTGCTGTTCTGGACGCTGTAGTGCGGATCGTCTACAGCCGATAAGGCATCAACACGCCATTGTCAGTGCCGAAATCTTTGGGGTTGCGGGAGATGAGCATCCGGAATCCCACCTGCGCTGTGGCCCAGATAATGGCGTCTGGCAGTTTCACATGCTGTGAGTGGCGCAGTTCTACGGCGCGTTCAGCGACTTCATCGGTAATAGGCAGCAGCAGAAATTGCCCTAAAAACTGACGTGTTTTCAGCTCCAGTGCCGGACCCTGTTTTTTAGCACCTACCATCACTTCCATCCAGGTGATGGCGCTGATGGCCGGATTGATGTGATACTCGACCAGAACGTCCCTGGCTTGAGGAATGCCGTTGAGATAATCGATCAGGATATTGGTGTCGAATAACGCCCGTTGAGCCACCATTATTCCCACTCCTCGCGCTGACGATTTTCGTACTCCACGCCATCTCCCATCGCCCCGGACCAGAGCCCGAAAGCGTTGCTGGGATCTTCCACGTGGTTCTCCGTCAGATAGCGGGAGACTGCTTGACGAATGATCTCGGCCCGCGGAACGTGGCGGATATTTTTCAGATTATCGAGCTGCCGCAGGTCTTCTTCAGGTAAATCGATCACGATGCGAGTCATCGTTGGCCCTCCAAAAAAAGATATACGATATATGCATCGTATATCTTTGTCGGTCAATTTTCAATCAGTCGGCGTTAGCCTTTCTGATGTGCGCGCTCGATCTCTTCCGCCAGAATAGCCACGCCGCGCTCGATTTTCTCCGGATCGGGCACGTAGTTCATGCGCATGCACTGGTGGGTGTGCGGCCATTCATGCTCCAACCCCGGGAAGAAGTAGTGGCCCGGCACCATCAGCACGCCGCGCTTTTTCAGGCGCTGATAAAGCACTTCGGTGGTGATCGGCAGATCCTTGAACCACAGCCAGAGGAAGATAGCCCCTTCCGGTTTGTGGATCAGGCAGCGCTCCGGCGACAGGTAGCGGCGAATAATCTCGATGGTGTGCTCGACGCGCTGTTTGTAGAACGGGCGAATGACCTCGTTCGACAGGCGCAGCAGATCGCCGCGCGCGATCATTTCCGTCGCCATCGCCGGCCCCATGCTGCCTGGCGACAGGCTGATGATGCCGTTCATGTTGGTTAGCGCGGTGATCACCTTCTCGTCGGCGATCACGATGCCGCAGCGCGAGCCCGGCAGGCCGAGCTTGGACAGGCTCATGCACAGGATGGTGTTCGGGTTCCACAGCGGCGTGGCGTCGCTGAAGATGATGCCGGGGAACGGCACGCCGTAGGCGTTGTCGATCACCAGCGGAATATCACGCTGCTGCGCCAGCAGGTCGAGCTTCATCAGCTCTTCGTCGGTGATCACGTTGCCGGTCGGGTTGGTCGGCCGTGAAACGCAGATCATGCCGATGTCATCGCCGATGGTGAGATGTTCGAAATCGACGTGATACTTGAACTGGCCGTCCGGCAGCAGCTCGATGTTCGGTTTGGCGGAGACGAACAGCCCTTCGTCCAGCCCGGCGTCGGCATAGCCGATATATTCCGGCGCCAATGGGAACAGCACGCGGCGGCGCGAACCGTCGGCGTAGCGGCCGGCGAACAGGTTGAACAAGTAGAAAAACGCGCTTTGGCTGCCGTTAGTCAGTGCAATATTCTGTGGCGAAATCTCCCAGCCGAGCTCGTCGCGCAGCAGACTGGCCAGCGCTTTCAGCAGCGCGTCCTTGCCTTGCGGGCCGTCGTAGTTGCACAGCGCCTCGGTCAGTTTGCCCTGGTCGAGCATCTCCTGGCACAGCTGTGTGAAGTAGGCTTCCATCTCTGGGATCTGCGCCGGATTGCCGCCGCCGAGCATGATGGCACCGGGGGTGCGCAGGCCTTCGTTCAGGTCGTCCATCAAACGGGTAATGCCCGCATAACGGGTAAATTTTTCGCCGAAAAGTGAGAAAGTCATAGGTGCAGCAGTACTGTTTCTTAGCAGGTAATCACCCACCATACCGCCAGACAAATCCCGCTGCAATGCGGCCGACAAATCGGCCAATGGGCACAAACTTCGCTCATTGGCCGATTAGCAGCATATTACGCTGGATTATTGTGACCGTTCGCCGGCCCACACCACCATCACCTTATCGTCGCCGAGCCGGCGGCTGAAGGCATAATAGGCGGCGTGCGCCTGCGGGGTTTGCACGCCGCCGCCGATCGCCGGGTGGCGAGCGCGGAACTGCCCCAACCGTTGCCAGTGGGCCAGCAGCGGGGCTTTTTCCCCCTGTAGCTCACGCCAGTTCATGTCGGAGCGGGTACCCTGCAGCGGATCGGAACCGGTTGGGCCGAGCGGGCGGCCGCTTTCATCGCCGTAGTAAATCTGCACCGCGCCCGGCGCCAGCAACAGCAGGTTCGCCGCCCGCTGTTGGCGAGGCAGCGAGCCTTTGGCGTCGCTGGCGAAGAACAGCCGGGTGTCGTGTGAAGAGAGATAGCTCAGCACGTTGAAATCCTGCAGCCGCTCGGCCATCTGCCGGTAGGTGGCATCGATGTCAGCAAAGCAGCCCAGCGCCTGCGACGCCTGGTCCTGGAAATCGAAGTTGATCATCGCGTCGAAGCCGTTTTGGTAATAGTCGCTTTTCATCACCCCGTGGCCCCAGGCCTCGCCAGTCATCCAAAACGGCGCATCATCCAACGCCTGCTGCGGATGCTCCGCTTTCCATGCCGCCAATGCCGCCGTGGCGCGCTGTTTCAACAGCGCCAGCGTCGGTTTTTCCACGTGCTTGGCGGTATCGACGCGAAAACCGTCGATGCCGTAATCGCGCACCCACTGGCTGAGCCAGACGGTCAGGTAATCGCGGGTGGTGGCGCCGGGCATGTCGCGCGCGGCGGTGTCGGGTTTGTGGCGATAGAACAGCGGCAGGCCGCTGGCGCCGGGCGCTTCGGTTTTGATATCCGGCAGGAAGGCCAGTGACATCGTCAGATCGTCATAGCCCGGCGCGTCATAGTCGCCGATGTCGGTGCGGATCCAATTTTTCCCCCACCATGGGCGCCAGCCCGCCTTGTCGCTGAAGTTGATGTAGTCGTTGAAGCTGTGCCAGTTTTGCCCTGGCCCGGGGCGCCAGTCGCTCCAGTTTTTCCCCAGGGTTTTCTCCACCTCTGCGCCTTGCAGATACAGCGAGCCGAAGTGGAACGTCTGCATATCCACCAGCGTGGCGTAGCCGACGTGGTTCACCACCACGTCGAACAGAATGCGAATGCCGCGGCGATGCGCCTGCTCGACCAGCGTGCGCAGCTCCTGTTCGGTGCCCATGTTGGCGTCGAGGCGAGTCCAGTCCAGCGCGTAATAGCCGTGATAGGCGTAATGCGGGAAATCACCTTGGGTGCCGCCGCCGACCCAGCCGTGGATCTGCTCCAGCGGCGAGCTGATCCACAAGGCGTTGACGCCGAGCTGCTGCAGATAATCCAGCTTCTGCGTCAGGCCGGCCAGATCGCCGCCGTGAAAGGTGCCTATTTCCTGCAGGCCGTCGCTGCGGCGCCCGTAGCTGTGGTCATTGGCCGGATTGCCGTTCTCAAAGCGATCGGTCAGCACGAAGTAGACCGTGGCGTTATGCCAGCTGAACGCCGCCGGTTTCGCCGTGGCGGCGGATTCCAGCAGCAACAGGCCGCCGCTGGCGGGGGCGGGCTGCAGCGTGATTTTTCCCTGGCTCACCTGCGCCGTTTGGCCGGAATAGAAATCGCGCAGCGTTTCGCCTTCGGTGAAGGTGGAGGTGACGTCGACCGTGACCGGCTTACCGTCCCAGCGCGGGCAGCTGCGGACGGCAACGGCGGCGCTTTCCGGCACGCTGCTTAGGCTGAGCTGCAGCGTCGGCGTGCCGCTGCGCGTATCGACGCGCACCTGATAGTCGCCGGCGCGGAACTGCCGCCAGCTGACCGGCGGGTTGGCGCCGCACGGGTGCAGCGACAGCGTCTGGTTAAGTTTTATCGCCTCCGCCGGTTGCCAGCAGTGGTTATCCTGATACAGGCGCAGCGGCAGCTGGCCTTTGGGCAGCGTGGCCTGGCTGGTGAACAGCCCGGCGGCCGTTTCGTCGAGGGCCGGGAAACCCGGCAGCGTCCAGCTGGCCAGCGCCGAAGGCGACAGCAGCATCAATAAGGGCAGGGGTAATAGTTTCATGGCTCTCCTTACGCGCGGCAGGAAGCGTTTTTCTCGCAGGGTAGCGCCCAGTGTGGCAAACGACGGAAAAATGGCCTCCTCCCTGCGAGGGTTTTTCGAGGAGGAGAGGAAGGGCGGAGCGTTTTCGGATTGATTCGGCTTGGCTTTGTGCGCGCGCTGCGGCAGATTAAACGGTGAACATCAAAGGAGGTTAGCGATGACGGACAAAAACTGGCGAGAAGAGATCGTTCAGGCAATTCAGGATGCCGAATTGCAGCACTTCGCCGAAGAACATCAGCTGCAGGCGCTGTTCGCGCCGCAGCAGGAAGAGCAACACGGCCGGTTATCCTCAGACCACCGGCCGCGCTGAGTTATTTCCGCAACAGCTGCGGGTTGACGCAGTTTTCTTTCACCGTGCCGGTCAACGCGGCGATCAAATTATCCACCGCGCAGGCGGCCATGCCGTAGCGCGTTTCATGGGTGGCGGAGCCGATGTGCGGCAACGCCACCACGTTCGGCATGCTGAGTAGCGGCGAGTTGGCCGGCAGCGGCTCTTTCTCGAACACATCCAACCCGGCGGCGTGGATCACGCCGTTTTGCAGCGCTTCGATCAGCGCCTGCTCATCCACTACCGGCCCGCGGCCGGCGTTGATCAGAATGCCGCTTTTCTTCATTTTCGCCAGCTGTTCGCGGCCGATCATGTGGAAGGTTTGTTCGGTCAGAGGCAGCGTGATGCAAACGAAATCCGACTCGGCCAGCAGGGTATCCAGATCGCAGCGACGGGCGCTGAAGCGTTGCTCCGCCTCTTCGTGCGTGCGGCGGGCGTTGTAGAGCACCGGCATGCCGAAGCCGAAGTGCGCGCGCTGCGCCAGCGCCAGGCCGATGCGGCCCATGCCGAGGATGCCGATGGTTTTGTGGTGCACGTCGACGCCGAACCAGTCCGGCCCGATGCTGCCGCGCCATTCGCCGGCCTTCACCCGCTCCGCCACTTCCACCACCCGGCGCGCGGTCGCCAGCACCAGGCTCATGATGGTGTCGGCGACGGTTTCGGTCAACACCGTCGGGGTGTGCATCAACAGCACGTTATGGGCGTTGAGCGCCTCGACGTCGAAGTTGTCGTAGCCGACGGAAACGGTCGAGGCCGCGCGCAGTTTGGGCGCCTGCTGCAGGAAGGCTTCGTCAATTTTACCGCCGGAACCGATGATCCCTTCGGCCTGCTGCAACGCCTGGCGCAGTTCGTCGCGGTTCTCCGGCTGCAGGCCGTTGAAGGCGTGCACGGTGAAGTGCTGTTCCAGACGTTCAAGCAGATCGGCGGGCAGGCTTTTGTACAATACGATAGAAGGCTTCATCACGAACTCCAGCTGGGCCAAAGGGGGCATGGTGCCCCCCCGGTTGGGTTAACAGATAAAAAGTATAACTGGATCAAGCCAATTGCGGCTGGATCTCGTTGCGGGCGGGCTTGACGATCAGCGTCAGCACCACCGCCACCACCAGTGCGATGGCCATGAACATGTAGGAAGCCGCCGGGCTGCCGGTGGCGCCATTCAGATAGCCGACGAACCACGAACCGAAGAACGAACCCAGCGCGCCCATGCTGTTGATCAGCGCCATGGCGCCCCCGGCAACGTTTTTCGGCAGCATTTCCGGAATGATGGCGAAGAACGGCCCGTAGGGGGCGTACATCGCGGCGCCGGCGACCACCAGCAGGCCGTAGGAGATCCAGAAGTGGTTGGCGCCGACGGCGTAAGAACCGAAGAACGCCAGCGCGCCGATCAGCAGCAGCGGCCAGACGAACAGCTTGCGGTTTTGCATTTTGTCCGACGCCCAGGAGACCACGATCATGGCGATGGTTGCCGCCAGGTAAGGCACCGCCGACAGCCAGCCGGCTTCCACCATGCCCATCTGCATGCCGCTGCGCAGGATGGAAGGCAGCCACAGCACGAAGCCGTACACGCCGATGCTCCAGGCGAAGTACTGCACGCACAGCAGGATCACGTTGCGTGAGCGGAAAGCTTCGCCGTAGTTGCGCACGGCCTTGATGCCTTTTTGCTCTTCGTCCAGCTGCTGCTGCAGCGCCTGTTTCTCATCGGCGCTCAGCCAGCCGGCCTGCGCCGGTTTGTCTTTCGCCAGCACCCACCAGCAGAACGCCCAGATAACCGCCGGAATGCCCTCGATGATGAACATTTCACGCCAGCCGAAGGCGTGGATCAGGTAACCGGATACCACCGACATCCACAGCACCGTCACCGGGTTGCCGAGGATCAGGAAGGTATTGGCGCGTGACCGCTCCGATTTGGTGAACCAGTTGCTGATGTAGATCAGCATCGCCGGCATCACCGCCGCTTCCACCACGCCGAGGATAAAGCGGATGGCGGCCAGCATCGGAATATTGCTGACCACGCCGGTCAGCGAGGCGCAGCCGCCCCACAGGATCAGGCACCAGAAGATCAGTTTTTTGACGCTGCGACGTTCGGCGTAGATGGCGCCGGGAATTTGGAAGAAGAAATAACCGAGGAAAAACAGCGCGCCCAGCAGCGAGGCCATGCCTTTGGTGATGCCGAGATCTTCATTGATGCCGGCGGCAGAGGCGAAGCTGAAGTTGGCGCGATCGAGATAGGCCAGGCTGTAGGTGATAAACACGATGGGCATGATGTACCACCAGCGTTTGGCCGCGACAGTCGCTTTGTTCATGTTCAGTATCCTTCAGTGGTGTTGCATCCCCTTCGCCCGGCACGCTGGGCGTGAAAGACGAAGGGGCAGATGCTCTCCCGACGCGTCCCGGTTGTAGGGCCAGAGGCTGACGTCATGCGGAGAAGTCGTTTTTTTTATTGTTATTCGGCCAGCGCCGCACGGGTCGGCAGGCCTTCGCTGTCGCCGATGGCCTGGATCGCCAGCGAGCCGATTTTGTTGCCGCGCTGCACCGCCTGTATTAGCGTTTTGCCTTCCAGCAGGGCGCTGAGGGTGCCGACGGCAAAGCCGTCCCCGGCACCGACGGTATCCACTACGTTGTCGACCTTGACCGCGGCCACTGTCGCTTTATCGCCGGCGGCGGTTTTAAACCAGGCGCCGTCCGGGCCGGTTTTGATGATCACCGCCTGCACGCCGCGCTCCAGATAGAAATCGGCGATGCCTTCCGGCGTCGACTGGCCGGTGAGGATCTGTCCCTCTTTCAACCCCGGCAGAACCCAGTCGGCGGCGAACGCCAGCTGGTTCAGCTGCTCGATCATCACCTCGCGGCTGGGCCACAGCACCGGGCGCAGATTGGGATCGAACGAAATGGTTTTACCCATGGCACGCATCTCGCGCGCCGCATGGTGGCACAGCGCCAGCGACTCGCTGGACAGCGCCGCCGCCACGCCGCTCAGGTGCAGGTGGCGCGCGGAACCGAAATACTCGCGGTTGAAATCGGCAATCGACAGGTGGCTGGCCGCCGAGCCCTTGCGGAAATACTCCACACTGGGATCGGTACCATCGGTGGTTTTGGATTTCACCTGAAAACCGGTGGGGTAGTGGCCGTCGACCGTCACCTGCCGGTAATTGATGCCTTCTTTTTTCAACTGCTGCAGGGTGAAGCGCCCGAACGAATCGTTGCCGACGCGGCTGACCCAGCCGACGTTCATACCCAGACGCGCCAGGCCGATCGCCACGTTCAGTTCGGCGCCGGCGATGCGTTTGGTGAAGGTTTCCACCTCCGCCAGATCGCCGGTTTGTGCCGCCACGAACATCGCCATGGCTTCACCCAGCGTGACCACATCCAGGGGCGCCTGCTGCGCCGTCGTTGCCGTTAACGTTGTCATCATGGGGTTACTCCGCACGCAAGATATTGACGTAATGGCGGGTGACGGCTTCCAGGTCATCGCCCTGCAACGGGAATTCGATACCGCGCGGCGCATCGTGCGGCAGGCGGGCCAACAGGTCGCGCCAGCTGCCGTCGGTCTCGTCCAGCGCGATGGCGCGCCAGCCGCGCGGGCCTTGGGTGGCGGCTTTGACGTGCACGTAACCGACGTGGCGGGCCAGGCGTTCGGCGGCGGCGAAGGCGTCTTGCCCCACCCACAGCCAGTTGGCCATATCGAAGGTCATGCTGACCGGCAGGTGGCTATCTTCCGCGGCGTGGAAAAAGGCGTTCAGCATCGACAAAATGCCGCAGTCCGGCGTTTGGTCGTTCTCGACCACCAGCTTGACCGGGTGTTGCTCCAGCGCCACTTTCAACTCGGTAAAATCAAAGCCGGGGCGGAAATGGCCGAGGGAGAGCTTCAGCTGGCGCGCGTTCAGCGCCTGCGCTTCCGCCAGCAGCGCCGACAGGTTGGGGTTCAGCGTATGTTGCGGTGTGAACAGCGCCTCAGGGGCGGAATAGACGGCGAACAGCTGCTGGCGATCGATCTCTTGCGCCAGCGCCGGCAGGCTGTCCAGTTCACCGGCGGTGAACAGTTCGCGGCGGATCTCCACTCCGTCGGCGCCCGCGCCGGCGATGATGGGCAACAGCGCGCGCTGGCCGCCGTGTTGTTTGACGGTATCGGTGCCGTAGGCGCCGGTGACCACGATGATTTCTGTTTTCATTTTGACTCCTGAGGCGGCATTGTCGCCGCCGCTGCTGTTACCGGTACGTTAAATGGAACCGGTTCCAGCGAAAAGCGACAGAGTGTAAAAATATGATCGCAATCACGAAGCTGAGCAAAAAACAGCCGATTCAGATAGAGGCGGGGCGGTCAACGGCCCCGGAGAAGGTGGATTAGCGGGTGGTGGAGCCGCGGACGATCAGCTCGCCGGAGAACATCTGCTCACCGCTGGGGGTGGCCAGGCCCTGAATGCGCTGCACCAGCCGCTCCAGCGCCGCGTGTCCCATTTGGTAGGTAGGTTGTTTCAGCGTGGTGATGCCGACGCCCGCCAGCTCCGCCCACTCCAGCTCGTCAAAGCCCAGCAGGCCGATGTCGTTGCCCCACTGGATGCCGAGCCGACGCATGGCGCGCGCCACCTGCAGCGTCAGGGCGCCGTTGGCGGAGATCACCGCTTTGCGCATGCCGCGATGGCGGCCGCTGAAATCGCTCAGCACTTGCTCCAGCTTCTGCCGATCGTTGAGCGGCGTTTCGGCCTGCTCCGCCAACAGCGCGGGGTGCTGCGCCATGGTATGTCTGAAAGCGTGCAGGCGTTCGAGACGGGTATTGACCGTACCGAGCGGCTCGCTGAGGAACAGGATCGCTTCGAAACCTTGTTGCAGCAGGTGTTCGGTGGCGACGGTGGCGGCTTCGCGGTTGTTCAGGCCCACCACGTCGCAGGCGAAGTCGGGGATTTTTCGGTCGATCAGCACCATGGGCAGCATCGACTGTTGCAGCGTGGATAATGCTTCCTCGCGCATGCCGACCGCGTTGACCACGATGCCTTCTACCCGGTAACTGCTGAGCAGCTGCAGGTAGTGCTGTTCCTGATTGACTTCGTTGTTGGTGTTACACACCAGCAGGGTAAAACCGTGTTGACGGCAGGCGGCCTCGATGCCGCGCATCACGTCCACCGAATAGGGGTTGGTGATATCGGCGAGGATCAGGCCGATCAGGCGGGTCTGGCCGCCCTTCAGGCTGCGCGCCATCTGGCTTGGCCGGTAGTCGAGCTGCTGGATAGCCTGTTCGATGCGCTGTTTGAGATCGTCGGAAAGCAGGTGCTGTTCACCATTCAGATAGCGCGATACGCTGGTCTTGCCGGTTTTGGCGATGCTGGCCACATCGCTGATGGTGGCGCGTCCTGAGGTGCGCATTGCCTTGCCTGTGCTCACAGCCGATCCCTCCTGCGGTTAATTGCCAAGGAGACTACCATACCCGATGTGCGAGCGGGAATATTGAAGGATAAGGAGAAAGTCGGGAGGAAGCGGCGGGGCACCGGTGGCGCCCCGCACGGGATTACTGCAGCGGGCTGAGGGTGATCTCGACGCGGCGGTTTTGCGCCTTGCCTTCCGCGGTGCTGTTGGAGGCGATCGGGTTGTCCGGGCCGGCACCGGTGGTGCGGATACGGTTCGCCGCCACGCCCTGGGTGATCAGCGCGCTGGCTACGCCGTCGGCGCGCTGCTGCGACAGGTTCATGTTGAGCGAGCGGGAGCCGGTGCTGTCGGTGTAGCCGACCACGTTGACCGCGGTTTTCGGATACTCTTTCAGCACCATGGCGACGCCGGTCAGGGTGTTGGCGCCCGCCGGTTTGAGCGTGGCGCTGCTGCTGTCGAAGGTCACATTATTCGGCATGTTCAGCACGATGTTGTCGCCCTGGCGGGTGACGCTGACGCCGGTACCTTTCATCTTGTCGCGCAGTTTGGCTTCCTGCACGTCCATGTAATAGCCTGCGCCGCCGCCGAGGGCTGCACCGGCCGCTGCGCCGATCAGCGCGCCCTTGCCGCGATCTTTCTTGGAAGAGGACAGCACGCCGACGCCGGCGCCCAGTGCGGCACCGAGGCCCGCGCCGATGCCGGATTTACCGACTTCGGATTCGCCGGTGTAAGGGTTGGTGGTACAGGCCGACAGCGTGAGCGCGACGCTCACTGCGCCGGCAATAATTGCAATGCGTTTTTTCATGTTCTTGTCCTTAATGGCATCAATTCTGTACGCGCCGGCCCAACACGGGGGCGCAAAAAGTAGGCGACGCAGGTGGGGCCCGCATCACCGCGCTACTATGACGCGTTGGCTCGCCGGCAGTTCCGGAGAAAAACGTGACAAATGATGAGCGCGGGTAAGTGCTGGGGGAGTTATGCGATAAAACGCCGGGCGGCGCCATGCAGCGGATTCCTAATTGCGCGCCGCCAGGGCGCGAATGCGCCTTTTTTAACCGTAACCGGTTGAATTCTCGATTGCCGGCCAGTTCATGATCAGCGTATAGGCTTGGGTTTCGTCGTTAAACAGGCGTTGCGTCACCTGAAAACCGTGCTTGTGGTAGAACGCGCAGGCTCGCAGGTTCTGCTGATACACCTCCAGGCTGAGCCGGCGGTAGCGCTGCTGCACGTGCGTCATCAGCGCCTGGGCGACGCCGCGGCCGTGATACGCCCGATCGACGAACAGCGCGCCGATGAACTGCTCGTCCAGCACGCTGATAAAGCCGACGATCTCGTCGTTATGCCAGCAGGCCCAGCTTTGCGCGCGCGGCAGGTAGTTTTCCCGCACCAGTGCGGCGCTCTCATGCCAGTATTTTTCCGCCACGAACGGATGGGCGGCGATGGTGCTGGGCAGCCACAGCGCCATCAGCCGTTCGATATCCTCCGGGCCACAGGGGCGGATCACCGTGGCTTTGGGTAGCACATGCACCCCGTGAGATGATCGTTCACCAGCCCGCTGGCCTGCATGAAGGCGTAACAGATCGTGGAGCCGATAAACTTGAAGCCGCGCTTTTTCAACGCTTTGGACATGGCGTCGGACTGCTCGGTTTTAGCCGGCACCTGGCTCAGCGCCTGCCAGCGGTTGAGCTGCGGCCGGCCGCCGACGAAGTCCCAGATGAAGGTAACGAAATTCTCGCCGGACGCCTCCATCGCCAGATAGGCTTTGGCGTTGGTGATGATGGCTTCTATCTTGCCGCGGTGGCGGATGATGCCGCTGTCCTGCAGCAGGTTTTCCACGTCCTGCTCGGTCATGGCGGCGACCCGCTGCGGATCGAAACCATGGAAAGCACGCCGGTAATTCTCGCGCTTTTTCAGGACGGTGATCCAGGAAAGGCCGGCCTGCTGCCCCTCCAGACACAGCATTTCAAACAGCTCGCGCGCGTCGGTGGTGGGCGCGCCCCATTCCTTGTCGTGATACTCGAGATACAACGGATCGGCCGTCACCCAACCGCAACGTTCGTCTGCCATCCTGACTGTCCTTATGCTGTGTTTATGAACAGTAATCATCGCTCGAAGCGCCGAACTTGGCAAGCCTCTGATTGTTTTGTCATCAGCCTGCTTGACGTGGTGAAAAAGCCGACAATAGTTACTACATGGCCGGTGGAAAACCGGCCAACGATAAAAACGACATTGCCTTCATTTGCAGGCTCTCAGGAGTCGATTCATGCCTCTAAAAATAACGTGCATGCCCCGCCCGGCGGCGCTTGCAGTGGCGTTGCTTTGCAGTATGACCCTTCCGGCTCAGGCGTACGATCAACTGTACGTCTTTGGCGATAGCCTGAGCGATACCGGCAACAACGGCCGGTTCACCTATGACGGCAGTCAGCACCTGCTGTACGACGAAGCGTTGGCGCAACGCATCGGCGCGGCGCTGGTGGCCTCGGACAACGGTGGTGAAAACTACGCCGCCGGCGGCGCCGTGGCGGTGCCGGGCCTGAACCCGGTCGACAACACCCAGGATCAGGTGCAGCACTACCTGAATCGGGTTAACGGCCAGGCCGATGGCGACGGTTTGTATATTCACTGGATCGGCGGTAACGATTTGGCGGCGGCGGCGCTGAATGCCGCTACCGCGCCCGGCGTGGCCTATAACAGTGCCGCGGCCGCCGCCGCGCAGGTGCATTCGCTGCTGAACGCCGGTGCCGGCACGGTGATCGTGCCGACGGTGCCGAACATCGGCTCCACGCCGCAGCTGATGGAACTGATCATTCAGCAGGCGCTGCCGCCGGTACAGGGGGCGGCGATCCAGGCGGCCTATGCCACGCTTAATTCGGTGGCTACCCCGGACAACGCTTCGCGCACGCAGGCGATCCACGCGGCGTTGGCCGCCGCGGCGAAGCAGGGCAGCGCCATTCCTCAGGTACAGCAGGCGATCGCCGCGCAGCTTATCGCGGCGTATGACAGCCTGAGCGCGCAGGCCGCCCAGCTGACCGATTTCTATAATCAAAGTGAAGACCGTCTGCTGGCGCAGGGCAGCGGCAATATCGTGCGGGTGGACGTCAACAAGCTGTTCGCCGAAGCGATCGCCAATCCGGCGCAGTTCGGCTTCGCCAACACGACCGGCATGGCTTGCCCGGCGGGCGTTTCCTCGGCGGTTTGCCGTTCCGACATGCCCGGCTTCGACGCCGGCCAGTCCTATCTGTTCTCCGACCATTTCCACCCCAGCCCGCAGGCGCACCTGCTGATTGCGGATTATATTCAGGCGGTGTTGGATGGCCCGGCGCAGGTGGTGGCGCTGAATCAGGCGACGGCGGCGATGGCGCGTGACAGCCGCGCCACGCTCGACAGCCGTTTCCAGCAGCTGCGCAACGGCGACAACCCGCAGGGCTCGCTGGGCGTGTTCGGCGGCTACGCCGGCCAGCACTACGACTATGCCGATAATCGGGCGGCGGGGGACGGCAACGCCACCACCCACAACCTGACCGTCGGCGTGGACTATCAACTGACCGACAGCTGGTTGATCGGTGCGTTGATCGCCGGCTCCAACGACGATCAGCATCCTTCCAGCCGTTTTGATTACAAGGCGCGTGGGCTGCTGCTGTCAGCCTTCAGTTCGCTGGCGCTATTCGAGCAGGGCTGGGTCAACGCCGATCTGCACTATGCGACGATGGACTATGACGACATCCGCCGCAGCATGCGGCTGGGGCCGCTGACGCGTACCGAAACCGGTTCGACCACCGGCAAGCAGTGGGGGGCGCGCGTGACCGCCGGCTATGACTTCCCGATCGCCTCTTACCTGACCACCGGGCCGGTGGCGCAGTTCGCCTGGGACTACAGCCGCGTTTCCGGCTACAGCGAAGATGGCGATGACAGCACCGCCATGCGCTTCAACGATCAAACCTATCACTCGCAGATCGGCGCGCTGGGTTGGCGGCTGGATACGCAATTCGGCGTGTTTAACCCTTATGCGGAAGTGAGTTATCAGCATCAGTTCGGCGACGACGTCTACCGCGCCGGCGGCGGCCTGAAATCGACGCAAACCTCGTTTACCCGCGACAGTGCGGGCCAGGACAAAAACTGGGTGGATGTCACGCTGGGGGCCAACATGCCGTTGACGGACAGGGTATCGGCCTTCGCCACCGTTTCGCAAACCGGCGGGCTGAGCAGCGGCGAGCAGTTTATGTATAACGTCGGCGTCAGCGCGCGTTTTTGAATTGGTCATCGGCGCGCTCAAGGGCGCAGGATAGTCATAAGGTCTGATAAGGGATTTATGAGGAAGGCGGCCTGGGGTGAATTATGCGGGCCGCAATGACGTTGGCGGAAATACAAAAAAAAACTGATCCTATGAAAGGATCAGGTAGCCACTTGGCCAACACCAGGGAAAATTTTATTTATTATTGTATAACCAAAGATTAACTGTCAATTTGTTTCTGTGGCCCGTTAGCGCCGTCTTTCATCCCTGGCCGTTCCTCCCATGCCCCGACCGTCGGCACGCCGCGTGATATCGCCTTATTGTTCACGATAATAAGAAATAATCTGGCACTTGATCACATTATCTCTCGATGAGGGGAGTTTTTTAGTTGATAAAATTAACAAAAATAACATTGTCGCAACTTTATCTCGTGGCAAATATAAAGATACACGCACGGAAATCAGCCTGAATTTGACCGGCGAGGGGAGAAATAGCGTTCAGCTAATTGACTATTTAAACGGCGGTGAGTGATATTTTTGTTTAGATACTCTAATGTTTTTGCCGGGTGTGTCTTTCTGGACGGCGAGGCGACCGGCCGGCGCGTTGTCCTTCCCTCGGTGCCCGCCGCGTGAAAATCCAGCGCTTCTCACCCCGATTCGCACTTGTTGCCGGATTCTGGCTGTATATCTTACGGTCAAAGGGTATACTGGCGCATTCCATCTAAATCCACTTGTATCGCGTGCGAATTCAACATGCAAAAGTTTGATACCAAGACCTTCCAGGGCCTGATCCTGACACTGCAGGATTATTGGGCGCGCCAGGGCTGCACCATCGTTCAACCATTGGACATGGAAGTCGGCGCGGGAACCTCACACCCGATGACGTGCCTGCGCGCACTGGGGCCGGAGCCGATGGCGACCGCCTATGTGCAGCCATCCCGTCGCCCGACCGACGGCCGCTACGGCGAAAACCCGAACCGTCTGCAGCACTACTACCAGTTCCAGGTGGTGATTAAGCCATCGCCGGACAACATTCAGGAACTCTACCTGGGCTCGCTGAAAGAGCTGGGTCTGGATCCGACCATCCACGACATTCGCTTCGTGGAAGACAACTGGGAAAACCCGACGCTCGGCGCCTGGGGCCTGGGTTGGGAAGTGTGGCTGAACGGCATGGAAGTGACGCAGTTCACCTACTTCCAGCAGGTCGGCGGCCTGGAGTGCAAGCCGGTGACCGGCGAGATCACCTATGGTCTGGAGCGTCTGGCGATGTACATCCAGGGCGTGGACAGCGTATACGATCTGGTGTGGAGCAACGGCCCGCTGGGTGTCACCACCTACGGCGACGTGTTCCACCAGAACGAAGTGGAGCAATCCACCTACAACTTCGAATACGCCGACGTCGACTTCCTGTTCTCCTGCTTCGAGCAGTACGAGAAAGAAGCCCAATCGCTGCTGGCGCTGGAAAAACCGCTGCCGCTGCCGGCCTACGAACGCATCCTGAAGGCGGGCCATACCTTTAACCTGCTGGACGCGCGCAAGGCGATTTCGGTAACCGAGCGTCAACGCTACATTCTGCGCATCCGCACGCTGACCAAAGCCGTTGCCGAAGCCTACTACGCTTCCCGCGAAGCGCTGGGCTTCCCGATGTGCAACAAGAAGAACGAGAACTAAGAGGCAGCCATGACTCAACAGACTTTCCTGGTGGAAATCGGCACGGAAGAGCTGCCGCCGAAGGCGCTTCGTTCCCTGGCGGAATCTTTCGCCGCCAACTTCACCGCCGAGCTGGACAACGCCGGCCTGGAACACGGTGACGTGAGCTGGTTCGCCGCACCGCGCCGCCTGGCGCTGAAAGTGGCCAACCTGAGCGCGGCACAGGCCGATCGCGAAATTGAAAAACGCGGCCCGGCGATCGCCCAGGCGTTCGACGCCGAAGGTAAACCGAGCAAAGCGGCCGAAGGCTGGGCGCGCGGCTGCGGCATCACCGTCGATCAGGCTGAACGCCTGGTGACCGACAAGGGCGAGTGGTTGATGTACCGCGCCCACGTTAAAGGCCAGTCGGCGCAACAACTGCTGGCCGGCATGGTCAGCACCGCGCTCGGCAAGCTGCCGATCCCGAAACTGATGCGTTGGGGCGACTCCGACGTGCAGTTCGTGCGTCCGGTACATACCGTCACGATGCTGCTGGGCGCCGATCTGATCCCAGGCACCGTGCTGGGCATCGAATCCGCGCGCACCGTGCGCGGCCACCGCTTCATGGGCGAAGCCGAGTTCACCCTCGACAATGCCGACCAATACCCGCAGATCCTGCTGGAGCGCGGCAAAGTGGTCGCCGACTACGAAGCGCGTAAAGCCCTCATCAAGCGCGATGCCGAACTGGCGGCGCAGAAGATTGGCGGCAAGGCCGATCTGAGTGAAAGCCTGCTGGAAGAAGTGGCTTCGCTGGTGGAATGGCCGGTGGTGCTGACCGCCAAATTCGAAGAGAAATTCCTGGCGGTGCCGGCGGAAGCGCTGGTGTACACCATGAAGGGCGACCAGAAGTATTTCCCGGTGTACGACGCCGCGGGCAAACTGCTGCCGAACTTTATCTTCGTAGCCAACATCGAGTCGAAAGACCCGCAGCAGATCATCTCCGGTAACGAGAAGGTGGTGCGTCCGCGTCTGGCCGACGCCGAGTTCTTCTTCAACACCGACCGCAAGAAGCGTCTGGAAGACAACCTGCCGCGCCTGGAAACCGTGCTGTTCCAACAGCAGCTGGGCACCCTGCGCGACAAGACCGACCGCATTCAGGCGCTGGCGGGCTGGGTTGCCGGCCAGATCGGCGCTGACGTCAACCACGCCACCCGCGCGGGCCTGCTGTCGAAGTGCGACCTGATGACCAACATGGTGTTCGAATTCACCGACACCCAGGGCGTGATGGGCATGCACTACGCGCGCCACGACGGTGAGGCGGAAGACGTCGCCGTTGCGCTGAACGAGCAGTATCAGCCGCGCTACGCCGGCGATGCGCTGCCGCAGTCGCTGGTGGCCTGTTCCCTGGCGATCGCCGACAAGATGGACACCCTGGCCGGCATCTTCGGCATCGGTCAGCATCCGAAGGGCGATAAAGACCCGTTTGCGCTGCGCCGTGCCGCGCTGGGCGTGTTGCGTATCATCGTCGAGAAAAACCTGCCGCTGGATCTGCAGACACTGACCGAAGAGGCCGTGCGCCTGTACGGCAGCAAGCTGACCAATGCCAAGGTGGTCGACGAGGTGGTGGAATTCATGCTGGGCCGCTTCCGCGCCTGGTATCAGGAAGAAGGCCACGCGGTCGATACCATTCAGGCGGTGTTGGCGCGCCGTCCGACCAAGCCGGCCGACTTCGACGCGCGCGTCAAGGCGGTATCCCACTTCCGCACGCTGGACGAGGCGGCGGCGCTGGCTGCGGCCAACAAACGCGTCTCCAACATTCTGGCGAAGTCTACCGAAACGCTGAACGACACCGTGCGCGCCTCGGTGCTGAAGGACGCGGCGGAGATCCAGCTGGCGACTCACCTGGTGGTGCTGCGCGACAAGCTGCAGCCGTACTTCGCGGCGGGCAACTACCAGGAAGCGCTGGTGGAACTGGCCGCGCTGCGTGAGCCGGTGGATGCGTTCTTCGACAACGTGATGGTAATGGCGGACGATGCGGAAGTGCGCGTAAACCGCCTGACGCTGCTGAGCAAATTGCGTGAACTGTTCCTGCAGGTGGCGGATATCTCCGTACTGCAGTAAACGGCTCTGTGCTGTGAAAAGGCGCCTGCGGGCGCCTTTTTTATTTCCGTTTCCTGGGTGCGAAGGCAAGGTCGCCTGGCGACTTGGGGAAATTGAAGCGTCCGGTCGCCGACGGCAATGAACCTCAGTGCGTTTTGCGCACGATGTTCAACCGCCTCCGGCCGAGACAATGTTCACCGCAAACGGAATCGCGTATCGGAACGCCGCCAGTTGATCTATTCTTATAGGCGCACGGAGTGCGCAAAAAGGGGCGGAGTCCAATGAAAAAGCAGGTTTATAACAGGAGTTATGTCACATGGCGGTAGGGATCCAGAGCAGAGGTTTCGCGCGTTGGTTGGCACCGGTATTGGCATTGTTGGTGGTCATGCAATTGACCGCCTGCGGCGATAAAGAGCCGGAACAGCGCAAAGCATTTATCGATTACTTACAGAATACCGTGATGCGCAGCGGGGCGAATATCCCCACGCTGAGCGAAGACCAGAAGCAGAAGTTCGGCAACTATGCCGGCGATTACGCGATTTTGGTCGGCTTTTCACAGCAGCTGTCCAAGTCGGTCGGCGCCAGCCTGACCCCGGCGTTGGATCAGATTAACCAGATCCGCACCGCGCAGGACTATCTGAACAAACGCGATGCGCTGCAGCAATCGGTCGGGGCGTTGAACCTGCTGGGCCAGCAGATCCAGTCGGCCAAATCGCAGGCGGATACCGCCCACGCGGCGCTGAAACAGCCTGACGATCTGAAGGCGGTGTACAACCAGGCCTATGACAAAATCGTCACCGCACCGGCCAACGCCTTGATGCCGGCGATCCCGACCACCGCCAGCTTTGTGCAGGATCTGGTGCAGGTCGGCGATTTCCTGCAGAGCCAGGGCAATCAGGTCAGCTTCAACAACAACGGCGTGCAGTTCCGCACCGCGCAGCAGGTGGCGCAGTACAACACCATGATGTCGAATCTGGTGGCCAAACAGCAGAACCTGATGAATGCGCAGAAGACCATTCAAAGCGTGACGCAATAATAACGCGTCCAGGCGCGAAACAGGCCGGCATTGCCGGCCTGTTTTATTTACCCTCAGCGTTTCCAATAGCTTGCTGGTTTATTGCGCAGGCTTCTGTACTACACTTCAATTAATCCATTCATTAGGCAATGTAGTTTTCTTTCATTCATCACTTCGCTAGTTCCCGGCGGGATGAGTGCTCACAGGGAAGATCAAACAGAGCGTTGCGATCGGCGCTGCAGCTAAAAATAAATTGTGACTAATGTCACAATTCAAAAACAAAACGCCAATTTAAAAATGTGATCATAGTCACTTTATTGGGGGTTTTGTGGCGACTTTTTTCTCACTGTGCTTTTTTTACACGTCATAAATGTGATCTTTATCACTATAAATGAGGGTTTGCTGGGGTGTTGTGTGTGACTTGTATCACAAAAAATTCGTGAAGTTCGCGTGACAAAAACAGCGTGATAGAGTCCGTTTCGCATACAGCGGCAACACGGCTGGATCGTCACAACAATAATCACGCGCTCTATTGTCAGCGCGTAACAATAGGGGTGTGTTTTATGTTTTCACCAGACATCAAGGTTAAAGTGCAAAACTTTGGCCGCTTCCTGAGCAACATGGTGATGCCCAACATCGGCGCCTTTATCGCCTGGGGGATTATCACCGCGCTATTCATTCCAACCGGCTGGCTGCCGAATGAAACCTTAGCCAAGCTGGTCGGCCCGATGATCACCTACCTGCTGCCGCTGCTGATCGGTTATACCGGCGGGCGGCTGGTGGGCGGCGATCGCGGCGGCGTCGTGGGTGCCATCACCACCATGGGCGTCATCGTCGGTGCCGACATGCCGATGTTCCTCGGCTCGATGATCGCCGGCCCGCTGGGTGGCTGGGCTATCAAGCATTTCGACCGCTGGGTGGACGGCAAGATCAAAAGCGGCTTTGAAATGCTGGTGAACAACTTCTCCGCCGGCATCATCGGCATGCTGCTGGCGATCCTGGCCTTCCTGGGCATCGGGCCGCTGGTGGAGGTGCTCTCCAAGCTGCTGGCGGCGGGCGTGCACGTGATGGTGAAGAACAACCTGCTGCCACTGGCGTCCATCTTCGTTGAACCGGCGAAAATCCTGTTCCTGAACAACGCCATCAACCACGGCATCTTCTCGCCGCTGGGTATCCAGCAGGCCACGGAAGCCGGCAAGTCGGTGTTCTTCCTGATTGAAGCCAACCCAGGCCCGGGCATGGGCGTGCTGATGGCCTACATGTTCTTCGGCCGCGGCAGCGCCAAGCAATCCGCCGGCGGTGCGGCGATCATTCACTTCCTGGGCGGCATCCACGAAATCTACTTCCCTTACGTGCTGATGAATCCACGTCTGCTGCTGGCGGTGATCCTGGGCGGCATGACCGGCGTATTCACCCTGACGATGCTGAACGGCGGCCTGGTTTCTCCAGCTTCCCCGGGTTCGATCCTGGCGGTGCTGGCGATGACGCCGAAAGGCGCCTACTTCGCCAACATTGCGGCGGTGTGCGCAGCCTTTGCCGTCTCCTTCGTGGTGTCCGCTTTCCTGCTGAAAACCTCCAAAGTGAAAGAGGATGACGATCTGGAAGCCGCGACCCGCCGCATGCAAGAGATGAAATCGCAGTCCAAAGGCGGCGCAGCGGCGCCAGCGTCGGTCGACGGCGATCTGAGCACCGTGCGCAAAATCATCGTCGCCTGCGATGCGGGCATGGGTTCCAGCGCCATGGGCGCCGGGGTGTTGCGCAAGAAAGTGGCGGACGCCGGGCTGAAGAACATCTCGGTGACTAACAGCGCCATCAACAGCCTGCCGGACGATGTGGATCTGGTCATCACGCACCGCGATCTGACCGAGCGCGCGATGCGCCACGCGCCGCAGGCCCAGCACATCTCGCTGACCAACTTCCTCGACAGCAAGCTGTACAGCGATCTGGTCGACCGTTTGGTAGCGGTCAACAAAACCACCGACAACCAGCAGAAGGTGCTGGGCGCGCTGGACGACAGCTTCGAAGCCGGGGAACCGAACCTGTTCAAGCTGAGCGAAAGCAATGTGTTCCTCAACCTGCAGGCTAGCGACAAAGAGCAGGCGATCCGTTTCGCCGGCGAGCAGCTGGTGAAAGGCGGCTACGTCGAGGCGGAGTACGTGCCGGCGATGCTGGAGCGCGAAAAGCTCACCTCCACCTACCTGGGCGAGTCGATCGCCGTGCCGCACGGCACCATCGAGGCCAAAGACCGGGTGCTGCGCACCGGCGTGGTGTTCTGCCAGTACCCGCAGGGCGTGCGCTTCGGCGATGAAGAGGATGAAGTGGCTCGCCTGGTGATCGGCATCGCCGCGCGCAACAACGAGCATATTCAGGTGATCACCAGCCTGACCAACGCGCTGGATGACGAGAGCGTGATTGAGCGGCTGGCGAATACCACCAGCGTCCAGGAAGTGCTGGACCTGCTCGGCGGCAAAAAAGCTGGATAACAGAATCATTTTAAAGGGTGCAGCTTGCTGCACCCTTCGACATTAAGAAGGTAGAGTTATGAAAGCATTACATTTTGGCGCAGGGAATATCGGCCGCGGTTTTATCGGCAAGCTGCTGGCGGACGCCGGGGTTGAACTGACCTTCGCCGACGTCAATCAAACGGTGCTGGATCTGCTGAACAGCCGTAAAAGCTACGCGGTGCACGTGGTGGGCGAGCAAGAACGCGTGGAGCGCGTCAACAACGTTAGCGCCGTCAACAGCGGCAGTGAGGCGGCGGTGGCGCTGATCGCCGAAGCGGATCTGGTGACCACCGCCGTTGGCCCGCAAATTCTCGCCAAAATCGCCGGCACGATCGCCAAAGGGCTGGTGCTGCGTCATCAGCAGGGCAATGTGCAACCGCTGAACATCATCGCCTGCGAGAACATGGTGCGCGGCACCAGCCAGCTGAAACAGCATGTGTTCGCCGCGCTGCCGCAGGATGAGCAGGCATGGGCTGAGCAGCATGTCGGCTTCGTCGATTCGGCGGTCGATCGCATTGTGCCGCCGGCGGACAGCAACGACCCGTTGGAAGTGACGGTGGAAACCTTCAGCGAATGGATCGTCGATCAGACCCAGTTCAAAGGCCAGCCTCCGGCGATCGCCGGTATGGAGCTGACCGATAACCTGATGGCGTTCGTCGAGCGCAAGCTGTTCACCCTCAACACCGGTCACGCCATCACCGCCTACCTCGGCCAACAGGCCGGGCTGCAAACCATTCGTGACGCCATTCTCGACCCGGCGATCCGCCGCGTGGTGAAAGGGGCGATGGAAGAGAGCGGCGCGGTGCTGATCAAACGCTACGGCTTCGACGCCGACAAGCACGCCGCCTACATCAACAAAATCCTCGGCCGCTTCGAAAACCCGTATCTGCACGACGACGTCGAGCGCGTGGGCCGTCAGCCGCTGCGCAAACTGAGCGCTGGCGATCGCCTGATCAAACCGCTGCTGGGTACGCTGGAATACGGCCTGCCGCATGCCAACCTGATCCAGGGCATCGCCGCCGCCATGAGCTACCGTAGCGAACAGGATCCGCAGGCGCTGGAGTTGGCGGAACTGCTGAACACGCTCGGGCCGAAAGCCGCGCTGGCGCAAATTTCCGGCCTGCCGGCGGAAAGCGAGGTTGTAGAAGAGGCCGTTGCTGTGTATAACGCCATGCACAAGTAGAATCGTGATGATGAACACCCGAGCGCAGCTTGCTGCGCTCCTGCAACCCGAGTTCGGCATCGACGGCCCTCCCCACGCCTTTCGAAAAGCGACGATGGAAGAAGCACAGGCATTTGAAAACCAGGTTCTGGAAAAGCTGAACGCGGGCAAAACGGTGCGCAGCTTCCTGATCGCAGCGGTAGAGCTGCTGGCGGAAGCGCTCAACGTGCTGGTGGTGCAGGTATTCCGCAAGGATGACTACGCGGTGAAATATGCCGTCGAACCGCTATTGTCCGGCAGCGGCCCGCTGGGGGAGCTGTCGGTGCGCCTGAAGCTGATGTACGGCCTGGGGGTGATTTCCCGCCACGAATATGAAGACGCCGAGCTGCTGATGGCGATGCGCGAAGAGCTGAACCACGACGGGTCGGAATACCGCTTCGTCGATGACGAAATTCTCGGGCCGTTCGGCGAGCTGCACTGCGTGGCCGCGCTGCCGCCGGTGCCGACCTTCCTGCAGCCGGGCGAGGCGGATGAAGCGCTGATCGCCATGCAGCGCCAGCGCTATCAGCAGATGGTGCGCTCCACCATGGTGCTGTCCATTACCGATCTGATCGCCGGCATCGGCGCCAAACAACCTTCCCGACTCTCTCCTCTCGGCCGCGGCTAAGCAAAGGCCGCGCGCCACTCGTCGAACAACAGCCACAGCGCGGTGGCGGCCATCAGTCCGGACATCACGCCGTTGAAGGCGCGCAGTTTCCAGGTCACTCGCAGCGCGTTGCGCAACCGGTCGCCCAGCACCGCCCACAGCAGCACGCACGGCAGGTTCAGCAGCGCGAAACCGGCGATGACCGACAGCGTATGGACGAAGGTGGCGCCTTCGCGCGGGGTGAACAGGATCGCCACGTTGATCACCATCAGCCAGGCTTTGGGATTGACCGCCTGAAACAGTGCACCGTTGAGCAGGCTCATCGGCTGCGCCTGCTCTTTGGCGTCCGGCGAGGCCGCCTGAAACAGCTTCCATGACAGCCACAGCAGATAGGCGCAGCCGATCACCGCCAGCGGGAGGCGGATGACGCCGGCCCAGCTCAACGCCAGCGCCAGCAGCGGGATAATGATCGCCAGCTGTACCGCACAACCGACACAGATGCCAAACAGCATCGGCAGGGTGCGGCGCAGGCCGAAGTTGACGCCCGACGAGGCCAGCAGCAGGTTGTTGGGGCCGGGGGTGATCGACATGACGGTGACGTAGCTGACAAAGGCGGAGTCCAGCATGGCAGGTTCCTTGAAAATGACGGTGATAACGAGAGGATCAGCATAATCGCTGCAATGGGATGGTGACAGAACCAAAAATCGGATATTGTCATGGTTACAGTTGTGCAAAATGTAAACTGTACCCATTACTTGGAGAGAAACTGTGACCTTGCTCGATGAAACCCCGGATACCCGTTACCTGCAGCTGGCGGATACGTTGGCCGAGGCCATTCGACGCGGCACGCTGCTGCCCGGTGACCGCTTGCCTTCGGTGCGGCGCTGTGCGCAAACGCACCGCGTCAGCATCAATACCGTGGTGTCGGCTTACCGCACGCTGGAGGATCGCGGGCTGATCGAAGCGCGACCGCAGTCGGGGTTTTATGTCCGCAGCACGCTGCCGGCGCTGAAGATGGCCTCGGCGCCCAGCGGCCGTATCGAGCCGCCGGCGGACGACGTGCTGGCGCTGATCGATACGGTATTCGCCGCCCAGCAAAATCCGGCCTTCACTAACATTGCGCTGGCCTGCCCGCAGACCAGCGACTTCTATCCCGGCGGCAAGCTGGGGCGTATGTTGTCTTCTCAGCTGCGCCGCCAGCCGGATCTGATCGGGCAGTATCCGTTGCCGCCCGGCAGCCTACGGCTGCGCCAGCAGATCGCCCGCCGCTCGATGACGCTGGGCATGTTGCTGGAGCCGGGCGACGTAGTGCTGACCCATGGCTGCATGGAGGCGCTGCAGCTGGCGCTGCGCGTCACCACCAAACCGGGTGACTGCGTCGGGCTGGAGTCGCCAACCTATTTCTATCTGCTGCCGCTGCTGGCCAGCCTGGGGCTGAAAGCGCTGGAAATCCCCACCGATCCGCAGCTGGGGCTGTCGCTGGACGCGCTCGAGTTGCTATTGAACGAGAAGCGGCTGAACGCGGTGATCGCCATGCCGACGGTGCAAAACCCGCTGGGTTGCACCATGCCGCTGGCGGCGAAAAAGCGGCTGGCGCGGCTGATGAACGATCATCAGGTGCCGTTGATTGAAGACGGGCTGTATGCCGAGATCCAGTTCGGCGGCGCGCTGTCGCCGGCGGTGAAGGCGTTCGATCGCGACGGCTGGGTGCTGTTTTGCTCCAGCTTCACCAAAACGCTGGCGCCGGATTTTCGCGTCGGCTGGATCTGCGGCGGCCGTTTTCACGAGGCGTTGCGCAAGCTGAAGGCGGTGTCGTCGATGTCCGAGTCGCAGCTGCTGTCGGAAACGCTGGCGACCTTCCTGGAGAGCGGAGGCTACGATCACCATTTGCGCAACCTGCGCAAGCGCTATGCGGCGCAGGTCGACGAGGCGCGGGCGCTGATCGCCCGGCATTTCCCACGCGGCACGCTGGCCACGCAGCCGGCGGGCGGCTTCGTGTTCTGGGTCGAATTCCCTCCCGGCGTGGACAGCGTGGCGCTGTTCCACCAGCTGTTGGAGGAGCAGATCTGTTTGACGCCGGGCACCCTGTATTCCCCCAGCGGGCGCTACCGCAATGCGCTGCGGCTCTCCTGCTGCTACCCGTTCAACGCGCGCTACACCCAGGCGTTGGCCCGGCTCGGCGCCAAGGCCTGCGAGATGAGCGGCCTGCCGCCCGGTATTGCGCAGGACGGGTAACGGCGCGCGCCTTTTGCTACAATGCCGGTATCATTGATTAGCGTGCCATTTTGGGCACAACGGGCCAGAGACCATGAAAGAGAAAGAAAAGGCAGAGATCAAGCGCCTGAGCGACCTGCTGGACGCCTTGAACCACAAAGACGCGACCGTGATCCAACAGGGCAACCCTGAGTTGATCGCGCAGCACACCAAAGAAAAAGAGAAACTGGCGACGGAGATCGAGCGCCTGAAAGACGTGCGTGGCGAGAAGCTGAGCGCCGAAGCGCAGAAGCTGAGCAAGCTGCCGTTCAGCCGCGAGATCACCAAGAAAGAGCAGGCCGATATGGGCGCGCTGAAGAAAAGCGCGCGCGGGCTGATTGTGGTGCACCCGATGACCGCGCTGGGCCGCGAGATGGGCCTGAAAGCGGTCACCGGTTACGCCAAGAAAGCGTTCTGAACCCCCGGGCGTCAGACCTTGGTGGTGAAATACGCCTTGGTCTGATAGGGCACGGTGACCGTGTCCTGGCCCCGCAGTTCCTCTTCTTCCGCCACCAGCTGGCGCAACCGCTCGATAACCTGCTCCTGTTGCGCCTGTGGCAGTGCGGCGATAAAGCTGGTTGAACGTACCCGGTTGTAGATCACGTCCTCCACCGCGCCGCGGTGGCCCAGCATAAAGACCTGCTCCTGCAGCGGTTCAAAGCCTTTGAACGGGAAGAATTTGCGCCATTCGCCGGTATAGAAACGCGGCGCATCCCCTTCGTGGCTGTCGACGATCTGATTCAGTTTACGCACCCAACCGACGCGCGCATCGCGCATGTTCCACACCAGACCGAGTTTGCCGCCGGGCTTGAGAATACGCTGGATTTCCGCCAGCGCCTGCGGCGTGGCGAACCAGTGGAAGGACTGGGCGCACACCACGGCATCGACCGACTCGTCCGGTAGCGGGATCGCGTCGGCGGTGCCCGCCAGCGTTTTCACCTGCGGCAGCGCCGCCGACAATTTTTCCAGCATTTGCGGCACCGGTTCGACGGCGATCACCTGCGCGCCGGTTTCCAGCAGGCGCGGAGTGAACTTGCCGGTACCGGCGCCGAGATCGATGACCGTCATGCCGGCGTGCAGGCCGATAGACTCACGCAGCCAGGCGGCGATTTCCGGCGGGTAATCCGGCCGGCCTTTCACATAGCGATCGGCGTTGGCCTGATAGCCCTCGGCGGCGGCGTGATGAATCGAATGGGTCGGGGTGGTCATATACCTGGCTCCTGGCTGAAAAACACGCGGCTACAGTATAGGCGGAAGAAGAGGGTTAACGCGGCATTCGGCGCACGTTTTTCATCTTTTCCGCCAGCGATTTCAACGGCCGAGCAGGCGACGGTTGAAGTCCTCGAGGCGCCCTTCGGCAAGCCGCGTGAGCATGGTCTTGCTCCAGCTGGCGGAGAGGCCGGCCACCGCCAACAGGCGGCGATATTGTTCCGCGTCGAACGGCATGTGCCAGGCGATGGCGATGGCTTCGGCCACCGACACGTCGCTGTTGCGCGCCGCCAGCTCCAGCGGACGATCGCCGCTGACCGCACCCGGCGAGACCACCCGATACAGCCAGCCGCAGCGGCCGCTTTGCTGCATCAGCACCGAAATATCCTCGATGGCGAAGTGGTAGTTGAGCTTGAAGCACGGCGAGCGCGGCTGGGTGACCTGGATCAGCGCTTCGCCCCAGCGGAAGATGTCGCCCATAAACACATTGTGTTCGGTCAGTCCTTCGGTGGAGATATTCTCGCCGAAGGCCGGGGCGCAAAACTGCTCGGCCTGCGCCGGAAACTGTTCGCGCCAGTGGGCATAATGCTCGCGCGGGTAGTGGCACAGCGCGCGATCCGGCCCGCCGTGGTAGCTTTTCTCGGCTTGCTCGTCGCCTTCCAGGCCGAGCGGCGTGAGCCGGATGGCGCCATCCACCTGGCGTTTGGCGATGGCGCTGGGGCGCCCGCCTTCATAGGGTTGAATATTGCCGATGTAAACGTCTGGGTGATGCATGTGCGCCTCCGTGTCTCGCGTCGAGGGCTCAGCATAGCCTGAGTTGTGTCAGGGGGACATAACAACCCGCCCGAAAATCCTCGGGCGGGGGCGTGGCGTCAGAAGGTGGTCCAGTTCTCCTCCGCTGCGGCGTTGGCGGCCGCGGTTTTTACGGCAGGCGCTTTCGGCGCGGCGGTTTTCACGGCGGTGGGTTCGGTCTGCTCCGCCAAACGGAACACCGAAACGCTCTGCAGCAGCATGTCGGCCTGTTCTTCCAGCGAATCGGCGGCGGCGGCGGACTCTTCCACCAGCGCGGCGTTCTGCTGGGTGGTGTGATCCATCTCGACGATCGCCTGGCCAATCTGGGCGATGCCGCGCGTCTGCTCATCGGAGGCGGCGGCGATTTCAGCCATGATGTCGCGCACGTGGGTGACCGAGCGGACGATCTGTTCCATGGTGTTGCCGGTGCTTTCCACCAGTTCGGTGCCGGTTTTCACCCGGCTGACCGACTCGGCGATCAGCCCTTCGATCTCCTTGGCCGCTTGGGCGCTGCGGCTCGCTAGGCTGCGCACTTCGCTGGCGACCACCGAGAAGCCGCGTCCCTGTTCGCCGGCGCGCGCCGCTTCCACCGCGGCGTTGAGCGCCAGGATGTTGGTCTGGAAGGCAATACCGTTGATCAGGGTGGTAATTTCAGCGATACGCTGCGAACTGCTGGAGATATCGCGCATGGTGCTGACCACGTTCTCCACCAGCTTGCCGCCCTGTTGCGCGGTCTGCGAAGCGTCGGTGGCCAGCTGATTGGCGTGATGGGCATTGTCGGCGTTTTGTTTCACCGTGGCGGTCAGCTGTTCCATGCTGGCCGCGGTTTCTTCGACCGCCGCCGCCTGCTGTTCGGTGCGGGAGGAGAGATCGGTGTTGCCGGCGGCGATTTCCGCGGAGGCGGTGGAGACCTGGCTGACCCCCATCTGGATCTTCTCAATCATGGTGCGCAGATTTTGGCTCATCGCCGCCACCGCGTTCAGCAGTTGTCCCAGCTCGTCGCGGCGGGTGCTGGTCTGCGCCTGGCGCAGATCGCCGCTGGCGATGCGTTCCGCCATCGCCAGCGTGCTGTGCAGCGGACGGGTGATCTGCAGCGTGATACGCCAGGCGATAAGTATCCCGGCGATGATGGCGATCAGGGTGGTGATGCCCATCTGCAGCTGCGCCAGGTTGATGTTGCTGCGCGTCTGCGCCAGTTCGTCCTGCATAAAGGCGTTCACCAGCGTGCCGATCTCATGCGCGCGTTCACCGAGCTGCCGGCTGATCTGCTGTTCGTGCTCATAGGCCGGCAGGTAGGCCGCGATGCGGTTTTTGTAATCGTCCAGGGCGGCCAGCAGCGGTTGCAGCTGCGGGCGCTGCGCGTCGCTGACCCGGCGGCTCAGGGCGTTGGCCGCGTCGCGTGCGTCGTCGATGGCCGCCATCAGCGGCGCTTCGGTTTCTTTGTTCAGGCTCAGCAACAGACCGCGCGCGCCGTAGCGCACCTGGGTCAGCTTCTGGTTCAGTTGAATGAAGGCCAACTGCAGATCGCCGTTGGTGAGCTGGCGCTCCACCTGGCTCAGGCTGGCCTGCACTTCCGACATGTTCCAGCTCTGGCGCACCGCGTCTTTCGCCGAGACCGCCTGCTCAAAGATTTTTTGCTGTTGCTGATATTCCCCAATCAGCGTCACCAGACGCTGCAGATCCTTGCGGCTTTGGGCGTCCCAGTCCAACGCCTGGCCCTGGTCTATCAGTTTGACGGCGTTATCGATATTGGCGCGATTGTTCTGCAGATACTCCGGCTGGTAGGTCTGGCCGTACATGGCGCGGTTGTATTTGGCCTGGTTGATTTCCTCGTTCAGCCGGTTGCTGAAGTCGATGCGATCGGCGCGGGATTCGATGATGTGCAGGTATTGCGCCCCGGTGCCGGCGATGACGACCGCCAACAGCAACAACAGCGCGAAGCCGAGGCCGAGCTTTTTACCTACGGTGAGATGAGTGAACTTTCCTGCTAATGCTTGCAATGCCGCCATAGCGTTTTTCCTTCTCCGGGCGAACGTCAATTGAACAAACCATCGGCAAGAAGTGGTCAAACTTTAGCGGATTTCAGGCAAAAAAATACCCGCCGGCGGCGGGCATCTTCATCAACGGGGGCGAATTACTTCTTCGCGGCGAAGCGTGCGGCGGCTTCATCCCAGTTGACCACGTTCCAGAACGCCTTGATGTAGTCAGGGCGTTTGTTCTGGTATTTCAGGTAGTAAGCGTGTTCCCACACGTCCAGGCCGATGATTGGGAAACCGGAAGCGCCGGCGACGGCTTCGCCCATCAGCGGGCTGTCCTGGTTAGCGGTAGACACCACGGCCAGCTTGCCGTCTTTCAGTACCAGCCAGGCCCAACCGGAACCGAAGCGGGTGGCTGCGGCTTTCTCGAACTCTTCCTGGAATTTCTCAACGCTGCCGAAATCGCGCTCGATGGCCGCTTTCAGATCGCCGCCCAGCGTGGTGCCGGTTTTCAGGTTTTTCCAGAAGAAGCTGTGGTTGGCGTGGCCGCCGGCGTTGTTGCGCATGAAGGTGCGTTTGTCGGCAGGCACTTTATCCAGATCCTGGATCAGCTCTTCAACGCTGTATTTGGCCAGCTCAGGGTAGGCTTCCAGCACGGTGTTGGCGTTGTTGACGTAGGTCTGGTGGTGTTTGGTGTGATGGATTTCCATCGTCTGCTTGTCGAAATGCGGTTCCAGTGCGTCGTAAGCGTACGGCAGGGATGGCAGTGAATAACTCATAATCATCATCTCCAGTGGTGTATGGGCGGCGCAAAGGGCGAGCACCGCGTAAGCAGTCGGATCATTATAGTTAATTAAATGATATTGAAAATGATTATCAATGCCCTGTGAAGTGTGTGGTTAATGAACAAATCGATGCGCTAACATACTGATAGAAGAGGGCGGCGGGTGGCCGCATCAAGCCATCGCCCCGGCACGTGGGTTACTCTCTATACTGTAGGGAGCGCCAAGGTCGAAATGTATCGAAATGTGCCAATGCGTTCACTGAATGAGCACGAGTGTGTAACAACCACAAGCACGCTGTGGTAATATGGCCGGCGTTCGTAGCAAGCATAACAACAGTGACATTCGCGTTTGCCGCGCTAGCGGGGCAGGCGCATTTGAACAATGTGACAATCGAGAGTAAAGGAGACCCCCATGCAGGTCAGCAGAAGGCAGTTCTTTAAGATCTGCGCTGGCGGTATGGCAGGAACGACGGTGGCCGCGCTGGGCTTTGCCCCCGAAGTGGCGTTGGCGGAAACCCGGCAGTACAAACTGCTGCGCGCCCGTGAGACCCGTAATACCTGTACGTATTGTTCCGTCGGCTGTGGGCTGTTGATGTACAGCCTTGGTGATGGCGCCAAAAACGCCAAAGAAAGCATTTTCCATATCGAAGGGGATCCGGATCACCCGGTAAACCGCGGCGCGCTTTGCCCGAAAGGCGCCGGCCTGGTTGACTTCATCCACAGCGAAAGCCGCCTCAAGTACCCGGAATATCGGGCGCCGGGGTCGGACAAATGGCAGCGCATCAGCTGGGACGACGCCTTTACCCGCATCGCCAAGCTGGTGAAAGAAGACCGTGACGCCAACTTCATCAAAACCAACGACCAGGGCGTTACCGTCAACCGTTGGCTGACCACCGGCATGCTGTGCGCCTCGGCCGCCAGCAACGAAACCGGTTTTCTGTCGCAAAAATTTAGTCGCGCTCTCGGCATGCTTGCCGTAGACAACCAGGCGCGTGTCTGACACGGACCAACGGTAGCAAGTCTTGCTCCAACATTTGGTCGCGGTGCGATGACCAACCACTGGGTTGATATCAAGAACGCGAATTTGATTATCGTCATGGGCGGTAATGCGGCGGAAGCGCATCCGGTGGGGTTCCGCTGGGCGATGGAAGCCAAAATACACAACAATGCCAAGCTGATCGTGATCGATCCGCGCTTTACCCGAACCGCATCGGTGGCGGACTTCTACACGCCGATCCGCTCCGGGACCGACATCGCTTTCCTGTCGGGCGTGTTGCTGTATCTGATGACCAACAACAAGTTTAACCGCGAGTACGTCGAGGCCTACACCAACGCCAGCCTGCTGGTGCGGGAAGACTTTGCCTTCGAAGACGGCTTGTTCAGCGGCTACGACGCGGAAAACCGCAAGTACGACAAAACCACCTGGAACTACCAGTTCGACGAGAACGGCTTCGCCAAGCGCGACGTCACGCTGCAGGATCCGCGCTGCGTGTGGAACCTGCTGAAGCAGCACGTGAGCCGCTACACGCCTGACGTGGTGACCAACATCTGCGGCACGCCGAAGGACGATTTCCTCAAGGTGTGCGAATACATCGCCGAAACCTGCGTCGCGGATAAAACCGCTTCGTTCCTGTACGCCCTGGGCTGGACTCAGCACTCGGTCGGCGCGCAGAACATCCGTACCATGGCGATGATCCAGCTGCTGCTCGGCAACATGGGCATGGCGGGCGGCGGCGTCAACGCGCTGCGCGGCCACTCCAACATCCAGGGTCTGACCGATCTCGGCCTGCTGTCGCAGAGCCTGCCGGGCTACATGACGCTGCCGTCGGAGAAACAGACCGATCTCGACACCTACCTGAAGGCCAACACGCCGAAGGCGCTGCTGCCGGGCCAGGTGAACTACTGGGGCAACTACCCGAAATTCTTCGTCAGCATGATGAAGACCTTCTACGGCGACAAGGCGCAGAAGGACAACAGCTGGGGCTTTGACTGGTTGCCGAAGTGGGACAAAGGCTACGACGTGCTGCAGTACTTCGAGATGATGGCGCAGGGCAAGGTCAACGGCTACTTCTGCCAGGGCTTTAACCCGGTGGCGTCGTTCCCGAACAAAAACAAGGTAGTGGCTTCGCTGTCCAAGCTGAAGTTCCTGGTGACCATCGATCCGTTGAACACCGAGACCTCCAACTTCTGGCAGAACCACGGCGAGTTCAACGAGGTGGATCCTTCGCAGATCCAGACCGAAGTGTTCCGCCTGCCGTCCACCTGCTTCGCCGAAGAGAACGGTTCGATCGTCAACTCCGGCCGCTGGCTGCAGTGGCACTGGAAAGGCGCAGACGCCCCGGGCGAAGCGCTGAACGACGGCGAGATCCTGGCGGGCATCTTCAGCCGCCTGCGCGAGATGTATGCGCGCGACGGCGGTGCGGTGCCTGAACAGGTGCTGAACATGACCTGGGACTACCTGACGCCGGACAACCCGGCGCCGGAAGAGGTGGCGCAGGAGAACAACGGCAAGGCGCTGGCGGATCTGCTGGATGCCGACGGCAAAGTGCTGGTGAAAAAAGGCGAGCTGCTCAGCTCGTTTGCGCAGCTGCGCGACGACGGCACCACCGCCAGCGGTTGCTGGATCTTCGCCGGCAGCTGGACGCCGGCCGGCAACCAGATGGCGCGGCGCGACAACGCCGATCCGTCCGGCCTCGGCAATACGCTGGGCTGGGCCTGGGCATGGCCGCTCAACCGCCGCATTCTTTACAACCGCGCCTCGGCGGATCCGCAGGGGAAACCGTGGGATCCAAAACGCCAACTGCTGGAGTGGGACGGCGCCAAGTGGGTCGGGGCCGATATCCCGGACTACAGCACCGCCGCGCCGGGCAGCGACGTCGGGCCGTTCATCATGCAGCCGGAAGGCATGGGCCGCCTGTTCGCCACCGACAAGATGGCGGAAGGACCGTTCCCTGAACACTACGAGCCGTTCGAAACGCCGCTCGGCACCAACCCGCTGCACCCGAACGTGGTGTCCAACCCGGCGGCGCGCGTGTTCAAGGACGATCTGGCGGCGATGGGCAAATCCGACAAGTTCCCGTACGTCGGCACCACCTATCGTCTGACCGAGCACTTCCACTACTGGACCAAGCACGCGCGGCTGAACGCCATCGCGCAGCCGGAGCAGTTCGTGGAGATCGGCGAAAAGCTGGCGGAGAAGAAGGGCATCAAGCAGGGCGATACCGTGAAGGTCAGCTCCAACCGCGGCTACATCAAGGCCAAGGCGGTGGTGACCAAGCGTATTCGCACGCTGCAGGTGCACGGCCAGGAAGTCGACACCATCGGCATCCCGATCCACTGGGGTTACGAAGGGGTGGCGAAGAAAGGCTTTATCGCCAACACGCTGACGCCGTTCGTCGGCGACGCCAATACGCAAACGCCGGAGTTCAAGGCGTTCCTGGTCAACGTGGAAAAGGTGTAACGGAGACGAATCATGGCCATGCAATCTCAAGACATCATTCGTAAATCCGCCACCAATGGTTTCACGCCGGCGCCGCGCGCCCGTGACCACCAGGAAGAAGTGGCCAAACTGATCGATGTCACCACCTGTATCGGCTGCAAGGCCTGTCAGGTGGCCTGTTCCGAATGGAATGACATCCGCGACGAGGTGGGGCACAACGTCGGGGTGTACGATAACCCCGCCGATCTGACCGCCAAATCGTGGACGGTGATGCGCTTCTCCGAGGTGGAGGAAAACGGCAAGCTGGAATGGCTGATCCGCAAGGATGGCTGCATGCACTGCGCCGATCCGGGCTGCCTGAAGGCCTGCCCGTCGGAAGGCGCGATCATTCAGTACGCCAACGGCATCGTCGACTTCCAGTCCGAGCACTGCATCGGCTGCGGCTACTGCATCGCCGGCTGCCCGTTCGACGTGCCGCGCATGAACAAGGACGACAACCGGGTGTACAAGTGCACCCTGTGCGTCGACCGCGTGGACGTCGGCCAGGAACCGGCCTGCGTGAAAACCTGCCCGACCGGCGCCATTCACTTCGGTACCAAGGAAGCGATGAAGCAGGTGGCGGCGGATCGCGTCAGCGAGCTGAACACCCGCGGCTACCAGAACGCCGGTCTGTACGATCCGGCAGGGGTGGGCGGCACGCACGTGATGTACGTGTTGCACCACGCCGACAAACCGCAGCTGTACCACGGTTTGCCGGACAACCCGAGCATCAGCCCGGCGGTGACCTTCTGGAAGGGCGTGTGGAAACCCCTGGCGGCCATCGGTTTTGCCGCCACCTTCGCGGCCAGCGTGTTCCACTATGTCGGCGTCGGGCCTAACCGCGTCGACGATGAGGATGAGCACGACGAGTCGCATGACGAGGAGACGCGCAAATGAGAAAGGAAAAGCCCATTCAGCGTTACAGCGCACCGGAGCGCATCAACCACTGGATCGTGGCGTTTTGCTTCGTGTTCGCCGCCATCAGCGGGCTGGGGTTCTTCTTCCCCTCCTTCAACTGGCTGATGAACATCTTCGGGACGCCGCAGCTGGCGCGCATTCTGCACCCGTTTGTCGGGGTGATCATGTTTGCCGCGTTCCTGCTGATGTTCCTGCGCTACTGGAAGCATAACCTGATCAACCGGGAAGATATCGTCTGGGCCAAGAACATCCACAAAATCGCCATGAACGAGGAAGTGGGTGACACCGGGCGCTATAATTTCGGCCAGAAGTGCGTGTTCTGGGCGGCGATTATCAGCCTGGTGCTGCTGCTGGCCAGTGGCGTGGTGATCTGGCGGCCGTATTTCGCGCCGTCGTTCTCCATCCCGCTGATCCGCATCGCGCTGCTGGTGCATTCGCTGGCCGCGGTCGGCCTTATCATCGTGATTATGGTGCACATTTACGCCGCATTGTGGGTAAAAGGCACCATTACCGCGATGGTGGAAGGCTGGGTGCCGGCGGCCTGGGCCAAGAAACATCATCCGCGCTGGTACCGTGAGGTCCGCGAGAAACGACAGGAAGATAAACCCTGATGAGTATCCGCATCGTTCCTAAAGAGCAGTTAGGGGCACAGCGTGAGAAGTCCACAACGGCGGAGAACATCCCGCCGTTACTTTTCGCCAACTTGAAAAGCCTGTACAGCCGCCGCGCCGACCGTCTGCGTCAGCTGGCGGTCGACAACCCGCTGGGCGACTACCTTAACTTCGCCGCCGAACTGGCGCAGGCGCAGCAGCATGCGCTGCACGATAACCCGCTGGCGCTCGATCTGAGCGAAGCGTTGGCGCAGGGCGCCGCCAGCGGCAAACCGCCGCTCGATCTGAGCGTGTTCCCGCGCAGTGAGCACTGGCGCAAGCTGCTGACGTCGCTGATCGCCGAGCTGCGCCCGCAGGCGCCGGAGCACATTCTGACGGTGCTGGACAACCTGGAGAAAGCCTCGGCGCACGAGCTGGAGCTGATGGCCGACGCTTTGCTCAACCGCGAGTTCGGCAAGGTGGGCAGCGAGAAGGCGCCGTTCCTCTGGGCCGCGCTGTCGCTCTATTGGGCGCAGATGGCCAGCCTGATCCCCGGCAAGGCGCGCGCCGAATACGGCGAGCAGCGCCAGTTCTGCCCGGTGTGCGGCAGCATTCCGGTCTCCAGCATGGTGCATATCGGCACCGTCAACGGCCTGCGCTACCTGCACTGCAACCTGTGCGAAAGCGAATGGCACGTGGTGCGGGTGAAGTGCAGCAACTGTGAGCAGACCCGCGATCTCAACTACTGGTCGCTGGACAGCGAACAGGCGGCGGTGAAGGCGGAAAGCTGCGGCGACTGCGGCACTTACCTGAAGATCCTCTATCAGGAAAAAGACCCGCAGGTTGAAGCGGTGGCCGACGATCTGGCTTCGCTGGTGCTGGACGCCCGCATGGAAGAGGAAGGCTTCGGCCGCAGCAGCATCAATCCGTTCCTGTTCCCGGCGGAGTAACCGCCCGGCCCCGTTCGCGCGGGGCCGGACCCGCAATTTAAGAACGGGCTTCTGGCATTCGCCCGGGCGAGTTGCTACGTTTAGGCCATGACGCGCCAAGCGAAAGGAACCACGATGTTAAATACCCTGGCAAAACTGACCGCGGTCGCTGTGCTGGCGATCGGACTGGCGGCCTGCGACAACAAGGATGACACCAAACCGGCGGTGCCGCCACCGGATACCAAACCGACCGTGACGCAGCCCGCGCCACCGCCGCCTGCGCCGGTAGAAACCCCGCCCGCGCCGCCGGGGCTGAACGTGTCGCTGCAGAAGGGCAAAATCACCTTCGAGTTGCCGCCAGGCTTTAGCGATCAAACGCTGAACAGCGGCATCGTCAATGACAGTACCTCCACCATCCAGCGCTTCCTCGATGGCAAGTCGCGCCAGAGCGCGGTTTCGTCCGAAGTGATCCCGCCGGACGGAATGAAGATCAACACCAGCGACAAAATGCTGAAAGAGCTGACGCAGAGCGCCATCACGGTGCTGGCCGAGCGCTATCAGAATATCCAGACCACCAAAGAAGAGAATTTCACCGTCGGCAAACAAAAGTTTCGCCGGGTGGATACCGAGCAGACCGTCAACGGGCAAAAGGTGGTTTCCACCCTGGTGTTGACGGTGTTCAACAAGCGAGTAGTGACGCTGCAAATGCTGTCGCCGGCCAAAACGCCGGAAGTGCATCAGGCGCTGGTGCAGCGGATTATCGATACTCTGGCGGTGAAGTAAGGGCATTGCGCCGCGGCCAGGACGAAGCGGAGGAGACCGGATGAAGCTTATCGGCAGTTACACCAGCCCCTTTGTGCGCAAGATTTCCGTGATGCTGCTGGAGAAGGGGATCGCGTTTGAATTCGTCAACGATCCGCCGTATGAGCCCGGCAGCCGGGTGAAGGAGCTGAACCCGCTCGGCAAAGTACCGGTGCTGATCGCTGATGATGGCGAGGTGTTTTACGACTCGCCGATCGTGGCCGAATACCTCGAACTGCTGACGGTGGAGCCGGCGTTTTTGCCGGCCGATCGCGCCACCGCGCTGCGCGTCCGCCGGGTGGCGGCACTGGCGGACGGCGTGACTGAAGCGGCGGCGACGCTGTTCCGCGAAAGCCGGCGCGCGCCGGAAAAGCAGGACGAAAACTGGATGCTGCGCCAGCGTGACAAGCTGACGCAGGGCCTGGACGCATTGGAGGCGCTGGCGCAGGAAAAAACGTGGCTCAATGCCGAGCGGCTGACGCTGGCGGATATCGCCACCGGCTGCGCGTTGGGCTACCTCAATTTCCGCCACATTCTGCCCAACTGGTGCGTCCAACGTCCGGCGCTGGTCAAGCTGGCCGAACGCCTGTTCGCCCGCGAAAGTTTCGCCCGCACGGCACCGCCCTGAACGTTCTTTTCTCCCCGCCGCGGCGGGGTTTTGCTATGCCGATACGTCTAAATTGAAAACCGAGCGACCATGAGCACTGAATCCCACCTTCTTTACAGTCAACTGCCCGCCATCGACCGTCTGCTGCGTGAACCCGCGATTGAACCGCTGGTGGCTCAGCATGGCCAGACGCTGATCGGCGAACTGTTGCGCCGGCTGCAGGCCCAGGCGCGTGACGCTATCAAGCAACAGCAACGTTTACCGGCCTGGTGCGGCGACTGGCCGCAGGCGCTGCGGGCGGAGCTGGCCCGGCAGCAACGCCCGGCGTTATTGCCGGTGTTCAACCTCAGCGGCACCGTGCTGCACACCAACCTCGGGCGCGCCCTGCTGGCGCAGCCGGTGAAGGACGCGGTCAGCGCGGTGATGGGAGAGGCGGTGACGCTGGAGTACGATCTGGACGGCGCCGGGCGCGGTCATCGCGATCGGGCTGTGGCGAGTCTGTTGTGCCGGCTGACGGGCGCGGAAGACGCCTGCATCGTCAATAACAACGCGGCGGCGGTATTGCTGATGTTGGCGGCGATCGCCCCCGGCAAAGAGGTAGTGGTGTCGCGCGGCGAGCTGGTGGAAATCGGCGGCGCGTTTCGCATTCCCGACGTGATGCGTCAGGCCGGCTGCCAATTGGTGGAAGTCGGCACCACCAACCGCACCCATCTGAAAGATTACCGCCAGGCCATCAGCGAGCAGACTGGCCTGTTGATGAAAGTGCACACCAGCAACTACAGCATTCAGGGCTTTACCGCGGCGGTCGACGAGGCTGAACTGGCGCAGCTCGGGGCCGAACAGGGCGTGCCGACCGCCACCGATCTGGGCAGCGGCTCACTGATCGATATGGCGCAGTACGGCCTGCCCGCCGAACCGATGCCGCAGCGGCTGCTGGCCGCCGGCGTCGATCTGGTGACGTTCTCCGGCGATAAGCTGCTGGGTGGCCCGCAGGCCGGCATCATCGTCGGCAAGAAGGCGCTGATCGCGCGCCTGCAGCAGCACCCGCTCAAGCGCGCGCTGCGCGTCGGCAAGCTGACGCTGGCGGCCCTGGAGGCCACGCTGCGGCTCTATCTGCAGCCGGAAAAACTGGCTGAGCAGCTGCCGACGCTGCGGCTGCTGACCCGCCCGCAGCAGGAGATGCAACAGGCGGCCGAGCGGCTGCTGACGGCGCTGACGCCACGGTTTACCGCCGATTTCGATCTGCGCGCCGAACCGTGCTGGTCGCAGATTGGCAGCGGTTCGCTGCCGGTGGATCGCCTGCCCAGCTATGCGCTGACCTTCACGCCGCGCGACGGCCGCGGCGCCACGCTGGAAGCGTTGGCTGAGCGCTGGCGCCGCCTGCCGCAGCCGGTGATCGGCCGCCTCGGCGACGGCCGGCTGTGGCTGGATCTGCGCTGTCTGGAACATGAAGGGGCGCTGATCGACGCGTTGAGCGCATCATGATCATCGCCACCGCCGGCCATGTCGATCATGGCAAAACCACCCTGCTGCAGGCGATCTCGGGGATCAATGCGGATCGCCTGCCGGAAGAGAAGCGCCGCGGCATGACCATCGATCTGGGCTACGCCTACTGGCCGCAGCCGGATGGCCGGGTGTTGGGCTTTATCGACGTGCCCGGCCACGAGAAATTCCTCGCCAATATGCTGGCGGGCGTCGGCGGCATCGACCATGCGTTGCTGGTGGTGGCCTGCGATGACGGCGTGATGGCGCAGACCCGCGAGCATTTGGCGATCCTGCGCCTGAGCGGGCGCCCGGCGTTGACGGTGGCGCTGACCAAGGCCGACCGGGTGGAGGCGGCGCGTGTTGACGAGGTACGCCGCCAAGTGCGTGATGAGCTGGCGCGCCAGGGCTGGCCCGATGCGCCGCTGTTTGTCACCGCGGCGGCGGCGGGAGAGGGCATCGAGGCGCTGCGCGCGCATTTGCTGGCGCTGTCGCCCGGCGAGCACGCGCTGACGCGCCGTTTTCGCCTGGCGGTAGACCGTGCGTTCAGCGTCAAAGGGGCGGGGCTGGTGGTGACCGGCACCGCGCTCGGCGGCCGGGTGAAGGTGGGGGATACGCTGTGGCTGACCGGCGCCGACGCGCCGGTGCGGGTGCGCGGCCTGCATGCCCAGAATCAAACCGTGGAACAGGCGCAGGCCGGGCAACGCATCGCGCTTAACATCAGCGGCGATGTCGATAAAGATCGGATCGCGCGCGGCGATTGGCTGCTGGCGCAGCGCCCGCCGGAGGCGGCGGAACGCATTCTGGTGGCGCTTGAGACGGATCGGCCGATCCGCCATTGGCAGCCGCTGCATCTGCACCATGCCGCCAGCCACATCACCGGGCGCATTTCGCTGCTGAACGACGGACTGGCGGAACTGATCCTCGATCGCCCGCTGTGGCTGGCGGAAAACGATCGGCTGGTGCTGCGCGATATCGGCGCGCGGCAAACGCTGGGCGCGGCCCGGGTGCTCAGGCTGAATGCGCCCAAGCGCGGCAAGCGTCAGCCGGACTATCTGGCATGGCTGCAGGCCTTGGCGCAGGCGCAAGACGACGTGCGGGCGCTGGCGCTTGAGTTGCCGCAGGGCGCGCTGTCTCTGGCGGCGTTCGCCTGGGCGCGTCAGTTGACCGACGACGGCCTGGCGGCACTGCTGGCGAACCGCGATCTGCTGATCGTCGGTGACCGGGCTCTGGCGCAGGATCAGGTGCAGCAGGCGGAAAGCCGCCTGCTGCAGGTGCTGGCGGAGTATCACCAACAGCACGCCGATCAGCTGGGCTTAGGACGCGCCCGCCTGCGGCGTATGGCGCTGCCTCAGCAGCCGGAAGAGCTGGTGTTTATGATGATCGATCGGCTGCTGAAGGCCGGCGCGCTGCGCAATACGCGCGGCTGGCTGCACTTGCCGGAACACGGCCTGGCGTTCAGCGCCGACGAGGCGCCGCTGTGGGCGCGCATCGAACCGCTGTTCGGCGACGAGCCGTGGTGGGTGCGCGATCTGGCGAGCGAACTGGGCGAGGAAGAGAGCCGGGTACGGGCGCTGCTGCGCAAGGCGGCTCAACTGGGCCATGTGACGGCGGTGGTGGTGGATCGCTACTACCTCAGCCGGCGCATCGATCAGTTCGCGGCGCTGATCCGCGAGCTGGATGCGGAGCGCGGGGGCGCCAACGCCGCCGATTTCCGCGATCGGCTCGGCGTCGGGCGCAAGCTGGCGATCCAGGTGCTGGAGTTCTTCGATCGCAGCGGCTTTACCCGCCGCAAGGGCAACGAGCATCTGCTGCGCGACGGCGGGCTGTTCGGTAGCGAGTCCCCTACCCGATAAACCTGACGGCGGCCCGGCTGACGTCGGGCGTTTGGGCGGTGAGAAACGCCTGTAAACGTTCGATCAGCGGCCGTTTTGCCGATTCTTCCGGCCAAACCAGATAGTAACCGTCGCCGGTACGCACGGCGGCGTCACAAGGCAGCGCCAATAACCCCTCCTCCATCGTCCGCAGGCTCAGCGCCAGATCGCCGATCGAGACGCCGTGCCCGGCGATGGCCGCCGCGTTGCCCTGTTCCAGTGAATCAAATACCTGGCCGCGTGTGAGATCGATCGGGGCTGCGATGCCGCTTTTTTGCAGCCAGCGTCGCCAGTCGCGCCGATCGGGCGAAGGATGGATCAGCGGGCAGGTGGCGAGATCGCGCTGCGCGTCGGCGAGCAGCGCGGGGGCGCAAATTGGGATCAGCCATTCGTCGAACAGCTTGGCGGCGGCGGTATTGGCGCCGAAATGGCCGTTGCCGAGCAGGATGGCGCAGTCGTAGGGTTCGCTGAAAAAATCCACGCTGTCGATGTCCATCCACACGCTGGCTGCCTGCACCTCGAACGCCTGCGCCGTTTGCCGGAATCGGCTCAGGCAGTCCAGCAGCCAGCGTAGGGTCAGGGTGGAGGGCGCCTTCATCCGCAGCAGATCGCGGTGGCTTCTGAACAGCTCGCAGGCTTGTTCGATGCGGCCAAACCCTTGCTGCAGCTCGGCGGCGAAGATTTTTCCCTGCGGGGTGACCTCGATGCGTGGGCCGTTGCGCTGGAACAGCCGACAGCCGAAGTGCTGCTCCAGCGTTTTGATGTGCTTGCTGACGGCGCTGGGGGTGAGATGCAGCTCGTCGGCGGCCAGCGTGAACGAGCCGGTGCGGGCGGCGCTCTCGAAGGCGCGCAGAGCGTAAAGCGGCGGAAGGGAACTGGCCATCGCGGCGTCTCTAAGAATGAGTCTGGCTCACAGTAAACGACAGGATTACTCCTTTTTCAAGGCGGGGGCTACGGCATCATAATGATCCGACGCCAACCGCCTGAATGTGAGTGAAATAAAGATGAACCTGTCGTTGCTGGCGGCGTATTTCGCCGCCATTTTCTTGCTGATCGCCACGCCAGGGCCGGTGGTGATGATGGTCGCCAACACCGCGGCGCGCTTTGGCGCCCGGCGCGCGCTGTTGACCGCGCTGGGCAGCAATGGGGCCTCTTTGTTGCTGATCGGTATTGCCGCGCTGGTTGTCACCGGGCTGTTCGCGGTGGATATGCGCTTGCTGCAGTGGATAGGCCTGCTGGGTTGCCTGTTTATCGGCCGCATGGCGATCGCCTCGCTGTATGAGGATTTATCCGCACGAACCCCCGATGCGCAGCCCGTTGCACCGTCGCAAAAACGCTCGGCGATCGCAAACGGTTTTCTGGTAGGCATCGCCAATCCCAAGGACATCATCTTCTTCGTCGCCTTTTTTCCGCAGTTTATCGCCGTCACCCCTTCGGTCGGCGCCAGCCTGACGCTGCTGACCGCGCTGTGGGTGCTGGCTGATTTCGCCATCTTGCTGGCCTATATCACCCTGCTGTCGGGAACGGCGCTACAGCGCGCGCGGCGGGCGATCTCTGTCCTGTCGGCGTTGCTGCTGTTGGGGGTGGCGGTAGTGGGAGCGGGGTATGCGCTGTGGGAGCTGCTCGGCTGAGGCCGCATAAAAAAACGCCGTTCGGGAAACCGGACCGGCGTTTTATCGTCGCGTTTACACCGCGCCGGTCGGCTGCGGTGTGGGGTCGCCGTTGCGGCGTTTGCCGAGGAACAGCGCCACCAGCGTCAGCCAGCACAGGCCGCTGATGAGGTTGAACAGGTTGAACAGCCCGCTGCCGCCCCAGACGTAGGCGACCTTGGCCAGCTCGATGCCGACGGTGAATACCATCATGCTCAGCATGCCCATGGTGGCGGACACCGTGCCTTTGCTGACATTGCTGGAGAACAGCGTCAGGCGGTACAGCCCGGCGTTGGCGAGGCCGATGCCGAAAGCGTACAGGCTCAGGCCGGCGGTCATCCACAGGTAGGCGTGGCTGGAGAACTGGGTCGCCAGCGCGGCGATCAGCAGCCCCAGCAGCATCGGGCCCGCGCCCAGCTTGATCAGGCGCTCCACGCTGTTTTTGCCGGTCAGACGCGCCAGCGTCAGGTTACCGAGGATCAGCGCGCCGAACACCGGGATCTGCAGCAGGCCGTAGTCCAGCGTCGACAGCGACTCACCGCTGATCAGGATCACCGGCGACTGGGCGATCCAGGCCAGCAGCGGCAGGCTGGCGAAACCGATCGCCAGGGCGCCGCACAGGAAGCGGCGGTTGCCCAACACCTGGCGGTAGTCGCGCCATAGGTTGGCGGCGGAAAACGCCTCGCCCTGCAGCGTGGCGGTTTCCGGCATGGCTTTCCACAGGCCGTAGAAGGCGATGGCCGCCAGCGCCGCAAACAGCACGAACATGCTCTGCCACGGCGCGACGTGGATCAGCGCCGCGCCGGCCAGCGGCCCGAGCAGTGGGGCGATCAGCGCCACGTTGGCCATCAGGGCGGTGATTTTGATGCACACCGATTCTTCAAACGACTCCTGGATGGTGGCGTAGCCGACCGCGCCGATAAAGCATAGGCCGATGCCCTGCAGGAAACGCATGGCGATGAACTGCTCGATGGTGGTGACCAGCAGGATCGCCAGGCAGGAGACGATAAAGAACGCCACCCCGGCCAGCATCACTGGGCGACGGCCGCGGCGATCCGACAGCGGCCCGAGCAGCCACTGCAGGAAGATGCCGCCGGCCAGATAGGCGGTCATCGAGGTCGGTACCCACTCTTCGCCGGCGTTGAAATCCGCCACGACGGCCAGCATGCCCGGCTGAATCATATCGTTGCCGATATAGGTGGCGAACTCGAACAGCACCAGACAAAGAGGGAATAAAAGCGCCTGTCGGCCCAAACGTGCCGCAGGTGGTAATGTCGTTTTCATATTATTGTACTGATAGTAAAAGAGAAAAAGGAACTGCCAGGGCGGGAAGCGCAAACTGAGCGAGTTATGGCGGCTATTTTGCCGCCAATTGTTCACCTTCGCAATCATAAGGTGTTGTTTAAGTGCATTCTGATATTTCGCTTTTGGGTTGTCGCCGAACGCCGTGCCCGATAACCTCTTCTTAACATATCAATATGACACAAGATCGGGCGAGCGTTTGAGCGAGAAAATCGGCTGGATAGACAACCTGCGGGCGATGGCGTGCATGATGGTGGTGATGATCCACGCCACCACCTATTACGTCACCAACGGCGTGGCAATAGGGTTGCACAACTGGGACATCGCCAACGTGCTGAACTCGCTGTCGCGCGTATCGGTGCCACTGTTCTTTATGATTTCCGGCTACCTGTTCTTCGGCGAAAAGAGCGCCGGCCGCCGGCATTTCACCCGCATCGTCAGCTGCATTCTGTTCTACAGCGCCATTGCGCTGATCTACATCGCGGCTTTCACTAAGATCGGTTTCTGGCCGTCGCTGCGCGGCATGTTGCAAAAGCCGGTGTTCTATCATCTGTGGTTTTTCTACGCTATCGCGGTGATTTACCTGCTGTCGCCGCTGATCAGCGTCAAACCGGTGTCGCGCCGCTACCTGGCCGCCGCGCTGGTGGTGTTGGCGGCGATCGCCAACCCGAATACCGATAAGCTGACCTTCGGCAACGCGCACCTGCTGCCGGTTAACCTGTATATCTACGGCGATACCTTCTACTACCTGCTGTATGCGCTGGCCGGGCGGGCGATTGGCATGATGGAGGCGCGCGGGCGCGCCGTGGGCTGGCTGGCGGCATTGGGATTTGCGCTGTGCGTGGCGCTGATCGCTCGCGGCACCAAACACCAATTGTTCATCAACGGCAACTTCGCCGATACCTACTACATCTACAGCGGCCCGCTGGTGTTTATGGCGGCGGTGGCGCTGCTGGTGTGGGTGAAACACTGTCTGCCGCAGCCGATCGGTTGGTTGAGCGCGTTTTCCCGCCATTCGCTGGCGATTTACGGTTTTCACGCCCTTATCGTCAACGTGATGCGCAGCCGGCACCTGGACTTCACCGGCCACCCGCTGCTGGATATCTTCTGGGTGTTCGGCGTGGCGCTGGGGCTCAGCCTGCTGCTGTCTGTCGGCCTGCAGCGGCTGGATACCCGCCGGCTGGTGTCATAGCGGCGAGTGCTGACGCTGCTGGGCGCGGCGCAGCTGCCGCCCGGAAGAAAAACCGGCCGCCAGCGCGGCCTTCTCCAAGCCATACCCTTGCTGCAGGCGCTGTTGCGCCACCGCCAGCCGCAGCTGCTCATGATATTCCCGCACGCTGATGCCGACGTGGCTGCGAAACAGCCGCGCCAGGTGGCGGCTGCTGACGTGCGCCTTCTCCGCTATCTGCGGCACCGACCAGTCGGCCTCCGGCTCGGCGGCCATCACGTCCTGCGCGCGGTGCACCGCCGGGTGCAGGTGGTTGCGGTAGCGCAGCCAGGGCGACAGCTGCGGATCGTCCCCGGCGCGGCGGAAATAGACCACCATATCGCGGGCGACGTCGCGCGCCCGGCCGGAACCGCAGTGGCGGTGGACCAGGTGCAGCGCCAAATCGATGCCGGTGGTGATGCCCGCGCTGGTGTAGACGCCGCGATCTTCGACGAAGATACGGTTCTCTTTCACCTGCGCCGCCGGCGCCTGCCGGCGGATACGTTCGATGACGTCGTGGTGGGTAGTACACTGATAGCCGTCGAGCAGCCCGGCCTGCGCCGCCAGCAGCGCGCCGGAACAGATGCACACCAGGGTGATGCGCTGCCGCTGCAGGTCGGGCCGCAGCGTCGCCAGCCAGCGGCGCGCCTGCTCGGCCTCTTCCCCGGCGAAATAGCGCTGCGAATCGCCGACGCCCGGCAGCACCAGGATGGCGCCGTCTTCCAGGCGCTCTGGCAACGGCTGCAGGCCGCTCAGCGTCATGCCGATGGAGCAGACGATCTGCGGCGCCGGGCTGAGATAACGTAGGGTGAACTGCCCGGCGAGGCGCAGGGTTTCCGCCGGGCCGCTGACGTCCAGCGACAACACGTTGGGCAACAGCAGAAAATAGACGGCCTGCGACATGGTTACTCCTGTGCGAGTTGCGCCAGCGCCTCATCCACGCTGGCGATGCGGGCAAAACGATCGACCAGTACGGTTTCAGTATGCCGTTTCAACTGCGCGGGGGTAAAGACTTCGCCGTCGGGATGGCGCATCGGGAAGGTTAACGTCGCCTCGGTGACGAAAGTCACCCGATAACCGAGATCGGACGCCACCCGGGTGGTGGTTTCGCAGCACTGCTCGGTGCGGATGCCGGAGACGATCAGATGGTTGATATCCCGCGCGCGCAGCCAGGCGTCGAGGCCGGATTCGGTCAGCGCATTGTGCACATGCTTGTGCACGGTGATATCCGCCTGGTGGGTGAGGAACGGCAGGCGCTGCACATGGCCTGAAGCCAGTGAGAACGGCCCCTGCGGCGAGACGTGCAGCACGTCGACCAGGGCCGCGCCGCGCTGTCGGCAGCCTGCGATCAGGCGGGTCAGCGCCTGTTGAAACGCCGGCAGATCGTCCTCCTGCCAGAATGGACGGTGCTGGAATGATTGCTGGACATCGATGATCAATAACGCGCTCTGTGACATTTTCGGCCCTCCGCCAGTGTGTGTTGCGACCATCTTGCGCCGCGCCTTACTCTGGCAGAAGGCCAAAAACGGCCATCATGATGACAACAACGGACCGACCTTAGGCTTTGCTCACCTGGCCGGCGACCAGGCGCCCCTGATGGAAGGTGGCGCTGCGCGCCGGCAGACGGGCGACCGCCTCGGCGGAACAGCTGGCGTTGACCAGCACGAACTCGGCGGCATCGCCGGCTTTCGGCCAGGCGCGCTGCCCCTTATCGTCCAGCGGCAGCACGCCGCCGGTGGAGATGGCCATGGCACGCGACAGGTGATACTCGTCGGAACCGCGGTACAGCTGGGCGTACAGATTGGCCTTCTCCAGGATGTCGCCGGTGCCGAACGGCGACCAGTGGTCGATCACGCTGTCGGTGCCGGTCATCACGAACACCCCTTTCTCGCTGAGCTGCGGCAGCGGCATCATCAGGCCGCCGATCGGTACCGTGGAGGCGATGGTGATCTGCTGCGCCGCCAGCCGGGTGGCGGTTTCCGCCAGTTCGCCCGGCGTCAGCGTGGTCAGGGCGAAAGCGTGGCTGATGGTGACCTTGCCGCGCAGCGCCGGGTTTTTCTCCACGGTGGCGATCATGTAGTTAATGGCGGCGACCCCAGCCGGGCTGGTTTCATGCAGGTGGATATCCACGCCTTTGCCGGTATCGAGGGCGATCTGGAACATGGCGTCGAGCGATTTCTCCATCGCACCGTCGACGTTGGTCGGATCGAGACCGCCGACGTACTGCACGCCCATCTGCATCGCTTCGCGCATCAGCGCATCGACCTTGGAGTGCAACAGACCGTGCTGCGGGAAGGCGACGATTTCACAGCTAAAATCCGCCCGGTGGTTTTCCAGCGCGCGCTGCAGGTGTTCCAGGCTTTTCAGGCCGCTGACCGGATCGATATTGCAGTGGCTGCGCGCCACGGTGCTGCCTTTGGACTGCAGCAGGGCGATCAGGTTTTCCGCCCGCTGCTGCGAGGTGGGCAGCAGTGTCGGGATCAGCGTCTGCTCCAGCGCGATCATGTCCATGATGGTCTTGCCCTGGCGCGGGCGCGGTGCCTGCCACGGGCCGCTGTAGAAGGTTTTGTCCAGATGGATGTGCATATCGCGAAACGCCGGCAGCAGCAGCTGGCCCTGTGCCTTATAGCGGGGCACGCCGGCGGGCAACGCGGCGTTGGCGGCGTGAATGGCGGCGATCTTGCCGTCTTTGATCTCAAGCGTATACAGCGCGGTGCGGGTGCCGATCACCGTTTCGCCGTCGTATTCAAAGCCGTCTTCCAGCCGCACCTCACTCAGGCAGTAGTGACGATCGGTCAGGGTCATCGGCGTTGGCGCACACGGCTCGCCGCCAGGCGAAGCGGCCTGCGCCATGCCGCCGGTCAGGCCGATCACCGCGCAGGCGGTGGTGAGTTTGCCGGTTTGGCTGAGGAAGGCTCTGCGGCCCGGTTGCTGAGGGTTTTCCACGTTCGGTTCCTTAATCCAGAGGTGAGGGAGTGAAAACATCCTCCAATTTAGGAGAGGAACCGACAGGTTGGCAGCGACATTTGCCACTGGTGACTATTCGATTTGGTAATGATCGGCGTCTGCCGGCGGAATGGTGCTCTTGGCTTGCTCTTTCGCAGCTTTAATGGCTACATTTGTAGTCATTAAAGCTACATTGAGGTCAGCGTGATGCACGATCCGATGCTCGAATTACTGTTCAGCGAATACCGTAGAAAAGTGCTAAGCCTGCTGTTTATTGAAGCCGGGCAGGCGTTTCATGTGCGAGAAATTGCGCGGCGCACCGCAACTCAGGCCGGGACTTTACATAAAGAGTTGAGCCGGCTGGCTGAAGGCGGCATCTTGCTCAGGCAGCGGCAGGGCAACCAAATTTGCTATCAGGCTAACGCCGATTGCCTGATTTTTCCCGAGCTGGCGGCGATTTTCCGCAAGACCTGCGGCCCGGCTGCGCGCTTACGGCAGGTGCTGGCAGGATTTGGGGAGGACATTGAACGGGCTTTCATCTTTGGTTCCGTCGCCAGTGGCAAAGCGACGGCGGCCAGTGATATCGATGTTCTGATCGTCGGCAAACTGTCTTTTGCGGAGGTGATTCAGGCGGTTTACCCGCTGCAGGCAACGCTGGGTCGGGAAATTAACCCCAAACTGTACTCGCCTGAAGAGTGGCGAGCGGCTTTGGCCGAGAACTCCGCGTTTATACAGGACATTATGCAGAAACCCCAACTCTGGATTGTGGGAGACAAGGATGACGCTGGACAATCTGGTCGGGCTGGGACTGGAGGTGATAATGCCTGACGCGGGGGCGATTAAAAAATTGCTGGCCGCCGCCGCTCGCAACCGACGCGATGCGGGTATCACTCAGCTCAGCAATGAGAGCCGTTTCGACACGGCATATAAAGCGGTCATGCAAATGGCGAATGCCGCTTTGCAAGCCAAAGGATACCGCACGCTGACCAGCAGGCCTGGCCATCACCAGACCATGATCCAAACGTTGCCGCTCACTGTAGGGTTGCCGCGTGAGGCAATGATCTGCCTGGATGTATTGCGAAAACAGCGCAACGTGGCGGATTATTCCGGCGACTTGGTGACGGACGCGGCGGTACAGGCTTGCCTTGAGCAGACAGAAGCGCTGTGGGTACGGGTTATCGACTGGCTGCAGCGCGAACATCCGCAGATAGTGGCGTAAGCTGCCTTACTTCAGCCCGCAAAACGCCGCCAGCCGCTGGGCCAGCGCCAGCGTGGCGGCGGGAGCGCCGTCGCGGTAGTAGAGCGCCAGTTCGAAGCTGTCTATCGGCGGCAATCCTTCGGCCGCGCCCAGCACCCGGTGCGCGGGCAGACGGCAGCCGGCCGGCAGCAGGGTGACGCCCAGCCCGGCGGCCGAAGCGGCGGTCAGCGCCGCCAGGCTGGCGCTGCTGTAGCCGATGCGCCAGCGTTTGCCGAGGGTATCCAGCGCCTGGCAAAGCTCGTCGCGGTACAGGCCGTTCAGTGGAAATACCGCCAGCGGCACCGGCGATTGCTCGATGGCCGGGAAGGCCAGGCTGTCCAGCCACAGCAGCGGTTCCGGCCGCGCGGCGCGCGGCGGTTGCCGGCGGCGCTGCTTCACCAGGATCAGATCCAGCTCTTCACGCGCGTAGGCGCTGTGCAGATCGGCGCTCAGGCCGCTGGCGACGTCCAGCCGCAGGTGCGGGTGCTCACGGCTGAAGTCGGCCAGCAGCTCGGTGGTGGGCACGGCGAAATCCTCCGGCATGCCGATCCGCAGCACGCCGTCGCGCCAGATGCCGGTCAGCGCGTCGTGGGCTTCTTCATTTAGCGCGATAATGCGGCGCGCGTAGCTCAACAGCTTGACGCCTTCTTCGGTCAGCAGCACCTGATGCGAGGAGCGCTCAAACAGCGGCTTGCCCAGCATCTCTTCCAGCCGGCGCACCTGCTGGCTAACGGTGGACTGCGACAAAAACACCCGCTCTGCGGCGCGGGTGAAGCTGTTGCTGTCGCATACGGCGACGAAGCTGAGCAGCAGCTGCGGATTGAACATCGGGTAGCGATTCATTTTCCCACTGTTGGCTATTTTATTATTTAATTTCCCAATACTAGCGGCGTTGCCTACAGTAACGCAACGCTGCGGCGATCGCGCTGTGACGCCGCACTCTTCATTTCGCAGTACCAGGAATATGCCGTGTTAAATCATTCTGTTAATTCACCTTCCCCGCGCCGCTGGCTCAACCCTCTGCTGCTGGCGCTGGTGTTGATCGGCCTGAACATGCGGCCGCTGTTGACTTCGATCGGCCCGTTGCTGCCGACGCTGCGCCAGGTCACCGGGCTGAGTTTTGGCGGCGCGGCGCTGTTGACCACGCTGCCGGTGCTGATGATGGGGCTGATGGCGCTGGCGGGCGGCACCATCAATCGGCTGTTCAGCGAACGCAGCGCCGTGACGTTGAGCCTGCTGGCGATCGGGCTGGGCGCGCTTTGGCGCGAACTGGCCCCCGGCAGCGTGCAACTGCTGATGAGCGCGGTGCTGGGCGGGCTCGGTATCGGGGTGATCCAGGCGGTGATGCCCGGCATCATCAAGCATCACTTCCTTAAAAGCATGGCGCTGGTGGCCGGGCTGTGGTCGGCGGCGCTGATGGGCGGCGGCGGGTTGGGGGCGGCGATCACCCCGTGGCTGATGAGCGTAGGGCACGACTGGCACAGCGCGCTGGCCTGGTGGGCGTTGCCGGCCCTGGTGGCGCTAGTGGCCTGGTGGCCGGTCAGCCGTGGGCTGTCTCGCCTGGGCGCGGCGGGAGAACACCGCGGGCCAGGCCTGCTGCGCAACCGGCGCGCCTGGCTGCTCGGCGCCTATTTCGGCCTGATCAACGGCGGCTATACCAGCCTGATCGCCTGGCTGCCGCCGTATTACATGCAGCTCGGCTGGCAGCCGCAGGCCAGCGGTTCGCTGCTGGCGTTGATGACCTTTGGCCAGGTGGTGGGGGCGCTGCTGCTGCCGGCGCTGGCGCGCAATCATGACCGGCGGCCGCTGCTGTTGCTGGCGCTGATGATGCAGCTGATCGGCTTTATCGGCCTGATTTATCTGCCGCAGACGTTGCCGTGGCTGTGGGTGTTGCTTTCCGGGCTGGGGCTGGGCGGCGCGTTCCCGCTGTGCCTGGTGCTGGCGCTCGATCACCTGCACCAGCCGGCGGCGGCCGGGCGACTGGTGGCCTTCATGCAGGGCGTCGGCTTCCTGCTGGCGGGCGTCACGCCTTACCTTTCCGGCCTGCTGCGCGACTACAGCGGCGGCTTCGTGCTGGACTGGCAGATCCACGCGCTGCTGGTGGTGGTGCTGATCGCCATCACCTGGCGCTTCCATCCGCACAGCTACCGGCGGGCGTTCGCCGAATAATATTTCTGTCATTGCCGCTCCCTATAGTGACGTTGCTTTTACTTCTGGGCGATAACAACGAAAAGGGACAATGACATGCACAACACCAAAACCCGGTTGGCGCTGCTGGTCGGCTGCATGGCGCTGAGCGCCAACCTGTGGGCCGACGCGCAGCCGGTGCAAGCGACGCTGGCCGGGCATGCGCTGCTGCCGGTGAAATCCGCCGTTTCCACGCCGAAGGACGCGCCGAGCGATCTGCAGCAGAGCGGCAAATACACCAGCGGCAAACGCGTCACCGAGCTGGGCAGCGTGGCGGGCAAATCCGCCGATCGCCTGACCGGCCTCGGCCTGCCGATCGACGGCCAGCCGCTGCAGGGCCACTCCGGCATCAAACACATGCCCGACGGCACCTACTGGGTGCTAACCGACAACGGCTTCGGCAGCAAGGCCAACTCCCCGGACGCCATGCTGTACCTCAACCACTACAAGATCGATTTCAAAGACGGCACGGTCGCGCCGCTGAAGACGGTGTTCCTGCACGATCCGGATAAAAAGGTGCCGTTTCACATCATCAACGAAAGCACCGAGAAACGTTATCTGACCGGCAGTGATTTCGATCCGGAAAGCTTCCAGTTTGCCGATGATGCCTTGTGGATCGGTGAAGAGTTCGGGCCTTACCTGATCAAGGCCGACCTGAACGGCAAGGTGCTGGCAGTGTTCGACACCCAGGTAGACGGCAAGGTGGTGAAATCGCCGGACAACCCGACGCTGACCCTGCCGGGCGCGCCGGACGGCAAGCAGAACTTCCAGGTGGCGCGCTCCAAAGGCTTTGAAGGCATGGCCGCCTCGCCGGACGGCAGCAAGCTGTACCCGCTGCTGGAAGGGGCGCTGTGGGACGGCGAGCAGTTCGAGAACGTCGGCGGTAAACGCTACCTGCGGGTACTGGAGTTCGACGTCAAACAGCAGGCCTGGACCGGCCGCAGCTGGCAGTACGTGCTGGAAGACAACCAGAACGCCATCGGCGACTTCAACATGATCGACGCCACCCACGGGCTGGTGATCGAGCGCGACAACGGCGAAGGCACGCCGGATAAAGCCTGCGCCGCCGGCGCGCCGACCGACAACTGCTTCAGCCAGGTGGCCAAGTTCAAGCGGGTGTATAAAATCGCCTTCTCGGACGCCAACGTCGGCAAACCGGTCGAAAAACTGGGCTATATCGACCTGATGAACATTCAGGATCCGAACAAGCTGGCGCGCAAGCCGCTGAACGACGGCGTGCTGACCTTCCCGTTCTTCACCATCGAGAACGTGGACGTGGTGGACGCCAACCACATCATCGTCGGTAACGACAATAACTTCCCGTTCTCCTCCAGCCGCCAGCCCAATATGGCGGATGACAACGAGTTCATCCTGCTGGACGTGAAGGATTTCCTGAAGTAGCGCTCCCCGGCCGCCGAATCGCCGGCGGCCGCCATTTCCCGCTTAGCGCAACGAACAAACTGCGCTATAATCAGCGCCTTGCTTCTTCTCTTCTCCAAGGAAGATCCTCGTCCCCGGTGGGGCGGCCGGACTTCAAATCCGGTTGGGGCCGCCAGCGGTCCTGGGCAGGTTCGACTCCTGTGATCTTCCGCCAATCATCGTCTCCCTTGTTCTTCTGTGTTAGCCGAGCTCTGCAGCATAAATGACCGTCCACCTAGATGGATATGAGATCTTGCAGCCAGACAATGAGATTGTCCGGCTGCGCGAGGGATTATTACGGCTACTTATTGAATAGGTGCGTGCCGATGGATAAACAGCCGCTGAGTAAAAAAATGGATGACAGAACAGAAATGTAAATGAGTGACTTCATTCAGGCCTCTGACGATTAGAAAAGCGAAACGCAACCGGATAACGCAAGCGTTGATGATAGGGTTAAAAGGTAATAGGCAATCTTTAGAAACATAAATTCATCCTGTTTTTGCGGTATCGACTCTCGGTTTGATAACGTCTGATTCATTTTGTAGAAAATGAATAACTGCATATTTAATCCGGCTATCCGGGTCTGGAAGACCGGGGTATTTTCACTTTGGCGCCATGTTGAGCGTTTCTTTGCAGTGGATTGACACTGGGTTGATGATTTTTTGGCATGCTTTCATTTTGGGTGAATAAACCATTCAGACAGTTAAACTGTAATGAGGAAAGCCATCGTGAAAACCATGTCGTTAATCTTTTTACTGGTATCAATATTCATCACCGCGATTCATTGTCATGAAAGCCCATGTTCTGGCATTCAAAGCGGTATTGCCATACTCGGCAACGGAGCAGGAGCAATAACCTGTGATTTCAAGTCGTGCTCTTCTCATGATGTACCGCAATGCGTTAATGCCCCCAGGATTTATATATTCAAACCGTTACTAAAGCGTTTGAAAACCGCGTTAAAACCCCAGTTTTTAACTTCATCAGTCAAATTTTCCTGAATCGTCGGTTGAAGGGTAATGAAACTTTAATTACAGCAAGCTATTGAGTGGAGGATCTTTAAAGTCCCATTACTCTTCTGAACGTCACTTTGCGGTTTCAGGTTTTTGCACTGGCTTAGAACGTGTAGCTTATTGCCACGACTCCCGTTGTCCCCTCCTTTTGTTTAACGATAGGGCTATTGGCGGCGTTATCCCCCAGCCAGGTATGGTTAATGCCAACCCATCCACCCCAGGTTTCGGTAAACTGATGCGCCCACGTCAGGCTCACGTCGGTACCGTAATAACCGCCCGAGCTGTTATAACGTGAGTAACCCGAATTAGCGCTTTGCGTGCTATTAACGCCGTACCAGGTGTTCATATAGCGAGAGTCTGCAAATAATGCGCTGATTTTTAGCGCGACGGTATCCTCCTCATCCAGAACAGGAATGAAATCGACGGAGGTCGCGTAAGATATCCCCTGGCCATCACTCAGCGGCAGGATGGCTTTTCCCTCTAAGACCAACCATGGCGTTACCGCCCATCCCAAGGCTAAGCCAGTGTTAACGGTTGCTGAAATATCCCCCATGCCTTTAAGCGCGTCAGAGCCCTTACGCCAACCTGAATCTTCATCGGTTCGCCCTGAATCATAGCCTATCGTTGGAATGAAATATAAACCGTTCTCGCTTTGGAAACGAAAACCAGCACCATTCATTGAATCGACAAAAAAGTTATCCTGTTGGAAATGAAATTGCGGTGCGGCTCCCCAGGTTTGCTCATTCGAACCACTGTATTTAGGCGATGATGCCGCGCCAAGGCTCACGGTAAATGCCGTTCCGCTGTTATCGTTATTACTTGCATGGCTGGGTGGAATGCTGGATATTATCAGCAGAGCCAACGTATTTTTAATGATTTTCTTTTCTAACATTATGAGCCTCGGTATTATGTGTATCGGTATGATAAGACTGTTCACGCAAGGCGGAGTATGCCGATGATTTGTCAATTAACCGTCAATGAATAATCAATAAATAGCCAAGATCCTTCAGGGGAATGAGATGCAAAATAAACGGGTTCTAGTCATTGAAGACGATGTCGATGCGGCAAATGTACTGGAGGCTTACCTTAAGCGTGAAGGCTATAATGTCGCGGTGGTGGGGAATGGGCTGATTGGTTTGAATACGGCTTTAACCTGGAAACCCGATCTCATATTACTAGATGTGATGTTGCCTGATATGAATGGAACGGAAATATTGGCGGCGCTCAGGCGCAAGGTGAATACGCCGGTTATCATGATCACGGCCATGGGGGAACCTCATGATAAAATTGGCGCTCTTCGTTATGGTGCGGATGATTATATCGTTAAACCCTATAACCCCGGTGAAGTTATGGCACGTGTGCAGGCAGTGTTAAGACGAAGCGGCGGAAGTCAGCTGGCTGGCGAAGAAATATTGCGCTGGGAAAGGCTCGAACTGGATATCGCTAATATGGTAGCGAGAGTCATCACGAGCGAGGACGGCGCCCATGTTCTGGATTTAACATTAACCGAATTTTCCATTCTCAGTACGTTAATGAAAGCGTCGACACGGCCACTGAGTCGTCAGCTATTACTTGAAAAATGTTTACCTGAAAGCGATGCGCTCGAAAGAGTGGTGGATACGCATGTTTATAATCTAAGACGAAAGCTTGAAGCGGCAGGCGTTGATAACGTGATTTTTAATGTGCGCGGCGTCGGCTATAGGTTTTGCAAATCATGAAAAGGAAAAATAAATCTCTTTTGTTTTGGGTGTCTGTTCGTATCGTCATCGTCGCCATCGTGACGCTTTTTACCATTATTCTGGCGATGTGGGGCATTTTTGCTGCCCAGTATTTTTATGTCATTCATGAAATGCCGGCATCGGTTTACGAAAGATTCTTGGTGCTGCGCGAGAACCCCAGCCTGGACATAGAGGCGTTTCATGAGATCGTCGATACGTATTGGGGGCTGGATTACAGTACACCTTCGCTGACTTCTTTAAATTGGGGATGGCTGCTTATTTTCCTGATCGTTGTCGTTCCATTGATAACGTTAATGTGCGTGCGCATCGCACGCCCTCTTACCGCCCAATTCCGAAATCTCACCGACGTTGCGGAAACCGTGGCTCAGGGAAATTTTAAGCAACAAGCCGAGCTGGTCCAGGCGTGTCCTGATGAAATAATAAGGTTCTCAATAAATTTCAATGAGATGGTCAATAAACTCGCTTTATACGAGCGTGAAATAAAAGCGTCGCATGTGGCGTTGGCCCATGAGTTGCGTTCACCGTTGACCGGGGCTATGGGCCGCCTTCAGGGCATGATAGACAACGTGTTTCCTGCAAGTCAGGCACAGCTGAATATGGTGATGACGCAATTAAAAAACCTGAGTTATTTGACTGACGATCTGTATTTCCTCTCTCTGGCCAGTGCGGGCCAACTGAAATTAAGTAAAAACGTTTTTACTATCAATAGCGTGTTAAAGGAGAGAGTCGCCTGGCTTAAACCTCAGTTGGAGGCTGCGGGCATGTCCATCTCTATCGAGGAGGGCGGGCCGCTTCATTTTATTGGGGATGAATTCAGATTAGGTCAGGTATTCAGCATACTTATCGAAAATATGCTTCGTTATTGTAGCCAGGGCGATCGAATGTGCATTCGTCTCGAACAGACCGCACAGGAAATCGTGTTGGCTTTTCAAGATACGGGGCCTGGCGTTGCACAGGATTATTTGCCGCAAATGTTTGAGCGTTTTACTCGCGGTGAGACTTCCCGCGCGCGCGATTCCGGCGGCAGCGGGCTCGGGCTCTCCATTGCGAAGGCGATTTGCGTTGCCCATCACGGAACGATAAAGGCCAGTCTGCCGGCCGGCAAAGGGCTGTTAATCACGATAAACTTGCCCCTGCCGGCAGTGTCATAATGCGCTGAAGGGGGCATTATGGGCGGCGAACCCCCTCACTCCCGCTGCAAAAAGAACTGCTTGATGGTCTGCCGCAGCCAGCGGTGCGCCGGATCGCGATCCAGGCGCGGGTGCCAGGCCTGGACGATAAACACCGATTCCAGCTCGAGCGGCAGCTCGAGCTCCGCCAACGGCAGGTGGATGTTGCTCACCCCCTGCAGCACGTGGCGCGGCAGCGGCAGGATAAAGTCCGATTTCATGGTCAGCATCATCGCCGAATGAAAGCCCGGCAGGGTCAGGGCGACGTTGCGCTGCAGGCCGAGATCGCGCAGCGCGTCGTCGATCGGCCCCTGCGTGCGTCCGCGGCGAGAAACGCTGATATGCGGGTAATGGGTCAGGGTTTCGGGCGTTACCCGGCCTATGATCGGGTGCCCAGGGCGCACCAGCGCCTGAAAGGTGCTGGTGAACAGGCTCTGCGTCTTGATTTCCGGGTGCCAGTCGCGTGAGGAACCGATCACCAGATCCACTTTGCCGCTGCGCAGCGCATCATCCTCGCCGTCGCTTTCGGCGATGAATTTCAGGCCGCTCAGCGGCGCCGATTCCCGCAGCGTCTCCAGCAATCCGCCCGCCAGCGCGCCGATAAAGATATCGTTGGCGCGAATGGTGAAGGTTCTGGTCAGCTTGCCGGGTTCGAACGCATCACTCGGTGCGATCAGCGCAGTGGCCTGCTCGATGATGTCGCCGAGCTGGCGTTTCAACTCCAGCGCACGCGGCGTCGGCACCAGATGCTTACCGGCTCTGACCATGATCGGGTCGTCGAACTGCCGGCGGATGCGCCCGAGAATGCGGCTCATTGCCGGCGCGCTCAGATTCATCTTCTCGGCGGCGCCGCTCACGCTCCCTTCTTCCAGCAGCAGATTCAGCGCATAGATCAGGTTGAAATCAATTTTTTGCGGCATGGCCTCTCCGGGGGGGGTGCGCTCAATGGGTTGCGTTTTGTGCAACTAGTTAATTACATCATTTCATTTTAAACAATCGAAATAACTCCGGATACTGCCCACGACAACAAAGATTGAGGCTGAAACAGCAGGAGTGGGGAATGGTTGAGGTGTCTGTTACGCCGCACCACAAAAATCGATGGCTCGCCAGCGCCGGTGAAATCAACGGCCGTACCTGGCTGGGGTTGTTCGGCGTGTTTTTGGCGGTGATGGCCAGCGGCGTGGGGGAAAACGCCAGCAAGTTTGCGCTGGCGGATATACAGGGTGGCATGCTGCTGAGCTTCGATGCCGGCAGCTGGCTGACCACATGCTACGTCACCGGCTTTGTGATCGGTTCCGGGTTCACGCCCTGTTTTTGGCCGACCTTTTCGCTGCGCCGGGTGGCGTTGACGATGTGCGGCATTTACCTGGCCGGTGGGCTGTTGACGCCCTGGTTGGGAGATCAGTATGGCGTGCTGCTGGCGGTGCGCAGCCTGCAGGGCTTCGCCGGCGGCGCGTTGCCGCCGATGCTGATGACGGTGGTGCTGCGTTTTATGCCGCCGCTGATCAAGGTGCTGGGGCTGGGTGCCTACGGCTGGGTCTCGGCCTGGAGCGCTACGTTGGGCGCTACCGCCGCCGCCTTTGCCTTTCACTGGGGCTGGAGCGGGTATTTCTACTGGAACCTGCCGCTGATGGCGATCGCCGCCGTGTGCATCGGTTACGGCCTGCCGCAGGATCCGTTGCGGCTGGAGCGCCTGCGGCAGTTCAACTGGCGCGGCCTGCTGCTCGGCGGCATGGCGCTCGGCATGTTGACGGTGGGCATTTCACAGGGGGAGCGCCTCGACTGGCTGAACTCGCCGCTGATCTACGTTTTATTATTGGGCGGCGGCGGATTATTGGCGTTATTTCTGATTAACGAATGGTATCACCCGCTGCCTTTTTTTAATTTGCAGCTATTAAGCAAAAGGAATTTGTCTTTCTCCTTAATTACGCTGGGTGGCGTGCTGTTAATTATGGTGTCGCTGGTTAATATCACGTCGGGATATTTAGCCGTGATTCAGGGTTATCGTCAGGAACAAACCTCCGACTTAATGCTGTGGGTCGCATTGCCGCAATTAATTACGCTGCCGATCGTCGCCATAATTTGCAATACGCCGCGGGTGGATTGCCGCTGGGTGCTGGCGATCAGCCTGCTGTTGATGGCCACCGCCTGCGTGCTGGCGGCTCAGCTGACGCCGGAATGGAACGGCGACACGTTCCGCGTCATCGCGCTGTTGCAGGCGGTCGCTCAACCGATGGCGATCATCCCGTTGCTGATGCAGGCGACCGGCGGGCTGTTGCCGACCGACGGGCCGTTTGCGGCGGCCTGGTTCAACGCGGTGAAAGGTTTCGCCGCCACCGCTGCCGGCGGCGCCATCGCGCTGCTCAGCCGGCAGCGCGGGGATTATCACGCCGGTACGATCGCCGACGGCTTCGGCTCGGCCTACAGCCGCGCATCGGGGTCGGCGGAGCAGCTGGCGCAGCTTGCCGCCCGGCAGGGCCACGTGCTGGCCAGCGCCGATCTTTATCTGTTGGTTGCCGGCCTGGCGTTATTACTGACCGCGCTGATTTTAGTTATGCCGACCCGTATTTATCCGCCGCGTTCGGTCGCTGCCTGACATTTTATCATCAGAAATAAATATTAATTGGAGTCACTTTTATGGCTAACAAGAAAGTCGCCGTCGCCGTATTGGCGGTTGCCGTCATTACGCTGGGGTTATTAATCAATAAGTTCTTTATTAAAGAGACACAGCAGAATACCAACGACGCCTATATTCGCGCCGATATCTCGCGTATTTCTCCGCAGATTGCCGGTGAAATTGCGCAGGTGTTGGTCAGGGACAACCAGTGGGTCAAACAGGGGGAATTGCTGGCGGTGATCGATCCGCGTGAATTCAACGTCGCATTGGCGCAGGCGACGGCGCAGGAGCAATCCGCCCGCGCCCGCCAGGACGACGCCAGGGCCAACCTGACCCGACAGAGCGCGCTGATCGCCGCCGCGCAGGCGGAGCGGCAGGCGGCGCAGGCGGAGCTGGCGTTTGCGCGCCAGGAGCAGAACCGCTACCAGAGAATGGCCAGCAGCGGCGCGGGTTCACAGCAGGCGGCGCAGCAGGCGACAACGCGAGTGCACACGCTTTCCGCCAATGTGGCGCAGGCGGAGGCGACGCTTAAAGCGGCGCGAAACATGGAGCAGGTGCTGCAAGCCAAGCTGGCGGACAGCGATGCCGAGCTGATGCTGGCGCAGGCGAAGAAAGCGATGGCCGAGCTGAACCTGTCTTACACCCGCATCACCGCGCCGATCGGCGGCGTGATCGGCAAGAAAAGCCTGCGGGTCGGGGAGTTCGTCAAACCGGGCGATGCGCTGCTGGCCATCGTGCCGCAGGACAAGCTGTACATCATCGCCAACTACCAGGAAACCCAGTTGGAAAACATTGCGCACGGGCAGTCGGTGGACATCCATATCGATACCTTTCCCGGCCAAACGCTGAAAGGGCAGGTGGACAGCATCGCGCCGGCTTCCGGCGTCAGTTTCGCGGCCGTGGCGCCGGAGAACGCCACCGGCAACTTCACCAAGATCGTTCAGCGCATCCCGGTGAAAATTGTATTTGATATCAACAAAGAGCACGCCGCTTTGTTGAGCGCCCTGCGCGTCGGCATGTCTGCGGACGTCAGCATCAATACGCTGGACGGGGGCCTGCAATGAACAGAGCCGTGATCCCGCTGCTGTTGATTGCGCTGAGCGGCTGCCGGGCGGTAGGGCCGGACTACGCTCGGCCGCAGAACGCGCTGCCCGAGAGCTGGGGTGAGCAGGCCGGCGGCGGGGCGCTGCCGGTGGCCTGGTGGTCGATATTCAACGATGCGTCGCTGTCGCAACTGGTGCAGCGCGCGGCGGCCGGCAACCTGGATCTGCAGCTCGCCACGGCGCGCATGCAGCAAAGCCGCGCCTTGCTGGGCGTGACAGAGGCGGCGCTGATGCCGGATCTGAGCCTGGACGGCGCCTATCAGCGCCAGCGCGCCACCTCGGTGGGCAGCATGGATCCGTCCGGCAACGGCGGAGAGGCGGATTATAACCTCTGGCGCGGCGGATCCAGCGCCACCTGGGAGCTGGACATGTGGGGCAAGCTGCGTCGCGCGTCGGAAAGTGCGCGCGCCGGCTTTGCCGCTTCGCAGGAGAACCGGCGCGCACTGCTGACGTCGGTGACGGCGGAGGTGGCGAGCGACTATCTACGCCTGCGCGCCACGCAGCAACAGCTGGCGGTGGCGCAGGAAAACCGCGCCACGGCGCTGCGCACGCTGCAGCTGACGCAAAGTCGTTATCAGAGCGGCGCGGGCAACGAACTGGATGTCGATCAGGCGCAGGTGCAGTTGGCGCAGGTGGATGCCCTGCTGCCGACGCTGTTCGATAGGCAGGAACGCTTGATCAACGCCATCAGCCTGCTGTTGGGCGAGCGGCCGGGCGCGCTGAAAGCGATGTTGGCGCCGACGAAGCCCCTGCCGACGCTGGCGCGCGCGGTGCCGATGGGCGTGCCGTCGGATCTGGCGCTGCGCAGGCCGGATATTCGCGAAGCGGCGGAGCGTTTGCATCAGGCAACCGCCGAGATCGGCATCGCCACCGCCGACTACTATCCGCGCATCACGCTGACCGGCAATGCGGGCTATCAGGCACTGGCACTGGCGGATATGGGCAGTTGGTCCACGCATACCTTCGCCATCGGCCCCGCCCTGTATTTGCCGCTGTTCGACGGGGGGAAAATCACCCAACGGGTGCGCCTGAGCGAATACCGGCAGCAGGAAATGGCCATCGCCTACCAGCAAACGGTGTTGCGCGCCTGGCACGAGATCGACGACGCGCTTTCCGGCTATCGCGCCCAGCAGCGCCGCCAGACGCACCTGACCGAGGCGCTGGCCGCCAACCGACACGCGTTTGCGCTGGCGCGCGACAGCTATCTGAACGGTGCGAGCGATTTTATCCACGTTCTGAGCACGCAGCGTGCGCTGCTGGATCTGCAGTCCGCGCAAATTGTTTCAGAGGAGGAGACGGCGATCGCCGTGGTGAATATCTATCGAGCGCTGGGCGGCGGCTGGGAACACACCTACCCGTCGGCGGCGCCACAGGAGAAGGCTGATGCACAACACGCTGAATAAGATTGTCGACGAGATGCTGGAAAGAGACACCCGCCGCAAACGGGAGGCCCGGGTGAGCGCCGTGCGGCAAGTCACCGCCCGGATCCGCCGCATCACGTTGAGCGGCGACGATGTGGATAAGTTTATCGCCGATCCGCGCGCGCAGGAGCCGGCCAGTTGGGTCAAAGTGTTCTTCCCGTGGCGCGACACGCTGGCCGGACGGGCTTACACCCTGAGCGGCATCGACAAACTCGCCCGCACTTTCGATATCGATATGGTGCTGCACGGCGAAGGCCCGGCGTCGAACTGGGCGCGCGACGCGATGCCGGGCGACAAGCTGGGGTTCGCCGGCCCTTGCTCCGGCGGCTTCCGGTTGTTGCCGCAAACTCGCTGGCTACTGTTGCTGGGCGATGAGACCGCGTTGCCCGCCATGCGCACCATTCTCGCCTCGCTGTCCGACCCGTTGCCGGTGCTGTGGTTCGCCGAAGTGGGCGATGCGCAGGAGATTCAGGATGTCGATTATTCCTTTTTGCAGGTGAACAGCTGGCAAATTCGCACCCGACATTTTGACAGCGTGATGAACAGCCCGCTGGTGCAGGCCGTCAGCCATTGCGAACTGCCGTCCGGCGAAGGGCAGGTATGGCTGGCCTGCGAACACCAGATTGCCGCGTACCTGAAGGCGCGCTTTATCAACGAAATGGGTATCTCCCGCGCTGCGCTGTTTGCCAAGGGGTATTGGAAAAAGGGCGAAGCCAACTTCAAGGGCGCGATTTAACTCAGGCGAGTGAGGATGGTTATGATTGAGAGAGTGTTATTGGCGGTGGACTGCTTTGAACACAGCGGCAATGCCCTGGATTTTATGGCGCGCCTGCAAGGCTGCATCGGCGACGTGATCGTGCTGACGGTGGTAGACAATGCCTTTACGCTCAGCCGCAGCGGCCTGCGTTTCGACAGCGATGAGCGCGAGGAGTACCCCGCCGCTCAACGGGAAGAGGCGCTGGCGGAAAAGCAGGTCGGTCAGGTGACGCGGGCGCTGAAGCAGCAGGGTTTCAACGCCCAGGGCTTGCTGGCAGCGGGGACGCCCATCGAGGTGATCCCGGAACAGATGGCGCTGTTCAACTGCGATTTGCTGATCATCTCGCACCGCCACCTGTCTTCGTTGGGGCGCTGGCTGAACGCCTCCGTCACGCGTGGCCTGCTGGATGAGATTGGCCAACCGGTATTGGTGATCCCGCGCTAAGCCGGAGGGGGATTTCACTGGCGCTGATAGAGATAAATGTCGGCGCGCCGATCGTTGGGGTTGGCGATCGGCCTCTGGCCGCTGCGCGCTGGCCTGGCGCCGAGCGCAATCAGGTGAATGGGGCTGGCCTGAGGTAAGCGCTCGGCGATACGGTAGCCGCGTTGATATGACAGTGCTCGGTTGTGGCTCGCGTTGCCTATTGAGTCCGTGCGGCTGACAATAAATATGCCGTCGTAGTCGGACGTCTGGCTGATGTGCGAGCAGCAACGCGCCAGCGTCGCCTCATCAACCAGGGCGCTACCGCTTGCGAAATGCACCGTGCCGACATGGCTCATGACGATGTTTTCCTTGGTCAGTAGCAAGGCGCCGAGGCTGTTGGCGTCGTAAGCGTTTTCCTGGTGGCACAGTGTGCCCAGGTACTCGTGCAACACGGTGACGAATCGATACTGCACCAGCTGGCTACGGCTCAGCCGTGCGTTGGTGCGGCCGTCGAACCGGAGCAGACCGGCCTGGCGTTTTGCGTCGCCGAAGCGTTCATATATCGGGCCGGTTTGGCAGCTGGACTGATTGAGCTCGTCGCTGCTTTTAGCATAGGAAAAAGGGGCGCAGAGCAGCATCAGCGCGATCGTTATAACTTTATTCATGTGCGTTAATGTTCCTGGTGGTGGATTCTTGCGAGAAGATAAAGTTGAATTGCTCTTCCAGCGTTGGCGTGGATTCGTTGTTTATATCTTCAAGGTTGATATAGCCCGGATCGGTGAACCACTGGGTAGCGCAGCTCAGCTCTTCGAACTTATCTCGGCCATCCTGATTCTGGGTAACGACGATCAGCTTGGCCGACTTATTATTGATAAAGCCGGTCTTAATGGCTGCGCAGCTCTGTCGGATGCCGGTGACCTCGTCGGGATCGATAACTTCTTTTGTGTCCGACGCAAACAGAATAATGACGTTGCGTGCCATGCCGCGAGAGGCAGAAAACGCGGTGCGCCCCGCCCACAGTAGCCCTTCCAGCGTTTTAATCTTATTGGTGCTAAAGTCGATGCCGGAAAGCGCGCTATTCACATTTTGGGATGAGGTCAGGCCATACTTTACGGTGCTGGCGGGGCAGGTGCCGGCATCGCCAAAATAAACGCCGCGTTTGACCGCGAGGGAGGATAGATATTCCGCACTTTGGTAAGTCGCTCTGGTGGCACGCTCAAAGTCATTTTTAGTAATGGAGAAGATGCCTGAGTTGGCAAAGTCGTCCAGATAGTCTTCCAGCAGCCTGTAGTTCTGATATCTTTTGGCATAGTGTTTAGCCAGAGGGAAATAATCAATATATTGCTGTTGCTGTTTGAGGTTCTCGACCCACTCTTTCTGCGCCTTGACGTTATCTTTAGCCGTTGTCACGCTGTCAAGGGCGCTAGGGATCTGCTCCTCGCCCAGCTGAATCTGCTGTTGATAATATTCAATATACTGCGTCAGGACCTGATATTGCTGAGTGCCGGGGTCATATTGGCCACGCTCGTTCAAGGTGCTTTCCACCATTTGACGACTGGTCTCAATCTCTGCCTTTAGCCTGGCCAGGTAGTTCTCGGCGTTTTTCAGCCGGTTTTCCAGTTCGGCAAGGTAGTCATCTTGCGCAAAGAAGCTTTCCCACCAGACAAATGAAAAGGCATCGCTCCGGGCGATCCCGGTATAGCATTTGCCCCCGGAGTTGACGCGAAAAGAGTATGGGATCACCGTCGTTCGGGTAGCCGGCGCTTCGGCATACAGGCGGGATAGTGAGCTCATTAGCGCCGCCCGCGCCTGCATCACGTTTGCACGGTTAAGACTGCTGGCCTCGACGGCGATAATCACGTGTAACGGTCTAAAAACTTTGACGGCGTTATCCGCCGTGGAGATCCTGACCTCTGGGTCGAGGCCAATGGTTTTGTTTATTTCATCGAAGGGAACGTTAGTGTTTTGACTGACGTTGGAAGTGGTCGCGAGCAGTTCGCTGATCCGCTTATTTTCTTTTAGCTCCTGAAGCTTTTCCAGCGTAGTTTCTTGCAGCTCCGCCGAGAAGGCATGGGTTGCCTGATTCATATTGGCGCCTGTCGCTTCGGCTAGCCGCCCGGCATTGGCGGTCACCGTTCCTCTTTCTACCATCGAGGTACGGGTCACGACGGAGGTCAGCCGCATTTCTCGCGTTTTTTCCATGATTGTGGAGGAGTAGTTTTCGACCCAAAAAATAGAGATCACCACCATCATGCCGCCAATCGCCCACAGCGGCATTAATCCACCCTGTTCATCACCTAAAAAACGCTCGAATTTATTCTTCATGATTATTATCTTCTAATGATGATGGCCAATTTGGATGGCACTTTCTGCCAGCAGCGTTTTATTTTTAGAGAATAATCCCGGTTCTGTTTTTTTACAGATGGAAACCCGATACACCGAGTTAGATTTGCCGAATGAGGTTTTGATATCGATGCCATAGTCAGTCAGCCGCTTGGTGAGCTGGCAGCCTTCTTTGCTCCCGGGTAGCTTATACATGCTGTATTGCCCCGTTGCGTAGGCGATTTCCTCAACGAAAACGTCGAAAAACGGCGCTTCTCCGCCGTTCTTGATCTGGCTAAACATTTTAGCGACGTTAACGACGTCGCCTTGGCTTAAATTGGCATTGCCAAACAGGCTGTCACGATGGGAAATAATATTCACCATTTGATCGGCCAGTTTATTAATACTAAACTGTACTGACATGACCAAAGCCTGCTGCATGGTATAAATCAGCAGCACGGACAAGAATAGGGTAACAAAGGTGCCTTCAACGGCGACGCTGCCATCCTCCTTATCAACAAGCCTGTTAATGGAAGTAATCATTGACGATAAATACCTCGCGATCAAATTGTTGTGGGAAAGACAGTAGGTCGCTTATCCAATCGCTGCTGTATTCACGTTGGATCTGATAGGCGATGTTAATCAGCTTGGTTTTCTTTCCGCACTTTTTGCTGACTTTGATATTGACATCCTCATAGCAGGTTATCTTTGGCTCCGAATAGATCAGCGCGCTGAAATAAAACTCACTGCCGCTCTTTTTTAAATCGGCCAGGAAGTTTTCATTTATCTTTTCGACATCGTTGTCTAAAAACGAGAGATCGACGCGCTGTGACGCAAACTCTTCGTTGAAATAAATGATTGAGATATCGTTCTGAAACCTCAGCACCTCATAAATCATCATCAATATGATAAAGAGGATCGGCAGCAGCACGCTGGCCTCGATGGTTGAGATACCTCGCTCCTCACTCCCTACTCTAGTGAATAGACTTATCATTTTGCGATTTTCATACCGTTAAGATCGTTGATGATCGTCATGGAATCCTCGCGGGAATAGCGCATGCTGAGCAGCTCAAAGGCGCGGGTCTCTTGGTCACCGCGAATCAGCGCCATGATCAGGTTGGCATACATCTCTTTAGATTCCGTATTGCTATAGCCGGCATACAGCAGAGAAGGGTCTATATCCCCTGTGCTGGCCTTGGCCATGTATTGTGCAATCTTCAGGTTGTCGGCCAGCGCCGGGTCTCCCGGCAGGTAGGTTCTGGCGCGCTTCAGTTCGGCGATGCAGGTTTCATACTTATTCTGCTTACAGTAGGCAATGGCGGCATACATCAGCGATTTGCCGCGCATAGTGGCGCTTTGGGTAAGCGCCATTTTCCCTTCGGCAAAATTCTGTTTATACAGAGAGATAGTTTCCTGATATTGATGCCGCATCAGACTGTTCTTCATTAGTTCGATAATCACCCTTGGGTAATTCTCATCTGCGCGGCTAATTTTTCCCTGAATAATCTCCAGTTCCTGGCCCTCCATATCATATTTATTCATCTTGGAATAGATATCGGCCAGGTAGAAGCGTGTCTCGATATTGTCTGGTTGCGCTTGCAGACTATCTACCGCGATCTCCCTGGCCTTTTCAAAGGCGCCGACGCGGACCGCCAGCTGAGCCGTTTCCCGATCGTTTCTCAACATATCGGGCGTGCCGTTGACGCAGGCAGCAAGAAAGACTATCGAAGTGAGGACTAACTTTTTCATTACGAGATCATCTCCAATGACAGGCTGCCCATGGCGCGTAGCAGGCCAGGAGCAATGATTTCAACAATAACCGGGAACATGATAAAGAGAATGAGCGGTATCCCCATCTTGGCGTTGACGGAGCCAATTTTTTCTTCGGTTTCTATAAAGTGAAACTGGCGGATCTCTTTAGATAACTCTTGCAGACCGGACTGCATGCCAGCGCCGAACTGGGCGGAGTTACGCACGGTTGCGATAAACTCCTTGACCTCGCTTAGGGGAACCTCTTCATAGAGCTTTTCGCAGGCGATGTTTATATCGCTGTATTTCAGCGTGCGTGAAAAGTTCTGCATGCTGTTGCCTAACAGACCGGAGAAGCGATAGAGCACCGGGGAAACGGTTTCTAAAGCGGCCGTCAGCGTCATGCCGGTTTTGATACAGGTGGCGCACAGATCGAGAAAGTAGACGAAGTTGATCCTGAACTTTTTGATCTCGTTCTTATGTTTTCTCTCGAGATAAATCTTTGAGCCAATGTAGTACACGATCATGAAAACAGGAATGACATAGAATGACAGATTATCCAGGCAGGCTAACAGCGTTAGGGACAGAGTTGAAAAGAGAAATATGCTAGAGATATAAATATAAAATAGGGTGCTTTCTTGCAGCGAGTAATATCCTGCCTTATTAATGAGAGCATGGTATTTCGTATGGGACAGGTTGTTTTCAACGTAGAATGATAGCTTTCTCATTAATAAAGAGAACAGGTCTTTAATCCTGTTTTTCAGGCTGAGGTAGTCATCGAGGTTCTCGTGTGAGGAAACGATAAAGTAAAATTTATCATAATACTCTTCTTCTTTCTTGTGGCTCTTTAATCCCCAGATAAATACAATAACGCCGACGATAAAGAGCGAGGTTGAGATAAAGAAAATCACAGTTCAACTCCCTTAATCATGCGTGAAATAATGAAAAACCCGATGCTGACGCTAATGACCACGTAAATCACCACGTAGCGGCCATAAAGCTCATCGAAGAGGTAAACGAAGTTCCAAAAGGCGAACTTATAGAGTACGACCAGCATCAGCAGCGGTAAAAGCGCCAGGATCTTTGCCGCCCCGCGTGCCTCTGAGGTTAACGCCTTGGTTTTTTTCTTAATGACTTGAGCGGCGACCAGGTCATTGGCCAGGGACAGCAGGGTATCTTTCAGACTGCTGCCTTTTTGTATGGAGATACGAATATACGAACTAAAAACAAAGTAGCCTTTATAGGGGTAGATTTTCTCACCCCGGCTGAGTATGTCATCAAAGGACACGCCGTTTTTCAGTTGGAATGAGATGCGGGTAAATTCTCGCTTCATGATATCGCTCAGGTTCTCCGCCGCTGCATCAATGGCCGCGTATATCGTCTGGCCCACGGCCAGGTTGCGGCTGATAAGCCGCAGCGCATAGGGGAACTGTGCTTCGAAATAGTCGCTGAAACGGCTCTGGTAGATGCCGTACAACGCGGCAAACGAAATAGCTACCAGGATCACGGTGCCAAATACATAGGCAAACGACGAGGCGCTGAAGGTCAGGCAGCAGAACCACCAAAACAGGATGTAGCCGCCGCTGACCACCAGAGACATCACCAGGCTTTTGGTGCCAAAAATAAACACGAAGTCGGGTAGGTAAGACTTGCCGATGAGCTTTTTTATTTCCTTTGTTTTCTCTTTCTCAGCCGGCTTCGCTTTACCGAAAAAGTTCTCCCACTTTTTCTTCTTCGCGGCCTTTTGCCTGACGTATGAGAACATCAGCAGCAGAAGCAGCAGGGTGATGAGGAAGCCCGTCAGGTTAGTCATGCAGGATGCCTTTGAGCTCTGGGAGCAGCCCGGCGAACGCGGCCTTTGATTCCAGAATGGAGTAGGCGATATTCTGCTTATGCGCATACTTCGTGACCGTATCCGACTCTTTTCGCCTTTCGAGCAGGAACACGTCCTGGCTTTGAATGACCTCACCCTCCAGCGTGCCGATTTCCGTAATGTTGGTAATCTTCCTCGAGCCGCAGGGCAACCTTGCGCATTGAATAATAATATCAACGGCCTGCGATATTTGGCCGCGAATGGTTTTGGCCGAGATATTGGAGTTCGCCATGGAGAGCATGCTTTCCAGGCGCACCAGCGCGTCTTTTGGCGTATTGGCGTGAATGGTTGAGAGCGAACCTTCGTGGCCGGTGTTCATGGCCTGAAGCATTTCAAAGGTTTCATCGCCACGACACTCGCCCACGATGATCCGGTCTGGGCGCATACGCAACGCGTTGATCACCAGGTCACGAATCGAGACTTCACCGCCGCCGTCAACACCCTTAGGGCGCGACTCCAGGCGCACGACGTGATCTTTTTGCAGCTGCAGCTCGGCGGCATCTTCGATGGTGACGATGCGGTCGCCATCATCGATTTCGTTCGAAATTGCATTGAGCAGGGTGGTTTTCCCTGAACCCGTCCCCCCCGAGATGATGATGTTCGCCTTGGCCCTGACCATCAGGCTCAGGTAGTGCCCCATCGCCTCACTCATCGAGCCAAAGTTGATCAGGTCGATCAGGTCTAATTTATCCTCTTTAAACTTTCGGATGGAGATGGTGCAGCCATCTAGGGCCACGGGCGGAATGATGATGTTGACGCGGCTACCGTCGGCCAGGCGGGCATCGACCATCGGCGAGCTTTCATCTACCCGACGCCCAATCGGCGCAACAATACGCTGCGCGATACGCAGGATCTGCTCATTAGATTTAAACTGAGAATCTTGCTTGATGAGTTTGCCCGCCCGTTCGATGTAGATGGATTTACACCCGTTAACCATGATGTCGTTAACGCTGGGATCGGCCAGCAGATCTTCGATGGGCCCCAGCCCGAAGATGTCGTCATAATAGCTTTTGATCAGCTCATCAAACTTTCTTCTGGTTAATATAATATTTTCCAGATCGAGCGCCGGTATGAGCAGTTCTTCAATTTTCATCAGCGCTTCATGAGTGGCAGAGCTGTCATAGTTTTCTATTTTTATTTGCTCTAACAGCGCGTTTCTGATTTTTTCATAGGTTTTTATATCCATGTCATCACCTAAATATGCTGTCTATAATGTTTTTGCTTTCTTTCTTACGGTTGAAAGCGGTTAACAACCCCCCCAGCAGGTTGGCGTTATTGTTGAAGTCCACCTTGATGCCCAGCTTGGTGTGGATTTCTTTATCCGTGATTTCAGTTGCCAGCTTACCGGCCTGTTTTCGGATGGAGATCAGCTTGTCCCTTCTTTTCTCCCCTTTATCCTGCTTAAAGCCAATTCGGTTCTTGAGATAGTTAAGGTTATAGATAGACTCGATCTGCCCATTGGTCATCAGCACACGGATGTCGCTCTCATTGAGCAAATTAATTCCGCCGTGCAGCGTGAGAAAATAGTAGGGGATATTAATAAAAATAAATCCATAGGAGTTTGCCAGCGATTCGATGAATTTCTCAACGCCGTTGAGGAAGGCGTCAACGTTGTCAACGTGCGCCTCGTCGTTGGCAATGTTGAAGGAAACGTAGTCGAAGTGATCTTTTATTTTCATCACCAGTTTCAGGGACGAGGTGGTATCCAGTTCATTCTCATAGCCCAGCACGTGCTCAACGGTGTTTTTATTGGCCTTTACCCCCAATGCGGCATCAAAGAAAATGTTTGCGATGTCGCAGTTAACAAACAGCATTGAATAGCCTTTCATCATTTCGCTGTTACAGAGATCGTGAAAAACGCGATAATTAATGTCGATATCAGGCGAGGTATTGCACAACCCAATCACCAGAGAGGTTCTGGAGCGCACATAGCCGAAGTGTTCCACTATCCCCAGCAGCAGCAGGCGGATCTCACTGGTGCGGGTAAAATAGCTGCTGAACCCCAGCTCGCGAGCCTGCCACGTTGCCTGGATCGAATCCTCGTTGCCGATCAGCATGGAGGGATAGCGACCACGCAGCATCATGGCGATGTCCGCGATTTCAGTCTCGCTGTAGCTCTGGGCATCCAGCACAAAATAATTTTTCCCCGTCAGGGCGTTATTAATAAACTCCAGCAGGTCGCCAGCGGGGATGTGCTTGATCATCGTATCGACGTCGTACAATGAGAGTGGTTCTGAGAGTGATAAAAAATCAGTCTCAGTTTTGGTTAAAACAATCACGCTGGCCTTTTTCTTTTTGGCCTCGTTTTTTCTCTTTAGTTTTTCTATGAACATTAACGTGCTCTCTCAGCGAAATCATTACCATTGGTCGAGCAAACTTCTCGCTCCGAATAGTTATCCAGAGCCTGCTCGTCGGAGCTGTACCAGTTAAAATCAGAGAGCCGGAACCGATAGCAACCTCGCTCGGTTTTATGCCGGTTACCGATAGCAATATAGTTTGCGTCAAGCTGGTTCATGCTCTCTTGCAATACAGCATTAATGCCATACTGTTTCTGTATTTCTTCTTGCATCCTGATCGCACGGTCATAGTGGTTATCGCTATAAATAATCGCCAAGCTGCTGATGGAGCCGATTTTCTTGCTTAAAACAAAGTTTTCAAGCTTTGCCATCTTGGTGCGGTCGGGGTTGCCGACAAACTTAACGTAATACGCCTTTCTTTCGTCGGGCTGCCTTTCGAACGCGCAGCCGTTTAAGCCCAGGCAGATAAAAATAAGGAGCAGCGAATTAGTTAATGACATAGTCGGCTCCTTTGACAAAGACATCGGTAATGCTGTTATCACTGTGCCCGAGATCGAAAAAGACTTCCCACGGGCTGGAGAATTTGGCGTAGGGGAGCTTGATGTAGTTTCTCTCTACGGGTTTGACATACTCAACGGTGGCGAAGATGACTAATTCACTGCGCCCAGATGTGAACCCGGTTGACTTGAACAAGGCGCCCAGCACTGGAATGTCGGCAAATCCTGGAACTTTATTAACATATTGCGTTTGGCTGTTGTCGATCAGTCCGCCGAGGACGAAGCTCTCTCCATCCCGCATTCGTACTGAGGTCTTCACGTTGCGCACGTTAATCGTCGGCAGCTCGGTGTTCTCATATTTATAGTACCCGCCGATCTGAGATGATTCGACGCTCACGTCCATGCTAATCGAGGAGTCCGAATTGATCACCGGTGCAAAGTTCAGCATGACGCCATAGTTTTTCCATTCAACCGTTGAGCCATTTTCACTGCGCTGAAAAATAGGTATCTGCCCGCCGCCGTGAAATGATGCGGTCTTCCCGTTGGTGACCGTGATACTTGGCGTGGTCAGCACGTTAGCCAGGCTGTTTTTCGCCAGGGCGTTGATGGCTACGCCCAGAGAGTCGAAGTTAAACCCCTTAACCAGGCTGCTGTAGATGCCGTTGTTGATAGTCAGATCGTTACTCACGCCGGTGCTGATCTTGCCCCGCCCCCAGTCAATGCCCAGGGTTTCCGTCACGTCCTTCGAGACTTCCGCGACCGTAACCCTGATCTTAATTTGCTGATTTTTTTGGGTTACTAAGGAGTACCTGACCTGATCGCTATCCACGTACTCTTCGATCAGCGACTTGATCCGTGCGCCATCTTCAGTGGAAAATACCGGGCCGCTGACCAGCAGCGAGTCGCTCATGTCGATGACCTTCACGTCTTTAAACCCCTCGCTGATCAGCAAGGTATTCAACATGACGGATTTCTTTTGCAGATCGTTCACGGTGATCAGCAGCGTTTGACTCTCACCGTTGGTACCATTAACGGAGAGATTGGTTTGCCCGCTTTTTTTACCGAAGACATAGATGTGGTTCTCATCGACCACCCGGAAGTCGGCAATTTCCGGTGAGCCAACGACGATTGACTTCACGCTGAAGTCAATCTCAAGATCGGTCGTTTTATTGATGTCCACGTCGAGCGCCGCAGCGTTAAAGCTGGCGGTTAACATCACAATAAGAAAAACCGCCAGCCTGTTAATATTTACGAATTTCACTTTGCGCTCCCCTGATTTCAACCACGCGGCTTTGCCTTTCCGAAATGGGCGCCCCAGAGACAATGTCTGACGGGGTAATCTCTCTTGTGCTGTTATTTATTTTGGCGATGCCCTCATTGATATTGTGAACCTTGGTGGGCGTGATGAAGAACATCCCCATAATTTGCGCCTGAATGACTTTATCCACGTCCTCGGGCTTGAAGTAGGCATAGACGATGGTCGTTGAGGACTTGTCATCGCTGACGGCCCGGTTGCTGTGCACCTCATTCGCCAGCGAATTCTCCCCGCTGGTTGTTTTCATCAGGCTGGAAACCAGCCCCGACTGATCGAACTTTTGCAGCTTATTGAGGTTGCCGTTGCCCATAAAGAACCACACCTTGCTGGCGAACTGTTTGACCCGCGTGTCCTTGTAGTCTTTCCCCGTGGTACCGTTATCGCTGCGCGATTTTTGATAAAGATCGTCCCGGTAGGCTTTGTTATCATTGGAGACCAGGAACAGATCGATAAAACCAAAGTCCGCGATGTTAGGGTTCTTCAGGCTGGCGGTGGTGACAGAAATAGGCAATATCGAATAGCTCGAATCGATTTTCTGCAACAGGTTGCCAAGGTTATCTTTCGAGGCCCGTTCGCCGGAGGCAATATTTTGATATGCCACGCCGCCGGACGCCATTAGTCCGCGAAAGTCCTTTTCGCCAAAAATCGTGTCTAGCCAGGCGGGGGGCGAGCCTGGTGGATATTTTATCTCTTTCTCGGCGAAGTCATCCGTGGTGACGATGGCACCCACATCAATATTATGCTTTGCGGTATAATAGATAAGGCTTTTATTCACTATGAGGTTCTTAGTCTTTTCCTCGTCCTCGTTGCCTTTATCGCTGTATATACCTACTACGCCGGCTAACATGGTTAGCAGTGCGACTATTGCAATAAATTTAAAGCGCACAGATGCTCCTTATCAAACTGCACCGATAAACGTATAGGTACATAAACTGATTAAAATAGGGATGGCGTAGGGTACGCCGCTCCTTACTTTATCATAGCGCTTGATCAGCGAAATTTTTGACAGGGCATATGTCCATAAGATTGCCCATACGCCACCCATAAAAACAGTCAGGTAAATAACGTTAACGTATTGTTCCGGCGGCACCACCAGCATGGTGATGAACAGCAGTTTGGTATCGCCAAACCCCAGTATGTTGCAAGATGAAAGAATGATACCAACCAAGAGCATGGCAAACGGCCATATCAGCACCTGGCCCGCACCAATAATGCCTGGGTGGGAAAAAATATAGCAGTATGCCACCGTAAGTATCATAAAATGCGCTACGTTAGGTATTCTTCTTTCTGTGATATCTTTAAGTGATATGTATAAAGATATGATTATTATCGCTATGAACATATAGGTTTTAAATATAGCCCTCGAAGAGTCGAAGGCTATATGACGAAAGTTTACTATTACTTCAGGATGTTGCCTGAAGCAGTGATCTTCGTGGCCATGGTGTTCCATGCCGCGCTCAGGGATTCAATGAACCCGCCTTTGTCAAAGATGAAGAACAGGGCAGAGGCCATCGCTACACCGATGATGGCGTATTCGATAGCGGTGATGCCACGCTCGTTTTGTTCTGCGTTTTTGACGTTGCGGCAAGCCATAGAGACATACGCTTTCAGAGCTACATTTTTCAACATTTTTTATTCCTTTAAATATATTAGTAGGATGGTTATGACGCTAAAAACTCGCTTTTAATTGAAGCGTGTTGTTTAGGCCGGGGGTATCCTACTCAGTGATAAAAAAAACGTCATATCATATTTAATAATGAAATATAAAATTGCATCATTTATCAGGAAAAATGAGGAAAATCAGTTCATTAATATCATTATTACCTGTTGGAATATAGAAGTCATCCTTGTTTATAACCAAAAAATATTGTTTGCTGTTCTTGTGCAACAAAACCGATACCAGACGATTGCGACTGTCGGAGCTGAATGCGCTCTCTGTCATATTTCGCTCATGCAAATCCACTTTTGCTGTGGCTATTGAATGCGTTAACAATGCATTGAGTTCCATTTCGGCAGTGATATAACGTAAGTGATTGCCATCACTTTGAATCAATCTGATGTAGGCGGTTTCTCTATCTTTGTTTAAGTATAGGTTTAGCTTTATTTTTTCTTCGCCGTCCAGAAATAATAACCCATGGTAACTATTGCTCATTGATTCTAAAATATATTGTTTATAACTTAGAGTTCCACAGATGAAAAGTAATATGCAAGCAATTAAAAATAATCCCTTAACCTTCATTTTTACAAGTCGTGATTTCTGTAAGGTAGTCTCTTTTTTTATTGTCATTTATATTGCTCTTCATTCGATAACAAACGGTTTTTTTTTCACCGTGAACGTATTCTATGCGATCGCCAGTAGAGTGAATCCTGTATCCATCAAGGTATAAGGTTTCTTCATTTTTATCTTCATTTATTTTTACGGAAAACCAAACGCCTATAATATAGCTGCATATCAATACGGCTATCATCAGCATGCTTCTTTTTACTTTATCACGTTTGGATGTCGCTTTTTCTGATGCAGTTTCGTGAACCTCACGAGTCTTCTTAAATCGATGAGGAGATATCTCTTCTTTATGTTTTGAATCATTATCCGAATTGCTCCCCAGTTCCGCTGTGCCAGTGCTCGTATTGGGTATTAACTCGGTTTCATCATCAACTTTAATGATGACCTTCTCTGCATTAATCGTATACCCTTTTTTAGGAACGGTAATGATAATTTCACGTGATGCATCACCAATCTTTCTTCTCAATGAATTTATCGTTTGGTTGATGGCGAAATCTGTCACATAACGCCCTTCCCATATATGTATACCGAGATCTTTTCTTGATGATACATTAGGGCTCTGTTCAATAAGAAAATGCCATAGCTTCAATTCTTTATTCCTTAAAATAATCTGCTGATTGTTTTCTGGTATTAAAATAGCCATTCTTTCCCGGTAATAAACGATCATCATGACACCTTCCTTGACTGTGACTTCTTATAATACAATCCTGTTTTTTATTGTAAATACTAATTTAAGTTTTTTTATTTATATTTTATTTTATATTAATCGGTATGTTTGATATGTTTTTCATTTTAATTTTATTATTATTATAAATAATATTTTTTTTAAGATAAAACAAGGCGGGCGGTGTGTTTTATCTTAGAGGATATTTTTTCTTGTTAGTGTTTTTGGATGTTTTATTTTATATTTTATGTTATCCATCTACCTCTATTGCTTTCTATAATTCTGGCAGATAGGCGCGGCCTGCTGGATGAGATTGGCCAACCGGTATTGGTGATCCCGCGCTAAGCTATGGGTAAGGGCAGCCGCATGCGGCTGCGCGCGTTCGGCGACGAAGGCCGTACATACCGGAGGTCAACATGCGAAGTCTGGAAGATCAACTTGCCGCTTACGCCGCCTATCATCGTGATGCGCGCAATATCGTCACGCACTTTATCGGCATCCCCCTGATCGTCGTCAGCCTGCTGACGCTGCTCTCCCGGCCGGCATGGGGTGCGGGGTGGCTGCCGTTCTCGCCGGCCTGCGCGGTGGTTATCGTTTCGGCTCTCTATTACCTGCGGCTGAGCCTGCGCCTTGGCGTCATGATATTGGCGTTGCTGCTGCTGTGCCTCGGGGTCGGCGCCTGGGTGGCGTCGCTGTCGACGGCGGCGTGGCTGAGCGTCGGCATCGGCGGCTTCGTCATCGGCTGGCTGTTTCAGTTTGTCGGGCATTTCTGGGAGGGACGAAAACCGGCGTTTATGGACGACGTGACGGGCCTGATCATCGGCCCGCTGTTCGTGCTGGCGGAAGCCTGCTTCTTGGCCGGCGGGCTGCGCGAACTGCAGCGGAACATCGAAATGCGCTCGGGCAAAGTGCGCAACGGGAGGGCATGAGGTGGCGCTGATTCCCACGGTGGCGGCATTTCCGCTGCAGCGGGCTTTTATCCCGCTGCTGGAAGCGCTGACGGCGGGGCTGCCACGCCAATTCCCGGCACTCATCCACAGCATTTACCTCTACGGCAGCGTCGCGCGTGGCGAAGCCCTTCCAGGCGTGTCCGATCTGGACATCACGCTGTTGCTCAACAAGCCAGCCGATAGTGAGGCGTTACAGCGCCTTGAGGCGTGGCGGCAAGCCTTTCAGCTGGAGCAGCGGATCGTGAGCAAGGTCGACTTTGATATCGGCAGCGTTGATGAGGCGTTGGCGCCGGAGCATCACGATTCCTGGGGATTTTGGCTGAAGCATCACTGCCGCTGCCTGTGGGGCGAAGACCTGTCCGCCGCTTTTCCGCTGTTTCAGCCCGATCGGCGCATCGCGTTGGCGGTCAATGCCGATTTGCCCCGCGTATTGGCGCGTTATCGGGAGCAACTGCTGCAGGCCAGGACGGTATCGGATGAGAGGCGCTTAAAGCGCGAAGCGGCCAGAAAACTGATCAGAGCCACCAATATGCTGCGCGCCGAGGGAAGCCCGTTCTGGCCGATAACGTTAACCGACTATGCCGAACAGCTGTTGGCGCTTTATGCAGAGCAGCGAGGTGAAATGGACTATTGGTTAGCGCACGCGGTGGGAGAGGCGAATGACGCGGATTTTAGCGACAGAATGATGCGATTTCTCGACTGGATCGAAGCACAGAAAAAATAACGCCGGCTTGAGCCGGCGTTGTCGGCAATCGTTACCCGACTGTCGGGTAATCGGTGTAGCCTTCCCGGCTGCCGCCGAAGAATTTCTCTTTGATTGGCGCATTCAGCGCCAGCCCGTGTTGCAGGCGGTGGGGCAGATCCGGGTTGGCGATGAACGGGCGACCGAAGCCGATCAGATCCGCCCAGCCTTTGGCCAGCGCTTCTTCAGCGCGTTCACGCGTGTATTTGCCCGAGTAAATCAGCGTGCCGCGGAAAATTAGGCGCAGCGATTCTTTGAACGCTGCCGGCATCACCGGGGCATCATCCCAGTCCGCTTCGGCGATGTGAATGTAAGCGGCGCCGATATCGTTCAGCACGCTGGCCGCTGCCAGATAGGTGGCTTCCGGGGTATCGTCCTGCGAGCCCATCAGGGTGGTCAGCGGCGCCAGGCGCACGCCCAGTTTCTCTTTGCCGATGGCATCCGCTACCGCCTGCGCGACTTCCCGCAGGAAACGCAGGCGATTTTGCAGTGAACCGCCGTATTCGTCGTCGCGCTGGTTTTCCCGCGAGTCGATAAACTGATTGATCAGATAACCATTCGCACCGTGCAGCTCTACGCCGTCGAAACCGGCGGCGATAGCGTTGCGTGCCGCTTGAGCGTAGTCGTTAACGATCGCCGGAATTTCTTCCCGCGTTAAGGCGCGCGGTGCGGAGTGCTGCACCATTTCACCCACGCCATGTTCCGGCCCGCGACCTTCGACATCCACGAACACCTTGACCCCGTCGGCCTGGATGGCGGAGGAGGAGACCGGCGCGGCGTGGCCAGGCTGTAAAATGGTATGCGACACGCGGCCGACGTGCCAAAGCTGCGCGAAGATCTTGCCGCCGGCCTGATGTACGGCGTCGGTCACTTTTTTCCAACCGGCGATGTGTTCCGGGGAGTAAATGCCGGGTGTCCAGGCATAACCCTGGCCCTGCTGGCTGATCTGCGTGCCTTCACTGACGATCAGCCCGGCGCTGGCGCGCTGGGCATAATATTCAGCCATCATGTCGGTGGCGACGTCGCCGGCGCCGGCCCGAGAGCGGGTCATTGGCGGCATGACGATGCGATTGTTCAGCGATAAACCGTTTAAAGAATACGAGTCAAAAAGCATGGCGCTTCCCTCTATGTGAATTAGGTCGTAGGGCATTGATGTTTTACTGAGGCCATTATATTTCGTCGTTTAATTCTAAAAACGCGCACAATAACAAAACACTTTTGCTCTGTGTTCAATAGTTGCGGCAGCCGCCGATGGGTCGGTATGGCGGCTTGCACAGGTGGTGCGAATGAACCCGATGTGCGCTCGGGCGACGGCGGCTATTGCTTGTCGGCGCATTGCTGAGATAGAGTCGGCGGCTGTTTTTCCCCACGATTTTTAACAAAATCGCAAAAGTCTTTTAGCCTCCTGCCTGCTTATCTTTGGTGTGATCAATGTCATACTTTTGGCATCTTAACTTTCCCGCGCTTCGGCAGCGGTTAACCGGAGTTGTTGAATGAAAATTAACTTTCCCTTATTAGCCCTGGCGGTGGGGGCGTTCGGCATCGGCACGACCGAGTTTTCCCCGATGGGGTTGCTGCCGACGATCGCCAAAGGGGTGGATGTCTCCATCCCGATGGCCGGCATGTTGATCAGCGCCTACGCCGTTGGCGTGATGGTCGGTGCACCGCTGATGACGCTGCTGCTCTCGCACCGGGCGCGCAGAAGCGCGCTGATCTTCCTGATGGCGATCTTTACCCTGGGTAACGTGCTGTCGGCCATTGCGCCTGACTACACCACCCTGATGCTGTCGCGCATCATCACCAGCCTGAACCACGGCGCGTCCTTTGGTCTCGGTTCCGTGGTAGCTGCCAGCGTGGTGCCGAAGGAGAAACAGGCCAGCGCCGTGGCGACCATGTTTATGGGGTTGACCATCGCCAATATCGGCGGGGTGCCTGCCGCGACCTGGCTGGGTGAAACCATCGGCTGGCGCATGTCGTTCCTGGCCACCGCAGGGTTAGGGGTGATCGCCATGTTGGGGCTGTGGTTCTCGTTACCGAAAGGCAGCGCCGGCGCGCGCCCGGATGTGAAGCGCGAACTGTCGGTATTGGTACGCCCGCAGGTGCTGTCCGCCTTGCTGACGACCGTGCTGGGCGCGGGCGCGATGTTCACGCTCTATACCTATATCTCGCCGGTATTGCAGCACATCACCGATGCGACGCCGCTGTTCGTGACGTCCATGCTGGTGTTGATCGGCGTCGGTTTCTCCATCGGCAACTACCTGGGCGGCAAATTCGCCGACCGCTCCGAGAGCGCGACGCTGAAGGGCTTCTTGCTGCTGTTGGTGGTCATTATGCTGGTGATCCCGTTCCTGGCGCGCAGTGAAATCGGCGCGGCAGTCAGCATGGTGATTTGGGGCGCGGCGACCTTTGCCGTGGTGCCGCCGCTGCAGATGCGCGTGATGCGTGTCGCCAGCGAAGCGCCGGGCCTGTCGTCCTCGGTCAACATCGGTGCCTTTAACCTGGGCAATGCGCTGGGCGCCGCCGCCGGTGGCGCGGTGGTCTCCGCCGGGCTGGGATACAGCTTCGTGCCGGTGATGGGCGCAATTATTGCCGGATTGGCGTTGCTGCTGGTGCTGTTCACCCACCGTCAGGCCGAAAAAGTGGCCTACGCCAGCAACTAAGTTGTACCTGCACGGCGGAACTCTCCGCCGTGCTCACTCAAAGCCCAGCAGGCTGAACGCATCGTCCTGCGGGGCGTAGCCGAGCAGGCGTCGGGTCTCTTCCAGCGATAAACGTTTGTAGCGGTTGTTGGAAACCCCGTGCACCACCGCATATTGCACCCCTTCGACACGAATGCAGCGCTCCAGCAGATCGGCGGCGTCGCGATGGCTGAGAAAAGCGCTCATGTCGCGGGCGCTAAGCTGTTCGCCCCGGCTCAGGGTGGTGAAGTTGGCGATGCGCACCGACAGGGCGGAAAGCCCTTCCTGATGGGCGAAGTAGGCGGCGATGCCTTCGCCGAAGGCCTTGCTGGCGCCGTACAGGTTTTTCGGCTTTGGTGCGTCATCCGGGCGGATTTGATAGTCGAGCGGATAGCCTTCCACCGCCTGCGCGCTGCTGGCGAACACCACCCGGCGGCAGCCGGCGTCTTTCGCCGCGCGGAAGATATTGAAGGTGCCCAGAATGTTGTTGTCCATCAACGAACCGCAGAAGTCGGCATCGGGGGAGGGATCGGCCGCCAGATGCAACACGGTGTCGATATTGGCGCAGGCCGCGCGGCAGGCGTCGAGATCGGCGATGTTGAAGCTGATGACTTCGTCGCCGGGCTGCCGATCGCGCAGCAGGCTGACATCCCGTTCCGCCAACCGTAGCGGGTAGCGATCGCCCATCGCCTGACGAAACGCCGTGGCTACCCGGCCGCCGGCGCCGGTGATCAGAATCCGTCCTACATCAGTACGCAACACCATGGTGACTGCCATCCCTACTCTCGATTAAGCGTTGACCAGTAATAATCCCCTGCGTGACTTTTGTCCAGTATTTATATTAGTCATTCTGATGCTTTATGCCGGCAATGGGCACGTTTTGCCGAGCGTTTCGGCCAGGAAAATCATCACCGCGCGCACGGCTGCGGTGCGCGCCAAATCGGGATACGTCACCAGCCAAAGCTCACGCGTTGGCGCGGCGTTGGCCGTTGGCAATGCGACCAGCTCCGGATCGCCATCGGCGACGAACGTCGGCAAAACGGCGGCGCCCAGCCCTGAACGCGCCGCCTGTTGCAGTGAAAACAGATCGCTGGCCTGAAAGACCACCGGACGCCCCTGCAACAGCTGCACCAACCATTGCTGATGCGGCTGCTGCCGATAGTGATGGTCATAGGCGAGAAAGCGGCGCGCCGCGTCGGGCAGAGCCGCGTGCTCCGGTGCGGCATACAGCGCGTAGCGCATCATGCCGATGCGCTGCGTCAACAGCTCCGGTTGCTGTGGGCGCACCATGCGCACGGCGATGTCGGCTTCGCCGCGATCCAGCTCGGCGAGCGCCGATTCACCCGACAGCGTGACGACGATCTGTGGAAAAGCCTGGTTAAATGCGGCAATGCGCGGCGCGAGAATATGCGCGGCGATCGACGGCGGCGCACTGATGCGCACCCCGGCCTGTGGCGTTGCGCCGGCGCTGCGCGCATGGCGGGCAATTGCCTGGCTTTGCGCCTCGATCTCCGCCGCCAGCCCGGCAATCGCCTGCCCGTCCTGGGTCAAGGGCGTGCTGCGTGGCAGACGCACGATCAAACGCAGGCCGAGCGCCTGTTCCAGCGCCGCTACGCGTCGCCCGACGGTGGCGTGATCGCAACCCAGCTCCCGCGCTGCCGCCGACAAGGAACCGGTACGTGCCAGCGCCACGAAGTGTTTTAAATCCTGCCAGTCAAACATCGGTGAATTCCTGCACGGTATCGACGTAATTTTCAGGAATATTCACACAGAGCGCGCCGTGATTCAATGTGTGAACGTTCCCTTTAAAACCGAAAAATTAGGTTAGGTTTTCTTATGAATCTACAGTTGCAACACCGTACGGCATTGGTCACGGGCGCCAGCGAAGGGATCGGTGCCGGCATGGTCAGGGTATTGGCTGCTCAAGGGGTCAAGGTGGTGGCTACCGCACGACGCGGTGATCGGCTGCAGGCGCTGGCGGATGAGGTTGAACGGCAAGGGGCGGTGCGCCCGTGGGTAGCCGTTGCAGACGTGACCGACCCCGACGCGATAACCCAGCTGGCGGCGCAGGCGCTGCGCCAGGCGGGGACAGTCGATATTCTGATCAACGCGGTCGGTGCGTTTCACCCCACGACGCTGAACGACAGCGATCGCAGCTGGGATGACGCCTTTGCTTTGAACTTCACACCGGCCCGGCGGTTGACTCAGGCGCTGTTGCCGGCCATGCAGGCGCAAGGCTGGGGCCGGGTGATCAATATCAGCGGATCGATGGAGCCGCGCAGCCTGAGCGCCGCCAGCGCCGCCAAGGGCGCGCTGCATCTGTGGGCCAAAGGATTGGCCAGCGACGTGGCTGCGCAGGGGATTACCGTCAATACGTTACAGCCGGGGCGCATCAACAGTGAACAGATCCGCGAGCGCTTATACGCTTGCGATGAAGCGCGCCGGGCGTTCATTGCGCAACATATCCCGATTGGCTACTTCGGCGAACCGGAAGATATGGCCTATCTGGCGGCGTTTCTTTGTTCCCCGCTCGCGCGATATATCACCGGCGCGGTGATCCCGGTAGATGGCGGCATGCATTATTTCGCGCATTGAGGCCGTTTTGCCCCCGCGATCACAGTTCGGCAATTTGCCGGCGCAAAGCCTTGCCCCGGCAAAATCCACGGTGTTAACGTCATAGCTCAACCGATTTAGGGTTGTTACTGCTGCGGCAGGCAAAACCTAAACCTCGCGTTTCTGTTCCCCGATGGGACAGAGGCCACGAGGTTTAGGTTTTTTTTTGCGCCGCATTTCGCCCCGGCGCCAGGCCAGTGCGGGGAGGGGAGCGGCAGAACGCGAAGTCTAAGGATAACCGTATGAAATATGACACATTAGCCAGTGAGATTTTGGCCGGCGTCGGTGGCCGCGACAATGTGAAAAGCTTGGTGCACTGCGCCACCCGCCTGCGGTTCAAGCTGCGCGACGACAATCGTGCCAACGCGGCAGCGCTGAAGAAAAACCCGGGCGTCATCATGGTGGTGGAGAGCGGCGGCCAGTTCCAGGTCGTGGTGGGCAACCACGTGGCGGAGGTGTTCGACGCGGTCAATCGGGTCGGCGGATTGGCCGAGGGCGCGCCGAGCGACGACGCGGGCGGTAAAAAAGACAACCTGCTCAGCCGCTTTATCGATCTGGTGTCCGGCATTTTTACTCCGCTGCTCGGGGTGATGGCCGCTTCGGGGATCCTAAAAGGCTTCCTGGCGCTGAGCCTGGCCTGCGGCTGGCTGCTGGAGAGCGGTGGCACCTTCAAAATGCTGTTCGCCGCCAGCGACTCGCTGTTCTACTTCTTCCCGATCATGCTCGGCTACACCGCCGGGAAAAAATTCGGCGGCAACCCCTTCGTCACCATGGCGATCGGCGGCGCATTGACGCATCCGTTGATGATGGCGGCGTTCGAAGCGGCGCAGCAGCCGGGCGCGGTGCGCGAATATTTCTTCGGCATTCCGCTGACTTTTATCAACTACAGCTCGTCGGTGATCCCTATCATCTTTGCGGCCTGGGTGTCCTGCCGCCTGGAGCCGTTGTTTAACCGGGTGATCCACAGCGCGCTGCGCAATTTCATCACGCCGCTGCTGTGCCTGGCGATCACCGTTCCCTTGACCTTCCTGCTGATCGGCCCGGCGGCAACCTGGCTCAGCCACCTGCTGGCCAACGGCTATCAGAGCATTTACGCCTTTAACCCGATCATTGCCGGCGCCTTTATGGGGGCGATGTGGCAGGTGTGCGTGATCTTCGGCCTGCATTGGGGATTGGTGCCGTTGATGATCAACAACCTGAGCGTGCTGGGGCGCGACACCATGGTGCCGCTGCTGTTGCCGGCGGTGATGGGGCAGGTCGGCGCCACGCTGGGCGTGATGCTGCGCACCCGCGACGCCAAGCTGCGGGCGCTGTCCGCTTCAGCCATCGGCGCCGGGATCTTCGGCATCACCGAACCGGCGGTGTACGGCGTCACGCTGCCGAACAAACGCCCATTCATCTTCGGCTGCATCGGCGGCGCGCTGGGCGGTGCGGTGATTGGCTACTTCCATACCTCGGTCTACTCGTTCGGCCTGGTGAGCGTATTCACCTTTGCGCAGATTATCCCCGGCGGCGGCATCGACGCCACGGTATGGGGCGCGATCGGCGGCACCCTGCTGTCGTTCGTGTTCGCCGCGCTGGCCAGCTATCTGTTCGGCGTCGCACCGGCGGAAGAGACGGTACAGCCTGAAGCCGCCGCGCCGCTTAACCGCAAACAGGCCATTCTCAGCCCGATCGCCGGCGATATCGTACCGCTGGATCAGGTGAACGACGCGACCTTCGCCAGCGGCCTGCTGGGGAAAGGGGTGGCGATTGCGCCGCAGCAGGGGCGCGTAGTGGCGCCGGTCAGCGGCAGCGTGGCGTCGCTGTTCAAAACCAAACACGCCATCGGCATCGAATCGGACGACGGCGCGGAGATTCTTATCCACGTCGGCATCGATACCGTGAAGCTCGACGGGGCGCATTTCACCGCCCACGTGCGGGAAGGCGAGCGGGTCGCCCCGGGCGATCTGCTGATCGAGTTCGACCAGGCGGCGATCCATGCCGCCGGCTATGACACCACCACGCCGATCATCATCAGCAACAGCGATGACTACGTGGACGTGTTGACCAGCGGCCTGTCTCCGGTGCAGGAACAGGCGCCGCTGCTGACTTTATTACGTTAATTGAGGAGCAAGCGATGAACGGCAAGTTTCCGCAACATTTTCTGTGGGGCGGCGCGGTAGCGGCGAACCAGGTAGAAGGCGCGTATCAGGCTGACGGCAAGGGGCTGTCGACCTCCGATCTGCAGCCGCAGGGCATCTTCGGCGCCATTACGCCGCGCACGGCGGGCGACAGCGGCATCAAGGACGTGGCGATCGATTTCTATCATCGTTACCCGGAGGACATCGCGCTGTTCGCCGAAATGGGCTTCAAGTGCCTGCGCACCTCGATCGCCTGGACGCGCATTTTTCCACAGGGCGACGAAGAGACGCCGAACGAAGCCGGGCTGGCGTTTTACGATCGGCTATTCGACGAGATGGCGAAATACGGCATTCAGCCGCTGATCACGCTGTCGCACTATGAGATGCCTTACGGTCTGGTAAAGCGCTACGGCGGCTGGGGCGATCGGCGCACCATCGATTTCTTCGAGCGCTATGCGCGCACCGTATTCGAACGTTATAAGCACAAGGTCAAACGCTGGCTGACCTTCAACGAAATCAATATGTCGCTGCACGCGCCCTTCACCGGGGTTGGCCTGCCGCAGGAGAGCGACAAGAGCGCCGTCTATCAGGCGATCCACCATCAGTTGGTGGCCAGCGCCAAAGCGGTGAAGGCCTGTCACGAGATCGTGCCGGAGGGCCAAATCGGCAACATGCTGCTGGGTGGCATTCTGTACCCGCTGAGCTGCAAGCCGGAAGATCTGCTGGAAACCCAGCGGCAAAACCGCGACTGGCTGTTCTTCGGCGACGTGCAGGCGCGCGGCTATTACCCGGCCTATATGCAGCGCTTTTTCCGTGAAAACGGCATTCAGGTGACGATCACCGAGGAAGATCGGCAAACGCTGCGCGAAACCATCGACTTCATCTCGTTCAGCTATTACATGAGCGGCTGCGTCACCGCCGACCCGGAGCAGTACGAGACGGCGCGCGGCAACATTCTCGATATGGTGCCGAACCCGCACTTGGCCAGCTCGGAGTGGGGGTGGCAAATCGACCCGATCGGGCTGCGCTACCTGCTCAACGTGCTGTACGACCGCTATCAGAAGCCGCTGTTCATCGTCGAGAACGGGCTGGGCGCCAAAGACCGCGTCGAGGCGGACGGCAGTATCAACGACGACTACCGCATCAACTACCTCAATGACCATCTGGTGCAGGTGGCGGAAGCCATCGACGACGGCGTCGAGGTGATGGGCTACACCAGCTGGGGGCCGATCGATCTGGTCAGCGCCTCGAAGGCCGAAATGTCGAAGCGCTACGGCTTCATTCACGTCGACAGAGACGATGCCGGCAACGGCAGCCTCGAGCGCCGCCGCAAGAAGAGTTTCTACTGGTACCGCGATGTGATCCACAGCAATGGCGCCAGTCTGAAAGACCGACGGTAACCCTTCAGCCCGGCGGCAAGCGCCGGGCGTTAACCTAACGTTATTCGCTGCTGTTCATGATGGGAAATTCTCTCCCAGGGAATGCTGTTGCCCGCAGTCAGCCGTTATGCGGAGAAATATAATAATGATGAAAAGCTTATTACCTCGTTCCATGACCCTGGCGGCGCTGGCGCTGTGGTGCAGCCAGGCGCAGGCGGAAACGCTGCAAACCGGCAAGGACGTTGAAGCCCCCACCGCCAAATGGGAAGGGGTGGCGCTCGGATTTGAACCGCCGCAGCCTGGGCTGTTGGGGGATATGCTGGGGATCAGGCCGATCCTGGAGGATCATGGCTTCCACTATAACCTCGGCTACCTCAGCCAGCTGTCGTATAACGCCGGCGGCGGTTACAACCACGATAAACAGGCGTCGTATATCGACCAATTTTCGCTGACCTTCAGCCAGGATTTGCAGGCGCTGACCGGCATTCCGGACGCGGCGATCGAAGGCAATATCGTCAACCGCAACCATGACAACAACCTGACCCGCGATCGGCTGCAGGATCCGCGCGTCGGCCTGACCGATCTGTCGCAAGAGAGCTATGGCGGACAGTCGATTACCCGGCTGGGTTGGTTGACCTTCAGCCGTTCTTTCCTCGACAGCCGGCTGCAGTGGCGCATCGGCATGATGAACAAGGTGCAGGATTTCGATCAGATTATCCCCTGCGATTTTCAGACGCTGACGCTGTGCGGCGGCAAGTCCGCCAACTCGTTGACCTGGTACAACTGGAACGTGCATTACTGGGGCACCACGCTGCAGTACAAGCTGACCGATGGCCTGACGCTCAAGGGCGGGGTGATGGAGCAGAACCCGAGCGCCCCCAGCCGCAGCCACGCTTGGAGTTGGTCCACCAAGGGCAGCAAAGGCTTCCTGTTGCCGATGGAGCTGGAGTTGAAAACCCACGCCGTCAACCAGCTGCCGGGGGTGTATAACCTGGGCGTGCTGTTCACCAACGCGCGCCAGAGCGATCTTTATGAAGGGGTGTCCGGCGGGCCGGGCGCCAGCGATCCGCAGGGCTATCGCAACCACGATCGCACCTGGTTCATGTATACCGGTTTCAACCAGCAGGTGACGCGCCATGCGGATAACGTCAACCGCGGCTTGAGCGTGTTTTACAGCCTGGGGCTGGGAGATCAGCGCAGTAACTACCTGCACTGGTCTACCTCGACCGGCATTCGCTATCACGGGCTGTTCGATGCGCGGCCGGACGACTGGCTGGGGCTCGGCGTCTCGGTGGTGAAACTGAGCGACCGCTATAAAGACAATCAGCGGTATCTCAACCAGATGAGCGGCATCAGTGATTATCACGATCCGAACTACCGGCCAGTGCCGGGCCATTCGGTGACGGCGGAGCTGTATTACCGCGTTAACGTCACGCCGTGGCTACAGCTGCAGCCGGGCCTGCAGTACTGGCATCACCCGGCGGGCGTCAGCGAGACGCAGGACGCCTGGGTGATGGCGTTGAAAACGGTGGTGACCTTCTGATCAGGCCGCGTCGCTCTCGCGGTAGCGCCGGCGGGCGTGTTCGAACCAGCTGGCCGGCACGTTGTGCGGTGGCTGCTGCAACCTGAGCAGCCCCTGTTCAACGATATGGCTGGCTTGGCGCCACAGCGTCGGGTCGCCTTCGGTCAGCACCTCCAGCAGGCGCTGTTTCTCGATCAGGTAGGTCTGGGCGAAGTGGCTGTCGTAGTCCAGCAGCGAGCGGGTGTTGTCGATTAGATCCGCCAGCTTGATGGTTTTGGCCTGCGGCGACGCGCCGGCGCTGTGGCGCCGATCGCGGTTTTTACGCTCGAAGCGGTTGCCGTCCTCGGCGTGGCTGACGTTGGTCAACATCCGCACCAGTTCCGCCACTTTTGGCCCAAAGTGGCTGTCGATATCGCCGAGGGTGGTGGGTGTGTCTTCCACCGTATCATGCAGCCAGGCGGCCGCCAGCATCTCTTCGGTGTGCGGCACGCTGCGCACCAGCTCCATCACCGCCTGCGGGTGGACGATATACGGATCGTCGGTGTATTTGCGGCGCTGATCGATGGCCGCATGCGCCTTGGTGGCGTAGCGGCGCGCGCGTTCTACAAGCGTGTTCGTCATTTCCTTTCCCTCCGAGCATCCTCTGCATAAAAAAAGGTAGCATACCTCACAAGAAATAGCTTGCGATTACATCGTGCGCTATCTATATTCGTACACATGAAAAGCACCGATACCGAACAACCCAAGGCGAAGAACCTGCTACAGCTCGATCAGCAGCTCTGTTTCGCCCTGTACTCCGCCAACCTGGCGCTGCACAAAGTCTACCGCAAGCTGTTGAGTCAGCTCGAACTCACCTACCCGCAATACCTGGTGATGATGGTGCTGTGGGAACGCGATCGGGTGACGGTATCGGATATCGGCGAGCGGCTGTTCCTCGATTCCGCCACGCTGACGCCGCTGCTGAAGCGGCTGGAAACCGCCGGTTTGCTGGTGCGCTATCGCGCCACCACCGACGAGCGGCAGGTGATCATCGCCCTGACCGAAGCCGGCCGCGCGCTGCGCGAGCGGGCGCAATCGGTGCCCGAGGCGGTGATGTGCGCCACCGACTGCAGCCTGGACGAGATCGTCTCGCTCAAACAGCAGCTGGAAAAGCTGCGCGGCAGCCTGATCGATCAGATTTGACCCGCCGCCGCCGGACGCAAGAACGGCACGGGTGGTCTACACTGGTTAATAAGTGTCAAAGATAAGTAGTGCGCGATTTAATAGCAAAAGATAAATATGTGACCGGCTTTACCTCGTGGAAGCCGTAGTCATCTCGCCAACCAGCAAGAAGGAATGAACGATGTCTATTGAGAAAGTGGTTTACCGCGCTCACGCCACCGCAACCGGCGGCCGCGACGGCCGTGCGACCTCCTCCGACGGTGTGTTGGACGTGAAATTGGGCGTGCCGAAAGAGATGGGCGGCGCCGGCGGCGAAGTTACCAATCCCGAGCAGCTGTTCGCTGCCGGTTACTCGGCCTGTTTCCTCGGCGCGTTGAAGTTTGTCGCGGCGAAGGAAAAGGTCAAAATCCCGGCCGAAGCCAAGATCGACGGCACCGTCGGCATCGGTGAGATCCCGAACGGCTTCGGTATCGAAGTGCAGCTGGATATCTCGCTGCCGGGCATCGAGCGCAGCGTGGCGGAAGATCTGGTGAAAAAGGCGCACGTGGTGTGCCCATACTCCAACGCTACCCGTGGAAATATCGATGTGACTCTGAACGTTAAGTAAGATTTTTGCCGAAATATGGAAAAAATGGAGGGTTTGTCCCTCCATTTTCTTGCGTGCCCTGCCTGAAAATCGTTCAAAAAAACGGTAAATTTTGTCCGTTTTGTGAGAATTCTCTTGATTATTACCCGCAAAATAACGCTTATTGCCGGTTGGCTGAACCAGAAGCCGCAATCAGTGTCTGACTGAGTCAGAACCGCTACACCGCCCCCGGAGCCACCGCGTTACATGAACAAAGTTAAATCGCTATCGCAGCAGAATTTATCGTTATTGTTAGCGATCTATATCGGCATCTTTCTCAACCTGTCCGTTTTCTATCGCCGTTTTGATTCGTTGGCGCATGGCATTCAGGGGATTAAGCTTATTTCGGCGGTGACGGAAGTCATCGCTATCGTCCTGTTCACATTCTTCATCATGCGGCTGGTATCGCTCGGCGGCCGGCTGTTTTATCGCATCGTCGCCTCGCTGCTGGTGTTGATTTCGGTGGCTGCCAGCTACTACATGACGTTTTTCAACGTGGTGATTGGCTACGGCATCGTGGTGTCGGTGATGACCACCGACATCGATCTGTCGAAAGAGGTGGTTGGCCTGCACTTTGTGCTGTGGATGGTGGCGCTCAGCGCCTTGCCGCTGCTGCTGATCTGGAAAAACAGCCTGCGTTACACCCTGATCGAACAGCTGAAAACCCCCGGCCATCGCATCAAACCGCTGATGGTCTTGCTGGCGGTGGTGGCGTTGGTCTGGCTGCCGCTGCGCATGCTGGACGATGAGCAAAGCGTGCAAGAGAAGCTCTCCAACGTCGATCTGCCGAGCTACGGCGGCGTGGTAGCGCACTCGTATCTGCCGTCCAACTGGCTGTCGGCGCTGGGGCTGTTTGCCTACACCCGCTATGACGAAAGCCAGGACCAGAGCACGATGTTCGATCCGGGCAAACACTTCACTTATGTACCACCGGCGGATATCGACGATACCTACGTGGTGTTCATCATCGGTGAGACCACGCGCTGGGATCACATGGGCATGCTGGGCTATGAGCGTGATACCACGCCGCGGCTGTCTAAAGAGAAGAATCTGGTGGCGTTCCGCGGCGAGTCGTGTGACACCGCTACCAAGCTGTCGCTGCGCTGCATGTTCGTGCGCGAAGGCGGCACCGAAGACAACCCGCAGCGCACGCTGAAAGAGCAGAACGTGTTCGCGGTGCTGAAGGATCTGGGCTTCTCTTCCGAGCTGTTCGCCATGCAGAGCGAGGTGTGGTTCTACAACAACACCGAGGTGAACAACTATTCGTTCCGCGAGATGATCGCGTCCGAGAAGCGCAACGACGGTAAGGCGGTCGACGATATGCTGCTGGTGGACGAAATGAAGGAGTCGCTGGCGCGTTATCCGAAGGGCAAACACCTGGTGATCCTGCATACCAAAGGCTCGCACTACCTGTACTCGCAGCGCTATCCGCGCAGCTATGCGCGCTATCAGCCGGAGTGCATGGGGGTGGATGATTCGTGCACCAAGGCCCAGTTGATCAACGCCTTCGACAATACGGTGCTGTATACCGACAGCTTTATCAGTAATGTGATCGACCAGGTGCGGGACAAGAAGGCCATCGTGTTCTATGCCGCCGATCACGGCGAATCGATCGGTGAGAATACGCACCTGCACGGCACGCCGCGCGAAATGGCGCCGCCGGAGCAGTTCCGCGTGCCGATGATCGTGTGGGCGTCGGACAAGTTCCTCGAAAACCCGCAGCACCTCAGCGCCTTTGAGCAGCTGCAGGCGCAGCAGCGCATCGGCAAAACGCATCGCCATGTCGAGCTGTTTGACACCCTCCTTGGCTGCCTCGGATACACGTCTCCCGATGGCGGCATCGTGGATAAAAACAACTGGTGCCATCTGCCACAGGATAAAACGGCGCCAGCCCGTCTGTGATCCCTCCCGCCGGGTGCCTGCCTTGCGCACCCGGTAATTTCACCCAATACATTCTCTTCATCAATTATTCCGGTGTGTGCATACGGTATACTTGCGCACTTCCCCTTCTAACCGGAGATTTCCATGACCCTGCGCGTGGCGTTTATCGACGATCATGACATTGTGCGTTCGGGCTTTGTGCAGCTGCTGTCGCTGGAGGCCGATATTCAGGTGGTGGGCGAGTTCAGCAGCGCGGCGCAGGCGCGCGCCGGCCTGCCGGGGCTGGAGACGGAAATCTGCATTTGCGACATTTCGATGCCGGACGGCAGCGGGCTGGATCTGCTGGCGGACATTCCTTCCGGCATCCGCGTGGTGATGCTGTCGATGCACGATAACCCGGCGCTGGTGGAAATGGCGCTGGAACGCGGCGCCAGCGGTTTCCTCTCCAAGCGTTGCAAACCGGAAGATCTGATCACCGCGGTGCGCACCGTCGCCGGCGGCGGCGTCTACCTGATGCCGGAAATCGCGCAGCAGTTGGCGCGGGTGAAGGTGGATCCATTGACCCGCCGCGAGCGCGAGATCGCGCTATTGCTGGCGCAGGGCCAGGAGGTGCGCGAGATCGCCGCCGCCTTGGGGCTGTCGCCGAAGACGGTGCATGTGCATCGCGCCAACCTGTTCGCCAAGCTGGGCATCACCAACAACGTTGAGCTGGCCAGACGGATGCTGAACCTGTGACGCAGCGCCTGATCACCCAGCTGGCGCTGTTTTTCATCTACGCCGCCAGCGCGTTTTGCCTGTGGGGCATCGGCACCGCGCTGATCGACCCGCCCTGGCAGGCGCTGCTGTTGTTCCCGTTCGGCTTGCGCATGGGCATTTTGCTGCAGAGCCCGTACCGTTTCTGGCCGGGGATCCTGCTGGCCGACCTGCTGCTGATGGCGCTGCTGGCGGACCAGTTCGGTTACGGCCCGGCGCTGTGGGCGTCGGTGGCGGTGCTGGTGCTGACGGTGCTGCTCAGCCTGCTGGCCTCGCCGTGGCTGTTGCGCCATCAGCAGAGCGACAGCGAATGGCGATGGCCGCTGTTGCAGGGCGCGGTGGTGGCCACCGCCGCCTTGCTGCAGGCGCTGGTGTGGCAGCTGGTGAGCGGCGAAGGCGCCCGTGCGCTGCTGCTCGGCCTGACCGGCGGTTTCACCATCGCGCCGACCTGCCTGCTGTTGTGGCACTATCTGGCACGCCAAATCTGGGTGCCGCTGGAGCCGGGGCTGATCCACAAGCCGGTGGAGCTGCGTCTGGGCCACTTGGCCAGCTATCTGCTGCTGTTTGCATTCAGCATCTGGCTGCAGCAGCAGGTGAACGCCGCCGAGCTGCGGCGTTTCGCACCGTTCTGCCTGGCCATTCCTATCGTGTTCATGTCTTATCGCTATGGCTGGCAGGGCGCGTTGTTGGCGACGCTGCTCAACGGCGTGGCGCTGATGGTCAACGAGCCGCCGCAGCCGGAGTCGCACCGCGATCTGCTGCTGTCGCTGCTGGCTCAAAGCCTGACCGGGCTGCTGCTGGGCGCCGGCATTCAGCGCCAGCGCGAACTGAATCAACAGCTGCGGCTGCGGCTGGCGGAGAACCGCCAGCTGGCGCGGGCGCTGGTGACGGCGGAGGAGCAAACCCGGCGCGAGGTGGCGCGCGAGCTGCACGATGAAGTGGGGCAGACCATCACCGTGATCCGTACCCAGGCCAGCATCGTCAAACGCCTGGCGCCGGAACCGGCGGTGATCGGCTGCGCCGACACCATCGATGCGTTGGCGCTGCGGGTCTACGACGGGGTGCACGACGTGCTGACCCAGCTGTGGCCGGCGGCGCTGAACAACCTGCCGCTGTCGGCGGCGGTGGCGGCGATGCTGCGGGAATCGCTGCCGCAGGACGCGTCGCTGGTGAGCAGCCTGCAGTGGCAGGTACCGGACGAGCTGCTGGATGAAACGCTGAAAATCACGCTGTACCGGGTGTGTCAGGAAGGGGTGACCAATGTGTGCCGCCACGCCGGCGCCAGCCGCCTGGAGCTGGACGCACGCCTGCAGCCGCGCAAAGGCGCCGCGCCGCTGATCGCCCTGACCATCCGCGACAACGGCGTGGGCTTCGAGGCGGAAAACCATCAGCCGGGGTATGGCCTGCGCGGCATGCAGGAGCGCATCAGCGCCCTCGGCGGCAGCCTGCGGCTCACCTCGGAGCGGGGCGCCTGTTTGAGTGTGATCTTGCCCACAGTTTCACCGGAGCAAGCGCAAAACTAGGAAAAACTCCTAACTGCGTCGGGAATCCGGCGTAAGCCTCCCGCGCGCGCGGGGAGCATCATAGCGGCACTTTATTCAATCCTCTGAGGTTCCACATGTGGTCTTTCCTTAAAAGCCGCTCGGACGCGCCGCAGGTCACCGATCAACGGCAGATCGACGCCAGCTACAAATACTGGCGCATCCAGCTGATGTGCACCATGTACATCGGCTACGCTGCGTTTTACTTCACGCGCAAAAGCTTCAACTTCATCATGCCGGCGATGCTGAGCGATCTGGGCCTGACGATGTCCGACGTCGGTATCCTCGGCACGCTGTTCTACATCACCTACGGCTGCTCGAAATTCATTTCCGGCATGATCAGCGATCGCTCCAACCCGCGTTACTTTATGGGGTTGGGCCTGATCATGACCGGGGTGCTGAATATCTTCTTCGGCCTCAGCTCGTCGCTGCTGATGCTGGGCACGCTGTGGATCCTCAACGCCTTCTTCCAGGGTTGGGGCTGGCCGCCGTGCTCCAAAATCCTCACCAGCTGGTATTCGCGCTCCGAGCGCGGCAGTTGGTGGGCGATCTGGAACACCTCGCACAACGTCGGTGGGGCGCTGATCCCGCTGCTGGTGGGCTTTATCTCGCTGCACTTCAGCTGGCGTTACGGCATGATCATTCCCGGTATCATCGGCGTGGTGCTTGGCCTGCTGATGTGCTGGCGCTTGCGCGACAAGCCATCCACCCTGGGGCTGCCGAGCGTCGGCAAATGGCGTAACGACGCCATGGAGCTGGTGCAGGAATCGGAAGGCCAGGGGCTGAGCAACCGCGAGATCATCAAACGCTACGTGCTGACCAACAAGTACATCTGGCTGTTGGCGGTCTCTTACGTGCTGGTGTACATCGTGCGCACCGCGATCAACGACTGGGGCAACCTCTACCTGACGCAGGAAAAGGGCTATTCGCTGATGACCGCCAACTCGGCCATCTCGCTGTTTGAAGTGGGCGGTTTTATCGGTTCACTGGTGGCCGGTTGGGGCTCCGACAAGCTGTTCCGCGGCAACCGCGGCCCGATGAACCTGATTTTCGCCATCGGTATCTTCCTGTCGGTGGCGGCGCTGTGGCTGATGCCGGGCGTGACCTACCTGCTGCAGGCCTGCTGCTTCTTCGCCATCGGCTTCTTCATCTTTGGCCCGCAGATGCTGATCGGCATGGCGGCGGCGGAGTGCTCGCACAAGGATGCGGCGGGCGCGGCGACCGGTTTCGTCGGCCTGTTCGCCTACCTGGGTGCAGCGCTGTCCGGCTACCCGATTGCACGGGTGATGGAGATTTGGCATTGGAACGGCTTCTTCGTGGTGATTTCTATCGCCGCTTGCCTGTCAGCGCTGTTCCTGCTGCCGTTCCTGCGTGCGCAGACGCCGGCACTGAAACCGGCCAACGCCTGAGTAAAATACGCTGCGCAGCCCCCGGCGCAGCGCATTATGGCGCTTTTATCATCACTTGAAATGCAGGGGAAAAAAAGTGATTGACGCCTATAACCGCCAGCAGTAAGATGCGCCCCGCATCGGCGAGTAGCGCAGCTTGGTAGCGCAACTGGTTTGGGACCAGTGGGTCGGAGGTTCGAATCCTCTCTCGCCGACCACCATTCGAAAAACCTGCTTTTTAAAGCAGGTTTTTTTTCGCCCGTAGTTTATGAGGATGAGTACCTCCGCAGGAGGTTCGAGCCTCGCGAAGCGAGACAACGTTGCTTTAGCAACGGCCCGCAGGGCGCGCATCAAAGATGCGCGTAATCCTCTCTCGCCGACCACCATTCGAAAAACCTGCTTTTTAAAGCAGGTTTTTTTTCGCCTGTCGTTTATGAGGATGAGTACCTCCTCGCTACGACCGGCTTCGCTTTATGGCGTGCCTCAATCTGCCGTCCTCGTGAAATATATTTATCCTTTACGCTTAATTAATTCACATTCCTTATTCCCATTAGGTTCTTATTTTCATGTTTAAATAAATTCATGCTTGCCAAATAAAACCCGATTGATAGCGCTCTTGTTTTGACGTTTTTTTTACCTATAGTCTAAATGGACAACGCGGGAACTCTTATTCCCGTCGCGTGGGAAATACCGTGATTATTTATTAACGTTAATCTTCGTGGATTATTGCGGAGTTTTTTCGCTTCGGCAATGCGTAGCGACGATTAACTCTTTTATGTTTATCCTCTCGGAATAAAGGAATCAGTTATGCGCAAATTTAATAAACCGCTGTTGGCGCTGTTGATCGGCAGTACGCTGTGTTCCGCGGCGCAGGCCGCCGCGCCGGGCAAGCCGACCATCGCCTGGGGCAACACCAAGTTCGCCATTGTCGAAGTCGATCAGGCGGCCACCGCTTATAATAATCTGGTGAAGGTAAAAAATGCCGCCGACGTTTCGGTCTCCTGGAATTTATGGAATGGCGACGCGGGCACGACGGCAAAAATTTTATTAAATGGCAAAGAGGCGTGGAGCGGCCCTTCAACCGGTTCTTCCGGTACGGCGAATTTTAAAGTGAATAAAGGCGGCCGTTATCAAATGCAGGTGGCATTGTGCAATGCCGACGGCTGCACCGCCAGCGACGCCACCGAAATTGTGGTGGCCGACACCGACGGCAGCCATTTGGCGCCGTTGAAAGAGCCGCTGCTGGAAAAGAATAAACCGTATAAACAGAACTCCGGCAAAGTGGTCGGTTCTTATTTCGTCGAGTGGGGCGTTTACGGGCGCAATTTCACCGTCGACAAGATCCCGGCGCAAAACCTGACCCACCTGCTGTACGGCTTTATCCCGATCTGCGGCGGCAATGGCATCAACGACAGCCTGAAAGAGATCGAAGGCAGTTTCCAGGCCTTGCAGCGCTCCTGTCAGGGCCGCGAGGACTTCAAAGTCTCGATCCACGATCCGTTCGCCGCGCTGCAAAAAGCGCAGAAGGGCGTGACCGCCTGGGATGACCCCTACAAGGGCAACTTCGGCCAGCTGATGGCGCTGAAGCAGGCGCATCCTGACCTGAAAATTCTGCCGTCGATCGGCGGCTGGACGCTGTCCGACCCGTTCTTCTTCATGGGCGACAAGGTGAAGCGCGATCGCTTCGTCGGTTCGGTAAAAGAGTTCCTGCAGACCTGGAAGTTCTTCGACGGCGTGGATATCGACTGGGAGTTCCCGGGCGGCAAAGGCGCCAACCCTAACCTGGGCAGCCCGCAAGACGGGGAAACCTATGTGCTGCTGATGAAGGAGCTGCGGGCGATGCTGGATCAGCTGTCGGCGGAAACCGGCCGCAAGTATGAGCTGACCTCCGCCATCAGCGCTGGCAAGGACAAGATCGACAAGGTGGCTTACAACGTTGCGCAGAACTCGATGGATCACATCTTCCTGATGAGCTACGACTTCTATGGCGCCTTCGATCTGAAGAACCTGGGGCATCAGACCGCGCTGAATGCGCCGGCCTGGAAACCGGATACCGCCTACACCACGGTGAACGGCGTGAATGCGCTGCTGACGCAGGGCGTCAAGCCGGGCAAGATCGTCGTCGGCACCGCCATGTATGGCCGCGGCTGGACCGGGGTGAACGGCTACCAGAACAACATTCCGTTCACCGGTACCGCCACCGGGCCGGTTAAAGGCACCTGGGAGAATGGCATCGTGGACTACCGCCAAATCGCCAGCCAGTTCATGAGCGGCGAGTGGCAGTATACCTACGACGCCACGGCGGAAGCGCCTTACGTGTTCAAACCTTCCACCGGCGATCTGATCACCTTCGACGATGCCCGCTCGGTGCAGGCCAAAGGCAAGTACGTGTTGGATAAGCAGTTAGGTGGCCTGTTCTCCTGGGAGATCGACGCGGACAATGGCGATATTCTTAACAGCATGAACGCCAGCCTGGGCAATAGCGCCGGCGTTCAATAATCGGTTGCAGTGCGTTGCCGGGGGATATCCTTTCGCCCCCGGCTTTTTCGCAGCCGAAAGTTTTTTTACGCCGCACAGATTGTGGGCCTGCCCGGTGCAAAACGCGCTCATCGGACTCACCCTTTTGGGTAATCCTTCAGCATTTCCTCCTGTCTTTAACGGCGATCACAAAAATAACCGTTCAGATATTCATCATTCAGCAACAAAGTTTTGGCGTTTTTTAACGGAGTTAAAAACCAGTAACTTTGTTAGGGTCAGACCAATGCGCTAAAAATGGCCGCTTAGCATAAATTTTCATGCTGGAACTGTTAACAAAAGGTTTTTTTTATGTTTGTTTGCTGTTTCTCACAGTCTGCGTAAATCCCCACTGGTTATATTGACGACACCCCAAACAGTTGGCAACTTGATAGCCTCAGGGGTAAGAGCGAGAGTTGTTTGAGTGAATTCCACGCGCTCAGACGTCCCCGCCGCGATGCGTTCCATCCGGCATTCTCTCCTCGTACGCCTTCTGCCTTCGGGCGCCGATCGCACAGGCCACGCAATAAAAAATACAGGTCTGGCGGCAATTACACACATCACATCACACAATGGAGCACTAACGATGACACGTTCCTTGGGTAAATCGGGGATTCTGAAATTCGGTATTGGGCTGATCGCGCTGACCGTGGCGGCCAGCGTACAGGCCAAGACGTTGGTTTACTGTTCTGAAGGTTCCCCGGAAGGGTTCAACCCGCAGCTGTTTACCTCCGGCACCACCTACGACGCCAGCTCGGTACCGATCTACAACCGCCTGGTCGAATTCAAAATCGGCACCACCGAACTGCAGCCGGGCCTGGCTGAGAAGTGGGACGTCAGCGAAGACGGCAAAACCTACACCTTCCACCTGCGCAAAGGCGTGAAGTGGCAGAGCAACAAAGACTTCAAACCGACGCGCGATTTCAACGCCGACGACGTGGTGTTCTCCTTTGAGCGCCAGTTGGATGCGAACAACGCCTACCACAAAGTGTCTGGCGGCAGCTACGAATACTTTGAAGGCATGGACATGCCTAAGCTGATCGCCAAGATTGAAAAAGTGGACGACAACACCGTGCGCTTCGTGCTGAACCGCCCGGAGGCGCCGTTCCTGGCTGACCTGGGCATGGACTTCGCGTCCATCCTGTCCGCCGAATACGCCGACGTGATGATGAAAGCCGGCACGCCGGAGAAAGTCGACCTGAATCCGATCGGCACCGGTCCGTTCCAGCTGCTGCAATACCAGAAAGACTCCAAGATCCTGTACAAGGCATTCGACGGTTTCTGGGGCACCAAGCCGAAGATCGATCGCCTGGTGTTCTCCATCACGCCTGACGCCTCCGTGCGCTACGCCAAACTGCAGAAAAACGAATGTCAGGTGATGCCGTACCCGAACCCGGCCGATATCGCCCGCATGAAGCAAGACAAGTCCATCAACCTGATGGAACAGCCAGGCCTGAACGTGGGTTACCTGTCGTTCAACGTCGAGAAAAAGCCGCTGGATAACCTGAAGGTGCGCCAGGCGTTGACCATGGCGGTCAACAAGCAGGCGATCATCGACGCGGTTTATCAGGGCGCGGGCCAGGCGGCCAAGAACCTGATCCCGCCAACCATGTGGGGCTATAACGACGCGGTGCAGGATTACGCTTACGATCCGGCCAAGGCGAAAGAGTTGCTGAAAGAAGCGGGCATGGCCGACGGTTTCAGCATCGACCTGTGGGCGATGCCGGTACAGCGTCCTTACAACCCAAACGCACGCCGCATGGCGGAAATGATCCAGGCCGACTGGGCCAAGATCGGCGTGAAAGCCAAAATCGTGACCTATGAGTGGGGTGAATACCTCAAGCGCGCCAAAGCGGGCGAGCACCAGACGGTGATGATGGGCTGGACCGGCGACAACGGGGATCCGGATAACTTCTTCGCCACGCTGTTCAGCTGCGCGGCGGCGAAAGACGGCTCCAACTACTCCCGCTGGTGCTACAAGCCGTTTGAAGATCTGATTCAACCGGCGCGCGCCGAATCCAACCACGACAAGCGCATCGAACTGTACAAACAGGCGCAGGTGGTGATGCACGATCAGGCTCCGGCGCTGATTGTCGCACACTCCACCGTGTACGAGCCTGTGCGTAAGGAAGTGAAAGGCTACGTCGTGGATCCGCTCGGTAAGCATCACTTCGAGAATGTCTCTGTAGACTGATTTCGACCGCTTTACCGGAGACGCACGAATGGACTTGCAGGGGCGCAACAGGTTTGCGCCCCTGCTGACCAGTCTCCGGCGTATGGCCGTCGAATCGTTCAAAGGCATGTGAGCGTTAATAAGCCTGGCGGACGATGAGCTGCCGGGCATTGATACAGAGAGTTCGGGATATGTTGCAGTTCATACTCCGACGTTTGGGGTTAGTTATCCCAACGTTTATCGGCATTACATTGCTGACTTTTGCATTCGTCCATATGATCCCCGGCGACCCGGTGACCATCATGGCCGGGGAACGCGGTATCTCCGCCGAGCGCCACGCGCAGCTGATGGCGGAAATGGGGCTGGACAAGCCGCTTTATCAACAATATTTCTCCTACGTGTCCAACGTGCTGCACGGCGATCTGGGCACCTCACTCAAAAGCCGCATCTCCGTCTGGAGCGAGTTCGTTCCGCGCTTTCAGGCTACGCTGGAGCTGGGCTTCTGCGCGATGCTTTTCGCGGTGCTGGTAGGCATCCCGGTCGGGGTGCTGGCGGCGGTCAAACGTGGCTCGGTCTTCGATCATACTGCGGTGGGCATCTCGCTGACCGGCTATTCGATGCCAATTTTCTGGTGGGGCATGATGCTGATCATGCTGGTGTCGGTGCAGCTTAACCTGACGCCGGTGTCGGGGCGCATCAGCGACACGGTATTCCTTGACGACAGCCAGCCGCTGACCGGCTTTATGCTGATAGACACCCTGATCTGGGGCGAGCCGGGCGACTTTATCGACGCGGTGATGCACATGATCCTGCCGGCCATCGTGCTGGGCACCATCCCGCTGGCGGTGATCGTGCGCATGACCCGTTCCTCGATGCTGGAGGTGTTGGGTGAAGACTACATTCGCACCGCCCGCGCCAAGGGCGTGAGCCGTATGCGGGTGATCGTCGTCCACGCGCTGCGCAACGCGCTGCTGCCGGTGGTGACGGTGATCGGGCTGCAGGTCGGCACCATGCTGGCCGGCGCCATTCTGACCGAAACCATCTTCTCCTGGCCGGGGTTGGGCCGCTGGCTGATCGACGCGCTGCAGCGCCGCGATTACCCGGTGGTGCAGGGCGGGGTGTTGCTGGTCGCCTGTATGATCATTCTGGTTAACCTGCTGGTAGACGTGCTCTACGGCGTGGTCAACCCGCGTATTCGCCACAAGAAATAAGGGGCGCTCTCATGTCTCAAATCACTGAGTCTGCAGTTAAAGGTGCGCCGAAGCCAATGACCCCGTTTCAGGAGTTCTGGCACTATTTCAAGCGCAATAAAGGGGCCGTGGTCGGCCTGGTGTATATCGTTCTGATGCTGGTGATCGCGCTCGGCGCCGGCGTGCTGGCGCCGCATGCGCCGGCGGACCAGTTCCGCGATGCTCTGCTCAAGCCGCCGGTGTGGCAAGAGGGCGGCAGCTGGCAATATATCCTCGGCACCGACGACGTGGGCCGCGACGTCCTGTCGCGCCTGATGTACGGTGCACGGCTGTCGCTGTTGGTCGGCTGCCTGGTGGTAGTGCTGTCGCTGATCATGGGCGTGATATTCGGCCTGCTGGCCGGTTACTTCGGCGGCGTGGTAGACGCGATTATCATGCGCGTCGTCGACATCATGCTGGCTCTGCCGAGCCTGCTGCTGGCACTGGTACTGGTGGCGGTATTCGGGCCGTCGATCGTCAACGCTTCGCTGGCGCTGACCTTCGTCGCCCTGCCGCACTATGTACGTTTGACGCGCGCGGCGGTGCTGGTGGAGGTCAACCGCGACTACGTCACCGCATCGCGGGTGGCGGGCGCCGGCGCACTGCGCCAGATGTTCGTCAATATTCTGCCTAACTGCCTGGCGCCTTTGATCGTGCAGGCTTCTCTCGGTTTCTCGAACGCCATTCTGGACATGGCCGCGCTCGGCTTTCTGGGCATGGGCGCGCAGCCGCCGACGCCGGAGTGGGGCACCATGCTCTCCGACGTGCTGCAGTTCGCGCAAAGTGCCTGGTGGGTGGTGACCTTCCCCGGCGTGGCGATCCTGCTGACGGTGCTGGCATTCAACCTGATGGGGGACGGTTTGCGTGACGCTCTCGACCCCAAACTCAAGCAGTAACAGAGGACGAGAGAGATGGCGTTATTGAATGTAGACAAGCTTTCGGTGCACTTCGGTGACGAAGGCACCCCGTTCCGCGCGGTAGACCGCATCAGTTACAGCGTGGAGCAAGGTCAGGTGGTCGGCATCGTCGGTGAATCCGGCTCCGGCAAATCCGTCAGTTCGCTGGCGATCATGGGCCTGATCGATTTCCCCGGCAAGGTGATGGCCGACAAGCTGGAGTTCAACGGCCAGGATCTGCGCAAGATCTCCGAAAAAGAGCGCCGCCAGCTGGTGGGCTCCGAAGTGGCGATGATCTTCCAGGATCCGATGACCAGCCTGAACCCGTGCTATACCGTCGGTTATCAGATCATGGAGGCGCTGAAGGTGCATCAGGGCGGCAATCGCCGCACTCGCCGCCAGCGTGCTATCGACCTGCTGACCCAGGTGGGCATTCCGGATCCGGCTTCGCGGCTGGACGTATACCCGCACCAGCTTTCCGGCGGCATGAGCCAGCGCGTAATGATCGCCATGGCCATCGCCTGTCGGCCGAAGCTGCTGATCGCCGATGAGCCGACGACCGCGCTCGACGTGACCATCCAGGCGCAGATCATCGAGCTGTTGCTGGACCTGCAGCAGCGCGAAAACATGGCGCTGCTGCTGATCACCCACGATCTGGCGCTGGTGGCGGAAGCCGCGCATCACATCATCGTGATGTACGCCGGCCAGGTGGTGGAATCCGGCAAGGCGGCGGAGATTTTCCGCGCGCCGCGCCACCCGTACACCCAGGCACTGCTGCGCGCGCTGCCGGAGTTTGCCGCCGACAAGGCGCGGTTGGCTTCGCTGCCGGGCGTGGTGCCGGGCAAATACGATCGCCCGACCGGCTGCCTGCTCAATCCGCGTTGTCCGTACGCCAACGAGCGCTGCCGTAACGAGGAGCCGGAACTGCGCAGCATTCCCGGCCGTCAGGTTAAATGTCACACACCGCTGGATGATGCGGGGAGGCCGACCGTATGAGCCAGAATCAACCTTTACTGCAGGCGATTGACCTGAAGAAGCATTACCCGGTGAAAAAGGGCCTGTTCGCGCCGGAGCGGCTGGTCAAGGCGCTCGACGGTGTGTCCTTCACCCTGGAGCGCGGCAAAACGCTGGCGGTGGTCGGCGAATCGGGCTGCGGCAAATCGACGCTCGGCCGCCTGCTGACGATGATCGAAGTGCCGACCGGCGGCGAGCTGTACTACCAGGGGCAGGATCTGCTGAAGCCGGACGTCTCGGCCGAGAAACTGCGACGCCAGAAGATCCAAATCGTGTTCCAGAATCCTTACGGATCGCTCAACCCGCGCAAGAAGGTCGGGCAGATCCTCGAGGAGCCGCTGTTGATCAACACGTCGCTCAGCGCCGCCGAACGGCGGGAAAAAGCGCTGGAGATGATGGCGAAGGTCGGCCTGAAGACCGAACATTATGACCGCTACCCGCACATGTTCTCCGGCGGCCAGCGCCAGCGTATCGCCATTGCCCGCGGGCTGATGCTGAATCCGGACGTGGTGATCGCCGATGAACCGGTGTCGGCATTGGACGTGTCGGTGCGCGCGCAGGTGTTGAACCTGATGATGGATCTGCAGCAGGAGCTGGGGCTGTCCTATGTGTTTATCTCGCACGATCTGTCGGTGGTGGAACACATCGCCGACGAGGTGATGGTGATGTACCTCGGTCGCTGCGTGGAAAAGGGCAGCAAAGAGGCGATCTTCAACAACCCGCGTCATCCGTACACTCAGGCGCTGCTGTCGGCGACGCCGCGGTTAAACCCGGATATGCGCCGCGAGCGCATCAAATTGACCGGCGAGCTGCCCAGCCCGATGAATCCGCCGCCGGGCTGTGCGTTCAATGCCCGCTGCCGCCGCGCTTTTGGCACCTGCGTACAGCTGCAGCCGCAGCTCAAACAGTACGGTGAGCAGAAGGTGGCCTGCTTTGCGGTCGATCAGGACGAACATCCGGGGGCGTAAGGCGTCGAACGTCATCGCTTAAATTCACGCCGGCATCACGCCGGCGTTTTTTATTACTCAATCAAAGGGTTAGTCAGTAAACGATCGCGACAACTCATTTTTTAAATTATTCCCTTAACGTCATTCTGACAAATCGTTATTTTTTAAGAATCTTCGCATGAAAATAATAATCGAATAATAGAATTCAACGGTTTGTTGTTAATAACATTCTGTCGGTCGAGTTGTTTCGCCATTTCTATTATAAAACCCTAATAAAAAAGCACGCCGGCGGCGTGCTTTAGGTTGATGAGGTCGCGCTTATTGCGGATAAGGCACCCAGTCGCCGCCGTTCAGGCGAATGTAAGGCTTGCCCTGATATTGCATCACGATAGCGTTGTCGTTTTCGGAGATGACCGGGGTCTGCGGCAGCGCCTGCGTCAGTGTCTGCCAATCGACGCTGGATTCGCTGAAGACCTTGCCGTCCACCAGGCGCGACACCAGTTCAGACAGCGCCAGATAGCTGCTCGGCGTTTTGATCTGCAGTGGACTGCCCTGATGCGGCGCCTTCATGCCCACCAGTTTGATGCCGACCGGCGTATGGGTGATGTTCGGGCTGGGGATATCGCGCAGGCCGGACATCTGCATCTTGTCACCCACTAACGCCGCCCCGTGTTCCGGCACGATCACCACCACCACTTTGCGGCCGGATTTTTCCAGCTGATCGAGGAAGGTGTTCAGCTGATCGAACAGCTTCTGCGCGCGTGGCTGATAGTCGGCGCTCTTGTTGGCGCCGACGAAGCGGTTGCCGTCGTGCAGCGGGATGACGTTGAAGAAGGTAGCGGTGCGGCCGTCGCCGCCTTTTTGCTGCTGATCCAGCAAGCGGGTCAGCAATTCGAGATCGTTATAAATCGGCTCACCGTCGAACGACGTCAGCTCGTTGCCGATGCCGGCCTGCGACATTAACGGCGCCTGCATGTCGCCCTGTTCACGCAGCTCTTTCAGGTAGTTGCCGAACACCCCGGAGTGATCGAGCATCAGCTGTTCCTTGAAGCCGAGTTTTGTCAGGTTGTCGAATAGGTAACACTGCTGGTTCACCGGCTGGTACAAATCATGATGCGAAAGCTGGCCGCAGCTGGCGCGCAGCAACCGTATCGAGGCCGGGCCGCTGTAGGCGGTGGCCGAATTGAAGCTGTCGAACATGATATCCATCTTCGACCACAGCGGATGATTCTGCAGGTTGACCGCGTCCATATCGGCCCAGGCCAGCGAACAGATGTTGATCACCAGCAGATCGAACGGCTGGGCGTCGGCGGGCAAGGTGGTCGGGAACGCGGTGGCGCGGCCTTTTTCCCGGTCGTAGAACTGGTTCAGGTAGGCCGTCAGGTTGGCGCTGGTCGGCGGCAGGCTGTCCGCCGGCGCAGCGTCCCCCGCCGCCGGCGCGGCCGTGGCCGGCGTATTGGCGCTGCCGGCCGAGGCTGTGGAGGTCGCGGGCAGCAGTGAGACCGCCGGCCCGGCAATGTTGACGATATTGAGCCACACCAGCGCCGCCACGGTGAATACGGTGACGCGCACCCATTGCGCGACGAACAGGTAGGCGATAAACAGTACGAAGGCCGCGCCGATCATCTGCCAGTTGATAAAGCGGTTGACCAGTTCCAGCAGATACTGGGCGCTGAAGCCGGCTAGCTGCGACCCCTGGCTAAGAATGCTGTTGATGCCCGGCAGCCAGGTGTCGTGGTAGAACAAGGCGATGCCAATCGGGATGGCGAGGTAGTGGCGCCAGCGATGCAGGCGTTGCGAAGGGATCGGCATCAGCAGAAACGCCATGAACACCAGGTTCGGCAGCGCGTGGAAATTCAGGTAGCCGAACCACAGCAGGGCGAATTTAGCCAGAAAATAAAGGTTCCAGCCACCCAGCCCACGCCAGTAGCGCCACAGAGCGTTATCGGATTGCGTATTCGAGTTTCGATTCATGGCTGCTTCTTACGTTTAATCTGAGATGAGGAGCCAGTGCGCACCCACAAACCGGCGGATTTCAAATAGCGCGGCGATAACAACAGGTTTTGCCAGTATTGACGCAAATGCGGAAAACGCCGGTGAAAGGCGTAACCCAGCGGAATGAAGATCAGCGCGCACAGCAGGATCAGTTGCACGATATCGTTAAGGTTCAGCATGCGGTTCCTCCTGCGGGTCAAGCGACAGCGTGAAGGCGACCGGCTGCCGCCGTTCCACAGGTTCCTCGGCCACCGCCACGCTGGGGCGCGGCGCGGCGCCGGCGGTACCGGTAGCCGAAAGCTGCCAGTGCCCCTGGGCCATGCGTTTGATTTCTGAAACGATATCGACGTCCTGGTGCCACACCACCCGGTTGCTGAAGGCTTCATCCACCGGCAGCCGGAAGATGAACTTCAGCGCGGTATCCAGATCGTTGATGCGGCAGGTGGACAGGAACAGCACCAGCCGCCCCTGCACCACGGTCATCACGTCGCCGAACCGCCGCAGGTGGCACAGGGTCATCGCCTGTTCGGCGCGTAGGCCGGTGGCCGGGCGCAGCGCCACCATCACGCCTTTGCCGTCCTCAGGCAGCAGCGTGTTGCCCATCAGCGAAAGCACCGCCTGGCTGAACGCCTCCGGCCGCATATAGCCTTTGAGCTGCAGCGGGCGCAAACCGGCCAGCAACGCATCGATGTCGGCGGGCACATGGCGAGAGAAACGCTGCCCCTGGATGCCCTCGAGCATGGTGAGAAAACGCGACAGCGGCGCGACGTGCGGCACGATCAGATTGGCGCCGCAGGCCAGCAGCAGCCGTTCGTCGCTGTAGCGCAGGCTGGCGCTCATCTCGCGCACCGCGATTTTCAGGCCGCTGCCGCGGCTGCGTCGCAGGGTGTGGATCTGGTGCGCCAGGTGATCGATTTGGTCGCTTTGATACAACGCGAAAATCAACGTTGCCGAGAGTCTCAGCATGCCGTGCTGCGCCAGTTCGTCGTTGCTGTCCAACAGCTGCCAGTTGGCGGACAGCGGTGGCGCACCCTCCAGAATGCTGCGTTCGGCCAGATACTGACCTTCGTCGCTGCGCAAGGCGGTGGGGGAGGGTTGACTATTTTCATCCTCGCCTTGCCAGCCGCCTTGCGCGGCGTACAACGTCAGCAGTTGATTGGCGTTGATGCCGTTTTCGGTGCTCCACCAGTTCACCAGATATTGCGCGCTGTCCTGCTGCCATTGCAGGCTGGATAGGCCGTTCAGGATACGATGCTGTGCGCTGAGCTGCCCTTTAAGCTTATTGATGCCGCCGCCGTGGCTGAGGATCAACAGCGTGCAGCCCTGCCGCCGCAGCCAGGCGGCGAGGGTACGTGTCCACTCGCGCAGCTCTTCGGTGGTGAAGGTTTGCCACAGGCTGGCGTGGGCCAGCAGGATAAGCAAGCGATTCTGCGGCCGCAGGGCGCGCATCAGATCGTCGCTCAGCTGCGTCAGCGCGGCTTTTTTCTCTGGTAATTGATACAGCGGCAGCTTTTGCAAAGCGGGCGAAGCCAGCTCGGCCAACAGGCTTTCGGGTTTGTCGCCGCTGCAGATCAGGGCGACTTTGTGAGTGGCCGGCTGGGCGGCGATCACCTGGCGACACAGCAACGCGGCGTCACTTTGCCTGTCGATATTGATCCAATAGAGCCCCGGAGCCTGCATCACCGAGAGCTCTTCCCAAATCTGCCGAATGCCTAGAGAAAAAGAGTGCGCCATAGGATGTGTTCTACTTTCGTTGAAAGCCGACTAAAGGCGTTTATATTTAAAGATAGCCATTTTTACTCTGGCAATAACAAATATCCGACGCTATTCGGCAATATTTGTTGAGAATCATCTTATTGCCTGTCTCTTTTTGTATCGTTGCTATAGTTAATTAACATAGCCTATTTTCGCCAAGGCGGAAGAATGAATAACGCACCTACCCATTTTCGTGCAGCGGCACCTGGGGAGAGCCAGGATGACCTGCAGGCGCTCAGCCAGGCTTTTTCATTGCCGAAATTAAGCTATGTCGATATTTCGCGGCAGGAGCGGCTAACGCACATGATGACGCGCTGGTCACTGTTGGCCGAATTGGCGCAGACTGTGGGGAGCCATTGATCTATGCCGGTGATCGCGCTGCAAGGGCTGCGGGGTGGGATGGGGACGACGTCGGTCACGGCGGCGCTCGCCTGGGCGTTGCAGCAGCTGGGTGAGTCGGTGTTGGCGATCGATTTCACGCCGGATAATCTGCTGCGCTTGCATTTCAACACGCCGTTCGAACTGGCACGCGGCTGGGCCCGCGCGGAGCAGGACGGCGGCGGTTGGCAGGAAGGCGCGCTGCGTTATTGTGAAAACCTCGATTTTCTGCCGTTTGGCCGCCTGAATGCGGCGGAACGGCTGGAAGTGCAGCGTCAGTGTCAGCAGCTGCCCGAACGCTGGCGCGACAACCTGCGCCAACTGAGCGCCGGCGATCCGCAGCGCTGGATCCTATTGGATGTTCCTATCGGGGACGGCGCTCTGGCGCAGCAGGCGCTGCAGCTAGCCGACAGCGTGTTCATGCTGTTGAACCCCGACGCCAACTGCCAGGTACGGCTCCATCAGCAGACGCTGCCGAATGACTGCCGGTTCCTGGTCAATCACTACTCCTCCGCCAGCCAGCTGCAGCAGGATTTGCATCAGCTGTGGCTGCAAACCCTGAGCGGTCTGTTACCGGTGGTGATCCACCGCGATGAAGCGCTGGCGGAAGCGCTGGCGGTCAAACAGCCGCTGGGCGAGTACCGCCCCGAGAGTCTGGCGGCGGATGAAGTGCTGACGCTGGCCAACTGGTGCCTGATCAACCTCAAACGGGGTGTTGCGCCATGAGCCGGGTGCTGAGCCTGCTGCTGGTGCCGCCGGTGCGCCAGGCGGTGCAGGCGCGCTACCGCGCCTATCGCCGCAGCGGGGCGTCGGCGCTGACCGCCTTTTTCACTACGCTGTTGGTGACGCTGGGGTGGATGCTGCTGCGCTTTGAATCACCGGCCTGGCAGCGTGTGCGTACCGGCCGCGCTTACTGGTTCCCGCATCTGTCCGCCGAACGCCCACGCCCGGCGGATGCGCTGCGCTATCTGCTGCAGGGCCTGTGGCTACTGCTGTTCCGCAGCGGCCGCGCGCCAGTGCAGCGTGACTATTTCGCTGGGTGGCGTCGGCTGCAGCAGCGCTACGCCGATTGGCTGCAGGGCCTGCCGCAGCGGCTGAAAAACGCCGGCGTGGAACAGCGTTCGGTAGAGCGCCTCGGCCGCATGAACCGTGGCATGCGACGCGCGCTGTTTATTCTGGTCGGCGTGCTGGCGGCGATCCTCGCCATGCTGTGCATCTCGCAACCGTTCGATCTGTCGGCGCAATTCGTGTTCGTCGTGCTGCTGTGGGGGATCGCGATGGTGGTGCGCCGGGTGCCGGGGCGCTTGCCTGCGCTGATGCTGATCGTGCTGTCGCTGACCGTCTCCTGCCGTTACCTGTGGTGGCGCTATACCGCCACGCTGAACTGGGACGATCCACTTAGCCTGGTGTGCGGCCTGTTGCTGTTGGTGGCGGAAACCTACGCCTGGGTGGTGCTGGTGCTGGGCTATTTCCAGACTATCTGGCCGCTTAATCGCCAGCCGGTGCCGTTGCCCGCTGACAGCGCGACCTGGCCAACCATCGATTTGATGGTGCCGACTTACAATGAGGACCTCGGGGTGGTGAAGCCGACCGTCTATGCGGCGCTGGGCATCGACTGGCCGAAGGAAAAGGTGAATATCTATATCCTTGATGACGGTAATCGCCCCGAATTCCGTGCGTTCGCCGCCGAAGTGGGGGTGAAATACATCGCCAGGCCGACCCACGAACATGCCAAGGCCGGCAACATCAACAACGCGTTGAAGCAGGCCACCGGCGAGTTCGTGGCGATTTTCGACTGCGACCACGTGCCGACGCGCTCTTTCCTGCAGCTGACCATGGGCTGGTTCTTCAAAGACAAAAAGCTGGCGATGCTGCAGACCCCGCACCACTTCTTCTCGCCGGATCCGTTCGAGCGCAACCTGGGGCGTTTCCGCCAGACGCCCAACGAGGGCACCTTGTTCTACGGGCTGGTGCAGGACGGCAACGACATGTGGGACGCCACCTTCTTCTGCGGCTCTTGTGCCATCTTGCGCCGCAGCGCGCTGGACGAGATCGGCGGCATCGCGGTGGAAACCGTCACCGAAGACGCCCACACCTCGCTGCGTTTGCACCGGCGCGGGCATACCTCGGCCTATATCCGCATTCCGCAGGCTGCCGGGCTGGCGACCGAAAGCCTGTCGGCGCACATCGGCCAGCGCATTCGCTGGGCGCGCGGCATGGTGCAGATCTTCCGGCTCGACAACCCGCTGCTGGGCAAGGGGCTGAAACTGGCGCAGCGCCTGTGCTACGCCAACGCCATGCTGCACTTCCTGTCGGGCATTCCGCGGCTGATCTTCCTCACCGCACCGCTGGCGTTTTTGCTGCTGCATGCCTACATCATCTTCGCGCCGGCGCTGGCGATCGCGCTTTATGTGCTGCCACACATGATCCACGCCAGCCTGACCAACTCGCGTATCCAGGGGAAATACCGCCATTCGTTCTGGAGCGAAATCTATGAAACGGTGCTGGCCTGGTATATCGCGCGGCCGACCACGGTGGCGCTGTTCAATCCGCACAAGGGCAAATTCAACGTCACCGCCAAGGGCGGGCTGGTGGAGGAGGAGCACGTAGACTGGGTGATCACCCGACCTTATATGTTCCTGGTGATCCTTAACCTGGCCGGGCTGGCGTTCGGCGCCTGGCGGCTGGCCTATGGCCCGACGGACGAGGTGATGACGGTGATCATCAGCCTGGTGTGGGTGCTGTACAACATGACCATTCTCGGCGGCGCGGTGGCGGTGGCGGTAGAGGCCAAGCAGGTGCGTCAGGCGCACCGCGTGGAGATCGCCATGCCGGCGGCGATCGCGCGTGCCGACGGCCACCTCTACCCCTGCACGCTGCGCGATTACTCCGACGGCGGCGTGGGCATTGAGATGCGAGTGGAAAACGCGTTGAAAGACGGCGACAAAGCCTCGCTGCTGCTCAAGCGTGGCCAGCAGGAGTACAGCTTCCCCTGCGTGGTGACGCGCGCCTTCGGCAACAAGGTGGGGGTGCGTCTGGTCAATCTCACCACCCGTGAACACATCGATTTCATTCAGTGCACCTTCGCCCGCGCCGATACCTGGGCGCTGTGGCAGGACGGGTTCCCTGAAGACCGGCCGATCGAAAGCCTGCGCGACGTGCTGGCGCTGGGCTTCCGGGGCTATGTGCGCATGGCGGACTACGCGCCGCCGCTGGTGCGCGGTTTGCTGGTCGGGGTCACGTCGCTGACCGCCTGGGTCGTGTCGTTTATTCCGCGCGGCGTCGGCAGGGATCCGACCTTGGGTCAACAAGAAACAGTGGGTTAGCTGCGAGTTCAACCGCCCGCTCACTCGCCCGGTGAACAGGCTCCAACATTGATGATGATACGATGACGCGAAAAATAACCTGGTTAACTGCTCTGGCCTTAGGCATCAGTACCTTGTCGCAGGCCGAAACCGTCACCGCGCCGACCGTGGCCGCCCAGCCGCCGATCGCCGCGGCGGCCGATACGGCGACCGCGCCACCGCTGGCCACCGCACCGCAGGATCTGAATGCGCCGGTGCGCGACGTATCGCTGTCGTTTGCGCAGATAGCGCCGCCGCCGGGCACCTTTGTTCTGCGCGGCACCCGGCCGGACGGACAGATCGAATTCGGCGTGCGCAGCGATGAGGTGGTCTCGCAGGCGATGCTCGATATGGAGTTTACGCCGTCACCGGCGCTGATCCCGGTGGAGTCGCACGTCAAGGTCTATCTGAACGACGAACTGATGGGCGTAACCACCCTCGCCAAAGAGCAGCTGGGCAAGCCCAATCGCATCCAGATGGCGATCGATCCCCGCTATATCACCGATTTTAACCGCGTAAGGCTGGTGTTCGTCGGTCATTATCAGAACATCTGCGAAAACCCGGCCAGCACCTCGCTGTGGCTCGACGTCAGCAAGTCCAGCGCGCTGAAGCTGCGTTTCCAGACGCTGCCGGTGAAAAACGAGCTGTCGCACTTCCCTGAGCCGTTCTTCGACAGCCGTGACAATCGGCCGCTGACGCTGCCGATGGTGTTCGCCGGCCAGCCTGACCTCACCCAGCAGCGCGCGGCGGGCATTCTGGCCTCCTGGTTCGGCAGCAAGGCGCAGTGGCGCGGGCAATCCTTCCCGACGCTGTACAACGCGCTGCCGGCGCAGCACGCGGTGGTGTTCGCCACCAACTCGCAGCGCCCGGATTTCCTGCGCGATTATCCGGCGGTCAACGGCCCGACGGTGGAGATGATCAGCCACCCCGACAATCCGTACGTCAAACTGCTGCTGATTCAGGGGCGTGACGACAACGATTTGATCACCGCGGTGAAGGGCATCGCGCAGGGCAACATCCTGTTCCGCGGCCAGAACGTGACGGTGGACAAGGTGGAACAGCTCGCGCCACGCCAGCCTTACGACGCGCCGAACTGGGTGCGCACCGATCGGCCGATGACCTTCGCCGAGCTGCAGCAATATGCCGAACAGCTGCAAACCAGCGGCATCGAGCCTGGCCCAATTTCGCTGACCATGAACCTGCCGCCGGACCTGTTCCTGATCCGCAGTACCGGCATCGATATGCACCTGAAATACCGCTATACCGCGCCGCGCATTCAGGACGGTTCGCGGCTGAGCGTCAGCCTGAACAACCAGTTTGTGCAGGCGTACTCGCTGGTGCCGGAACACGAACAGGGCGCGCAGCTGCTGCGCCTGCCGTTGACGCAGGGGCTGCTCGACTCCGACAAGAACGTCAATATCCCGGCGCTGCGGCTGGGGGCTACCAACCAGCTGCGCTTTGACTTTGACTACACCACGCTGCTGGCCAGCGGCGCGGAAGGGCGCTGCGAAACCTATTCCTTCACGCAAAACCACGCGGTGATCGACGGCGCGTCTACCATCGATTTCTCCGGTTACCGCCACTTTATGGCGATGCCGGACCTGCGCGCCTTCGCCAACGCCGGCTTCCCGTTCAGCCGCCTGGCAGATCTGTCGCAAACGCTGGTGTTGGTGAATCAGAAACCGCAGCCGGCACAGGTCAGCGCGCTGCTGAACGCGCTGGGTGTGATCGGCGCGCAAACCGGCTATCCGGCGCTGGCCTTTACGCTGAGCGACGACTGGTCGCAGGCCAAGGATCGTGACGACGATATCCTGATGGTCGGCACCATTCCTCAGGCGCTGCGCGACGACAAGAAAATCAGCCTGCTGGTGGACGCGACCCAAAGCTGGGTGAAACAGCCGACGCGGCAGCCGCCGCTGCCGAGTGCGGAAGTGCTGGCAGAGGACACCAAGCCGGACAGCAAGACCACCGTCAGCTCCGAGGGCGCAATGTCGGCGATCATCGGCGTACAGTCGCCGTTCAACGACCAGCGCAGCATCGTGGCGCTGTTGGCGGACAGCCCGCGCGGCTATGAGCTGCTCAACAATGCCCTGCTGGACAGCGGCAAGCGCGCCGCGGTGTTTGGTTCGGTGGCGGTGATCCGCGAATCAGGGGTCAACAGCCTGCGCGTCGGCGATATTTACTATGTCGGCCACCTGCCGTGGTGGGAGCGGCTGTGGTATGCCCTCTCCACCCATCCGGTCCTGCTGGCGGTGATCGCGGTGGCGCTGGTGGTGATCCTGGGGCTGATGCTGTGGCGCGGCCTGAAGGCCTTCAGCCGGCGTCGTCTGGCGCCTGAAGATCGGGATTGACGGCGGTGAGCGCGATGCTGCAACGCTTGTCGCTCGGCATGCTGCTGCTGTGTGCGTTCAGCGCGGCGGCGGCCTGCGAGTGGCCGGGCTGGCAACAGTACAAGCAATTCTACATCAGCCCGCAGGGGCGGGTGATCGATCCGAGCAGTCCGAACAAGATCACCACCTCCGAGGGACAGAGTTACGGCCTGTTCTTCGCTCTGGTGGCCAACGACCGGCCGACCTTCGATCGGCTGTTGGCCTGGACGGAGAACAACCTGGCGGCGGGCGATCTCAGCGCCCGTTTGCCCGCCTGGCTGTGGGGCGAGAGCGACGACAAGCAGTGGAAGGTGCTGGACGCCAACTCGGCGTCAGATGCCGATCTGTGGATCGCTTATAACCTGCTCGAAGCCGGCCGCCTGTGGAAAAGCCGGCGTTATCAAACCCTGGGAACGCTGCTGCTGCAACGCATCGGCCGCGAGGAAGTGGCCGACATCCCCGGCCTGGGCCTGATGTTGCTGCCGGGCAAAGTCGGGTTTGTGGCGGAAGATCGCTGGCGGCTGAACCCCAGCTACCTGCCGCCGCAGCTGCTGGCGCGTTTTGCGGCGCTGAACGGCCCGTGGCGCGCGATGCGCCAGGTCAATCAGCGGCTGTGGCTGGACAGCGCGCCGCACGGCTTCTCACCGGACTGGGTGGTGTGGCGAGTCGGCACCGGCTGGCAGCCGGATACCGTCAAGCCGAACGTCGGCAGCTACGACGCGATTCGGGTCTATCTGTGGGCCGGCATGCTGGCGGACGACGATGAGCATAAGGCGGCGCTGCTCGCACGCTTCCAGCCGATGGCGCAGCTCACCGCCAAACAGGGTGTGCCGCCGGAGAAAACCGATACCGCCAGCGGCAAAACCACCGGTGACGGTCCGGTCGGCTTTTCCGCCTCAATGCTGCCGATGTTGGCGACGCAGGCCGAGGCGCTGGCGACACAGCGGCAACGCATCAGCGAACATCCGCCGGGTGACGACGCTTATTTCAGCGCCTCGCTGACGCTGTTCGGTCAGGGGTGGGATCAACAACGTTATCGCTTTAATCGTCAGGGTGAATTGCAACCCTCGTGGGACGGCCAATGCACAACTTCAAAATAAACTGGCTGAATTTGATTCCGCTGAGCCTGGCGATGCTGCCGCAGGCGCGCGCCGCGGAGGCCGTGGCCCCGGAGCAGTGGCTGCTGGAGCAGGTGCGCATTGGCGAGGCCGGCAACAAGGACGATCTGGTGCGCCAGTCGCTGTACCGGCTCGAGCTGATGGATCCGAATAACCCGGACGTGATCGCCGCGCGCATGCGTTTGGCGCTGCGGCAGGGCAACATGGCGCTGGCGCAACAGCAGTTGGACAAGCTGAAAACCCTCGCGCCGCAGTCCAGCGCCTATCGCCAGGCGCAAATGAACATGCTGCTGACCCAGCCGGAAACCCGGCAAAAGCTGCAGCAGGCGCGCCTGATGGCGACCGCCGGCCGGTTGCCGGAGGCCAAGGCGCAGTACGATGCGCTGTTCCACGGCGAGCCGCCGACGCTCGATCTGGCGGTGGAGTATTGGCGGCTGGTGGCGCGTTTGCCGGGGCAGGAGGCGAAGGCGTTAAAGCAGTTGCAGGCGCTGGACCAGCAATATTCCGGCAACGTGGCGCTGCGCATGTCGCTGGCGCGCATGCTGTTCAGTCAGAATCAGGACGCGCAGGCCTATGAACTGCTGCAGAAGATCGCGGCCGATCCGGCCGGGCGCGGCGATGCCGCCGATCTGTGGCTGGACAAGGTCAAAGCGATGCCGGTCAACGCGCAAAGCGTGGCGGCGCTCAACCGTTTCCTCGGCGTGTTCGACACCGGCGATCAGGCGACCCGCGCCCGCGAAGAGCTGGCCAGACAGCAGAAGCTGTTGGCCGATCCGGCTTATCAGGCGCGGGTGCGCGGCCTGGCGCAGGTGGATAAAGGAGGCAGCCGGGCGGCCATTCCTGAGTTGCAAAAGGCGTTGGCGGCGGCGCCGAACGACGCCGAGGTGCTGGGGGCGCTCGGCCAGGCCTACTCGCGCGCCGGCAACCGCCCGCAGGCGCTGAAACTGTTCCGCCAGGCGCTGGCCGCCGACAAGAATGGCTACGGCAGCGGCAAATGGCAAAGCCTGATCAAAAGCACCGGCTACTGGCTGGCGATCGACGAGGGCGACAAAGCGCTCAAGGCCGGCAATCTCGCGCTGGCCCGGCAGAAATATCAGCAGGCGCGCCAGCTCGACGACAGCGACGGCGATGCGTTTATCGGCCTGGGCGATGTGGCGGTGGCGAGCAAGGATGACGCCGCGGCGGAAGGGTTTTATCAGCAGGCGCTGCGACGCGATCCCGGCAACGGCAGCGCGCTGCGCGGCCTGGTGAATATCTATCAACGGCAGTCGCCGGAAAAAGCGTTGGCCTACCTCAGCGGCCTGCCGCGCAGCCAACAGGCCAAGCTGCGCAGCACCTTCGACGGGCTGCGGCTCGACATGTTGAAACAGCAGGCGGAGACGCTGGCGCAGCAGCAACAGTGGCAACAGGCGGTGGAAATTTATCGCCGCGCCCAGGCGATGGATCCCGACGATGTCTGGCTGACCTATCGCTACGCGCAGGCGCTGCGTCAGGCTGGGCAGCCGCAGCAGGCGGACGCTCTGTTCCGGCAGCTGGCGCAGCGCCAGCACGCCAATCCGCAGCTGACCTACGCCTATGCGCTCTATCTTTCCGGCAGCGATCGCGACAGGCAGGCGCTGGCGCAGCTCAATACGCTGCCGGCGGCGCAGTGGAACGACAACATGCGCGAACTGGCGCAGCGGCTGAAAATGCAGGCGACGATCGCGCATGCCGAAGGGCTGCGGGCGGCCGGTGACGAACCGGCGGCGGAAGCCTATCTGCGCCGGCAGCCGGCGGACACGCGCATCGATTTGCTGCTCGCCGACTGGGCGCTGGCGCGCGGGGAGTATGCGGCGGCGCTGGACGACTATCAGCGGGTGAAACGCCGTGAACCGAACAATCCGGATGCGCAGCTGGGCGAGATCGAAGCCTATGTGGCGCAGGGAGATCTTGACGCGGCGCGCCAGCGGCTGAAAACCGAACCGCAGCCGCAAGACGCTTCGCTCAACAGCCAACGGCGGGTTGCCAACGCCTGGAGTGCGGTCGGCGATGCGCAGCAGGCCGACGCGCTCTTCGGCCGGCTGAAAACGGCGGCGGCTTCAGAACCCGTCGGGCAGACCAAGGCGCTGATCTACCGTGACGCCGCCCGTCTGGAGCGGGCTCAGCAACAGCCTGAGCGGGCGCAGCAGGATTTCCGGCAGGCGATGGTGGCCGGCGGCATCACGCCGACGCTGCCGCAGGATAATGACAGCTACACTTATTTGACGCGCAATAACGCGGGCGACGACTGGCTGAAACGCGGCATCCGCTCCGATGCCGCTGATTTGTATCGGCAGCAGGACGTGAACGTCACGCTCGATCACGATTACTGGCGCTCGAGCGGCACCGGCGGCATTTCCGATTTCAATGCGCACGACACCATGCTGCAGGTGGACATGCCGCTGTATGACGGGCGCGCCTTCTTGCGCACCGACACCGTGCAGCTGGATGCCGGCCGCTTCTCGACCGACGGCAGCGGCAAATACTACGAAACCTTCGGCACCTGCCACACGCAAGGGTGCCGCGGCGATGAACACCAGAAAACCACCGGCACCAGCGTGGCGGCCGGCTGGAAAAACGATCGCTGGGCCGCCGATATCGGCACGACGCCGATGGGCTTTGAGGTGGTCGACTGGACCGGCGGCCTGGCCTACAGCGGCGACTGGAACCACATCGGTTGGACGCTGGCGGCCTCGCGGCGGCCGATCTCCAGCTCGCTGCTGGCGTTCGGCGGTGCCAAAGATCCGAACACCGGTACCACCTGGGGCGGCGTGCGCGCCACCGGCGTCAGCCTGAGCGCCAGCTACGATCGCGGCGAGGCGAACGGCGTGTGGGCCGATCTCAGCGCGCACCAGATTACCGGCAAGAATGTGGCGGACAACCAGCGGCAGCGGTTGATGGCCGGTTACTACTACAAGCTGATCAACGAAGACAATCGCCGCCTGAGCGTCGGGCTCAATACCATGCTGTGGCATTACCAGAAGGATTTGAGTGGTTATTCGCTGGGGCAGGGCGGCTATTACAGCCCGCAGCAATATCTGTCTCTGTCGCTGCCGGTCAACTACCGTCAGCGCACCGAGAACTGGTCGTGGGAGCTGGGCGGTTCGGTTTCGCTGTCCCATTCCAAAACCGACAGCCAGCGCCGTTATCCACTGCAGGGGCTGATCCCGGATTCGTTGCCCGATAAGTTCGCCGTCGAGGACGGCAGCTCCTCAAGCGGCGTCGGTTATACCCTGCGGGCAATCGTCGAACGCCGTCTCAGTTCGCACTGGACGCTCGGCGCCGGCATCGACATTCAACAGGCGAAGGACTATACGCCGAGCCACGCGTTGATTTATCTGCGCTATTCCCTGGCCGGCTGGCAGGGGGATCTCGATTTGCCGCCGCAGCCGCTGACGCCTTACGCCGACTTTAAGTAGTCGGAAGGGGAAAGATTCGGAGTGTCGGACGCCGGGGAGTTTTGTTACCCTGTGTCCGGGTCGTGTTTGTTCGCTTTAGGAAAAGACTGAAACCCGCGATTTTCTTGGTTTTGCCTGCGGCATAGCCAGATAAAAACAGCCGATGATCGAGTATACTCAGCCCGGTTCGAGGGGGCGGGTGAGAGTCAGCCCCCTTTTTGTTTTAGCCCGATTTCACGGAGAGCAGGTTTGCGGGTCAGGCGTTCGTTAACGATTAAGCAGATGGCGACAGTGTCCGGCGTGGCGCTGGTCACGATCTGCATCTTTATCGTGATCCAGTTATTCCACTTTGTGCAGCAGCGCAGGGATGACTACGCCCAGCAACTGGAGAATATCGCTCACTCCGTGCGCCAGCCGCTGGCGGAAGCGGTGCTGCGGATGGACGTGCCGGAAGCCAAAAGGGTGCTGAACACCCTGTTGCCGGTCGGCATTCTTAGTCGGGCGGATATCGTCTTGCCGAACGAGTTTCAGGCGCTGCACGCCAATTTCCCGCCGGAGCGGCCGGTGCCGACGCTGATCGCCCGGCTGTTTGAACTGCCTATCCAAATTTCCGTGCCGCTCTATTCGCTGGAACGGGTGCCGGCCAACCAGCAGCCGCTGGCCTATCTGGTGCTGCAGGCCGATTCGTTCCGCATGTACCAGTTTATCCTCAGCATTTTGTCGACCATGCTGTCGACCTACCTGCTGCTGGCGCTGATCCTGTCGGTGGCCATCACCTGGTGCATGAACCGGTTGATGGTGCACCCGCTGCGCGCGATGGCCAAAGAGCTGGAGAACATCTCGCAGGACGAAGCGCCCTATCACCAACTGATGCTGCCGGCGCTGCACCAGGACGACGAGCTCGGCCTGCTGGTGCGCAACTACAACCGCAATCAACAGACGTTGGCCAAGGCGCATGCCGACATGAGCCGCCTGAGCACCCGCCACCCGGTGACCGAATTGCCAAATCCGGCGTTGCTGAACGCGTTGCTGGAACAGCATATCGCCTCCAGCCTGCGCCCCGAGCGTTTTAACCTGTTGGTGATCGGCATCGAGACGCTGCATGAAGCGTCTGGCGTGATGAGCCCGGCGATGCGTGAAGCGTTGCTGCTGGCGTTGGCGAAGAAGCTGCGCGGCTGCATCGACGAAAACGGCGTGCTGGCACAGCTGAGCAATACCGAATTCGCCATTCTGGCCAAGGGCATCGAGCGGCCGTTCCACGCCATGCAGCTGGCGCGGCGTATCATGGCGGAGATCAACGCGCCGTTGACGCTGGAAGGTTTGGCGCTGCGGCCCAACGCCAGTATCGGCATCGCGCACTACCTCAATCAGGGGGAGAGTGCGGAACAGCTGCTGCGCAGCGCCACCTCGGCGATGATGTCCGCGCACCGCGAAGGAAAAAATCAGATCCTGTTCTTCGAGCCCAGCCTGACGGAACGCACGCAGAAGCGGTTGACCCAGGAGAGCGAGATCTTGCACGGCATCGAGCAGCGGCATTTCACGCTGTTCCTGCAGCCGCAGATCGACATGCAGTCCAACGAGGTGATCGGCGCCGAAGCGCTGCTGCGTTGGCAGCAGTATGACGGCAGCTATACCCTGCCGGCCGACGTTATCCCGCTGGCGGAAGAGCTGGGTGTGATCGTGCCTCTCGGCAACTGGGTGTTGGAAGAGTCCTGCCGCATCCTGGCGGACTGGCAGCAACGCGGCATTGCGCTGCCGCTGGCGGTCAACGTTTCCGGTATTCAGATGCAACATGAGGCGTTTGTTCCGCATCTGAAAAACCTGCTGGCGCAGTATCGGATCGATCCGCGCAAGCTGCTGCTGGAGATCACCGAGACGGTACGCATCGACGATCTCGACCACGCGCTGGCGCTGCTGCGTGAGCTGCACGATCTGGGATTGTCTATCGCGCTAGATGACTTCGGCATGGGCTACTCCAGCCTGGAGTACCTGAACCGGTTGAAATCCCTGCCGATAGATTTGATCAAAATCGACCGCAGCTTCATTCAGGGGCTGCCGGCCGACGATGCGATGGCGCGTATCGTCAGTTCGATCTCCGAAGTGCTGGCGTTACCGGTGATGGCCGAAGGCGTGGAAAACGCCGGGCAGCGCGACTGGCTGCTGCAGCACGGCATTCGCAGCGGGCAAGGATTCCTGTTCGCCCGGCCGCTGCCGCGCGAAGCGTTCGAAGCCGAGTTTTGCCGCGCGGCGCCGTGAGCGCCGCGTGACCTTTCCGGTACTTTTCCCCGTCCGAAAATCGCCATTCTTCATCTACCTCTTTTGCGTTAGTGCAAACAAAGGCTTACGCAATTTTCAGCTTTGCACCTCGACTGACGCGTTTCAGCTCTTAAATTCACATCAACCCTCAGGGGCGGGTGCAACAAATTATTTCCATGTTGTTAAGTGGGTGTTATTTTCCGCGCAAGCAATGAACAGGCTGGATTTTTAGACTGCTGCCTGGTGCGTGTCTTCCCCCCATAGGATGTTCATATGAAAACAACGATCTTTAAGAGCCTCTATTTTCAGGTACTGACGGCGATCACGCTGGGTATCCTGCTTGGCCATTTCTACCCTGACCTCGGCGCCGAGATGAAACCTCTGGGCGATGGCTTCGTCAAACTGATCAAGATGATCATCGCACCGGTGATCTTCTGCACCGTGGTGACCGGCATCGCCGGCATGGAAAGCATGAAGGCGGTGGGGCGCACCGGCGCCATCGCGCTGCTGTATTTTGAAATCGTCAGCACCATCGCGCTGATTATCGGTCTGGTGATCGTCAACCTGGTGCAACCGGGCGCCGGCATGAACGTCGATCCCGGCACGCTGGACGCCAAGGCGGTGGCGGTCTACGCCGAGCAGGCACAGCAGCAGGGCATCATTCCGTTCCTGCTGGACATCATCCCCGGCAGCGTGATCGGCGCGTTCGCCAGCGGCAACATTCTTCAGGTGCTGCTGTTCGCGGTACTGTTCGGCTTCGCCCTGCATCGTCTGGGCGACAAAGGGCAGCTGATCTACAACGTGATAGACAGCTTCTCGCGGGTGATTTTCGGCATCATCAATATGATCATGCGCCTGGCGCCGCTGGGGGCCTTCGGCGCTATGGCGTTTACCATCGGTAAATACGGTGTCGGCACCCTGGTGCAACTCGGCCAACTGATCGTGTGCTTCTATATCACCTGCATCCTGTTCGTGGTGGTGGTGTTGGGCAGCATCGCCCGCGCCAACGGCTTCAGCATCTTCAAATTCGTCAACTACATCAAAGAAGAGCTGCTGATCGTGCTGGGGACCTCGTCGTCCGAATCCGCGCTGCCGCGCATGCTGGATAAAATGGAGAAGCTGGGCTGCAAGAAATCAGTGGTGGGTCTGGTTATTCCGACCGGGTACTCCTTCAACCTGGACGGCACCTCTATCTACCTGACCATGGCCGCGGTGTTTATCGCGCAGGCGACCAATACCCACATGGACATCATGCATCAGATTACCCTGCTGGTGGTGCTGCTGCTTTCCTCCAAAGGGGCGGCGGGTGTCACCGGCAGCGGCTTTATCGTGTTGGCCGCCACCATCTCCGCCGTCGGCCATCTGCCGCTGGCCGGCCTGGCGCTGATCCTCGGCATCGACCGCTTCATGTCGGAAGCCCGTGCGTTGACCAACTTGGTGGGCAACGGGGTGGCGACCGTGGTGGTGGCAAAATGGTGTAACCAGCTGGATGAAAAACAGCTGAAAGACACGCTGAACAACAAAAACACCGGCGCGGACAAAACGCTGCCTTCCGCCTGATATCGGCGGTAAATCACCGGCCGCATCCGCGGCCGGTGAGGTTCTTCCCCTGCCTCGTAACGATTTTTTGCATTAAAAACCCCGCAATCCATTATTTTTCACTCTAATGAGTGACATCCGCAAAGGCGCGCGGTCTAACACGGTGGTACACTTTCTGCTTTCCGCCCCACCGTGAAACTCAGGGCGTATTTTTATGATTCCATTGAATGGAATACACGCATTTGCATAAGAAATTGGATAGTCATTAAGTAGGGGTTCACATGCAGGGCACCAGAATTCATCTTATAGTTGGTGGGTTGCTATTGGCTGCAGCCAGTAGCAGCGTGCAGGCTGAAGCACTACAACCCGACCCTGCCTGGCAGCAGGGGGCGTTGGCCAACGGGTTTTCATGGCAGATTCTCGATACGCCGCAGCGGCCGAGTGACCGCGTTGAACTGCGGTTGATCGTCAATACCGGCTCTTTGGTGGAGTCTTCGCAGCAGACCGGCTTTGCTCATCTGCTGCCGCGGCTGGCGTTGGCGCGTAGCGAAAGCTTCACGGCCCCGCAGCTGCGCGCCCTGTGGCAGCAGAGCGTGGACAACGAGCGGCCGCTGCCGCCGGCTATCATCTCGTATGATTTCACCATGTATAACCTCAGTCTGCCGAACAACCGGCCCGACCTGCTGAAAGAAGCGCTGGCCTGGCTGGCAGATACCACCGGCAAATTGGCGATCGACGAGCATACGGTGCATGCGGTGATGAATTCCAGCATCAATCCGGTCGGCACTTTCCCGCCTAATACCCAAGACGTCTGGTGGCGTTACCGCCTGAAAGGCTCGACGCTGCTGGCGCACGATCCGGCGCAGCCGGCAAAACGGCCGGTCAACCTCGAGCAGCTGAAGAAATTCTACCAACAGTGGTATACCCCGGATGCCATGACGCTGTTCGTGGTCGGCAAGGTTGACAGCCGCAGCCTGGGCGAGCAGATCAACAAGGCGTTCTCGCCGCTGCAAGGCAAACGTGAAACCCCGGCCCCGATGCCGACGCTGACACCGCTGCCGCAGCAGCCGGTGAGCCTGATCAGCGAGCAGGTGAAACAGGATACGCTGTCGATCATGTGGGATTCGCCGTGGCACCCGATTCGCGATTCGCAGAGCCTGCTTCGTTACTGGCGTGGCGATCTCGCCCGCGAGGCGCTGTTCTGGCATCTCCAGCAGACGCTGGAAAAAAGCGAACAGAAGAGCCTGCATCTGGGCTTTGACTGCCGCGTGCAGTATCAACGAGGGCAGTGCGCCATTCATCTGGATACGCCGAACAACAATCTGAACGGCAGCCTGGGCTTTATTGCCCGCGAGCTGGCCAACGTGCGTGACAACGGCCTGTCGAAAGAAGAATTCGATGCGTTGCTGGCGCAGAAAAACGATCAGCTGAGCAAGCTGTTCGCGACCTACGCCCGCACCGACACCGATGTGCTGATGAGCCAGCGTCTGCGCTCGCAACAGAGCGGGGTGGTGGATATCGCGCCGGAGCTGTATCAGAAGCTGCGCCAGGAGTTCCTGTCCAGCCTGACGCTGGAGACGCTGAATCAGGCGCTGAAGCTGCAGCTTTCTCAGGAGGCGACGCTAGTGCTGATGCAGCCGAAGGGCGAGCCGGAAATGAGCATGAAGCAGCTGCAGGAAACCTATGACGGCATCATGATGCCGGCGCCGGCGGTGGTGACGGAAGAAGCCAAGCCGGCCGACGCCGCGGTGGCAGCGCCGGCGACGGACGCCAGCGCGCAGTAATTCGCCGCAGGGGGGCTCAGGCCCCCTCAGTTGCGGTACAGCACCTTGATGATGTGGTAACCGAACTGGGTTTTGACCGGGCCGTAAGGTTTGAGCAGCGGGATGCTGAACACCGCTTTATCGAACGCCGGCACCATCGCGCCTTTGTTGAACTCGCCCAGCGAGCCGCCGTTGCGTTTTGACGGGCAGCTCGAGTATTTGCGCGCCAGCGTGTCGAAGCTGACGCCGCGCTTCAGCTTGGCCAGCAGCTCGTTGGCCAGCTTTTCATTGTCTACCAGAATGTGCAGGGCGCACGCCGTTTTTGCCATGGTATTGCCTTTGTCGATGCGAAAATTGCGCTGATTATACCCGCTAAATCTCGTCGGCGCTTTCTGCTACAATTCCCTTCCACGTTTTACAGCCGAGCAAGCCAGCACCATGCGATTAAACCCCAGCCAACAACAAGCCGTCGAATTCGTTACCGGGCCCTGCCTGGTGTTGGCCGGTGCCGGTTCCGGCAAGACGCGCGTTATCACCAACAAGATAGCCCACCTGATCCACCACTGCGGCTACCAGGCGCGGCACATCGCCGCCGTGACCTTTACCAACAAGGCCGCGCGCGAGATGAAAGAGCGCGTGTCGCAAACCCTGGGGCGCAAAGAGGCGCGCGGGCTGATGATTTCCACCTTCCATACCCTGGGGCTGGAGATCATCAAGCGGGAATACGTGGCGTTGGGGATGAAATCCAACTTCTCGCTGTTCGACGACCAAGATCAGCTGGCGCTGTTGAAAGAGCTGACCGAAAAGTGGCTGGAAAGCGATAAAACGCTGGTGGCGCAGCTGATTTCGACCATCTCCAACTGGAAAAACGACCTGATCGATCCCCAGCGGGCGGCGGAGCTGGCGCGCTCGGAGCGCGACAAGCTGTTCGCCCACTGCTACGGCCTGTACCACGCCCATATGCGGGCGTGCAACGTGCTGGACTTCGACGACCTGATCCTGTTGCCAACGCTGCTGTTGCAACGCAACGAAGAGGTGCGCGAACGCTGGCAGCAGCGCATCCGCTACCTGCTGGTGGATGAATACCAGGATACCAACACCAGCCAGTACGAGCTGGTGAAGCTGTTAGTGGGCAACCGCGCGCGCTTTACCGTGGTGGGTGACGATGACCAGTCGATCTACTCCTGGCGCGGCGCGCGGCCGCAGAACCTGGTGCTGCTGAAGGAGGATTTCCCGGCGCTGCAGGTGATCAAACTGGAGCAAAACTACCGTTCCAGCGAGCGCATTCTGAAGGCGGCCAATATCCTGATCGCCAATAACCCGCACGTGTTTGAAAAACGGCTGTTTTCCGAGCTGGGGTATGGCGAAGAGCTGAAAGTGGTGACTGCCAACAACGAGGAGCACGAAGCCGAGCGGGTGGTGGGGGAGCTGATCGCCCACCACTTCGTGAAAAAGACCAACTACGGCGACTATGCGATCCTGTACCGCGGCAACCACCAGTCGCGGGTGTTTGAAAAGATGCTGATGCAGAACCGCATTCCGTACAAGATTTCCGGCGGCACCTCGTTCTTCTCGCGCCCCGAGATTAAGGATCTGCTGGCCTACCTGCGCGTGCTGACCAACCCGGAGGACGACAGCGCCTTCCTGCGCATCGTCAATACCCCCAAGCGCGAGATCGGCCCGGCGACGCTGCAGAAGCTCGGCGAATGGGCCAACCAGCGCAACAAGAGTTTATTCCACGCCAGTTTCGATCTGGGGCTGAGCCAGCACTTGACCGGGCGCGGGCTGGAATCGTTGCAGCGCTTCACCCATTGGCTGGGCGGCATCGCTCAACAGGCGGAGCGTGAGCCGGTGGCGGCGGTGCGCGATCTGATCCGCGGCGTGGATTATGAAAGCTGGCTGTTTGAAACCTCGACCAGCCCGAAGGCCGCCGAAATGCGGATGAAGAACGTCAACACGCTGTTCGGTTGGATGACGGAGATGCTGGAAGGCAACGATTTGGACGAGCCGATGACGCTGACCCAGGTGGTGACGCGCTTCACCCTGCGCGACATGATGGAGCGCGGCGAAAGCGAAGAAGAACTGGATCAGGTACAGCTGATGACGCTGCACGCCTCCAAGGGGCTGGAGTTCCCTTACGTGTTCCTGGTGGGCATGGAAGAGGGCCTGCTGCCGCACCAGAGCAGCATTGACGAAGACAATGTCGACGAAGAGCGGCGTCTGGCCTATGTGGGGATCACCCGCGCGCAAAAAGAGCTGATCTTCACCCTGTGCCGCGAGCGCCGTCAGTACGGTGAGCTGGTGCGGCCGGAGCCGAGCCGCTTCCTGCTGGAGTTGCCGCAGGACGATTTGGCGTGGGAAACCGAGCGCAAAGTGGTAAGCCCGCAGGAGCGGATGCAGAAAGGGCAGAGCCATCTGGCCAATATCCGCGCCCAGCTGGCCAAGGCCAAAGGCGGGAATTAAAAAGACAGGGCGCTCATCGCGCCCTGGTCATTTCAACGTTGTTCTTCCAACCGCAGCGTCCAGTGGACGTAGCTCTGCCAGTGGCTTTCCTGCTCCAGCGCCTCGGCGCGCAGCGGATGCTGTTCCAGCCACCCCGGCGGCAAAATCACCGTCAGTTCATCGTCCTGATTGGCGCGTAAACGCACCGCCGGCAGCGTGTCGTCGCGGCGGCGGCTGGCGAAGATGATCGCCAGGCGCAAAATGCGGCACAGACGCTGCGCGGTGCGCGGCGGCAGGGCGTTTTGCTGGTTCAACAGCGACAGGTCGAGAGGGTTGCTCTGGTTTTGCAGCAGGGTGGCCAGCAGTTTTTTCTGCGCCGGGGTAAAGCCGGGTAAGTCCAGATGGCGGATCAGGTAGGCGGCGTGTTGCGGCGCCTGCTTGAAATCGACGCTGAGGCCGAGTTCGTGGATCAGGCTGGCGCTGTGCAATAGCTCGCGACATCGTGCGTCTAACTGCCACTCGTTGGCGACCTGCTGCGAGAAATTGGCGGCGAGCTGGCTCACGCGTTCGGCCTGCTCGGTATCGATCAGGTAACGGCGCTGCAGGTTGCGGATGGTGCGGATGCGAATATCCTGCTCCACCGGCAGATGCAGCATGCCGTAAACCAGGCCTTCACGCAGCGCTCCGCCGGCCAGCATCATGCTCTCGATGCCGAGCTCCTGGAAAATGGCCAGCAGAATGGACAGGCCGCTCGGGAAGACCAGCGCGCGCTCCAGCGTCAACCCTTCGATCTCCAGCTCTTCCAGCTTGCCGCACTGAATGGCACGCTGTTTCAACTGGCGCAGCTTGGGCAGGGTGATGCGTTCATCCATGCCTTGCGCCACCATGATCTCCTGCAGCGCTTGCACGGTGCCGGAAGCGCCGACGCAGATCTGCCAACCTTGCTGGCGCAGCTGCGGTGCGATCGGCCGCACCATTTCGCGCGCGGCCTGTTCGGCGCGCTCGAAGTTTTCTTGCCCGAGGTTGCGGTCGCTGAAGTAGCGCTCCAGCCAGGTAACGCAGCCCATCGACAGGCTATACAGCTGCGATGCCTGTGCGCCGGTGCCGGTGACCAGTTCGGTGCTGCCGCCGCCGATGTCGACGACCAGCCGCTGATCCGGCCCGCCGGTGGTGTGCGCGACGCCGTGATAAATCAGCCGTGCCTCTTCTTCGCCGCTGATCACCTGCACCGGGCAGCCGAGGATTTGCTCGGCGACCTGCAGGAACTCATCGGCGTTGGACGCCAGGCGCAGCGTGGCGGTGGCGACGACGCGGATCTGCTCGCGCGGAATGTCCTGCAGGCGTTCAGAGAACAGCCGCAGACACTGCCAGCCGCGCTGCATGGCCTCATGCGACAGGTGATTGTGCTGATCCAGCCCGGCCGCCAGGCGCACCTTGCGCTTGATCCGCGCCAGAGTCTGAATGCTGCCGGCCACCTCGCGCACCACCAACATGTGGAAGCTGTTGGAGCCGAGGTCGATGGCAGCATAAAGCGTGCTGGAGCTGAGCATGGCGATCAGCTCGGGCGTTTACGGTTGCTGCGCGGCGCGCCGCCGCGACGAGGCGCGGAGTTGCGACGTGGGCCGTTGCCGCCGCGCGGACGCGACAGGCGCTTCGGCGCCGGCAGATCGGTCAGCAGCGCATCGCTGTTGTACTTGCTCACCGGAATGCTGTGGTCGATATAGGTCTCGATCGCCGGCAGGTTGAGCGCGTACTCTTCACACGCCAGGCTGATGGAGTGGCCGCTGGCGCCTGCTCGGCCGGTACGGCCGATGCGGTGCACGTAGTCTTCGCAGTCGTCAGGCAGATCGTAGTTGAAGACGTGCGTGACGGCGGGAATGTGCAGACCGCGCGCGGCGACGTCGGTGGCGACCAGGATATCCAGGTTGCCCTTGGTGAAATCGTCGAGGATGCGCAGGCGTTTTTTCTGCGCCACGTCACCGGTCAGCAGGCCGACGCGGTGACCGTCGGCGGCCAGATGGCCCCAGATGTCTTCGCAGCGGTGCTTGGTGTTGGCGAAGATGATGGCGCGATCCGGCCACTCTTCTTCGATCAGCGTCTGCAGCAGACGCATTTTTTCTTCGTTGGACGGGTAGAACAGCTCTTCTTTAATGCGGTGGCCGGTTTTCTGTTCCGGTTCCACTTCAACATATTCGGCGTTGTTCATCTGCTCGAAGGCCAATTCGCGTACGCGATAGGACAGGGTAGCGGAGAACAGCATGTTCAGGCGTTGATCGGCCGTAGGCATACGGCGGAACAGCCAACGGATGTCTTTGATAAAGCCAAGATCGTACATGCGATCGGCTTCATCCAGCACGACAACCTGCATCGCGCCGAGATCGACATAGTTCTGCTTGGTGTAATCGATTAAACGGCCGGTGGTGCCAATCAGAATGTCCACGCCGCTTTCCAGCACTTTCAGCTGTTTGTCGTAGCCGTCGCCGCCGTAGGCCAGGCCCAGTTTGAGGCCGGTGCTCTGGGAGAGCGCTTCAGCATCGGAGTGGATTTGCACCGCCAGTTCACGCGTAGGCGCCATGATCAAGGCGCGCGGCTGATTGGTCTGGCGATCCTGTTTCGCCGGGTGAGTCAGCAAATAGTGAAAAGTAGACGCCAAAAACGCCAGCGTCTTTCCGGTACCGGTTTGCGCCTGACCTGCAACGTCACGCCCGGAGAGCGTGAGCGGCAATGCTAACGCCTGGATAGGCGTGCAATTGTGAAACCCTTTTTTCTCAAGGGCTTCAAGGACTAACGGGTGCAGGGCGAAGTCGGAAAACTTCTGTTCGGTCAAGTGTGTTTTGCTCATAGTGTGGTAGAATATCAGCTAACTATTGCTTTACGAAAGCACATCCGTTGAAATAAACGCGGTGCAATAAAATCACCTTGAGTTGGTTAATGCTACACCAACAAGGTAGACATAATCCTGTGGAGTAGAACATGAGCGATAAAATTATTCACCTGACTGACAGCAGCTTCGAAGCCGATGTGCTGAATGCGGAAGGGCCGATCCTGGTCGATTTCTGGGCTGAATGGTGTGGGCCGTGCAAGATGATTGCTCCGATTCTGGATGAGATTGCCGAAGAGTTCGAAGGCAAACTGACCATCACCAAGCTGAATATCGATCAGAACCCGGCTACCGCGCCTAAGTACGGTATCCGTGGTATCCCTACGCTGTTACTGTTCAAGAACGGTGAAGTGGCCGCGACCAAGGTTGGCGCGTTGTCCAAAGGTCAGCTCAAAGATTTCCTGAACGCGAATCTGTAATCGGGCGGGAAGCCCAGTATCAGGCGCCTGGCGGTGATGTTCAATTCACCGCTAGACGCCTGCCAAGAAGCGTGTTAAGTTTAACCACACTGCATATAGAACTTGCCCGAAGTTTTAAATCTAAAGAGTTTGAATCTAAAGCTATACTCTGTGTCGAACCACTGGCGTTGAAAGTAAACTGAACTCAGCCCGTGTTTTGGCAATCAAACGGTTTTGCAAAAATCATTTTTAAGGTACCTTCGATCTTCAACCGTCAATGCGTGCGCCCGATGTAAGCCATTTCTTACCGCGACGGCTCTGCGCCCGGTGATCGAACGTCCAGTAAACAGGCACGCATCTCGCTGCCATACCATTCACGATACAAGTTCGAGACATACCCCGAGTTTAAGAACCCACCACTATGAATCTTACCGAATTAAAGAATACGCCGGTTTCTGAGCTGATTACTCTCGGCGAAAATATGGGGCTGGAAAACCTTGCCCGCATGCGCAAGCAGGACATTATCTTCTCCATTCTGAAGCAACATGCGAAAAGCGGAGAAGATATCTTCGGCGACGGCGTGCTCGAGATATTGCAGGATGGATTCGGTTTCCTCCGCTCTGGAGACAGTTCCTACCTCGCCGGTCCCGACGACATCTATGTATCCCCTAGCCAAATCCGCCGCTTCAACCTCCGCACAGGTGACACCATTTCCGGTAAGATTCGTCCGCCAAAAGAAGGCGAGCGCTATTTTGCCCTGTTGAAAGTCAACGAAGTCAACTACGACAAGCCGGAAAACGCCCGCAGCAAGATCCTGTTCGAGAACTTGACGCCGCTGCACGCCAATTCCCGTCTGCGGATGGAGCGCGGCAACGGCTCGACCGAAGACCTGACGGCGCGCGTACTGGACCTGGCGGCACCGATTGGCCGCGGCCAGCGTGGCCTGATCGTGGCACCGCCGAAAGCCGGTAAAACCATGCTGCTGCAGAACATTGCGCAGAGTATCGCTTACAACCACCCAGACTGCGTGCTGATGGTGCTGCTGATCGACGAACGTCCGGAAGAAGTGACCGAGATGCAGCGCCTGGTGAAAGGTGAAGTGATCGCATCGACCTTCGACGAACCGGCTTCGCGCCACGTGCAAGTGGCCGAAATGGTAATCGAGAAGGCCAAACGCCTGGTTGAGCACAAGAAAGACGTGATCATTCTGCTTGACTCTATCACCCGTCTGGCGCGTGCCTACAACACCGTGGTACCGGCTTCCGGTAAGGTGCTGACCGGTGGTGTGGACGCCAACGCCCTGCATCGTCCGAAGCGTTTCTTCGGTGCGGCACGTAACGTGGAAGAGGGCGGCAGCCTGACCATCATCGCGACCGCGCTGGTTGATACCGGTTCGAAGATGGACGAAGTGATCTACGAAGAATTTAAAGGTACCGGCAACATGGAATTGCACTTGGCGCGTAAAATCGCCGAGAAACGCGTATTCCCGGCGATCGATTACAACCGCTCCGGTACCCGTAAAGAAGAGCTGCTCACCACCTCCGAAGAGCTGCAAAAAATGTGGATCCTGCGCAAAATCATTCACCCGATGGGTGAGATTGACGCGATGGAGTTCCTCATTAATAAGTTGGCGATGACTAAAACCAACGATGAATTCTTCGATATGATGAAACGCTCATAATTCGTTAAAAAATTCGCTGAACGCCACGCCTAGTCGTGGCGTTTTTCGCTTTTGGCGGATACGATAAGTAGCAGTAATGGAAAAGTAAGTTGTTTCCTCGACTTATTGAGAATTCATCTTGTTTGTCGGTCGGCGTTGCGTCGGTCGGCTTTGCTGCTGTCGTTTTGTCAGCCGATGCGAAGAAAATAGGCATGAATCACCGTTGTCATAGGAAATGACCGAAAGGTGGCGGGGGCCGATGGCACAAGCTATTGCCCGTGGTAAGCTGCCTTATCTTCTACAGAGATCTGTTAACTGTGAACTTACTCACTATGAGTACTGAAATTCTATTTGTTTTCCTGTTTTCTTTGGCTTTTCTCTTTGTTGCCCGCAAGGCGGCAAAACGTATTGGTCTGGTAGATAAACCCAATTATCGCAAACGCCATCAGGGGCTGATTCCTCTGGTCGGCGGTATTTCCGTTTATGCCGGATTGTGCTTCGCATTTTGGATCTCCGAACAGCCTATCGCGCACGCCAAGCTTTACCTCACCTGCGCCGGCATTCTGGTGTTTGTGGGCGCGCTCGACGATCGTTTTGACATCAGCGTTAAGATCCGCGCCCTGGTGCAGGCGTTGGTCGGCATCGCCATGATGGTGTTCGCCGGTCTGTATCTGCGCAGCTTCGGCCATGTGCTGGGCGACTGGGAGATGTTGCTGGGGCCGTTCGGCTATTTGGTGACGCTGTTCGCGGTATGGGCGGCGATCAACGCCTTCAACATGGTCGATGGCATTGATGGCCTGCTGGGTGGGCTGTCATGCGTTTCCTTCGGCGCGCTGGGTCTGTTGCTGTACCTGAGCGGTCACCATGAGATGGCGTTCTGGTGCTTTGCGATGATCGCCACCATCGTTCCCTATATTTTGCTCAACCTCGGCATCCTCGGCCGCCGTTATAAGGTGTTCATGGGGGATGCCGGCAGTACCCTGATCGGCTTTACCGCCATTTGGCTGCTGTTGCAAAGCTCGCAGGGCAAGGCACACTCGATTAACCCGGTGACTGCGCTGTGGATCATCGCTATTCCGCTGATGGACATGATAGCAATCATGTATCGTCGTTTACGCAAGGGGATGAGCCCCTTCTCTCCCGATCGTCAACATATTCACCACCTGATCATGCGCGCCGGCTTTACGCCACGGCAGGCTTTCGTATTGATCACCCTGGCGGCCGCATTGCTGGCGGCGGTGGGCGTGATCGGCGAACGCCTGACTTTTATCCCTGAGTGGGTTATGTTGGCATTATTCTTGCTTGCATTCTTCCTGTACGGTTACTGCATCAAGCGCGCCTGGCGGGTTGCGCGGTACATTAAGCGTATCAAGCGCCGGCTGCGGCGTTCGGGCGATAACAAGCAAGTACCTTAACCAGAGACCAGAGGCTTTTTGGCTGTGATGAATCCAGAAACAACGTCTGACAAGCATACCCCGGCGGTGGATAACGAACTCGATATCCGCGGCCTGTGCTGCACCCTGTGGCGCGGCAAACCGTGGATAATCGGCATTGCGGTGCTGTTCGCGGCGGTCGCGCTGATCGTCTCTTATCTGGTTAAGCAAGAATGGAGCGCGACCGCAATCACCGACAAGCCCACAGTGAATGCGCTGGGCGGTTACTACTCCCAGCAACAGTTCCTGCGCAATCTGGATGTGCGCACGTTGCCGGCGGCGGCGGGCGATCAGCCGAGCATCGCGGATGAAGCGTACAATGAGTTCATCATGCAACTGGCGGCTTACGATACGCGTCGCGATTTCTGGCTGCAGAGTGATTATTACAAGCAACGTCAGGAAGGGGATGCCCGCGCCGATGCGGCGCTGCTCGACGAGCTGATCAACAACATCCTGTTCACGCCGCGTGACGACAAAAAAGTCCCGAACGACGGCGTGAAGCTGACGGCGGAAACCGCCGCGGACGCCAACCGCCTGCTGCGTCAATACGTGGCTTTCGCCAGCCACCGTGCTGCTCTGCACCTGAACGAAGAGATCCAAGGGGCATGGGCCGCTCGCACCACCTCGATGAAGGCGCAGGTCAAGCGTCAGGAAGCGGTGGCAGAGTCGGTTTACAAGCGCGAGCTGAATACCACGCAGCAGGCGCTGAAAATCGCTGAAAGCCAGGGGATTAGCCGCACGCAAACCGACACTCCGGCCGAGCAACTGCCGGATTCTGATCTGTTCCTGCTGGGCCGGCCAATGCTGCAGGCACGTCTGGAAGGCCTGCAGGCCTCCGGCCCGACCTACGATCTGGATTACGATCAGAACCGCGCGATGCTGGCGACGCTGAACGTTGGCCCGACGTTGGATGAGAAGTTCCAGACCTATCGTTATTTGCGCACGCCGGAAGAGCCGGTAAAACGTGACAGCCCACGCCGGGTATTCTGGCTGATTCTGTGGGGCGCGATGGGCGCTTTGGTTGGCGCGGGTGTTGCCTTGGCGCGTCGGCCGCGTAGTTAAAAAATAATATAATAATCTGATGCAGGGCGCGTGAGCTCCCCATTCGCAGGCGGTGCCTGCGATTAACCGACCAAAAGAGATTCGCTGTGAAAGTGTTGACTGTTTTCGGCACCAGACCTGAAGCCATTAAAATGGCGCCGCTGGTACATGCACTGGCCCAGGATGAGGCCTTTGACGCAAGAGTCTGCGTAACGGCACAGCATCGTGAGATGTTGGATCAGGTATTGCGGTTGTTTGAGATCACGCCGGATTACGACCTGAACATCATGAAACCCGGCCAGGGGCTAACGGAAATCACCTGTCGCATCCTGGAAGGGTTGAAAGGGGTGCTGGAAGACTTCAAACCGGACGTGGTGCTGGTGCACGGCGATACCACCACCACGCTGGCGACCAGCCTGGCGGCGTTCTATCAACGCATCCCCGTTGGGCATGTCGAGGCCGGGCTGCGTACCGGCAATCTGTATTCTCCCTGGCCGGAAGAGGCCAACCGCAAACTGACCGGCCATCTGGCGATGTACCATTTCGCGCCAACCGAGAACTCGCGCCAGAATCTGTTGCGCGAGCTGCTGCCGGACAACCACATTTTCGTGACCGGCAATACGGTAATCGACGCGCTGTTCTGGGTGCGCGACCGCGTGATGAGTGATGCTGCGCTGCGCGCGGGCCTGGCACAGCGTTACCCGTTCCTCGACGCCGACAAAAAACTGATTCTGGTCACCGGCCATCGCCGGGAAAGCTTTGGCGGCGGTTTTGAGCGGATTTGCAGCGCGCTGGCGGAGATCGCCAGCAGCCACCCGGAAGTGCAGGTGGTGTACCCGGTGCATCTCAATCCGAATGTCAGCGAGCCGGTGAATCGCATTTTGAAAGGCATCGACAACGTCATGCTGATCGAGCCGCAGGATTATTTGCCGTTTGTCTATCTGATGACCCACGCTTACATGATCCTCACCGACTCCGGCGGCATTCAGGAAGAGGCGCCCTCGTTAGGCAAGCCGGTGCTGGTGATGCGCGACACCACCGAGCGCCCGGAGGCGGTAGATGCGGGCACGGTGCGCCTGGTCGGCACCGATGTGGCCAAAATTGTTGAAGCGGTGACCCGGCTGTTGACGGACGAAAGCGAATATCACGCGATGAGCCGGGCGCACAACCCATACGGTGACGGGCATGCCTGTCAGCGTATCCTCGAAGCTTTAAAGAATCATCAGGTGACACTATGAGTTTTGACACTATTTCGGTTATCGGCCTGGGTTATATCGGCTTGCCAACGGCGGCGGCGTTTGCTTCCCGCAAGAAAAAAGTGGTGGGCGTAGATGTTAACCAACATGCGGTAGATACCATTAATCGCGGTGCTATCCACATCGTCGAACCGGATCTGGATAAAGTGGTCAAGGATGCCGTCGACGGCGGTTTCCTGCAGGCGGTGACCAAACCGCTGGCGGCAGATGCGTTCCTGATCGCGGTGCCTACGCCGTTCAAGGGCGACCATGAGCCGGATCTGGCCTATGTCGAGGCGGCGGCGAAATCGCTGGCGCCGGTGCTGAAAAAAGGCGATCTGGTGATCCTTGAGTCCACCTCGCCGGTGGGCGCCACTGAACAGATGGCGGAATGGTTGGCGCAGGCGCGCAGCGATCTCAGCTTCCCGCAACAAGCGGGCGAAGCGGCGGACGTGAATATCGCCTATTGCCCGGAGCGCGTGTTGCCGGGGCAGGTGATGGTGGAGCTGATTCAAAACGATCGCGTGATCGGCGGCATGACGCCGAAGTGCTCGGCGCGCGCCAGTGAGCTGTACAAGATTTTCCTCGAGGGGGAATGCGTGGTCACCAACTCACGCACTGCCGAGATGTGCAAGCTGACGGAAAACAGCTTCCGCGATGTGAACATCGCCTTTGCTAACGAACTGTCGCTGATTTGCGCCGAACAGGGGATCAACGTCTGGGAACTGATTCGCCTGGCGAACCGTCACCCGCGGGTGAACATTCTACAGCCTGGCCCAGGCGTCGGCGGCCACTGCATCGCCGTCGATCCGTGGTTTATCGTGGCGCAGAACCCGCAGCAGGCGCGCTTGATCCATACCGCACGTCTGGTGAACGACGGCAAACCGTTGTGGGTGGTCGACCGGGTGAAAGCGGCGGTGGCCGATTGCCTGGCCGCCACCGACAAGCGCGCGTCCGAGGTGAAAATTGCCTGTTTCGGCCTGGCCTTCAAGCCGAATATCGACGATTTGCGTGAAAGCCCGGCGGTAGAGGTGGCGCACCTGATCGCCGAATGGCACGTCGGCGAAACGCTGGCGGTGGAACCGAACGTCGAACAGTTGCCGAAGTCGCTGGCGGGCCATGTGACGTTGACGCCGATTGCCGAGGCGTTGCAGCAGGCCGATGTGATCGTGATGTTGGTCGATCACCAACAGTTCAGGGCCATCCGGCCGGAAGATGTAAAACAAACATGGGTTGTTGATACCAAAGGAGTATGGCGTTGAAACGTATTTTAGTTACCGGTGGTGCCGGTTTCATTGGCTCCGCAGTTGTGCGGCACATCATCGAGGCCACCGGCGACAGCGTGGTGGTGGTGGATAAGCTGACCTATGCCGGTAACCTCGAGTCGCTGGCGGTGGTGGCCGAGAGCGAGCGCTATGCTTTTGAGCAGGTCGACATCTGCGATCGCGCCGGGTTGGATCGGGTATTTGCCCAGTATCAACCGGATGTAGTGATGCACCTGGCGGCGGAAAGCCACGTCGATCGTTCTATCGACGGCCCGGCGGCCTTTATCGAGACTAACGTGGTTGGCACTTACACGATGCTGGAAGCGGCGCGCCATTACTGGCAGCCGTTGGCGGCGGAGAAGAAGCTGGCTTTCCGTTTCCATCATATCTCCACCGACGAAGTGTACGGCGACCTGCACGGCACCGACGATCTGTTCACCGAAACCACGCCCTATGCGCCGAGCAGTCCGTATTCCGCCTCCAAGGCGTCGAGCGATCATCTGGTGCGTGCCTGGTTACGCACCTACGGTTTGCCGACCCTCGTGACTAACTGTTCGAATAACTACGGTCCTTATCACTTCCCGGAGAAGTTAATTCCGTTGGTGATCCTGAATGCGGTAGCCGGCAAACCGCTGCCGGTATACGGCAACGGCGCGCAGGTGCGTGACTGGTTGTATGTCGAGGATCACGCGCGTGCGCTCTATCAGGTCGTGACCGAAGGCGTGGTGGGCGAAACTTACAATATTGGTGGCCACAACGAGCGCAAGAATATCGAAGTGGTACAGACCATTTGCGATCTGCTGGAGGAACTGGCGCCAAACAAACCAGAAGGCGTGGCGAACTACCGCGATCTCATCATTTACGTGAAGGATCGCCCGGGCCACGACATGCGTTATGCCATCGACGCTAGCAAAATCGATCGTGAGTTGGGCTGGCGGCCGCAGGAAACCTTCGAAAGCGGCATTCGCAAGACGGTAGCCTGGTACCTGGCTAACGAAACCTGGTGGCGCCGGGTGCAAGACGGTTCTTATGCCGGCGAGCGTTTAGGGTTGTCAGATTAATTTAACGCCGCGTCGCTCTGCGGCGGCGCGGCGGTTTTTGGAGTAAGTATGAAAGGTATTATTCTGGCTGGCGGTTCCGGTACGCGTCTTCATCCGATCACTCGTGGCGTGTCCAAGCAACTGCTGCCGATTTATGACAAGCCGATGATCTATTACCCGATGTCGGTACTGATGCTGGCGGGGATCCGCGATATTTTGATCATCTCGACCCCGGAAGATCTGCCGTCCTTCGAACGTTTGTTGGGTAACGGCGAACAGTTCGGCGTCAATCTCAGCTACGCTGCGCAGCCTAAGCCTGAAGGTCTGGCGCAGGCGTTTCTGATCGGCGAGGAGTTTATCAACGGCGATTCTTGCTGCCTGGTGTTGGGCGATAACATCTTCTTCGGCCAATCTTTCAGCCCGAAATTAAAAACCGTCGCGGCCCGCACCGAAGGGGCCACCGTGTTCGGTTATCAGGTCATGGATCCTGAACGCTTTGGCGTGGTGGAGTTTGACGGCAACTTCCGTGCGCTGTCGATCGAAGAGAAACCGAAGAAACCGAAATCCGATTGGGCGGTGACCGGTCTGTACTTCTACGATAGCCAAGTGGTGGAGTTTGCCAAGCAGGTGAAGCCTTCTGAGCGCGGCGAGCTGGAAATCACCAGCATCAACCAGATGTATCTGGAGCGCGGTGAACTGACCGTCGAGCTGTTGGGACGCGGTTTCGCCTGGTTGGACACCGGGACTCACGACAGTCTGCTGGAAGCCAGCAGCTTCGTGCAGACGGTAGAAAAACGCCAGGGCTTTAAAATCGCCTGTCTAGAGGAAATTGCCTGGCGCAACGGTTGGCTGGATGACAAGGGACTCAAACGTGCCGCCAACGCCTTGTCGAAAACCGGTTACGGTAAGTACCTGTTGGATCTGCTGCATGTGCGTCCACGCCACTATTGAGCCTTTGGCGTGGGAAAGCGAGTTTTTCGCGCTAGACAGCGCGAAACTCAGCTTCTCCTCCTCGGCTCCGGCGCTTGCCGAAGCCGATCTGGCGGCTTATGCCTTGGTGCAGGCCAAAGTCCCCGCTCAGCACCTTGCGTTGGCGGACGGTCTGGCTGATTTGGGATTTCGCCTGGTTGAGGGCGAGGTCGATCTGGTTCTGGCTCTTGAGCATGATCACGTGGTTGAACCGGGTTTCGTCGCCCAGACGTCCCGCCTGGCGGCAGAAGCCGATATCCCGGCATTGCGCACCGCGGCGGCTCAGGCGTTCACCGTCAGCCGCTTTCGTACCCCCTGGTATCAACCTGATGACAGCGGCCGGTTTTATGCTTTGTGGATCGAAAAGGCCGTTCTGGGCACCTTCGATCATCAGTGCCTGTTGGCGCTGGACGAACAGGGGCGGCCAGAGGGATTTGTCAGCCTGCGTGACATTGGCGGCCAGGAAATGCGTATCGGCCTGCTGGCGGCTTTCCCCGGCGTATCAGGCCGGGGCATTGGCACTCGGCTGATGACTGCGGCGCTGGCCGAATGTCGGCGGCAAGGAATGCAGCGCCTGCGGGTCGCGACCCAGACAGGCAATATCGCCGCATTACGACTCTATCAACGACAGGGTGCCGTGATTGAAAGCACCGCGTACTGGTTATACAGAGGTAGACATGATTCCATTTAACGCTCCACCGGTTGTTGGCACTGAACTGGAATATATGCAGGCTGCCATGGGCAGCGGCAAATTGTGCGGCGACGGCGGCTTTACCCGTCGCTGCCAGCAGTGGATGGAACAGCGTTTCGGCAGCGCGAAAGTGTTGTTGACGCCTTCCTGCACCGCGTCGTTGGAAATGGCCGCCATCCTGCTGGATATTCAGCCGGGTGACGAAGTGATCATGCCGAGCTTTACCTTCGTTTCAACCGCCAACGCCTTTGTGCTGCGCGGTGCCAAAGTGGTGTTCGTCGACCTGCGTCCGGACACCATGAACATCGACGAAACCAAAATCGAAGCGGCGATCACCGATAAAACCCGCGCGATTGTGCCAGTGCACTATGCCGGCGTTGCCTGCGAGATGGATACCATCATGGCGCTGGCGAAGAAATATAACCTGTTCGTGGTGGAAGACGCCGCGCAGGGTGTGATGTCGACCTACAAAGGCAAGGCATTGGGCACCATTGGCCATATCGGCTGCTTCAGCTTCCATGAAACCAAAAACTACACCGCCGGCGGCGAAGGCGGCGCGACGCTGGTGAACGATCCGGCCCTGATCGATCGGGCGGAAGTCATCCGCGAGAAAGGCACCAACCGCAGCCAGTTCTTCCGTGGCCAGGTCGATAAATATACCTGGCGCGACATCGGTTCCAGCTATTTGATGTCTGACCTGCAGGCCGCTTACCTGTGGGGCCAGCTGGAAGTGGCGGAACGCATCAACCAGCGCCGTTTGGCACTGTGGCAGAAGTACTACGACAGCTTCCTGTCGTTGGCAAAGGCCGGCCGCATCGAACTGCCGAGCATCCCAGCCGACTGCGTGCATAACGCGCACATGTTCTATATCAAGCTGCGTGATATCGAAGAGCGCACGGCCTTTATCGACTACCTGAAGGAAGCCGAAATCATGGCCGTGTTCCACTATATCCCGCTGCATGACTGCCCGGCCGGCGAACAGTTTGGCCGCTTTGCCGGCGAAGATCGTTACACCACGCAGGAAAGTGCGCGTCTGGTGCGCTTGCCGCTGTTCTACAATATGTCTGATGTCAATCAGCGTACGGTAATCAATACCATCCTGAGCTTCTTTGCCTGATATGTCGTTGGCAAAAGCATCGATATGGACCGCCGGCTCCACGCTGATCAAAATTGGCGTGGGGCTCTTGGTGGTGAAACTGCTGGCGGTAGCGTTTGGCCCCAGCGGCGTGGGGCAGGCGGGTAACTTTCGCCAGTTGATCACCGTGCTGGGCGTGCTGTCCGGCGCGGGTATTTTTAACGGTATAACCAAATACGTTGCGGAGTACCATCAGGATCCGCAGCGTTTGCGCCTGGCGGTCGGTACCGCGTCGAGCATCGTGCTGGGCTTTTCGACCTTGCTGGCGCTGGTGTTTCTGTTCGCCGCCGAACCGATCAGCATCGGGCTGTTCGGGCATGCCGATTACGTCGGCGTGGTGCGCGCCGTCGCTTTCATTCAGATGGGCATCGCCTACGCCAACCTGTTCATGGCGGTGCTGAAAGGCTATCGCGACGCGATGGGCAATGCGCTGGCGGTGATCGGCGGTAGCCTGATCGGTGTGGTGGCATATTACCTGTGCTTCAAGCTGGGCGGCTATAAAGGTGCGCTGGCGGGGCTGGCGCTGGTGCCGGCGTTGGTGGTGCTGCCGGCCGGGCTGATGCTGTGGCGGCGCAAAACGCTGCCGCTGCGCTATTTGGCGCTGCGTTGGGACAAACGGGTGGCCGGTAACCTCGGCAAATTCACCGTCATGGCGTTGATCACCTCGGTGACGCTGCCGGTGGCCTACGTCATGATGCGAAACCTGCTGGCCGCGCATTACGGTTGGGATGAGGTGGGGATCTGGCAAGGCGTCAGCAGCATTTCCGATGCCTATCTGCAGTTTATCACCGCCTCGTTTACCGTCTATCTGCTGCCGACGCTGTCGCGGCTGACGGACAAGGGCGCCATCTCGCGGGAGATCGTGCGCTCGCTGAAATTCGTGCTGCCGGCGGTAGCGGCAGCGAGCTTTACGGTCTGGGTGCTGCGCGATTTCGCTATCTGGCTGCTGTTCTCGGATAAATTCGTCGCCATGCGCGATCTGTTTGCCTGGCAACTGGTGGGCGACGTGCTGAAAGTCGGGGCTTATGTGTTCGGCTATCTGGTGATCGCTAAAGCGTCGCTGCGCTTTTATATCCTGACGGAAGTCAGCCAGTTTCTGCTGCTGACGCTGTTCTCGCACTGGCTGATCCCGCAGCACGGCGCGCTGGGTGCGGCTCAGGCCTATATGGCAACCTACATCGTGTATTTCGCGCTCTGTAGCTGCGTGTTTCTTATTTATCGTAGACGAGTATGACCATACTGATTCACGTTCTGGGATCCGATATCCCGCATCATAACCAGACGGTGCTGCGCTTCTTCAACGACGTGCTGGCGCCGCGTTTGCCGGCTGAGCAGACGCGGCATTTTATGGTGGCGGCCAAGGATGTGGCGGCACTGGGGGATTTCCCCGCCCTGAATATTGAGCCTTACGCCGATAAGAAAAGCCTGGCGGCGGCGGTGATCGCCCGCGCCCAGGCCGATCGCGCTGCGCGCTTCTTCCTGCACGGCCAGTTCAATCCGGGGCTGTGGCTGGCGCTGCTGAGCGGCAAGATCAAGGCGCGTCAGGTCAGTTGGCATATTTGGGGCGCCGATCTGTACGAAGACGCCACCAGCTGGAAATTCAGGCTGTTTTATCTGCTGCGCCGCATTGCCCAGGGGCGGGTGGGGAATGTATTTGCTACCCGCGGCGACGTGATTCACTACCAGCAGCGCCATGCGCGGGTACCGGCTTCGCTGCTGTACTTCCCGACCCGCATGGATCCGGCGCTGACCGACGTTCACGTCGAGAAAAATCTGGCCGGGCCGATGACGATTCTGGTGGGCAACTCCGGCGATCGCAGCAATCGGCATATCGAAGCACTGCAGGCGATCCATCAGCAGTTCGGCGCCGACGTGCGCGTGATCCTGCCGATGGGCTATCCGGCCAATAACGACGCTTACATCGAGCAGGTGCGTGCCGCCGGATTGCCGCTGTTCGGCGAGAAAAATCTGCAGCTGCTCACGCAGCAGGTGGCGTTTGAAGACTATCTCAACATCCTGCGCGCCTGCGATCTCGGCTATTTCATTTTCAATCGCCAGCAGGGGATAGGCACCCTGTGCCTGCTGATTCAGTTTGGCGTGCCTTTCGTGCTCAGCCGGCAGAACCCGTTTTGGCAGGATTTGGCGGAACAGCACCTGCCGGTGCTGTTCTACGGCGACTCGCTCGACGAGACGGTGGTGCGCGAAGCGCAGCGTCAGCTGGCGGCGGTAGATAAACAGGCGATCGCTTTCTTCAATCCGAACTATGTCGACGGCTGGCAGCAAGCCCTGGCGCTGGCGGCGGGAGAGCACTCATGACGTTGGCGCAATTCGGCGGCCTGTTCGTCGTCTACCTGGTCAGCCTGACGTTTATTCTGACGCTGACCTACCAGGAGTTTCGGCGCGTGCGCTTTAACTTCAACGTCTTCTTCTCGCTGCTGTATTTGCTGACGTTTTATTTCGGCTTCCCGCTGACCTGTCTGCTGGTGTTTCAGTTTGACGTCGAGGTGGTGCCGGTGGAGTTTCTGCTGTACGCCTTGCTGTCGGCGACGGCGTTTTACGCCATCTATTACGTCACCTACAAGACCCGGCTGCGCAAGCGCCGCTCTCAGCCGCGTGCGGCGCTATTCACCATGAACCGGGTGGAAACCCATATGACCTGGGTGCTTCTGGCCCTGGTGGCGATCGGGACCGTGGGTATCTTCTTCATGCAGAACGGCTTCCTGCTGTTCAAGCTCAATTCCTACAGCCAGATCTTCTCCAGCGACGTGTCCGGCGTGGCGCTCAAACGGTTCTTCTACTTCTTCATTCCGGCGATGCTGGTGGTCTATTTCCTGCGGCAGGATCTGCGCGCCTGGTTCTTGTTCCTGGTGGCGACGGTGGCGTTCGGCATTCTGACCTACGTCATCGTCGGCGGCACCCGCGCCAATATCATCATCGCCTTCGCGCTGTTCCTGTTTATCGGTATCGTGCGCGGCTGGATCACGCTGTGGATGTTGGCGGCGGCGGGCATATTCGGTGTGGTCGGCATGTTCTGGCTGGCGTTGAAGCGCTACAGCCTGGACGTCAGCGGCGCGGAAGCGTTTTATACCTTCCTTTATCTGACCCGCGATACTTTCTCGCCGTGGGAAAATCTGGCGCTGCTGCTGCAAAATTACGACAAGATCGATTTCCAGGGCCTGGCGCCGATCCTGCGTGATTTCTACGTCTTTATCCCAACCTGGCTATGGCCGGGCCGGCCGGACGTGGTGCTGAACTCAGCCAACTATTTCACCTGGGAAGTGCTGAACAATCACTCCGGGCTGGCGATTTCCCCGACACTGATCGGTTCACTGGTGGTGATGGGCGGCGCGCTGTTTATCCCGCTCGGCGCGATTCTGGTGGGCATGATCATCAAGTGGTTCGACTGGCTGTATGAGTTGGGTAAAACCGAACCGAACCGCTATAAGGCGGCCATTCTGCAAGGCTTCTGCTTCGGTGCGGTGTTCAACATAATCGTATTGGCGCGTGAAGGGGTGGACTCATTTGTGTCGCGCGTGGTGTTCTTCTGCATTATTTTCGGCGCCTGTCTGGTGCTGGCGAAGTTGCTGTATTGGCTGTTCGATACCGCCGGGCTCATCAAGGCCAGAGTGACGCGCGCCCGCGCGCTGGCGTCTCCGCCTCGGGCGAACGGTCTTTTGTAAGGGTAATGAGAACGATGGAAACAAAGATTTCGGTGCCGCAGTATGAGCTGCGCGGTTTCAGCCTGTGGGGCTTTCGCGATATGGCGCACTGCATGGACTTTCTGTTCGACGGCGGCCGGGTCAAACAGGGCACGCTGGTGGCCATGAACGCGGAAAAGATCCTGAAGGCGGAAGAGGACCCGGCGCTGCATGCGTTGCTGGATGAGGCGGAGTACAAGTACGCCGACGGCATCAGCATGGTGCGCTCGATTCGCCGCAAATACCCGGCGGCGGACGTTTCGCGCGTTGCGGGCGCCGATCTGTGGGAAGCCTTGATGCAGCGCGCCGGTCGTGAAGGCACGCCGGTCTTCCTGGTCGGCGGCAAGCCGGAGGTGCTGGCGGAAACCGAGCAAAAGCTGCGCAGCCAGTGGAATGTCAACCTGGTGGGTAGCCAGGATGGCTATTTCAAACCGGAGCAACGTGAGGCGCTGTTCGAGCGTATTCGCGCCAGCGGTGCCGCTATCGTGACGGTGGCGATGGGATCGCCGAAGCAGGAGATCCTGATGCGCGACTGCCGCAAGGTGCATCCGCAGGCGCTGTACATGGGCGTGGGCGGCACCTACGACGTCTTTACCGGCCACGTGAAGCGTGCGCCCAAGGTGTGGCAGAACCTCGGTCTGGAGTGGCTCTACCGCCTGCTCAGCCAGCCCAGCCGCATCGGCCGGCAGTTGAAGCTGTTGAAGTTTGTCGGCTACTACTACAGCGGCAAGATGTAACCTCTACATCCGGGGCGGAAAGTGCTGTTCCGCTCCGGTCTGCTGTACCAATAATCTGCTTTTGCACGTTTCTCCCGCATATCTATAACCCCCAGCCCTAAACGCAGCCGCATTTATTCCATAAAGTTTTAAATTGCGGTTTGCTTATAGCGGCGAAATGCGAAACGATACCGCCCGGAAATTATCCCCGGCCGCTGAAGCCTGATGCGACAGCACTGAACGATGTTCTTCTCACGGTAACTTCGCTCCGACTACCCGTTGATGCCAACCCGAACGGCAGGGGATGATTTATTCTTTTAATAATGACAATAACGACCGGCAGCGGCCGGCAGGCAAACACAACCCGAGAAAAATTATTGAGGATTTATGGCACACAAAGAGAAACCGCAAGGGCTACACCGGGGCCTTGAGGCCCGGCACATCGAGCTTATCGCTCTGGGGGGCACCATCGGCGTCGGCCTGTTTATGGGTTCGGCCAGTACGCTGAAATGGGCCGGGCCGTCGGTGCTGCTGGCTTACATCATCGCCGGGCTGTTCGTGTTTTTCATTATGCGTTCGATGGGGGAGATGTTGTTCCTCGAGCCGGTCGCCGGGTCGTTTGCCGTTTACGCGCATAAGTACATGAATCCCTACTTCGGTTACCTGACCGCCTGGGGCTACTGGTTTATGTGGATCGCCGTTGGTATTTCTGAGATCACCGCCATCGGGGTGTATGTGCAGTTCTGGTTCCCGGAAATACCGCAGTGGGTGCCTGCACTGATCGCCGTGGCGATGGTGGCGCTGGCCAACCTGGCGGCGGTGCGCCTGTACGGTGAGCTGGAGTTCTGGTTCGCCATGATCAAGGTCACCACCATCATCGTGATGATTCTGGTGGGGCTGGGGGTGATCTTCTTCGGTTTCGGCAACGGCGGTGAGCCTATCGGTTTCGCCAATCTGACGGCGCACGGCGGTTTCTTTGCCGGTGGCTGGAAAGGCTTCCTGTTTGCGCTGTGCATCGTGGTGGCGTCCTATCAGGGGGTTGAGCTGGTAGGCATCACCGCCGGGGAAGCCAAGAACCCGCAGGTGACGCTGAAACGCGCGATCAACAATATCCTGTGGCGCATCCTGATCTTCTATGTCGGCGCAATCTTCGTCATCGTGACCATCTTCCCGTGGAACGGCATCGGCACCACCGGCAGCCCGTTTGTGCTGACCTTCGCCAAGATCGGCATCGTCGCCGCCGCCGGCATTATCAACTTTGTGGTGCTGACCGCCGCGCTCTCCGGTTGCAACAGCGGCATGTACAGCGGCGGCCGCATGCTGTACGCCCTGGCCAAGAACCGCCAACTGCCGGCGGCGTTGACCAAGCTTTCCGCCAGCGGTGTGCCGGTGAACTGCATTGCCGTCACCATCGCCTGTCTGTTGGTGGGGTCCGCGCTGAACTACATTATCCCGAATCCGGAGCAGGTGTTCGTGTATGTCTACAGCGCCAGCGTGCTGCCGGGCATGGTGCCGTGGTTCGTGGTGCTGATAAGCCAGCTCTATTTCCGCCGTGCCCATAAGGAAGCGATCAAAACCCACAGCTTTAAGTCGATCATGTTCCCGTATGTGAACTATCTGACCATCGCTTTTCTGGTTTGCGTGCTGGTCGGCATGGGAATCAACCCAGATACGCGAATTTCCCTGCTGGTCGGGGTGATTTTCTTAGCCGGCGTCAGCCTGTGCTACTTCGCTTTCGGTATGCATAAGAAACATCATCCGGCTGAAAATCGGGTAGAAACGCGGCAATAAACGGTGAAAAGGGGCTACGGAGTGCGCTTTCCTGCGCAGGAGTGAGCAAAGCGTAATCAAACGCAACATTTCTGCGAAAAAGCACTAGACAGGATTGGCGTAAATCCGTAGTATCCCCTCCCGCAACGGCGCTACGCGCCCGTAGCTCAGCTGGATAGAGCGCTGCCCTCCGGAGGCAGAGGTCTCAGGTTCGAATCCTGTCGGGCGCGCCATTAAGTTTGTGCGCAGGAGCTGCGGTGGTAATATTACCGCGTGAGTAAGAAGAAGTAGTAATGGTGGCTATAGCTCAGTTGGTAGAGCCCTGGATTGTGATTCCAGTTGTCGTGGGTTCGAGTCCCATTAGCCACCCCACTTCCTAACGAAGTGAAGATTTAGCAGTATTTTGTGACAGTGCGAAGGTGGCGGAATTGGTAGACGCGCTAGCTTCAGGTGTTAGTGTTCTTACGGACGTGAGGGTTCAAGTCCCTCTCTTCGCACCACGCAAAATATCTGATAAATATAAGATTTATATGGACAACGGTCTGATAAATCGGGTAGTATGAGCAACACAAATCGGCGAGTAGCGCAGCTTGGTAGCGCAACTGGTTTGGGACCAGTGGGTCGGAGGTTCGAATCCTCTCTCGCCGACCACATTCGAAAAACCTGCTTTTTAAAGCAGGTTTTTTTTCGTCTGCGGTTTATGAGGATGAGTACCTCCGCAGGAGGTTCGAGCCTCGCGAAGCGAGACAACGTTGCTTTAGCAACGGCCCGCAGGGCGCGCATCAACGATGCGCGTAATCCTCTCTCGCCGACCACTTTCAAAGAAACCGACGCAAGTCGGTTTTTTTACATCTGCCGTTTATGAGAGCAAGTTTTCTCAGCATGACGAAGCTAATACCGACAAGCCCGTGCAGCAATGCGCGGTTTTTTGCGTATCGAAGGATGGGCATTTTGTCTCTGCTGGCAAGCGTGTTGGTTTTCAGCGACAACGCCATCCAGCGCTGTCGTCAGGTTGAGACAAATAATTCATTGATTTAAAAAGATAAAGTTGGCTTTGGCTTAAGTCGTCGTTTTGAGGCGACATCCTGATAACGGCCGCTGGCAAGGAATGCCAGGAAGTGGTTTGCAACGCAAAGGATGGAATTAAATAAAAATCAATATTTTCAATATCTTGAATTCTATTTTCTTATGGGGATGGACTCAATATAAAAGTTGGCACGCCAAATGCTATATCTATAGCGTAGATGCTCATTCCACCTCTTATGTTCGCCTTAGGCTTCATAAACCCTGGGAATGACGCAGAGCCGATTTAGGGTGCCTATCGCCCACGAGAACGATGACTAACCCGTCATCACGCTCAGGGCAGAACGTTGAGTGAGGCACCGCCCCTGTTGTCCTAGACCTGATTGCTTCTTTATACACTTGCCATACGGCAAGTGTTTTTTTTTGCGCCACAGAAAAACCCTGAGCAAAAAAAAAGCGCGGCATCGGGGCCGCGCTCTTCTCTCTCGGGCAGGGCGTTATTCGCCGCCGTTCTGTTTCAGCGTCAACATCAGCCCCTCACGCCGCATCTGCGCCGCTTCATCCGAACGATGCAGTTTCTCCAGCGTATCGGCCAGCCAGGCGTAATCGTAGGCGTCCGGACGCTGTTTCAGCGCTTCGCGGAAGGCGTCGGCCGCCTGCTGCCACTCGCCGTGCTTCATCAGCAGTTGCCCCAGCGTGCTGTTCAGCAGCGGCGTCGCGCCGTGTTGTTTCATCTGCTGACGCAGCGCTTTCTCAAGCTGCTCGGGGTTGCCGGACTTCAGCCGTGGCAGCAACAGCACCAGACGCTCGTCGTATTGGCGCTTCAGGCTGTCGAGCACAATCTCCTGCGCCAGCTCGTGGTCGTTGCATTCGATCAGGTGTTCCACCATCGCGATTTGCAGCGGCACCTCGTGACGCGTCTTGCGGCTCTGATCTTTCCACCAGCGCTTCAGGCCTTCACTGCCTTCGTCCGCCATCGCCTGATTCATCAGACCGATGTAAGCCTGCTGCTGCAACGCCTGCAGCTGCTCTTCGCTGTGCAGTTCGATTTTACGCATCGACGGCAGCACTTCCAGCAGCGACGCGTAGGCGCCGGTGCGCAGATAGGCTTGTTCCGCCAGGCGCAGCACTTCCGGATGGCGCGGCGCCTGGTTCAGCAGGCGATCGACGCCGTGGCGCGCGGCGTGGTTCTCGCCCTGCGCCAGCTGGATGCGAACCCGGGTGATATCCACCGGCAGCTGATCGGTGTCGGCGGCTTCGGCGGCGCGTTCCAGATATTGATTGGTACGGAAGTCATCGCCGCGTTGCTGCGCGGCCTCGGCGGCCAGCAGGTAGTTCACCACCGGCTGTTCAGCGTGATCGGCGTTGCGCGTCATCAGCTTCTCAACCTGCTTATAGTCGCCTTCCGCCAGTTTGATCAGCGCGGCTTTGGTTTGCTGGCGCGCGCGGGTGCGCTTGCGGCCGATAAACCAACCGCGCGTGCGGGCGCCGGTACGGAAGATGCGGCGCAGGATCCACTCGATCGCCAGCAGCACCACGAACAGCAGCACCAACATGATCACCAGGCCGGTGACGCTGGTTTCGATATTGTAGTTATCGGTCTGGATCAGCACGTAGCCCTGATGCCCGGCCAACATCGGCCCGAGCACCACGCTGGCGATCACCACCAGGAACAGAAATAGCACGCGTAACATGGCTTAACCCTCCTGGTGAGCGGCAGGGGACTGGGTCATCAGGTTGCGCACCCGGGTCTGCATCACTTTTTCGAGCAGCGGCTGGCTTTTCAGCTGATCCGGCACGTCCATCGAGATCGACTGTTGGCTCAGGTTATCCAGCTCTTCCAGGAAAGCCTTGGTCGCCGGATCGGTGGTGTCGAAATAGGCGCGCACCCAGGTGGAGACGGTTTCCAGCGATTGCTTGTAGGTCTCGTTCTGGTGGCGTGGGATGGCCTGTGCGGCCACCAGCAGGCGCGAACGGATATTTTCGCGGAGGTAGATGTCCTGGTTCGGCGCCAGCAGCGGTTCGGCGCTGGTATCGCGACGGCGGATGGTGATGAAGTCGGCCATGAAATTGCGCCAGCTCTTGGCCAGGTTCTGCCGCCATTCGCCGATCGAGCCGGAGAGCTCGCTGCTGTTTTGATCCATCGGCGCTTCGTCGGTGTCGTTATCGGCCAGGCGCAGGTTATCCACCTGGTTGGACAGCTGATTGACCTTGAGGATGATGCCGTCGTAATCGACCTGGGTCAGCGTAGAAAGCGTGCTGATGTCTTCGGTAATGGCGCGGCGCACGTCGAGCAGGCTAGGATCGTTCATGTCCGCCAGGCTGGCGTCGGCGCTTTTCAGCAACGCGGCGGCGCTGGTCACGTCTTGATCGCTCCACAGCTTGCGGCCGGCCATTTTCACCAGGAAATCGGCCTGCGCCAGCAGCCAGGTTTTTGCGTCGCTGCCGGAGATGGTCGCCACTTTTTCCTGCAGCTCGCTCAGTTGACGCGCCAGATTCGCCTGCTCGCGATCGGCGGCGTCCAGGGTTTTACCCTGCTGCTGCAGCAGGCCTTCCAGCGCATTTCTTTCCTGCTGTTGGCTCTGCTTCACGCCTTCAAGCTGCTGCTGCAGCGCCTGATTGGCGGCGATCAGCTGTTGCGCCTGCTTGTGCGTGTGGTAATAGCCGCCCGCGCCGAGGGCGATGACCAGCACGATAGCGATCGCGCCGAGCACCGGGCCGGTGTTCTTGCCTTTGCGGCTGGCAGCGGCTGGCTGCTGGGAGCTCTCAACCGCGGTGGTTGGCTCTTCAACCGGGGCGGCTGGGGTATTTTGTTCCGTCATAGTGGCACATCCCATAGTCAGATTATTGTAGCGCGCGGATCAGCGCGTCATTATCGGCATTGTCAGCTACCCGAATCGTACGCCAGCCCAAATCCCGGGCGAGGGTAGCCAGGCGTTCGCTCACTACTACCAGGCGGCAACGCAGCAGCCATGAAGAACGATAGTAATCAGGAACTAAAGTATAGAGCTGTTGTAACATTTCACCGCTGGTCACCACCAGCGTATCCACACCGGCACGCTGCCAGTGGGCGCTTTGCTCGCTGCCGTCGTAGTGCACCGGGCTGCGTTGATAGCATTCATAATAGCTGACGTCGGCGCCGCGCTCGCTCAGCGTTGTGCCCAGCAACTCGCGGCCGCCGTTGCCGCGTAAAATCAGCGCGCGTTTGCCCGCCAGTTTCTGCAGCGCCGGCAGCAGCAGCAGCGTTTCGCTGATCTCGCGTTCGCGCGGGTATTCCACCGGCAAACTGCTGATGCGGTGCAGCGCCAGCCCGGTGGTACGGCCAATGGCGTAATAGGCCAGGTGAGCGGGCCAGCTCAGTCCGGCGCGGCCGATGACCGAATCGGCATAGTTCACCGAATGCTGCGACAGCACGAATACCAGATCGCCGGCGTTCAACTGCTGCAACGCCTGCGGCAGCTGCGGCAGATCGCTGCCGGGGGCGAAGTCGATCAGCGGTGCATGATAGGCAACCCGGCCGAGTGCGCGCAGCCGGCTCACTAACCGCTCTCCCGAAGGCGATGGGCGGGTTACCAGGATCGTCATGCCGGCGGATTTCCCTGATAAACTTCGCGCAGGATCTCGCGCGCGCCGCGCGCCAGCAGCTCTTCCGCCAGCTCAACGCCCATCCGTTCGGCTTCGGCGGCCGGGCCGCGGCGTTCGCCGCGCACCATCTGGCTGCCGTCCGGCGCGCCGACCAGGGCGCGCAGCCACAGGCTGTCGCCATCCAGTTCGGCATAGCTGCCGATCGGCACCTGGCAGCCGCCTTCCAGGCGAGTGTTCATCGCCCGTTCGGCGCGCACGCGGGTTTCGGTAGCCGCATGGTTCAGCGGCGCCAGCAGCGCGCGGGTGACGCTGTCGTCGAGACGGCATTCAATGCCGACTGCACCCTGGCCGACCGCCGGCAGGCACTCTTCGGCGCTCAGCGGGCTGCGGATGCGTTGCTCCAGCCCCAGGCGCTTCAGGCCGGCCACCGCCAGAATAATCGCGTCGTAGTCGCCGTTGTCCAGCTTGGCCAGGCGAGTGCCGACGTTGCCGCGCAGGTCGCGTACGATCAGGTCCGGGCGGCGTTCGCGCAGTTGGCACTGGCGGCGCAGGCTGGAGGTGCCGACCACGCTGCCCTGCGGCAGCTGATCGAGCGAGGCGAAACGATTGGAAACAAAAGCGTCGCGCGGATCTTCGCGTTCGCAAATGGTGGACAAACCGAGGCCGGCAGGGAAATCGACCGGCACGTCTTTCATCGAGTGCACGGCGATGTCGGCGCGGCCTTCCAGCAGCGCGAGCTCGAGTTCTTTAACAAACAGGCCTTTACCGCCGACTTTCGCCAGCGGCGTATCCAGAATAACGTCGCCGCGCGTCACCATCGGCACCAACTCGACCTGCAGGCCGGGATGGCTGGCCATCAGACGTTGCTGCACATAATGTGCTTGCCAGAGTGCAAGCGGGCTTTGTCGGGTGGCAATTCGAATAATTTTGTCTAACATGCTTGTTACCGTTTTTATATTTCGCCATCCATCCTACCACTGAGAGCCAATACTGTCAGTGCAAGAAGCCGGAGGAGGAAAAAGGACAACGGAATCAAAGGGACGTGTGATGTGCTTTGGGGCAGTTAACACTGCGGGTAAATCGTTTAGGGAAGCGCTACAATAATTGTGAAGCGTTACCTCCTTTACGGTCAATCAGCAAGGTGTTAAATTGATCACGTTTCCAGCAATAAGTCGCCAAATATTCTTCTTACACTAACGGCGCTTATGGAATACGGGTTTTTTTCTAAACACCGGGATAATCAGGCGAGACGTCTTGTACCTCTACATCGAGACATTGAAGCAGAGACTGGATGCGATCAATCAGCTACGCGTCGATCGCGCCCTAGCGGCTATGAAGCCCGCGTTTCAACGGGTATACAGTCTGCTGCCCACCTTACTGCACCACCACCACCCGCTGATGCCGGGTTACCTGAACGGTAACGTTCCCCATGGCATTTGCCTCTACACGCCTGATGAAACTCAACAAGATTACCTGAACGATTTAGAAGACAAATGGGGCAGCCCGTTTGACAAGCCGGCCAGCGGCGAGCTGCCGATCACCGGCGTCTACTCGATGGGCAGCACCTCGTCTATCGGCCAAAGCTGCAGCTCGGATCTCGACATCTGGGTCTGCCACCAGTCCTGGCTGGACAACGAAGAACGCACCCGTTTGCAGCAAAAATGCAGCCTGCTTGAGAAGTGGGCCGCCTCGATGGGGGTGGAAGTCAGCTTCTTCCTGATCGACGAAAACCGCTTCCGCCATAATGAAAGCGGCAGCCTGGGTGGCGAAGACTGCGGCTCGACGCAGCACATCCTGTTGCTCGATGAATTCTATCGCACCGCAGTGCGCCTGGCTGGCAAACGCATCCTGTGGAACATGGTACCGGGCGAAGAAGAAGCGCACTACGATGAATACGTGCTGTCGCTGTACGCGCAGGGTGCGCTGACGCCGAACGAGTGGCTGGATCTCGGTGGCCTGAGTTCGCTGTCGGCGGAAGAGTACTTCGGCGCCAGCCTGTGGCAGCTGTACAAGAGCATCGATTCGCCTTACAAGGCGGTGCTGAAGACCCTGCTGCTGGAAGCCTATTCCTGGGAATACCCCAATACCCAACTGCTGGCGACGGACATCAAACACCGGCTGCATCAGGGTGAGATCGTCAGCTTCGGGCTTGATGCCTACTGCATGATGCTTGAGCGCGTGACCCGCTACCTGACCGACATCAACGACACCACCCGCCTCGATCTGGCCCGCCGCTGTTTTTACCTGAAAGTATGTGAAAAGCTGTCGCTGGCCAAGGCCTGCGTCGGCTGGCGACGCGAGATCCTCAGCCAATTGGTCAGCGAGTGGGGCTGGAGCGAAGAGCGTCTGGCGATGCTGGATAACCGCGCCAACTGGAAAATCGAGCGGGTGCGCGAAGCGCATAACGAACTGCTCGACGCGATGATGCAAAGCTACCGCAACCTGATCCGTTTCGCTCGCCGCAACAACCTCAGCGTCAGCGCCAGCCCGCAGGATATCGGCGTGCTGACCCGCAAACTGTACGCGGCGTTCGAAGCGCTGCCCGGCAAGGTGACGCTGGTGAACCCGCAGATTTCACCGGACCTGTCGGAAAACGATTTAACCTTTATTCACGTGCCGGTTGGCCGCGCCAACCGCACCGGCTGGTACCTGTATAATCAGGCACCGGCTATGGATTCGATCGTCAGCCATCAGCCGCTGGAATATAACCGCTACCTGAACAAGCTGGTGGCCTGGGCCTATTTCAACGGCCTGCTAACGCCGCAGACCCGCCTGCACATCAAGAGCGGCAACCTGTGCGACACCGCCAAGCTGCAGGAGCTGGTGGCCGACGTTTCTCATCACTTCCCGCTGCGCCTGCCGGCGCCGACGCCGAAAGCGCTGTACAGCCCGTGCGAAATTCGCCATCTGGCCATCATCGTCAATCTGGAAAACGATCCGACCGCCGCCTTCCGCAATCAGGTGGTGCACTTCGATTTCCGCAAACTGGACGTGTTCAGCTTTGGCCAGCAGCAGCAGTGTTTGGTGGGCAGTATCGATCTGCTGTATCGCAACTCCTGGAACGAAGTGCGTACCCTGCATTTCAGCGGCGAGCAGTCGGTGCTGGAAGCGCTGAAGACCATTCTCGGCAAAATGCACCAGGATGCCGCGCCGCCGGAGTCGGTGGAAGTGTTCTGCTACAGCCAGCACCTGCGCGGCCTGATCCGCACCCGTATCCAGCAGCTGGTGTCGGAGTGCATCGAGCTGCGCCTGTCCAGTACCCGGCTGGAACCCGGCCGCTTCAAGGCGGTGCGCGTTGCCGGGCAGACTTGGGGGCTGTTCTTCGAGCGCCTGAGCGTGTCGGTGCAAAAGCTGGAGAATGCGGTGGAGTTTTACGGCGCCATCTCCAACAACAAGCTGCACGGCCTGTCTATCAAGGTGGAAACCGATCAGGTGCATCTGCCGCCGGTGGTGGACGGCTTCGCCAGCGAGGGGATCATCCAGTTCTTCTTCGAAGACACCTCAGACGACAAGGGCTTCAACATCTATATTCTGGATGAGTCGAATCGGGTGGAGGTGTATCACCACTGCGAGGGCAGTAAAGAGGAGCTGGTGCGCGACGTCAGCCGCTTCTACTCCTCGTCGCACGATCGCTTCACCTACGGCTCCAGCTTCATCAACTTCAATCTGCCGCAGTTCTATCAGATCGTGCAACTCGACGGGCGCACGCAGGTGATCCCGTTCCGCAGCAACGTGCTGTCCAGCCTGTGCGTGACGGTGGCCGACGGCGCCGCTCAGCCGCTGAAACAGCAGTTCCAGCTGCATTGACGCCGCAAGGGCTCGGTTGCCGAGCCCTGCTTAGCCTCAGGAAAAATGCAGTTCCTCGCCGGCCTGCGCGCTGGCCGCTTCGCTGAGCAGCTGATAAAACGGCTGCCCGCTGCGATCGCATAGCCAAACGCCGTCGCGGTAGTTGAAGTGATAACCGCCGGCCTTGGTGGCGAGCCACACCTGGTGCAGCGGCTCCTGGCGGTTGATGACGATTTTGGTGCCGTTTTCGAAGCTCAGCGTCATTACGCCGCCATTGGTTTCGTAATCGATATCCGCATCGCCGTCAAAATCGTCCAGTGTCTCTTCAATATTCAGCATCAGCTGGTCGGCCAACTGGTGAAACTCACTGTCGTTCATATTCAATTCCTATTGCTTTTCATGATCCACCTGCGATTATAGAGACCTTGGACGCATGAATTACAGGCATTAATGCAAATGAAAAAACAACTACGCTATGCGCTGATGGCAGTTCTGGTTACCGGCCTCGCCGGCTGCGGTCTGAAAGGCCCGCTTTACTTCCCGCCTGCCGATCCCGCCAGCCAGAAACCGGCCAAGCCGCCGGTGCAAACGGGCGATCAGGTGCAAAAGAACCAGCAGGAGCAGTCTGGCTCTCAGCAAAAACCGTCGATGGTTGACCAGTAAACCCCGGTTTGCGGTAGCGAGCGCCACCGCAACATCAAGACGGATAGCGCGTCCAGATAGCGGAGTATGATATGCAGTTCTCCAAAATGCACGGTCTGGGCAACGACTTTATGGTGGTCGATGCCGTTACACAGAATGTCTATTTTTCACCTGAGCTGATCCGCCGGTTGGCCGATCGGCACCTGGGCGTCGGCTTTGACCAGATGCTGGTGGTAGAACCGCCTTACGATCCCGAACTGGATTTTCACTACCGAATTTTTAACGCCGACGGCAGCGAAGTGGCGCAGTGCGGCAACGGCGCGCGTTGCTTCGCGCGTTTCGTGCGGCTGAAAGGGCTGACCAACAAACGCGACATCCGTGTCAGCACCCAAACCGGGCGCATGGTGCTCAGTGTCACCGACGACGATCTGGTGTGCGTCAACATGGGCGAACCGAATTTCGACCCGCAGGCGGTGCCGTTCCGCGCCACTAAGGCTGAAAAGACCTACATCATGCGCGCGGCGGAACATACCGTGCTGTGCGGCGTGGTGTCGATGGGTAACCCGCATTGTGTTTTGCAGGTGGACGATGTAACAACTGCCAAGGTGGAGCTGCTTGGGCCGGTGCTGGAAGGGCATGAACGCTTCCCGGAACGGGCCAACATCGGCTTTATGCAGGTGGTGAGCCGCGATCACATCAAACTGCGCGTTTATGAACGCGGCGCTGGTGAAACGCAGGCCTGCGGCAGCGGCGCCTGTGCGGCGGTGGCGGTGGGGATCCAACAGGAATTGCTGTCAGAAGAGGTGCATGTAGAACTGCCGGGCGGCAGCCTGCATATTCGCTGGAAAGGGCCGGGCAACCCGCTGTTTATGACCGGTCCGGCAACCCATGTCTATGACGGATTTATTCATCTATGAAAAGCGTAGAAGAACAGAGCGTCGCCGGCCTGGCGCTGGATGACGACACCGTGATGCAGTACCTGCTGCAGAACCCGGATTTCTTTATTCGCAACGCGCGCCAGGTTGAGCAGATGCGCGTGCCGCACCCGGTGCGCGGCACCGTTTCGCTGGTGGAATGGCACCTGGCCCGCCAGCGCAATCACATCGAACGGTTGGAAGAAGAGATCACGCTGTTGATGGAGCAGGCCAGTGCCAACGAAGGGCTGTTCGCCCGGCTGCTGCACCTGCAGGCCGATTTGGCCACCGCCGACAGCCTGCAGGACATGCTCAATCGGCTGCAGCGCTGGGCGCGCGGCTTCGGTTTAGCCGGCGCCACGGTGCGCCTGTTCGCCGATCGCTGGAAGATCGGCGCACCTTCCGACTTCACCCACCTGGCGCTGACGCGTTCGGCGTTCGAGCCGTTCCGCATTCAGCGGCTGGGCAGCGAACAACATTACCTCGGTGGTCTGAACGGCCCCGAACTGCTGCTGCTGTTGCCGCAGGCCAAACAGATTGGCCAGATTGGCTCGGTGGCGCTGTCGATGCTGGGCGACGACGGTGAACTGGGCATGGTGATCTTCAGCAGCCGCGATACGCAACACTATCAGCAGGGCATGGGCACGGTGATGCTCAATCAACTGGCGCGCATGCTGCCGGAACTGCTGGAACGCTGGGTCGAACGCGCATGACGCCGATTGCGCCCAGCCTGCAGCAGCCGGTGGACGCGTTTCTGCGTTATCTCAAGGTAGAACGCCAACTCAGCCCGCTGACGCAGCTCAGCTATTCACGCCAGCTGGCGGCGCTGATGCGCCTGGCGCAGGAGATCGGCGTCACCGACTGGGTGGCGCTGGATGCCGCCCGGGTGCGCATGCTGGCGGCGCGCAGCAAACGCGCCGGCCTGCAGTCCGCCAGCCTGGCGCTGCGGCTTTCTTCGCTGCGCAGTTTCCTCGACTGGCTGGTCAGCCAGGGCGTATTGCACGCCAACCCCGCCAAGGGCATCCGCACGCCGCGCAGCGGCCGCCATCTGCCGAAAAACATCGACGTCGATGAAATGAACCAGCTGCTGGAGATCGATCTCAACGATCCGCTGGCGGTGCGCGATCGCGCCATGCTGGAGGTGATGTACGGCGCCGGCCTGCGCCTCTCCGAGCTGGTGGGGCTGGATTGCCGTCATGTCGATATGGCCGCCGGCGAGGTGTGGGTGATGGGGAAAGGCAGCAAAGAGCGCAAATTGCCGATCGGGCGCACCGCCGTCACCTGGCTGGAACACTGGCTGGCGATGCGCGATCTGTTCGGGCCGGAAGATGACGCGATGTTCCTATCCAATCAGGGGCGACGCATCTCGACGCGCAACGTGCAAAAGCGCTTCGCCGAGTGGGGCGTGAAACAGGGCGTCAACAGCCATATTCACCCGCACAAGCTGCGCCACTCCTTCGCCACCCACATGCTGGAGTCCAGCGGCGATCTGCGCGCGGTGCAGGAACTGCTCGGCCACGCCAACCTGACCACCACGCAAATTTATACCCACCTCGACTTTCAACATCTGGCGAACGTGTACGATGCCGCGCATCCGCGTGCCAAACGGGGGAAATCCTGATGCATTTTTATCGCCCGCTGCGCCCGCTGGCGGCGCTGACTTTCGATCTGGACGACACGCTGTATGATAACCGTCCGGTGATCCGGCAAACCGAACAACAATCGGTGGCCTTCCTGCAGAGTTATCACCCCGGCCTGAGCAGCTTTCAGTCGGCGGATTTTCATCGCCTGCGTCAGGAGCTGCGCGAGCAGGAGCCGGAGATCTACCATGACGTCACCCAGTGGCGCTGGCGCGCCATTCATCTGGCGCTGAGCCGGCAGGGGCTGCGCGACGCCGAAGCGGCGATCGGGGCCGATGCGGCGATGCAGAACTTCGCGCTGTGGCGCAGCCGCATCGAGGTGCCGGAAGCGACCCACGCCACGCTGAAGGCGTTGGCCGCGCGCTACCCGCTGGTGGCGATCACCAACGGCAACGTCGATCCGTCGCTGTGCGGCCTGGACGGTTATTTCCAGTTCGTGTTGCGCTCCGGGCCGGACGGGCGGGCCAAGCCGTACCAGGACATGTACCACCTGGCCGTTGAGCGGCTGGGCGTGGCGCCCGAGCAGATCCTGCACGTGGGCGACGATCTGACTACCGACGTCGCCGGCGCGCTGCGCGCGGGGCTGCAGGCCTGTTGGATCAACGATCGGCAACGCTGCCTGATGCAGGCTGCCGACAGCCGCTTGCTGCCGCATATTGAGATTTCGCAGTTGGCATCGCTGACAGCATTGTTATAATCCCTGCCAGAACTCTGTATAAATTTCCAGTGAAAAACCCGTCACCGGCGGGTTTTCCCTTAACCATTAGTGGTGCCTATGGACGTCTCCGATCTGCTCGACAGCCTGAATGAAAAACAACGTGAAGCCGTGGCGGCGCCGCGCAGCAACCTGTTGGTTCTGGCCGGGGCGGGCAGCGGCAAGACGCGGGTACTGGTGCATCGCATCGCCTGGCTGCTGTCGGTGGAGAACTGTTCGCCGTATTCGATCATGGCGGTGACCTTCACCAACAAGGCGGCGGCGGAAATGCGCCACCGTATCGAACATCTGATCGGCACCAGCCAGGGCGGCATGTGGATCGGCACCTTCCACGGCCTGGCGCATCGTCTGCTGCGCGCCCACCACCTGGAAGCCAACCTGCCGCAGGATTTCCAGATCCTCGACAGCGACGACCAGCTGCGGCTGCTCAAACGCATCATCAAGGCGCTGAACGTCGACGAGAAGCAGTGGCCGCCGCGTCAGGCGATGTGGTACATCAACGGCAAGAAAGACGAGGGCCTGCGCCCACAGCACGTCGAGACCTACAACAACCCGGTAGAGGCCACCTGGCTGCGCATCTATCAGGCCTATCAGGAAGCCTGCGATCGCGCCGGGCTGGTGGATTTCGCCGAGCTGCTGCTGCGCGCGCACGAGCTGTGGCTGAACAAGCCGCATATCCTCAACCACTACCGCGAACGTTTCACCAACGTGCTGGTGGACGAATTCCAGGATACCAACAGCATCCAGTACGCCTGGATCCGTCTGCTGGCGGGCGGCAACAGCAACGTGATGATCGTCGGCGACGACGATCAGTCGATCTACGGCTGGCGCGGCGCGCAGGTGGAAAATATCCAGCGCTTCCTGAAGGACTTCCCCGGCGCAGAAACCATCCGCCTGGAGCAGAACTACCGTTCCACCAGTAACATCCTGAAAGCGGCCAACACCCTGATCGCCAACAACGACGGGCGCATGGGCAAAAACCTGTGGACCGAAGGCGGCGAAGGCGAACCGATTTCCCTCTACTGCGCCTTCAACGAACTCGACGAAGCGCGCTTCGTGGTTAACCGCATCAAGACCTGGCAAGACAACGGCGGCGCGCTGAACGACTGCGCCATCCTGTACCGCAGCAACGCCCAGTCGCGCGTGCTGGAAGAGGCGCTGTTGCAGACGGCGATGCCGTACCGCATCTACGGTGGCCAGCGCTTCTTCGAACGCCAGGAAATCAAGGATGCGCTGGCTTACCTGCGCCTTATCTCCAACCGCAACGACGATGCGGCCTTCGAGCGCGTGGTCAACACCCCGACGCGCGGCATCGGCGATCGCACCCTCGACGTGGTGCGCCAGGCGGCGCGCGATCGCCAGCTGACGCTGTGGCAGGCGACGCGCGAGCTGATGCAGGACAAGGTGTTGGCCGGCCGCGCCGCGTCGGCGCTGCAGCGCTTTATCGAACTGGTGGAGTCGCTGGCGCATGAAACTGCCGACATGCCGCTGCACGTGCAGACCGACCGCGTGATCCGCGATTCCGGGCTGTTCATCATGTATGAGCAGGAAAAAGGCGAGAAGGGGCAGGCGCGTATCGAAAACCTCGAGGAGCTGGTGACGGCGACGCGCCAGTTCAGCTATCAGGAAGAAGATCAGGATCTGATGCCGCTGCAGGCATTCCTGTCGCATGCGGCGCTGGAAGCGGGCGAAGGCCAGGCCGACGCCTATCAGGATGCGGTGCAGCTGATGACCCTGCACTCGGCCAAGGGCCTGGAGTTCCCGCTGGTGTTTATCGTCGGCATGGAAGAAGGTATGTTCCCGAGCCAGATGTCGCTGGATGAAGGCGGCCGTCTGGAGGAGGAGCGTCGTCTGGCCTATGTGGGCGTAACGCGCGCCATGCAGAAGCTGACGCTGACCTACGCCGAAACGCGCCGTCTGTACGGCAAAGAGGTTTACCATCGGCCGTCGCGCTTTATCGGCGAGCTGCCGGAAGAGTGCGTGGAAGAAGTGCGCCTGCGCGCCAGCGTATCGCGCCCGGTCAATCACCGCCGCATGGGCACGCCGATCAGCGAGAACGATACCGGCTACAAGCTGGGCCAGCGCGTGCGCCATCCCAAGTTTGGCGAAGGCACCATCGTCAATCTGGAGGGCAGCGGCGAGCACAGCCGGCTGCAGATCGCTTTCCCGGGCGAGGGCATCAAGTGGCTGGTGGCGGCCTACGCTCGCCTGGAAACGGTATAAAGAGCGGGGAGAGTTGCAGGGGCAGGCCCCTGCAATCGTTCATTATCAGTGAGGGTAGCGATCGCCGACCTGCGCGGTGGCATACCAGCGCATCACCGCTTCGGTGCCTTCGCCGCCTTCCTGCGGCGCCCATGGCATGCAGTCCTCTTCGGTCAGTGCCTGATACGGGCCCTGCTTCACTTCGAACACCACGCCGCCGGCATCGACCGACAGCACCGCATGCCAGGTAAATGCCGGCATCTCCAGCACTTTGGTTTCTTCGCCGAGCAGGGTGCGCTGCGTGACGACGCCATCATCGTTGAACTGCAACACGACAAAACGACCGCGCAGCGGCGTCAGCAGCTCCCAGGTTTGCGGGTGGCGGTGCGGGCGGATATAGGTGCCGGGCTCCATGGCGATCGCCAGGCGTTGCACCGGGTCGCTCAACTCTTCGTGTAAGGTGCGGTGCGCGCGCAGGCGGGCCACGCTGGCGGCCTGTTCGCTCATCGCGGTCAGTTCATGGGCGGTAATCTGTTTCATCGTTTAAATCCGCATGCTTGTCGTACCATTAGGGTGATGTCATCTTAGCAACATTCTTGGTGGCGGTAAGCGATCGTCGCGACTTTTTCAGTACGGTTTAAGCGTCATTTCTGCCATTGATCATCGTGATGATTTGTTGCGCAATTATCCCGCCTAACGTGTTGACAGGCTTTTTCTTCTCGGCGTAACATGCGCGCACTATTATCATTGAGGACAGACGCCTTGGACACACCCAGTAGATACTGGCTCACTGACCTGCGCCGCAGGTATAACTTCTAAGGCTCTCCGTTTTTGCTGATAGCCTTCGTGGTTGTCGGCGACCCCGCAAAGTGTCGCTATGAGTCAGATCTCTTCATGGTCTGAAACAATCGGTGATACGCATCCCCTCTGTTTCTGTGCTTCAACGCGTTGTCCGCACCCGTTACCTTCACGGAGTTTTGGCACATGCTGAGCGCTTTTAAATTAGATAACCGCCGCTTGTCCCGTCTGGAACTGGACGACTCGGATGATCTCACGTCATCGCTGTGGGTTGATCTGGTCGAGCCGGAAGAGGGCGAGCGTGAGCGCGTGCAGAATGAGCTGGGACAAAGCCTGGCGACGCGTCCCGAATTGGACGATATCGAAGCCTCCGCCCGTTTCTTCGAAGACGAAGACGGTCTGCATATCCACTCCTTCTTCTACTTCGAAGATGCGGAAGATCACGCCGGCAACTCCACGGTGGCCTTCACCATTCGCGACGGCCGCCTGTATACCCTGCGCGAGCGTGAACTGCCGGCGTTCCGCCTGTACCGCATGCGCGCCCGCAACCAGACCATGCTTGAAGGCAACGCCTACGAACTGCTGCTGGATCTGTTCGAAACCAAGATTGAACAGCTGGCGGACGAGATAGAGAACATCTACAGCGATCTGGAACAGCTCAGCCGGGTGATCATGGAAGGGCATCAGGGCGACGAATACGACGCCGCGCTGTCGACGCTGGCGGAGCTGGAAGATATCGGCTGGAAGGTGCGTTTGTGTCTGATGGATACCCAGCGCGCGCTCAACTTCCTGGTGCGCAAGGCGCGTTTGCCGACCGGCCAGCTGGAGCAGGCGCGTGAAGTGCTGCGCGACATCGAATCCCTGCTGCCGCACAACGAATCGCTGTTCCAGAAGGTGAACTTCCTGATGCAGGCGGCGATGGGCTTCATCAATATCGAACAGAACCGCATCATCAAGATCTTCTCGGTGGTGTCGGTGGTATTCCTGCCGCCTACGCTGGTGGCCTCCAGCTACGGCATGAACTTCGAATTCATGCCGGAACTGAAATGGTCGTTCGGCTACCCGGGCGCCATCACGCTGATGATCCTGGCCGGCCTGGCCCCTTACCTGTACTTCAAGCGCAAAAACTGGCTGTAACCCGGCGGCGCCGGGCTTAGCGCAGCTTGCGTTGGGTGTAGAGCGCGTCGAGGGTGAACAGGATCAGCGCCGCCCAGATAAAGCCGAAGGTCACCAGCTTGTCCTGGCCGATGGTCTCACCGTAGAAGGTGACCGCCAGCAGGAACATCAGCGTCGGGCCGAGATACTGGAAGAAACCGAGCGTCGACAGGCGCAGCCGGGTAGCCGCCGCGGTGAAGCACAGCAGCGGTACGGTGGTGACGATGCCGGCGGCGACCAGCAGCAGGTTCAGCGACCACGGGTTGGCGCTCAGGTGGCTGGTGGGGCTGTCGGCGAACAGGAACAGATAGGCGGCCGCCACCGGCAGCAGCCATAGCGTCTCAATCAGCATGCCGGTCTGGGCGTCGATGGCGATTTTCTTGCGCAGCAGGCCGTAGAAAGCGAAGCTGAACGCCAGCCCCAGACCGATGATCGGCAACGAGCCGAACTGCCAGAGCTGCACCAGTACCCCGGTGAATGCCAGCGCCACCGCCACCCACTGCATGCGACGAAAGCGCTCGCCGAGAAACAGCATCCCCAGCAGCACGTTAACCAGCGGGTTGATGAAGTAGCCCAGGCTGGCTTCCAGCATATGGTGATTGTTCACCGCCCAGATGAACAGCAGCCAGTTGCCGCCGATCAACAGCGCGGTGACCGCCAGCAGCAGCAGTCGTTTGCGGTTTTGGCAGGCGGCGCGCACTTTAGGCCAGTTGCGGCCCAGCGTGATCAGCGCCAGCATGAAGAAAAACGACCAGATGATCCGGTGGGTGAGGATCTCGTCCGCGGACACTTGCTGGATCAGTTTGAAATAGGCCGGGGCAATGCCCCACATAAAATAGGCGGCCAGGGCGAAGAAAATGCCCTGACGCGTTTGCTTTGCGTCCATGACGTCACTCTGGTGGGGAACTTAAGATGCGGTGAGTGTACTGAAGACGCTCACCGCACACAATCATCAGCCGACCAGATAGGTGGCGGTGGCGGTCGCGATATGCAGGCCGTCGTGGTTATGCAGTTCTACGCGCGCCACGGCGACCTTGTTGCCGCTGCGCAGCACGCTGGCGGAGGCGACGAAGTGTTCACCGCGGCCGGGGCGCAGATAGTCGACGCGCAGATCGATGGTGCCCATGCGCGACAGTTTGGCGGCGATCTCTTCTTCGATCAGCGGCTCCAGGCGCGTCAGCACGCCGCCGGCGCAAGCCAGCCCGGCGGCGACGTCGAGCACCGCGGCGATCACGCCGCCGTGCAGAATTTCCTGTGCGGCGTTGCCCACCAGCTTGCGCTGGTTGGTGAAGCTCAGCTCGACGTAGTCATCGTCGAAGCGGCGCAGCTCCAGGCCAAGCTCGCGGTTGAACGGCATGTGGTAGACAAAGATTTCGCCGATCTTGCGGCGGGCGGCTTCCAGGGTCAGTGGTGTGGTCGACATAGCGGGTTTCCATTTTTCTTTTGCGTTTTAAGGGAGCTAACTGGTCAGTCCAGGTTAATGAGATGTTGATTTTATGCTTAACCTTTGTTGCTTTCCAGACTATTCCAATAAAACCGGCCTGCGCTGCGGTAAAACGCCCTTTGTGTGTAAAATGGCCTGATTTTTTCCGGGCTTGCCCTTTTTCGTTGGAGTGAGGAGAGGTTATGCGCATTTTGTCAGGGATCGTTTCCGCCACGCTGCTGATGCCGGCGCTGGCATTGGCTGAGGAAGCCAAAGAGCAGCAGATTCACGATAAGCCGGCGGTGCGCGGCAGCATTATCGCCAACCTGCTGCAGGAGCACGAGAATCCGTTCACGCTGTATCCTTACGATCCCAATTATCTGCTGTACACCGACACCAGTGATATCAACAAAGAGGCCATCAAGACGTACAACTGGGGCGACAAGGCGCGCAAGGACGAGGTGAAATACCAACTTAGCCTGGCGTTTCCTCTGTGGCGGGGCATTGCCGGCGACAACTCGGTGCTCGGCGCGTCTTATACTCAGCGCTCCTGGTGGCAATTGTCCAACCGCGGCGAGTCTTCGCCGTTCCGCGAAACCAACTACGAGCCGCAGCTGTTCGTGGGGTGGGCGACCGATTACCGTTTTGCCGGTTGGACGCTGCGCGATGTTGAAATCGGCGTGAACCATCAGTCTAACGGCCGCTCGGATCCGACGTCGCGCAGCTGGAATCGCGGCTATGCGCGGCTGATGGCGCAAAACGGCAACTGGCAGGTGGATCTCAAGCCCTGGTTCCGCTTCTCGGAGAGCTCGAGCAACGACGACAACCCGGACATCACCAAATACATGGGATACTACCGGTTGAAGGTCGGTTACGCCTGGGGCGACAGCGTGTTCAGCGTCGACAGCCACTATAACTGGAACAGCGGCTACGGCGGCGCGGAGCTGGGCTGGAGCTATCCGATCACCCGCAACGTGCGTTTCTATACCCAGGTATTCAGCGGCTACGGCGAATCGCTGATCGACTATAACTTCCGGCAGACACGGGTGGGCGTTGGTGTCATGCTGAACGATATTATGTAATCATACCCGCTGGGTGTGTACCGATGAAAAAATGGGGAAGTGTGTGTCAACCGCAGCAGTGATTAACAGAGAGTTGCTGGCCGAGCAGGTATTGCGCGATACCTTTGGCTACCAGCAATTCCGTCCGGGGCAGCAAACGATTATCAACGCCGCGATCGGCGGGCAGGATTGCCTGGTGGTGATGCCGACCGGCGGCGGCAAGTCGTTGTGCTACCAAATCCCGGCGCTGGTGATGGACGGCCTGACGCTGGTCGTTTCCCCTCTGATCTCGCTGATGAAGGACCAGGTCGACCAACTGTTGGCCTACGGCGTTTCCGCCGCCTGCTATAACTCGACGCAAACCCGCGAGGAGCAGCTGGACGTCATGGCCGGCTGCCGCAACGGTAACATCAAGATGCTGTACATCGCGCCGGAACGGCTGATGATGGAAAGCTTCCTTAACCTGCTCGACCACTGCCCGCCGGCAATGCTGGCGGTGGATGAGGCGCACTGCATCTCGCAGTGGGGCCATGACTTCCGGCCGGAATATCGCGCGCTGGGCCAACTGAAACAGCGCTTCCCGTCGATGCCGGTGATCGCGTTGACCGCCACCGCCGACGAGTCCACCCGCGGCGATATCGTGCGTCTGCTGTCGCTGCAGGATCCGCTGGTGCAGGTCAGCAGCTTCGACCGGCCGAACATCCGTTACACGCTGGTGGAAAAATTCAAACCGCTCGACCAGCTGTGGCGCTTCGTGCAGGATCAGCGCGGTAAGAGCGGCATTATCTATTGCAACAGCCGCGCCAAGGTGGAAGACACCGCTGCGCGCTTGCAAAGCCGCGGGCTGAGCGTCGGTGCCTACCACGCCGGGCTGGACAACGATCGCCGCGCGCAGGTGCAGGAAGCGTTCCAGCGCGACGATCTGCAGGTGGTGGTGGCCACCGTCGCCTTCGGCATGGGCATCAACAAACCCAACGTGCGCTTCGTGGTGCATTTCGACATCCCGCGCAATATCGAATCCTATTATCAGGAGACCGGCCGAGCCGGGCGCGACGGCCTGCCGGCCGAAGCCATCCTGCTGTACGATCCGGCCGACATGGCCTGGCTGCGCCGCTGCCTGGAGGAGAAACCCGCCGGGCAACAGCTGGACATCGAGCGTCACAAGCTGAACGCCATGGGCGCTTTCGCCGAGGCGCAAACCTGCCGTCGCCTGGTGCTGCTCAACTACTTCGGCGAAGGCAAGCACGAGAACTGCGGCAACTGCGACATCTGCCTCGATCCGCCCAAGCGCTACGACGGGCTGGAGGACGCGCGCAAGGCGCTGTCCTGCGTGTACCGCGTCGGCCAGCGCTTTGGCCTCGGGTACATCGTGGAAGTGCTGCGCGGCTCCAACAACCAACGCATTCGTGAATACGGTCACGACAAGCTGCCGGTGTACGGCATCGGCCGCGATCAAACCACCGAACACTGGACCAGCGTGCTGCGTCAGCTGATCCACCTGGGCTTTATCACCCAGAACATCGCCATGCACTCGGCGCTGCAATTGACCGAGGCGGCGCGTCCGGTGTTGCGCGGCGAGGTGGCGCTGCAGCTGGCGGTGCCGCGTATTCAGAGCCTGAAGTCGCGCAGCAGCAGCGCCAACCAGAAATCCTACGGCGGCAATTACGATCGCAAGCTGTTCGCCAAGCTGCGCAAACTGCGCAAATCGATCGCCGACGAAGAAAACATTCCGCCTTACGTGGTGTTCAACGACGCCACGCTGCTGGAAATGGCCGAACAGATGCCGATCAAGGCCGGCGATCTGCTGAGCGTCAACGGCGTCGGCCAGCGCAAACTAGAGCGTTTCGGCGCGCCCTTTATGGCGATGATCCGCGACCATCTCGACAATGATGAAGACTGAGGGCGATAAATCATGCTGATGCTGTTTCTCACCGTGGCGCTGGTGCATCTGATTGCGCTGATGAGCCCGGGGCCGGACTTCTTTTTCGTGTCGCAAACCGCCGCCAGCCGTTCGCGCCGTGAGGCGATGATGGGCGTGGTCGGCATTTCGCTCGGCATCGTGGTTTGGGCCGGCGTGGCGTTGATGGGGCTGCATCTGATCCTGCAGAAGATGGCCTGGCTGCATCAGGTCATCATGGTCGGCGGCGGCATTTACCTGTGCTGGATGGGGTGGCAACTGCTGCGTTCCGCGCGGGCGCAGCAAGCTGCTCCAGCGGCGGAGGCCCAGGTGGCGTTGCCGAAGGCCGGGCGCAGCTTTATTCGCGGCTTCCTGACCAACCTGTCCAACCCGAAAGCGGTGATCTATTTCGGCAGCGTGTTCTCGCTGTTCGTCGGTGACAGCGTCGGCGCCGGCGCGCGCTGGGGGCTGTTCTTGCTGATCGTTGCCGAGACCTTCGTCTGGTTCAGCCTGGTGGCGGTGGTGTTCGCGCTGCCGGCGATGCGCCGCGGCTATCAGCGGTTGGCCAAGTGGATCGACGGGGTGGCGGGCGTGCTGTTCACCGGCTTCGGGTTACACCTGATCTTTACCCGCTGACCGGCGGTGAGATGCCCAAGGCCGAGCAGCGATGCCCGGCCTTTTTTGTCAGGCTTTGCGGGCGGTCGCCAGCAGCCCCGCCACCAAAATGAACAGTGAACCGAACACCCGGTTAAGCAGCTGCATCTGGCGCGGCGTTTTCAGCCAGCCGGCGATGCGCGTCGCCAGGGTGGCGTAACCGATCATCACCAGAATATCCACCACCACGGTGGTGACGCCGAGCACCAGGTACTGCTCGGCCTGCGGTTGATTGGGCAAGATGAACTGCGGGAACAGCGCGGCGAGGAACACGATGCTTTTCGGGTTGGTCAGGTTGACCAGCACCGCGCGGCGGAACAGACGGCGGCGCGGCATGCTGCCCGCCAGCGCATGCAGATCCAGCGCGCCGGCGGCGCGCCATTGCTGGATACCGAGCCACACCAGGTAGGCGGCGCCCAACCATTTCAGCAGTTCGAACGCCAGCAATGATTGAGAAATCAGCGCGCCGAGACCGATGCCCACCAGCACGATGTGCGCGCTCAACCCGACCTGCAGCCCGGCGATTGACGCGGCGGCGCCGCGATAGCCGTGGCTGATGCCGGTGCTCATGGTGTTGATGGCGCCGGATCCAGGGGACAGGCTAAGGATAAGCGTGGTCAGCAGGTAGGTTAACCACCAGTCCAAGGTCATGGTTCTCGGCTCCCTGAAAGTGTCGTTTTGTGCCACAATGCGCCGAGGCGGCGCCGTTTTTTGTCAGAATTGAATCACAATACGCTAGTATGATTTCTTGTGCCAGCGGTCACATTTTTCCGCCGGCCCCACAGGGAAAACGCTCTTGATGACCTCGTTCACTCTCAGCTCCGATGACTGGTTAACGCGTGAAACGCAGTTCGCTGCCTTCGCCACCGGGCCGCTGCTGGACTTCTGGCGGCTACGGGAAGAAGGCGAGTTCAGCGGCGTGGACGGCGTGCCGATCCGCTTTGTGCGTTTCAGTTCCGCGCGGCATCAGCGCGTGGTGGTGGTCAGCCCCGGCCGCATCGAAAGCTACGTGAAATACCCCGAGGTGGCCTACGATCTGTTCCACTGCGGTTACGACGTGGTGATCGTCGATCATCGCGGCCAAGGGCGTTCCGGGCGTTTACTGGCGGATACGCACCGCGGTCATGTGGTAAACTTCGCCGACTACGTGGACGATTTCGAGCAGCTTTGGCAGCGCGAAGTCGAGTCGCGCGGTTACCGGCAGCGCTTCGCGCTGGCGCATTCGATGGGCGGCGCGATCCTGGCGCAGTTCCTGCAACGCCGGCCGCAGGCGTTCGATGCGGCGGCGTTTTGCGCGCCGATGTTCGGCATCCAGTTGCCGATGCCGGGCTGGCTGGCCGACCGCATCCTCGACTGGGCGGAGACCCGTCCGGCGATCCGCGACTACTACGCGGTGGGCACCGGCCAGTGGCGGCCGCTGCCCTATGTGGTCAACGTGTTGACCCACAGCCGCGAACGCTACCGGCGTAGCCTGCGCTATTACGCCGATTACCCCGAGCTGCAGGTGGGCGGACCGACCTACCATTGGGTGCGGGAGAGCATCCGCGCCGGCCGGCAGATTATCGCGCAGGCCGGGGAGATAACAACGCCGCTGTTGCTTTTGCAAGCCGGTGAGGAACGGGTGGTTGACAACCGTTCGCACCAGGCTTTTTGTCAGGCTCTGTCAGACGCGGGGCGCCCTTGCGAAGGGGGGCTCCCGCTGGTTATCAACGGCGCACGCCATGAGATCCTGTTCGAGCGGGACGCGATGCGCGCCGAAGCACTGAACGCAATCCTGCGCTTCTTTGCTCAACACTTAGGTGGCGCGCTGCCGCCGACAACTCCATCAGAGGTTAGAACATAACGCTATGTATCACGTCGTCGCTTCCGATTTAGATGGCACGCTGCTGTCTCCCGACCATACCCTGTCGCCGTACGCCAAAGAAACGCTGAAGTTGCTGACCCAGCGCGGCGTGCATTTCGTGTTTGCCACCGGCCGCCACCACATCGACGTGGCGCAGATCCGCGACAGTCTGGAGATCAGCGCCTTTATGATCACCTCCAACGGCGCGCGGGTGCACAACACGGCCGGCGAGCTGATCTTCAGCCACAACCTGGACGAGGATATCGCCCGCGATCTGTACGGCATGCTGCACGACGATCCGGAGATCACCACCAACGTCTACCGTAACGATGACTGGTTCATCAACCGCGAAAGCCCGGAGCAGGAAGAGTTCTTCCAGGAGTCGGTATTCAAATATCAGCTGTTTGAGCCGGGCCTGCTGGAAACCGACGGCGTCTGCAAGGTTTACTTTACCTGTGAAGATCATGAGCGGTTGCTGCAGGTGGAAGACGCCATCAACGCGCGCTGGGGCGATCGGGTCAACGTCAGCTTCTCGTTCCCGACCTGTCTGGAAGTGATGGCGGGCGGCGTGTCGAAAGGGCATGCGCTGGAAGAAGTGGCCAAGATCATCGGCTATACGCTGCAAGAGTGCATCGCCTTCGGCGACGGTATGAACGATCTGGAGATGCTGTCGATGGCCGGCAAGGGCTGCATCATGCGCGACGCGCATCAGCGCCTGAAGGATATGCTGCCGGAGCTGGAAGTGATCGGCTCCAATGTCGATAACGCGGTGCCGCACTACCTGCGCAAGATGTTCCTCTGAAATAACCAGGCCGTTTCTCTGAAATAACAAGGGCGCCTTGCGGCGCCCTTGGCATTACTTGTGCTGGCCCTGCTTCTGCAGGAACTGCACGCCCTTGTCCGGGAAGTCGGTGAACACGCCGTCGACGCCGGCCTGGTTGTAAATCACGTCATACAGTTGGTTCACGTCGGTCACGTACTTCGGCAGCGCATCGGCGCGGATGGTGAACGGATGCACCGCCAGCTTGCTGGCGTGCGCTTCTTTCACCATGTCGGTCAGCACGATGTGGCCCGGCTTGGATTGATCCGCCACCACCAGCATGTGGTAGTCCGGCCCGATACCGTCGGCATACTGAGCGATTTTCTTCATCGCACCCGGTTTGAACATCCAGTCGTAGTCGTATTCTACCCACTTGCCGTCGGCTTTCTGCTCGTAGGTTTCCTGCCAGTCGTTATAGGCGATCAGCTGCACCAGCTTCAGATCCATGCCCAGCTTCGGCTCCAGCTCGTTCTTGATGCGCTTGAGCTCGTTGGCGTCGAAGCACTGCAGGTAGACGTTGTCGTTCTTGCCGGTGTAGCCGTACTGCTTGAGCACCGCCAGCACTTTGCTGGAGATGTCTTTGCCTTCCTGCTTGTGGAACCAAGGCGCTTTGATTTCAGGATAGATGCCGATGTTTTTGCCGGTCGAATGGTTCAGACCCTGCACGAACTCGATCTCTTCCTGGAAGGTGTGGACGCGGAAGTCGGATTTGCCCATCGGGAAGCGGCCAGGGTAGCCCTGTACCTTCTTGCCGTTTTCGATGTCAAAGCCTTCGGTGAACTTCAGCGATTTGATCTCCGCCAGCGTAAAGTCGATGGCGTAATAACGGCCGTCTTTGCGTGCGCGGTTCGGGAAACGTTCGGCGACGTCGGTGACGCGATCGAGGTAATGGTCGTGCAGCACCACCAGCTCGTTGTCTTTGGTCATCACCAGATCTTGTTCGAGGTAATCGGCGCCCTGCGCGTAGGCCATTGCCTTCGCCGGCAGAGTGTGTTCCGGCAGGTAGCCGCTGGCGCCGCGGTGGGCGATCACCACTTTGTCCGCCGCCTGGGCGGCGCTGACCATTGAGGTGGCGAGAATGATCCCTGTCAGCAGGGCTTTGACTTGAGTCCGCATTCCGTTTTCTCCGTGTTGTTGGGGGCAGGGTAGTAAAAAGGCCGCAGGGCGGCCTTTAAATCATGCAAAAGTCGTGTGACGGTTAGCCGCGCTTGCCGGCAGCGATTTCCGCGTGGTGTTTCTTCTCGTTCAGCATGGTCAGCAGCAGCAGGATAACCGCCAGCACGCCGCCGCCGATCATCACCATGAAGCCGCCGTCCCAACCGAAGAAGTCTACGGTGTAACCGACGATGGCGCTGGCCGCAACCGAACCGCCCAGGTAGCCGAACAGGCCGGTGAAGCCCGCGGCGGTGCCGGCGGCTTTCTTCGGCGCCAGCTCCAGCGCGTGCAGGCCGATCAGCATCACCGGGCCGTAGATCAGGAAGCCGATGACCAGCATACAGATCATGTCCACGGTCGGGTTACCGGCCGGGTTCATCCAGAACACCACGGTGGCGATGGTCACCAGCGTCATGAAGAACACGCCGGTGGCGCCGCGGTTGCCTTTGAACACTTTGTCCGACATCCAGCCGCACAGCAGGGTGCCCGGGATACCGGCGTATTCATACAGGAAGTAGGCCCAGGAAGACTTGTCCAGCGCGAAGTGCTTCACTTCTTTCAGGTAGGTCGGTGACCAGTCCAGAATGCCGTAACGCAGCAGGTAGACGAACACGTTGGCGACAGCGATGTACCACAACAGCTTGTTCGGCAGGATGTACTGCATGAAGATCTGCTTGGCGGTCAGCTCTTCTTCGTCTTTTTCGCTGTAGTCGTCCGGGTAGTCGTTTTTGTACTCTTCAATCGGCGGCAGGCCGCAGGATTGCGGGGTATCGCGCATCAGGGCGAAGGCGATCAGGGCCACCAGGATGGCGCCGAAGGCCGGCATGTACAGCGCCGCGTGCCAGTCGTTGAACCAGGCCATGCCCAGCAGGAACAGCAGCGGCGGCAGGCCGCCACCCACGTTGTGGGCGCAGTTCCAGATGGAGACGATGCCACCGCGTTCTTTCTGCGACCACCAGTGCACCATGGTGCGGCCGCACGGCGGCCAACCCATGCCCTGGAACCAGCCGCACAGGAACAGCAGAACGAACATCACCGCGATGCTGGAAGTTGCCCACGGTACGAAGCCCATGAACAACATCACCGCCGCCGCCAGGATCAGGCCGGCAGGCAGGAATACTCGCGGGTTGGAACGGTCGGAAACCGAACCCATGATGAATTTGGAGAAGCCGTAGGCGATAGAGATGCCCGACAGCGCGAAGCCGAGGTCGCCGCGGCTGAAGCCTTGTTCGATCAGGTAAGGCATGGCCAGGGTGAAGTTCTTACGCACCAGATAGTAGGCGGCGTAACCGAAGAAGATCCCCAGGAAAATTTGCCAGCGCAGCTTACGGTAGAGCGGATCTACCTTATCGCTCGGCACACGGGCGATGTGTGCGGCTGGCTTAAAAATACTCAACATGAGCGCCTCCGATGGCTTTATCTGTTATCACATCAATATGACCTTTTACGTTCATTTGATGATTGAGCGGATATCGAATGTGGTGTTTTTGTGTTCCATAACGAGCGCCATTGTCATCAAATACGCCTGGTGTCGCTGTGACGAATGGCGCAATTGTTACACTTTCATGAAACCACGGCGGATTTTGAGCGATTCGTTAACGTTATGAAATAGAAAAACGTCCAAAAATCGTGATTATGATCACATTGATGGTTTTTTGTGGTCATTTTTATTTCGTTTTATGTTCGTTATTGTTCCTTATCAAACAAAGACCCCAATAACCGTGGCTCAATAGGCTCATAACTACCGATCCTGAGGGAGCGACATGAGCAGCTATTTTGACGGCGGCGAAACGGATGTGATCATCATCGGCGGCGGCGCCACCGGCGCAGGCATTGCCCGCGACTGTGCGCGGCGCGGCCTGCGATGCATTTTGCTGGAGCGCCACGACATCGCCACCGGCGCCACCGGCCGCAACCACGGTTTATTGCACAGCGGCGCGCGCTATGCGGTGACCGACGGCGAGTCGGCGCGCGAGTGCATCGAAGAAAACCGCATCCTGAAACGCATCGCGCATCACTGTATCGAGCGCACCGACGGGCTGTTCATCACCTTGCCGCAAGACTCGCTGGACTATCAGCAGCAGTTTATCGCGGCCTGTCGCCAGGCCGATATCGACGCCGAAGCGATCGACCCGCAGCGGGCGCTGCGGCTGGAGCCGGCGGCTAACCCGGCGCTGATCGGCGCGGTGCGCGTACCGGACGGCACCGTCGATCCCTTCCGGCTGACCGCCGCCAACATGTTGGACGCGCGCGAGCACGGTGCGCAGATCCTGACCTACCACCAGGTGGTGGGATTGTTGCGCAGCGGCGATCGGGTAACGGGCGTGCGCGTTTACGACCATCAGAATCAGCGGCGCTATGAGCTGCACGCGTCGGTGGTGGTCAACGCCGCCGGTATCTGGGGCCAGCAGATCGCCGAATATGCCGATTTACGCATTCGCATGTTCCCGGCCAAGGGAGCGCTGCTGATCCTCGGCCATCGCATCAACAACATGGTGATCAACCGCTGCCGCAAACCGGCGGACGCCGACATCCTGGTGCCGGGCGACACCATCTCGCTGATCGGCACCACCTCGACCCATATCGACTACGACCAAATTGACAACATGCTGGTGACCCCGCAGGAGGTGGACATTCTGATCCGCGAGGGGGCGCTGTTGGCGCCCACCCTGGCGCAGACCCGCATTCTGCGCGCCTATGCCGGGGTGCGGCCGCTGGTCGCCAGCGACGACGATCCCAGCGGGCGCAACGTCAGCCGCGGCATCGTGCTGCTCGATCACGCCGCCCGCGACGGGCTGGAAGGGTTTATCACCATCACCGGCGGCAAGCTGATGACCTACCGCCTGATGGCGGAGTGGGCCACCGACAAGGTGTGCGAAAAGCTTGGCGTAAACCGTCCGTGCACCACCGCGCAGGACGCGTTGCCCGGATCCCGCCAGTCGGCGGAGGAAACGGTGCGCAGCGTGGTTTCACTGCCCGCCAGCATCCGTGGCTCGGCGATTTACCGCCACGGCGATCGCGCCAGCCAGGTGCCGGCGGCCGATCGGCTCGACACCAGCCTGGTGTGCGAATGCGAGGCGGTGACCGCCGGGGAAGTGCGTTATGCGGTCAATTCGCTGACCGTCAATAACCTGGTGGATCTGCGCCGCCGCACCCGCGTCGGCATGGGCACCTGCCAGGGCGAACTCTGCGCCTGCCGCGCCGCCGGGCTGCTGACGCGCTTTAACGTCAGCACGCCGCAGCAATCCATCGCGCAGCTGTCGCAGTTCCTCAACGAACGCTGGAAAGGCGTACGGCCGATCGCCTGGGGCGATGCGCTGCGCGAGAGCGAATTTACCAGTTGGGTTTACCAGGGGTTATGCGGGCTTGAAGCCCAGGCCGACCAGGAGCAGGAGGCAGATGATGCGATTTGACGTCGTGGTGATTGGCGGCGGTCTGGCGGGCCTGAGCTGCGCCATTGCCGTGGCCGAACAGGGCAAGCGCTGCGCGGTGGTCAGTTCTGGCCAGAGCGCGCTCTACTTCTCCTCCGGCTCGCTCGACCTGTTGGCGAGATTGCCGGACGGCACGCCGGTCGAGATGCCGCTGGCGGCGTTGCCGCAGCTGGCGCAGCAGGCGCCGCAGCATCCGTATGCCCTGATCGGGCCCGGCCGGGTGGCGGCGCTGTCCGCTGCCGCACAGCGGCTGCTGGAGCGCTGCGGGTTGAACCTGCAGGGGGAGGGAACCAATAACCATCTGCGCATTACGCCGCTGGGCACGCGCCGCGCCACCTGGCTCAGCCCGCAGGCGATCCCGACGCTGCCGCTGACCGGCCAACTGCCGTGGCGGCGCATCGCGGTGATCGGCATCGAAGGGTTCCTCGACTTCCAGCCGCAGATGGCCGCCGATTCCCTGAGCCGCGAGCTTGGCGTGCAGACGGACGTGGCCTATCTGCACATGCCGGCGCTGGACAGATTGCGCAATAACCCCAGTGAGTTCCGCGCGGTGAACATCGCCCGGGTACTGGATTTGATGGAAAGCCTGCCGCCGATGGCCGAAGAGCTGCGGCGGCTGGCGGGCGAGGCCGAGGCGCTCTTCCTGCCGGCCTGTCTGGGCCTGGAGGACGATGCGTCGCTGGCGGTGTTGCAGGATGCGGTCGGCAAACCGATCCGACTGCTGCCGACGTTGCCGCCTTCGGTGCCCGGCATGCGCTTGCATCAGGCGCTGCGGCGGCGTTTTCAGCAGCTGGGCGGCATTTTCATGCCCGGCGACAGCGTGCTGCGCGCCGAGAGCGAGGCCGGCCGTATCACCGGTTTGTACACCCGCAACCACGGCGATATCCCGCTGCGAGCGCAGCAGGTGGTGCTGGCCAGCGGCAGCTTCTTCAGCAATGGGCTGGTGGCCGATTTCGACCGGGTGCGTGAGCCGATCTTTGGGCTGGACGTACACAGCCGGGCGGATCGCGCCGACTGGAGCCGACGCGAGCTGTTCGCGCCGCAGCCTTACCTGCAGTTCGGCGTGCGTACCGACGGCAGGCTGCGGGCGATGAAGCAGGGAGTGCCGTTCGACAACCTGTACGCCATCGGCGCGGTCGCCGGCGGCTACGATCCGCTGCAGCAGGGCTGCGGCGCCGGCGTGTCATTGATCGGCGCGCTGCACGTCGCGCAGCAGATCGCCGCGGAGGAGAACGTATGAGCCTGCATCGGGACCACAGCTTTGAAAGCTGCATCAAATGCACCGTCTGCACCACTTACTGCCCGGTCGCCAAAGTGAACCCGCTCTACCCGGGGCCGAAACAGGCGGGGCCGGACGGCGAGCGGCTGCGGCTGAAAGACCCGGCGCTGTACGACGAAGCGCTGAAATACTGCACCAACTGCAAGCGTTGTGAAGTGGCCTGCCCGTCCGACGTCAAAATCGGCGACATCATTCAGCGCGCCCGCGCCGATTTCGCCCAGAGCAAGCCGACGCTGCGCGATGCCATCCTCAGCCATACCGATATCATGGGATCGCTGTCGACGCCGTTTGCGCCGATCGTCAACGCCGCCACCGGGTTGAAACCGGTGCGCAAGCTGCTGGACAAGGCGCTGAAGATCGATCACCGGCGCGAACTGCCGAAATATTCCTTCGGCACCTTCCGCCGCTGGTACCGGCAACAGGCGCAGGCTCAGCAGCGTTACGCCGAGCAGGTGGCATTCTTCCACGGTTGCTTCGTCAACTATAACCACCCGCAGCTGGGCAAGGATTTGGTCCGGGTGTTCAACGCGCTGGATATCGGCGTGCAACTGCTGAAACGCGAGAAATGCTGCGGCGTGCCGCTGATCGCCAACGGGTTTATCGAGCAGGCTAAAAAGCAGGCCAGGGTCAATGCCGAATCGCTGCAGGAAACGGTGCTGGAGCGCGGCATTCCGGTGGTGGCGACCTCATCGAGCTGCACCTTCACCCTGCGTGACGAATACCCTCATCTGCTGGACGTAGACACCACTGCGGTGCGCGATCGGGTGGAGCTGGCGACGCGCTATCTCTATCGCCTGATCAATCAGGGGCGCAGCCTGCCGCTCAAGCGCACGCCGCTACGGGTGGCTTATCACACGCCTTGCCATATGGAGAAGATGGGCTGGACCGCCTACACCCTGGAGCTGCTGCGGCAGATACCGGGGCTGGAGCTGGTGGTGCTGGATTCGCAGTGCTGCGGCATCGCCGGCACTTACGGGTTCAAATCGGAGAACTATGCCACGTCGCAAGGCATCGGCGCGCCGCTGTTCCGGCAGATAGAAGAGAGCGGAGTGGATCTGGTGGTGACCGACTGCGAGACCTGCAAGTGGCAGATAGAAATGTCCACCAGCAAACGCTGCGAACACCCGATCACCCTGCTGGCGCAGGCGTTGGCATAAAAACTAAAGGGCCGGCACGCCGGCCCTTTGTGGGATTACTGCTTCAGTTTCAGGGTGGAGATGATGCCTTCGGCTTCGGTCTGCGCCTGCTGCTGATTGTCTGCCGGCAGCGTTACCTGGATGGTCAGCATGTTGTTGTTCAGCGAGCCGATCAGAACGGAGGAATAGGCTTTTTCGCCGCCGCTGGTGATGATACTGTCCAACTGACGCAGCGGCACGCCGTTGACGTCGAGCGCCTTGTTGGTGATCACCTGCAGGTTGGCGTCACGCGCGCGCTGGGTGTTCTCCAGGCGCTTGGCCAGAGTCTCCAGGCTGTCGGCGGTCTTGTCGCCCAATATGACGATCACCGCGCGCTGGCCGGTGCTGTCTGCGTAAACATGCATGTTGTTGGCCTGGTTGCCCAGCTTGCCGCTCTGATCCGCCATGCCGACCGGCAGGGTGAACGCCAGTTTACCGTCCAGCAGGCTTACCTGCTGCCCGGCCGGCGCGCTGGCCGCCGCGCCGTCTGGCGCTGCCTTGGTGTCTTTGGTGTTGCCGTCGCAGGCCGCGAGGCCAAGCGCCAGCAGGCTGATACCCATCAATTTCGCTACTTTACGCATCGGGCTTCCTTCTTCCTTTCCGGTAGGGATTCACTGTCGTATCGCAACCTATTCCAGGTTGAAATGCAAGGCAGATGTTGTCACAAGTTTTTTTCCAGTAATAGCCGATAATCAGCCACTTCGCCTTTCTTTTCCAGTTGAACAATCTGATAGTGGTGGGTGAGCAGCATCGTCAGCATGGCGCGGAACCGGTTACGGGTTTTGACCGTCAGTTGGCGATAGCCCTGCGCCCGAGCCCAGCGTTCCTGTTCGGCCAACAAGGCCTGCGCCACGCCGTGGCGACGGAATGCCGGCAGCACGCCACCCAGCCAGCTGTAAAACACCGTTTCCTGCCGTTGATAACCGAGTTTGAAACCGGCCGGCTGCCCGTCTATCTCGGCGATCAACAGGCTGGCGGGGGCGGTGCCGATGCGCTGCTGCAGATCGGCCAGGCTATGCAGGCCGCCGAATTCGGGGATGCGTTGATAAAGGCGGTGGATTTCTTCGAGCGTGGCGGTGCGGACGATTGGGGTCATGAGCGGCCTCCAAGGATAAGGCCGCCCAGAATAGCATGGCTCAGCTCGGCTGCAGGCTGCCGCTGCGCGCCGCGATGCGTTTGAGCAGCATGTTCAGCAACACGCCGTACATCGGCAAGAAGAACAGCAGGCAGATCATCACCTTGAAGCTGTAATCCACCAGCGCAATCTCCACCCAGTTGTTGGCCATGAAGGGATCGCTGCTCTTGTAGAAGGCGATGAAGAAGAACGCCAGCGTATCGCTGATGTTGCCGAGGAACATCGCCGCCGCCGGCGCCACCCACCAGGCGCTGCGTTGGCGCAGACGGTTAAATACGTGTACGTCGAGGATCTGGCCGAGCACATAGGCCATAAAGCTGGCCACGGCGATGCGCGCCACGAACAGGTTAAAACTGCTCAGCGCCGCGAAGCCCTGCCATTCTCCCTGATAGGTGACGGTGGAGATCACATAAGAGATGAACAGCGCCGGCACCATCACCGCCAGGATAATACGTCGCGCCAGCGGCGCGCCGAAGATGCGCACGGTCAGATCGGTCGCCAGGAAGATAAACGGGAAGGTAAAGGCGCCCCAGGTGGTATGGAAGCCGAAAACGGTGATCGGCAGCTGCACCAGGTAGTTGCTGGAGGTAATGATGGCGATATGAAACAGCGAAAGCCAGACCAACGCCGTGAAGCGCTGCTGTGCGGTAAACGAATACATGTTGTAGCCTTTTTAGCAGTGGGGTGAGGGAACCCAGTGTGTCTTGTCAAAACAGCAAAAAACGCTGCGCGGCGGCATGATACGCGTTTGCGCAACCAATGCAATGGTTAAATTTAACGCAAACGTTAACGCATCTTGCGCAGAAAAACTACCGGCGTAAACTAGGCGCTAATGAGATGCGGCGAGCGTTCGCCGATCGTGTTGAACGAGAAAAATTGCATGACTGACTTATTTGCCCAGGCAGACCAGACGCTCGACGCGCTGGGGCTGCGTTGCCCAGAACCGGTGATGATGGTGCGTAAAACCGTGCGCCATATGGACAACGGCGAAACGCTGCTGATTATTGCCGACGATCCGGCCACCACCCGCGATATCCCGGGGTTCTGCCGCTTTATGGAGCATACGCTGGTGGCGCAGGAGACCGAGCAGGCGCCATACCGTTATCTGCTGCGTAAAGGCGTATAACGGCGGCGCGGCCGAGTTAAAAGTTCCCTCCCCCAATGACAACGGGCGCGGTATGCCGCGCCCGTGTTTGTTTCAGAGCTTAGCTGCGCTTTCTCAACAGCCGCAGCGCGTTGGCGGTGACCAGCGCGGTGGCGCCGGAGTCGGCCAGCACTGCCAGCCACAGCCCGGTTAACCCCAGCAGGCTGGTGATCAGGAAGACCCCTTTCAACCCCAGCGCGATGGTGATGTTTTGCCGGATATTGGCGTGGGTGGCGCGCGAGATGCGGATCATTTCCGCGACGCCCACCAGTCGGTTGTGGGTCAGGGCGGCGTCGGCGGTCTCCAGCGCCACGTCGGTGCCGCTGCCCATGGCGATGCCGATGTTGGAGGCCTTCATCGCCGGGGCGTCGTTGATGCCGTCGCCGATCATCGCCGTCGGGCGCAGTTCGCTCAGTTCGGTGACCGCGCTGACCTTATCTTCCGGCAACAGACCGGCACGATAGTCGAGGCCCAGCTCGCCGGCGATCGCCGCGGCGGCGCGCGGGTTATCCCCGGTCAGCATCACGCCGCGAATACCCAGCGCGTTCAGTTCGGCTATCGCCTGTTTGGCGTCGCTGCGTAGCGTATCACGCAGCGCCAGCAAGCCGATGGGCGCGCCGTCTTCCAGCACCACCACCGCCGTTTTACCGGCGTTTTCCAGCTTGTCTACCTGGCTCTGCCATTGTGTGGCGAGCAGGCCCGGCGCCAGCTTGCCCGGCGCACTGATCAGCACGGTCTTGCCGTCCACGATCCCTTCCACACCGACGCCGGCCAGCGCGCGGCGCGCCTGCGCCAGCGGCAGCTCAGCCCCGCTTGCGGCGGCGCGGTTGATGATCGCTTGCGCCAGCGGGTGATGTGAACCGGCCTCTACCGCGGCGGCAAGCTGCAACAGCCGTTGTTCGGTCAGCGCGCCGATGGGCAGCACGTCGGTGACCGTCGGCTTGCCTTCGGTCAGGGTGCCGGTTTTATCGAAGGCGATGGTTTGAATCTGGCCCAGTTGCTCCAGCGCCGCGCCGCCTTTAATCAGCGCGCCGCGCCGCGTGGCGGCCGCCAGCCCGGATGTGATGGCCGCCGGCGTCGAGATCACCAGCGCGCATGGACAGCCGATCAGCAGCAGCGTCAGGCCGCGATAGATCCAGGTCTCCCACGGCTGCGAGAACAGCAGTGGCGGTACCAGGATCACCGCGACGGCCAGCAGCATGATGGCTGGGGTGTAATAGCGGCTGAAGCGATCGAGGAAGCGTTCGATCGGCGCGCGGCGTTCTTCGGCCTCTTCAATAAGCTGCAAAATGCGGTCGATGGCATTTTTGCCGGGCTCGGAAATCACCTTCATCTGTGCCGCCTGATCGACGGACAGGCTGCCGGCGGCCACTTTTTCCCCTTGTTGACGCTCGACCGGCACCGATTCGCCGGTCAGGGCGCTTTCGTCAAAGCTGGCGAACGGATTGAGCAGCTCGGCGTCGGCCGGCAGGCGCCCGCCGGGCGCGATTTCAATCACATCGCCAGGGCGCAGGCTGGCGACCGGCACGCGTTTGCGTTCCGTGCCTTGCAGCAGCAGCGCATCTTCCGGCACCAGCTCCATCAGCGCCTTCACCCCGCGCCGCGCACGGTTGGCGGCGTAGGATTCCAGCAGCTCGCCGACCATAAACAGCAGCAGCACCATCGCCGCCTCGGCGGTGGCGCCAATAAACAGCGCGCCGATGGCCGCCACGCTCATCAGCGTTTCGATGGCGAACGGCGTGCCGGAGCGAATCAGACGTAGCGCCTTGGCGGCGACCGGCGCCAACCCGACCAGCGTGGTGGCGATAAAGGCGATGCGACCCAGCTCCGGGTTAATCCGATCCAGCACCCAGCTGACCACCATCAGGGTAGTTAACAACAGCAGCGGCGCAAATTCGCCGAAGCGCGAGGCTTTTGGCGCGGCATCTTTGGCGGTCTGAGTGCCGAGCAGGGTAAAACCGGCCTGGGCGACCGCGTCCTGGATCCGCAGGCTGAGATCGGACTGTGCGTCGACCACCAGTTTTTCAGTGGCGAACAATACGCGTGCGCTGTCAACGCCGGGGAGCGCGGTGACGGCATTTTCGATTTTCTTGGCGCAGCTGGGGCAGTCCATACCGGTGACTTTCCAGCTGAAACGTTGGCTGCCGGAAGGGGGAGCGGCGGCCAGCCTGTCGCTTTCCTCGTCCGGATCGTCGGGGGCGGCGGTGCAGCAGCCGCTATCGCCATGATCGTGATGATGGTGGGCGTGTTCGGCCTGTACGGCTGCGCTTTTCGGCTCGCTGCTGCAGCCATGCTGCGTTTTGCTGTGGCTGTGGTTGCAGCCGCACCCGCCTTCGGCGTGGTGATGTTCCTGATGATTATGGTTTTGCTGATTGTGCATAACGTCCCCCTTCGGGCTGTTAAACGGGTTTGCTCAGCTGACTCTACACCCTGGAGTCCACTCCAGAGTCAAGCGCCGGATGAGAATTATTGCTAACGGCGTTCGGGCGTAGAAAAGGGGGATTCATTCAATAATGAATAATGCGAATTTAAATATATCGGCTTTTCTTATCCCCTATTTGGGCGAAAAGGCTCGCTGCCGTTAGTTTAAATAAGAAAATAATATTCCTATAGAAACTAAAAAATCGCCCGACCTAATAATAAAGAGTTATTAATCTATAACGCTTTAGCAAAATTTACCTTTTCCCCTAAGTAAAGCCAGCATGATTCGCTTGAGTCTGCAGGCCGCGTTGCTATTGAAGTTTGGTGCCAACTTATCCTCATCAAGTTTCGTTTGCTTTGTAAATAAGCCTAAAAAGCAGCATAACAAACTTTCGTTGCGATAATAAATGGTTGATTATTTTATGTGCAGTTTTACGGTCCTGCCTATAATTGGAATCGATTACCATTTTTAATGGTGATCTTATTTGCTGATATATATGCATTAATTCTACCTAACACACTGCCGGTAACGGCGCATAAGCCCCTTCCAGCAAGCTTGAGGTTCATTAACCGTGGCTTACGGGGAGGTTATGTCTATCTGTCTGATTGATATCAATCAGGTAATGAGTGGAATCGAACCAATGCAATCTACTAAAAAGGCAATTGAAATTACTGAATCCAGCCTCGCGGCCGCGACAACCGGTTACGATGCTGTAGACGACCTGCTGCATTATCATGAGCGGGGTAACGGGATTCAGATTAATGGCAAGGATTCATTTTCTAACGAGCAAGCTGGGCTGTTTATTACCCGCGAGAACCAAACCTGGAACGGTTACAAGGTATTTGGCCAGCCGATCAAATTAACCTTCTCCTTCCCGGATTATAAGTTCTCTTCCACTAACGTCGCCGGCGACACCGGGCTGAGCAAGTTCAGCGCGGAACAGCAGCAGCAGGCTAAGCTGTCGCTGCAGTCCTGGGCCGACGTCGCCAATATCACCTTCACCGAAGTGGCGGCCGGACAAAAGGCCAATATCACCTTCGGCAACTACAGCCAGGATCGCCCCGGCCACTATGATTACGGCACCCAGGCCTACGCCTTCCTGCCGAACACCATTTGGCAGGGCCAGGATCTGGGGGGCCAGACCTGGTACAACGTCAATCAGTCCAACGTCAAGCATCCGGCGACCGAAGACTACGGCCGCCAGACGTTCACCCATGAAATTGGCCATGCGCTGGGCCTGAGCCACCCGGGCGATTACAACGCCGGTGAAGGCAACCCGACCTACCGCGACGTCACTTACGCGGAAGATACTCGTCAGTTCAGCCTGATGAGCTACTGGAGTGAAACCAATACCGGTGGCGACAACGGCGGTCATTACGCCGCGGCTCCGCTGCTGGATGACATTGCCGCCATTCAGCACCTGTATGGCGCCAACCTGTCGACCCGCACCGGCGACACCGTGTACGGCTTTAACTCCAACACCGGTCGTGACTTCCTCAGCACCACCAGCAACTCGCAAAAAGTGATCTTTGCGGCCTGGGATGCGGGCGGCAACGATACCTTCGACTTCTCCGGTTACACCGCTAACCAACGCATCAACCTGAACGAGAAGTCGTTCTCCGACGTGGGCGGCCTGAAGGGCAACGTGTCGATCGCCGCCGGTGTGACCATTGAGAACGCCATTGGCGGTTCCGGCAACGACGTGATCGTCGGCAACGCGGCCAATAACGTGCTGAAAGGCGGCGCGGGTAACGACGTGCTGTTCGGCGGCGGCGGGGCGGATGAGCTGTGGGGCGGTGCCGGTAAAGACATCTTCGTGTTCTCTGCCGCCAGCGATTCCGCACCGGGCGCTTCAGACTGGATCCGCGACTTCCAGAAAGGGATCGACAAGATTGATCTGTCGTTCTTCAACAAAGAGGCGCAGAGCAGCGACTTCATTCACTTCGTCGATCACTTCAGCGGCGCGGCCGGTGAAGCGCTGCTGAGCTACAACGCGTCCAACAACGTGACCGATTTGTCGGTGAACATCGGGGGTCATCAGGCGCCGGACTTCCTGGTGAAAATCGTCGGTCAGGTAGACGTCGCCACTGACTTTATCGTGTAACTCAGCAACGGAGCGCCCGGCGCAGTCTCGGCCGGGCGTGATGTGGGAGCCGGTATGAAAGGTACTTTAACGCGCGCCGCGCTGGCGGCGGGAGGCATGATGGTGACGAGTGCGGTGATGGCCGGCAGTTTGGCGCTGCCGACCGCGCAGTCTCTGGCGGGGCAATGGCAGGTAGCCGACAGCGAAAGGCAATGCCAAATCGAGCTTCTGGCCAATGAGCAAAGCGAGACCAACGGCTACCAGCTGGTGGATCGGCAGCGTTGTCTGCACAGCGTATTTGCGGCCGAGGTGGTGGGCTGGCGCCCGGCGCCGGACGGCATCGCCCTGCTGCAGGCGGATGGCAGCACGCTGGCGTTCTTCTCGCGCGACGGCGATCTGTACCGCAATCAGCTGGGTGCGGGTGATGCCCTGACGTTGAAAGCGCTGGCTTGATGAAGAAACGGGTTCGGCGCGCCGAACCCGCGGCAGGTCTCTACAGGTAGAGCGAACGCACGATCAGGAAGTGGCCGGAAAAGTAACAGAAAGCCACGATGGCGTCCGCCGCGCGGAAGGTGAAGCGGTAGCGGTTGAGCAGCCAAACCACGTTGGCCAGCAGCAGCAGCGAGGTGCCGGTCAGCAGCGAGAAGCCGAAATCGGTGCTGCGCAGGAAATATTGCTCACCCGCCAGCCAGACCATCAGCAGCGTCATCGCCACATAGGTGACGATCGGCCAACGCATCTCTTCCAGCCGGGTCCAAAGGGCGGCCAGCAGCAATGCGCCGATCGCCAGCAGCGCCAGCGGCAGCGGCCAGAACAGACTGAACGTCATCTGGCTGGCGAAACTCAGGGTGTACAGCAAGTGGGACAGGAAAAAGGCGCCGATGGCGTACAGCACCCGCTCGCGCGGCAACAGAAGCAGCGCATCGCCGATCAGCGTTGCCAGCAGGCCGAGTACGATCAGATAACCCGCCGCGCTGAGCACCGGCGCCTGCCAGGCAAGCAGCAACAGCAGCAACAGCGTGACGGGTTTGAACACCCAACGCTGCCAGCGCGGCCCGCGGTAAGAGGCGTCGACGAACAGCCAACCGGAAAAGAATACGGCAAGGAACGGCCAACTCATTGATGTCATCCTTATGTAGGAGGGAGCCGCAACCACCGGCTCCAAACTGTCACCCATGTCACTTCTTATTTCAGTGTAGGTAGCCTGCCGACGATCGACAATGCTTTCTTGAGAATGCTATGTTTACGCCGATTTGGCCGTGAAGGAAATGGGAAACCGATGAGTAAGCCACCGTTATTTTTTGTCGCCGTCATTGCGTTGATCGCCGTGCTGGCCACGCAACGCTACTTCAAACAGCGCCAGCAGGAGGCGGAAAACGATCGTGCGCCGATGCGCAGTCTGCAGGTGACGGTGAGCGACAAGCGGAGCTTCCCGGTCGCCAAGACCCGTGCGCCGCAGCGCGAGCCGTTGGTCAACGAGCCGATGTATTACGAGGTGGTGTTCAGCCCGAACCAGGGCGGTGAAGACATTACGCTGCGGCTGAAGCAATGGCAGTACAACCCGATAGAAAAAGGCGCGCACGGCACGTTAAACATGCAGGGCACGCGGTTCGTCTCGTTCACCGTTCAGCCGTAGCGGTCACTTTTTCTTGATGGGCGGCTGTTTCTTTTGCCAGGCCAGCAGCTCAAACACGCCAAAGATAAAGATCTTGGCCTCTTGCCAGTAGCTGATCGGCTGATCCTTCGGCTGGGTGGATTTCAACAGCACCAGCTGCAGGCCATGCATCACCACCATAAAAAACAGCGCCACGTCGATGAAATACTTCAGCGGCTTGGGAAACGGATGGAACAGGTTAGAGAGCAGGAAGCCCCATACGCACAGCATCAGCAAGCGGCCCAGATTAATCAGCATGGTCGGTTTTCTCTTTCGAACGAAGATAAAGGCGATAAGCCACCTGACCGGCGACCTTCTCCCGGTGCAACTGCCAGCTGGCAGGCACGTCCGCCGCGGCGCTTTCCGCCTCGGCTTCTACATAGATCCACGCCTCGTCGGCCAGCCAGCCACGCTGCTCCAGTAACAAGACGGTCTCCGCCAGCAGGCCTTTGCGAAACGGCGGATCGAGGAACACCACGTCAAACGGTTGACCGTCGCCCGCCAGCCAGCTCAACGCGTTGGTGTTGATAACCCCCCCTTTGCCCTGCAGCAGCGCCAGATTTTTTTCCAGTTGCTGCGCCACCGGCCGCTCGAATTCTAACAGCGTGGCGCTGCCGGCATAGCGCGACAGCGCTTCCAGCCCTAATGCGCCACTGCCGGCGAAGCAGTCCAGGCAGCGCGCGCCCTGAATCACCGGCGCCAGCCAGTTGAACAGGGTTTCACGCACCCGATCGGTGGTGGGGCGCAGCCCCGGGCTGTTTGGCACCGGGAGTTTGCGGCCGCGCCATTGGCCGCCGATGATGCGGATCTGTCCGGCTGCGGCCTGGGGCGGCTTTTTGGCCGCGGCCCGTGGCGAGAGTCTTGTCATAAGCGTTGTTTGATTTCTTTTGCGGCGCGGGGCCGCAGAGGTTAACGAAAAGTTGTCCCTATTCTACCGGTGACGGGCGTCGGGGGGAACGGTAAAACGTTGTTGTCTGATTTCACACCGGAAAGCATGCCGGATACGTGTTGCTGCGCGAGGGAAAGTGATAGACTCGGCGGATTATTGTCAGCATATATCCTTCAGGTATGTAGGGTAAGCGAGCCTTCGGTACGGAGTAGAGTCATAACATGGCAAAAGATAAGAAACGTGGGTTTTTCTCCTGGCTGGGCTTTGGCCAGAAGGAAAAGGAAGAAGAGCAACAGCAACCTGAGCAGCCGGTAGAGCAGGCGGAACCTCAGGCCGCGGAGACGCCGGCTGAACCGGCCGCCGCCAAGCTGGATGACAAGCTCCCCGCCCAGGAATCTGAACCTGCCGCCTCCGTCGACACCCCGGGGGAGTGGGATAACGGTCAGGCCGGCGAGCAAATCGCGGAAAACCTGCCGGCGGCGGCTGAACATCCGGCGGCGCCGCAAGCGTTGGCTGAAGAGATCGTCAGCGTCACCGAGCAAGTGGTGGCGCAGCAGCAACCGGTGGTTGAACCTGAGCCGGTCGTCGAACCTGAGCCGGTCGTCGAGCCTGAGCCGGTCGTCGAGCCTGAGCCGGTCGTCGAGCCTGAGCCGGTGGTCGAGCCTGAGCCGGTGGTCGAGCCTGAGCCGGTGGTTGAGCCCGAGCCGGTGGTTGAGTCCGAGCCGGTCGTCGAACCCGAGCCGGTGGTTGAACCCGAGCCGGTCGTTGAACCCGAGCCGGTCGTTGAACCCGAGCCAATCGTCGAACCTGAACCGGAGCCGGAAGAAGCGCCGCTTGAACCTGTGGTGCCGGCCGCGGCGCAAGAACAGGAAAGGCCGACCAAAGAAGGCTTCTTCGCCCGCCTGAAGCGCAGCCTGCTGAAGACCAAACAAAACCTCGGTTCCGGCTTTATGGGGCTGTTCCGCGGTAAAAAGATCGACGACGACCTGTTCGACGAGCTGGAAGAACAGCTACTGATCGCCGACGTCGGCGTGGAGACCACGCGCAAGATCATCACCTCCCTGACTCAGCACGCCAGCCGCAAGCAGCTGAAAGACGCTGAAGCGCTGTACGGCAAGCTGAAGGAGGAAATGTCCGAAATTCTGGCCAAGGTCGATCAGCCGCTGGATGTCAGCGGGAAAACCCCGTATGTCATCCTGATGGTCGGCGTGAACGGCGTGGGTAAAACCACCACCATCGGCAAGCTGGCGCGTCAGTTCCAGGCGGAAGGCAAGTCGGTGATGCTGGCGGCGGGGGATACCTTCCGCGCCGCCGCGGTGGAGCAGCTGCAGGTGTGGGGCGAACGCAACCGCATTCCGGTGGTGGCGCAGCATACCGGCGCGGATTCCGCTTCGGTGATCTTCGATGCGGTGCAGGCCGCCAAGGCGCGCGGCATCGATGTGTTGATCGCCGATACCGCCGGCCGTCTGCAGAATAAATCGCACCTGATGGAAGAGCTGAAGAAGATCGTCCGCGTCATGAAAAAACTGGACGACCAGGCCCCCCATGAGGTTATGCTGACGCTCGATGCCAGCACCGGCCAGAATGCGGTCAGTCAGGCGAAATTATTTAATGAGGCCGTGGGCTTAACCGGCATCACGCTGACTAAACTGGACGGTACCGCCAAGGGCGGGGTGATCTTCGCCATCGCCGATCAGTTCGGTATCCCGATCCGCTATATCGGCGTCGGGGAAGGCATCGAAGATTTGCGGCCGTTTAAGGCTGACGATTTTATTGAGGCACTTTTTGCCCGAGAGGATTAATACGGATGATTCGCTTTGAACAGGTCAGTAAAGCTTATCTGGGCGGACGGCAAGCGCTGCAGGGGGTTGATTTCCATCTGCGCCCGGCGGAAATGGCGTTTCTGACCGGCCATTCCGGCGCGGGGAAAAGTACCCTGCTGAAACTGATTTGCGGTATCGAACGGCCCAGCGCCGGCCACATCTGGTTTGGCGGGCACGACATCAGCCGTTTGAAAAACCGCGAGGTGCCGTTCCTGCGTCGGCAGATCGGCATGATCTTCCAGGATCACCACCTGCTGCTGGATCGCACGGTGTATGACAACGTGGCGATGCCGCTGATCATCGCCGGCGCCAGCACCGAAGATATCCGCCGCCGCGTTTCCGCCGCGTTGGACAAAGTCGGTTTGCTGGATAAAGCGAAAAACTTCCCGATTCAGCTGTCCGGCGGTGAGCAGCAGCGCGTGGGCATCGCCCGCGCGGTGGTGAACAAGCCGGCGGTGCTGCTGGCGGATGAACCGACCGGTAACCTGGATGATGCGCTGTCGGAAGGCATTCTGCGCCTGTTTGAAGAATTCAACCGCGTCGGCGTGACCGTACTGATGGCGACGCACGACACCGGGCTTATCGCCCGTCGCAATTACCGCATCCTGACGCTGAGCCAGGGCCGCATGCAGGGGGGCGCTCACCATGGCCAATAACGCAAAAACCGCCAAGAGCAAGGCGCTGCGCGGCGGCTGGCGCGAACAGTGGCGTTATGCCTGGATGAACGCCATCAAAGACATGCTGCGCCAGCCGTTGGCGACGCTGCTGACGGTGATGGTGATCGCCATTTCCCTGACGCTGCCGAGCGTGTGCTACATCGTGTGGAAAAACGTCAGCACCGCGGCCAGCCAGTGGTACCCGACGCCGCAACTGACGGTCTACCTGGATAAATCGCTCGATGACGACGCGGCGCTGAAAGTGCTCGACGCCATCAAGGCGGAAGCCGGCGTGGAGAAGGTGAACTACCTGTCGCGTGAAGAAGCGCGCGGCGAGTTCCGTAACTGGTCGGGCTTTGGCGGCGCGCTGGACATGCTGGAAGAGAACCCGTTGCCGGCGGTGGCGATCGTCACGCCGAAGATGAGCTTCCAGAGTTCGGACACCCTCAACACCCTGCGCGATCGCGTAGCGGCGGTGCAGGGCGTGGAAGAAGTGCGTATGGATGACAGCTGGTTTGCCCGACTGGCGGCGCTGACCGGGCTGGCGGGCCAGATCGCGGCGATCATCGGCGTGCTGATGATCGTGGCAGTGTTCCTGGTGATCGGCAACAGCGTGCGTCTGAGCATCTTCAGCCGTCGCGACACCATCAACGTGATGAAGCTGATCGGCGCCACCGACGGCTTTATTCTGCGGCCGTTCCTCAACGGCGGGGCGATGCTGGGCTTTGCCGGTGCGCTGCTGTCGCTGGTGCTCTCCGGCGCGCTGGTGTGGCAGCTGGAGTCGGTGGTCGTCGGGGTCGCCAAGGTATTCGGCACCACCTTCACCCTGCACGGGCTGGGCTGGGATGAGGCGCTGTTGCTGCTGATCATCTCCGCGATGATCGGCTGGATCGCCGCCTGGCTGGCGACGGTGCAACATTTACGCCGATTTACACCACAGTAAGATTTTTTTGGTATACTCTTCTCCTGCTGCTTTTGATCGCGTTGCGGGAGAAGAGTGACCTCAAGCGAAGTCAGCACCACCCCTCTCTTCTTAGCGCACAAATTCCCTATCGGCCTTCACCCTCGTCACGTATTGTCAGCGACAATGCTTGCAAAAAAGGGTGAACTTTTAGGGCGGAGTACGGTCAAAAATTGCAGCAAATGTTAAGGTGCCCGGCGTGTGGAACCGCTTTTGCTTCAGCAACTGCCGTAGAATCAATCATTTCCCCGCTGTAATAATCACCTGCATGATTTTGTATTCTCATAGAGAGGGTTTGAATGACCAAAGAAATGCAAACTTTAGCCTTAGTACCCCAAGGTAGCTTGGAAGCCTATATCCGGGCAGCCAACGCCTATCCGATGCTGACGGCAGAGGAAGAGCGGGAGCTGGCTGAACGGCTGCATTATCAGGGCGATCTGGATGCCGCTAAGCAGCTCATCCTGTCTCACCTGCGCTTTGTCGCTCATATTGCCCGCAACTATTCAGGCTATGGTCTGCCGCAGGCGGATCTGATTCAGGAAGGCAATATCGGCCTGATGAAAGCCGTTCGCCGCTTCAACCCTGAAGTCGGCGTGCGTCTGGTTTCCTTTGCGGTGCATTGGATTAAGGCGGAAATCCACGAGTACGTATTGCGCAACTGGCGCATCGTGAAAGTGGCGACCACCAAAGCGCAGCGCAAGCTGTTCTTTAACCTGCGCAAAACCAAACAGCGTTTGGGCTGGTTCAACCAGGACGAAGTGGAACTGGTGGCCCGCGAGCTGGGCGTAACCAGCAAAGACGTGCGCGAGATGGAATCTCGCATGGCGGCGCAGGACATGACGTTCGATCCGACTCCGGACGACGAGGCCCGCGATGGCCAGTCGATGGCGCCGGTGCTGTACCTGCAGGACAAAAGCTCGGACTTCGCCGAAGGCATCGAGGAAGATAACTGGGAAAGCAACGCCGCAGACAAACTGGCCTATGCGCTGGAAGGTCTGGACGAGCGCAGCCAGCATATCATCCGCGCCCGTTGGCTGGATGATGACAACAAATCGACGCTGCAGGAGCTGGCCGATCAGTACGGCGTTTCCGCCGAACGCGTGCGTCAGCTGGAAAAGAACGCCATGAAGAAACTCAAAATGGCGATCGAAGCCTGAGTCGATGCGAGATTCGATAAAAAAAGCCCGGCAAGCCGGGCTTTTTAGTGCCTGAAATTCGGCGTTATGGCGCCACGGCGGTGAAGTCCGGCGCCGGGCAGTCGTAGCCGAATTTCGCCGCCCACGGATAACGGGTGCCGGTGTTGATATAGCGCTGATAAAGCGCACGGCCGGTTTTGGCATCACGCTTGATAACCCAGCTGGCAGCGTTACACAGCACGGCGGCATAGGCCTGGCTCTTCGGCGGCAGCAGATCGGCCGCCTGTTGCGCCAGCCCCACCGCCTGCCAGCGATAGTGCAGGAAACGGTTGTCTTCCTCCGGTAGCGCCGCCTTGGCGCGCGCCGCTTCTGCGCTGTCGATCCAGCTTTTATGCTTCAGCTCGCGAGTATCGAACGCATCCCCCAGATAGGAATAGCCGGCGCCATAGATGGCGTAATCCGGCGTCATCTCATACCCGGTAAACTCCAGCCCCTGGGCGCGCAGCAGGTTGGCGGCGCGATAGTAAGCCTGCGCGCGCGTCAGCGGCGCGGCGGATTTGTCCTTGGCGGCCTTCAGTTCGTCGGCGAACTGCTGCGCCGCTTGCCGGTAGTTGGGGATATCGAAATAGGCCAGCGCTTCCGGCGCTCGCCCGGCGCGCATCAGCCGCCGCGCCAGCAGTTCGCGCAGCTGCACTTCCGGCGTGATCTGCTGGCCGCCGTAGTCGTCCGGGTTTACCGGCTTGAGCGGCGTCGTCGGCGCCGGGGCGTGCTTATCGACAAAGCCTTTCAACTCATCGACGGTCAGCACCCGTTCCGCCACGTCGGCCACGTCGGCCCAGTAGAGCGCTTTGCCGCGATACAGCAGGTCCATCGCCTGCAGATAGTCGCCGCGGTTCAGCGCCAGGATGGCCTGTTCGCCGGCCACCCGGCACTCGGGCACGATGGTTTCTGCGACGAAGTCGGCGTTGCGTTGTTCACCCCAGCTTTCGTCGGCGGGGAACGCGCTTGCCGCCTTGGCGTAGGCGGCAGTGGCGGCTTTCACGTCGCCGTCGCGCAGCGCCATTTTCGCGCGCAGCCACCACGCCAGGCCGCTGTCGCCGGCGTTTTTCAGCAGGCTCGCCGCCATCGGGTACTGCCCCGAACGGTAAGCCAACGCCGCCAGCCGATCGCTGCCGGCGAAGCCGCTTTTCACTGAGCCGTCCAGCAGCGTCAGGATCTGGCTGATGATCTGGGCGGAGCGGCCGTTGCCGTCGGTATCCGCCATTTGCAGGTTGCCGCTGCGCGCGAACAGCTCAATGGTCACCAACTGCTGGATCAACGGATCGCCGATAATCTGTTTCAGCGTGTCCAAATGGTCGGGGTTGACCAGGAGGCTGGAGACGTACTGCAGCGACTGCCCGCCGCTCGGATCGCCCTGCGCCGCCTGTTGCGCATAGAGGTGGGCGGCGGGGGCGACGTCACCCAGCCACAGGTGGATGCGCGCCTGCTGACCAAGGCTGCTCAATGCCAACTGTTCGGGATCGGCGGCGCCGCTTTTCACCCGGTCGATCACCTGCTGGAATGCCGTCAGCGCCTGTTCAAGTTCGGCTTTAGGCGGATGCTCGGCGGCGGGAACCGCTTCACCGGATTCATTCACCGGTGTACCGTGGTCAGCCATCAGGACGCGGCCAAGCGAATACTGCGCCCGCAGTCCCCAGTCGCCCTGCTCGGCGGCCGGTAGCTTCAGCACCTGCTGGAAATAGTCTGTGGCGCGCGGATCGTGGCTGGCGAAAGCGACGGCGCCCAGTTGATAGAGACGGGCGGCGTTGGACAACCCCTGCGTATTGACGGCGTCAGCCTCTTCCACCGTTTTGGCTGCGCGCATTTTACCGATCGCGATCGTTTCCGGCGATTGCGGCATCGGTTTCGGCGGCATCGGCGGCGGCGGGGCTTGCCAGTGCGGCAACTGTTTATCCATCGGCACCAGCCGGCCGGCTTCGAAGGCGAAATTGCCCTCCGGCATATACAGCAGGGTACCGTTGCGGTCGATCAGCAGCCGGTTAGGGAAATCCGGGCCGCAGGCATAGCCGCTCAGCGGCAGTGCGGCGCCGATCAGCATGGCCAGCGGAAGAAGGCGGCGGGTGTTCCGTGCCGCGCGCGAATCAAGGTGTGACAAGGGTGCCTCCTGGCGTCAGTTGTTGGCAGCGCAGCCAACCCAACGGCCGGGATTGCCCGGCGCGCAGTTGGTCGCTGCTGATGCGAATAAAGCGTTGCTGTTGCGGTGCGGATTCCAGCCGGTAGTGGCCGACCGCGTCCGCCGCCAGGCAGTCGTCGGCGCGGATGACCACCTCTTGCGGCAGCGGGGCGTCCACCGGCCCGTTGTTGTGAATTATCAGATCATACAGCCCGTTTTGCTGTGGCTGAGGCCTAAATTTTACCTGCCAGTCGACGTTCAGCGGCCGGCGCTCGATCACCGCTCGCAGCGTGGCGAGCGACCAGGCGCGCCGATCGTCCGCCAGCGGCAGTCGGAACCAAATCACGCCGCGCAGCCGGGGCGGCGTTTGCTGCGCCAGCGTTTGCAGAAAATCGGCGATCTGCTGCGGCGCGACCGTCAGCTCGCGCCCGTTGCCCGCCACGCGCAGCGAGGATTCGCTCTCCACCTGCGCGCCTTGCGCATCAAAACCCAACAACGCCATGCCGTAGGCCGGCAGCGCGACGTGAAACGGCTTCGGTGTGACGGCAGCGTACTGCCGCACCCAGCGCAGCGCCAGCGGGCCGTCAAACAGCCCCTGCTGCGGCGAGAGCACCGCGTGCACCTGCAGGACGGAACTGTCGGCCTGTTGCAGTACGCCGGGCAGGTTGGGTGAGCCGATCCAGGCCGGCAGGGCGGTGATGCCGAGTTGCAAAGCGGCGGGCAGCCGTTGGCGCAGCCGCTGCAGAAAGCGTTGGTAGTCCGGCAGGCGGGCGGTGGCGGCATCATGATCGATCTCGATGCCGGTGACGGGCAGCCCGGCCGCCTGCCAGCGCTGGGTGAGCGCCAGCAGGCGCTGGATAATGGCCTCTTGATCCAGCTGCGGCAGCTGGCCGTCGAGGCGGGCTACCAGCCAGAGTGGGCGGCCGTCCTGCTTCAGCAGGCTGAGATCGGCCGGGATTTCCCGCCAGCCTTCACGCGGATGCACCTGCAACGCCAGCACCCGCAGCTTGGCGAACAGATCGCGGCTGCTCGCCAGCGCATCGGCGTGCTGCGGCGTCCAAACTCGCTGCCAGACATAAACCTGCTGATCCCAGCCTGAGGCCAGGCGCTGCGCCTGCTGGCGCCCGGCGAACCAGGCCGCCAACCCCAGCGCAATCAAGACCAGCGCCGCCAGCCGGCGCTTCATTTTTGCCAGAGATCGCCCTGCGGCGCGAAGCCGCAGGCGCGCATGAAGTTATCGACTTCCCCACGTTCACGCGGCGCCAGGCCGGCGGTCGACAGCTGCCAGTGGGCGACCTGCGGCAGCTGACGCTGTGCATCCTGCACCAGATAAAGACCGACGCCGCGGCGGCGCGTCACTTCGCGTACCAGCAGATCCTGTAGTTCGGCGCGGTCGTCCTGCAGCGCAATTTTCACCGCACCCAGCAGACGCTCGTTGAAGCGGGCGGCAAACAGCGCCTTGCCGTCGCTCAGCCAGCCTTGCCACTGTTCCGGCTGCTGGTGCGGCCAAATTTTACCGAGGTCGATAAGGTCTTGCGGGGACAGCGCGGTCAGGCGCTCGATGGTCAGTTTCATGCAGAATTTCCGCGCAGCTAAATGATGTCGACAGTGTAATAGATCTTGTGCAGAGCGTTGTGTAAGTTTTTCTGTACGATTACTGTGCAATATGTTTTTTGCACGGGGCATTTTCCGAGTAAATAGTTAGTAAACGGATTGTTAACCAGCACAACGCACTACGCCTCAAGGTAAATAGCGCAGATTTAATTCGAATTTTATCCTGTTTACACCGCTTGTTTCTGCCAGATGAAGTTGATTTGCAGAAGAAAATTCCTGTTTAATGGCATGAAAAATAAAGTCTTATTAGAAAATAATGCCGACAAAACGCCTAAATCATTATTACTTATAACAAAAGCGGTCAATAACGATCGGGCACAGGCAAACACAACAGGTACGTTCACAACGACAGATGGGGATTTGCGGATGAAATTAACAACAGGTAAGGCACTGCTGGCGGGTTGTATTGCGATGGCCATGAGCCAGGCGGCCATGGCGAAAGACATCAAGGTGGCGATCGTCGGGGCAATGTCCGGCCCGGTCGCGCAGTATGGCGACATGGAGTTTACCGGCGCGCGCCAGGCGATTGCCGACATTAACGCCAAGGGCGGCATCAAGGGCGACAAGCTGGTCGGCGTGGAATACGACGACGCCTGCGACCCGAAACAGGCAGTTGCGGTCGCCAACAAGGTGATCAACGACGGCATTCGCTACGTGATCGGCCACCTGTGCTCCTCATCCACCCAGCCGGCGTCCGATATCTATGAAGACGAAGGCGTGATCATGATTACCCCGGCGGCCACCAACGCGGATCTGACTACCCGTGGCTACAAGATGATCCTGCGCACCACCGGCCTGGATTCGGATCAGGGCCCGACCGCCGCCAAATACATCCTCAGCGACATCAAGCCGAAGCGCATCGCCGTGGTGCACGACAAGCAGCAATACGGCGAAGGCCTGGCGCGCTCGGTGCGCGACAGCCTGAAAAAACAGGGCACCGAAGTGGCGATGTTCGAAGGCATCACCGCCGGCGACAAAGACTTCTCCACCCTGGTGGCGCGCCTGAAGAAAGAAAATATCGACTTCGTGTACTTCGGTGGTTACTACCCGGAAATGGGGCAGATCCTGCGTCAGGCCAAGCAGGCCGGGTTGACCACTCGCTTCATGGGGCCGGAAGGCGTGGGCAACTCCTCGCTGTCCAACATCGCCGGCGCCGCCTCGGAAGGCATGCTGGTGACGCTGCCGAAACGCTACGATCAGGTGCCTGCCAACCAGCCGATCGTCGATGCGCTGAAAGCCAAGAAGCTGGATCCGACTGGCCCGTTCGTCTGGACCACCTATGCTGCGCTGCAGTCGCTGACCACCGGCATGGAGCGCAGCGGCAGCCAGGAGCCGGCGGACATCGTCAAGGATCTGAAAACCGGCAAGCCGGTGGAGACCGTGATGGGGCCGCTGACCTGGGATGACAAGGGCGATCTGAAAGGCTTCGAGTTCGGCGTGTTCGAATGGCATGCCAACGGCACGTCCACACCGATCAAATAAGCCATAATGATTAGGGTGGGGCGCAGCCCGCTGCGCCCGGCGGGTCGGCTTGCCGGCCCCGTCTCCCTTTACCCGCCGGTTCTCCGCCGGCGGGTTTCGCAGCCAAGGGTTCAGAGTATGTCAGAGCAACTCCTCTATTTTCTGCAGCAGATGTTCAACGGCTTAACGTTGGGCAGCACCTATGCATTGATCGCCATCGGTTACACCATGGTTTACGGCATCATCGGCATGATCAACTTCGCCCACGGCGAGGTGTACATGATCGGCAGCTATGTCTCCTTTATCGTTATCGCCGCCCTGATGATGCTCGGCATCGACGTCGGTTGGCTGCTGATCGGCGCCGCGTTCCTGGTCTCGATCGTTATCGCCAGCGCCTACGGCTGGAGCATCGAACGGGTGGCCTACAAGCCGGTGCGCAACTCCAAGCGCCTGATTGCGCTGATCTCGGCCATCGGCATGTCGATATTCCTGCAAAACTACGTCAGCCTGACGCAGGGCTCACGCGATCTGGCGCTGCCTAGCCTAGTGACCGGCCAGTGGGTGCTGGGAGAAAGCAACGGCTTCGCCGCCACCATCAGCACCATGCAGCTGACCATCTGGCTCGTGACCTTCCTGGCGATGCTGGCGCTGACGCTGTTTATCCGCTATTCACGCATGGGCCGCGCCTGCCGCGCCTGTGCGGAAGATCTGAAGATGGCCAGCCTGCTGGGCATCAACACCGACCGGGTGATCTCGCTGACCTTCGTTATCGGTGCGGTGATGGCGGCGGTGGCCGGGGTGTTGCTCGGCCAGTTCTACGGCGTCATCAACCCTTACATCGGGTTTATGGCCGGTATGAAAGCCTTCACCGCCGCGGTTCTGGGCGGCATCGGCAGCATTCCCGGTGCGATGATTGGCGGCCTGGTACTGGGCGTGGCGGAAGCGCTGACCTCTGCCTACCTGAGCACCGAATACAAAGACGTGGTGTCGTTCGCGCTGCTGATCGTGGTGCTGCTGATCATGCCGACCGGCATCCTCGGGCGTCCGGAGGTTGAGAAAGTATGAAACTCAATCTGCTCAATGCGCTGATCGCCACGGCGGTGCTGTTCGTGATGGCGTCGTTCCTGATGGGCATGCAGCTCAGCCTGGACGGCACCAAGCTGGTGGTGCACGGCGCGGCGGAAGTGCGCTGGATGTGGATCGGCATCGGCTGCGTCATCGTCTTTTTCTTCCAGCTGTTGCGCCCGCTGCTGCAGCAGGGATTGAAAAAAGTCTCCGGCCCGGCGTTCGTGCTGCCGAGCTTCGACGGCACCACGCCGCGGCAAAAGCTGCTGGCGGCTTTGCTCATCGTCGCGGCGGTCGCCTGGCCGTTCCTGGTCTCGCGCGGCACGGTGGATATCGCCACCCTGACGCTGATCTACGTGATGCTGGGCCTCGGCCTCAACGTGGTGGTGGGCTTGTCCGGTCTGCTGGTGCTCGGCTACGGCGGTTTCTACGCCATCGGCGCCTACACCTATGCGCTGCTGAATCACTATTACGGCCTCGGCTTTTGGGAGAGCCTACCGCTGGCGGGTATCGTCACCGCCGCTTTCGGCTTCCTGCTCGGTTTCCCGGTGCTGCGGCTGCGCGGCGACTATCTGGCGATCGTGACGCTCGGCTTCGGCGAAATCGTGCGCATCCTGCTGCTGAACAATACCGAGATCACCGGCGGGCCGAACGGCATCAGCCAGATCCCGAAACCGACCTTCTTCGGCCTGGAGTTCAACCGCAGCCTGCGCGACGGCGGCTGGGATACCTTCCATAACTTCTTCGGCCTGAAATACGATCCGAGCGATCGCATCGTATTCCTGTACCTGGTGGCGCTGCTGCTGGTGGTGCTGACGCTGTTCGTCATCAACCGCCTGCTGCGCATGCCGCTCGGGCGCGCCTGGGAAGCGCTGCGCGAAGACGAGATCGCCTGCCGCTCGCTGGGCCTCAGCCCGACGCGCATCAAGCTGACCGCCTTTACCATCAGCGCCGCTTTCGCCGGGTTTGCCGGCACGCTGTTCGCCGCGCGCCAGGGGTTCGTCAGCCCGGAATCCTTCACCTTCGTCGAGTCGGCCTTCGTGTTGGCGATCGTCGTACTGGGGGGTATGGGCTCGCAGTTCGCGGTCATTCTGGCGGCAATCCTGCTGGTGGTGTCGCGCGAGCTGATGCGCGATCTGAATGAGTACAGCATGTTGCTGCTGGGTGCGCTGATGGTGCTGATGATGATTTGGCGGCCGCAGGGGCTGTTGCCGATGAAACGGCCGCAGTTGAAGCTGCAGACGGCGGACATTCACGCGGGCAAGGGGGAACAGGCATGAGCGTTCAACCTTTACTGCAGGTAGAGGGCCTGTCGATGCGTTTCGGCGGGCTACTGGCGGTCAACAATGTGGCGCTGACGCTGAACGAAGGCGAAATCGTGTCGCTGATCGGCCCCAACGGCGCCGGTAAGACCACGGTGTTCAACTGCCTGACCGGTTTTTACCGCCCGACCGGCGGCACCATCAAATTGCGCGATCGCCACCTGGAAGGGTTGGCGGGGCAGGCCATCGCCCGCATGGGCGTGGTGCGCACCTTCCAGCATGTGCGGCTGTTCCGTGAAATGACGGTGATTGAGAACCTGCTGGTGGCGCAGCATCAGCACCTGAAAAGCGGCGTGTTCGCCGGGCTGCTGAAAACCCCGGCCTTCCGCCGCGCCGAAGCCGAGGCGCTGGCGCGCGCGGCGGAGTGGCTGGAGCGCGTCGGCCTGCTGGAGATGGCCAACCGTTCGGCGGGCAACCTGGCCTACGGGCAGCAGCGGCGGCTGGAGATCGCCCGCTGCATGGTGACCCGGCCGGAGCTGCTGATGCTGGACGAACCGGCCGCCGGCCTCAACCCGAAAGAGACCGACGAGCTGGATCACCTGATCGTCGAGCTGCGCGATCGGCATAAGGTCTCGGTGTTGCTGATCGAGCACGACATGAAGCTGGTGATGGGCATTTCCGACCGCATTTACGTGGTGAATCAGGGCACGCCGCTGGCGCAGGGCACACCGGCGGAGATCCGCAACAACCCGGACGTGATCCGGGCTTATTTGGGCGAAGAATAATATGTTGTCATTCAATCAGGTATCCGCCCATTACGGCAAAATTCAGGCGCTGCATCAGGTCAGTCTCACGATAAGTCAGGGCGAAATTGTGACGTTAATCGGCGCCAACGGCGCCGGTAAAACCACGCTGCTCGGTACCTTGTGCGGCGAACCGCGCGCCAGCGAAGGCAGCATCGTCTTTCAGGACCAGGACATCACCCAGTGGCAAACCTCGCGCATCATGCGCGAAGCGGTGGCGATCGTGCCGGAAGGGCGGCGCGTCTTCTCGCGCATGACGGTGGAAGAAAACCTGGCGATGGGCGGCTTCTTCGCCGATCGCCAGCAGTATCAACAGCGCATTGAACGGGTGTTCACGTTGTTCCCACGCCTGCTGGAGCGCCGAAGCCAGCGTGCCGGCACCATGTCCGGCGGCGAACAGCAGATGTTGGCCATCGGCCGCGCGCTGATGAGTCAGCCGAAGCTGCTGCTGCTCGACGAGCCCTCGCTGGGGCTGGCGCCGATCATTATCCAGCAGATTTTCGACATCATTCAGCAACTGCGGGAAGAGGGCATGACCATCTTCCTGGTGGAGCAAAACGCCAATCAGGCGCTGAAATTGGCGGACCGCGGTTATGTGCTGGAAAACGGCCGCGTGGTGTTGGAAGATACGGGGGCTGCATTGTTAGCCAACGAAGCAGTGAGGTCGGCGTATCTGGGCGGTTAATCCGCCCCCCTACGAATTAAAATAATCAGGTACGAGAAGAAGAAATGAAGACAGAAGGGTTACTCGCGCAGCGCATCGTTAACGTAAAAAGTTCGGCCATCCGTGAATTGCTTAAGCACAGCAAGATGGAACACGTCATTTCGCTGGCGGGCGGCATCCCCTCTGATGCGCTGTTCGATTTCGAAGGATTGAGCATCGCCACCCAGCAGGCGATCACCGAACAGCCGAAAAGCGCGTTCCAGTATGGCCTGACCGAAGGCAGCCCGCTGCTGCGTGAGCGTATTTGCGCGCTGTGCGCCGAGCGCGGCGTCACCGCTGGCGCGGAAGAGGTAATGGTCACCGCCGGCTCTCAGCAGGCTCTGGATTTGGTGATGCGCGCCATCGTCAACCCAGGCGATGTGTTCGTGGTGGAGCGCCCGACCTACCTGGCGGCGCTGCAAACGCTGGAGCTGGCGGAGGCCAACATCATGTCGGTCTCGTCCGACAGCGACGGCATGGTGGTGGAAGAGCTGGCCGAGCTGCTGAAAACCCAGCGCATCAAGGGCGTGTACGTGGTGCCGAACTTCGGCAACCCCAGCGGCATCACCCTCAGCGCCGCGCGCCGTGAACTGCTGGTGAAGCTGGCTGCTGAACATAACTTCCTGATCATCGAAGACGATCCGTACGGCGAATTGCGTTTCACCGAAGAGCGCCACCCGACGCTGCATCAGGTGTCACAGCAGGTGCTGGGCAACACTGACCACATCATCTATACCTCGACCTTCTCCAAGATCCTGGCGCCGGGCCTGCGCTTGGGCTGGGCGATCCTGCCGCCGTTCCTGCTGCACAAAGTGGCGATCATCAAACAGGCGGCGGATCTGCACGCCAGCGCGTTGTCGCAGAGCATCGTCGAATGCTATCTCGGCCTGGATCGCCTGCCGGCGCAGATCGACAAGATCCGCGCCGCTTACAAGCAAAAGGGCGAGATCCTGGCCGGTTTGGTGGAGCAGGAGCTGGGCGACTACATCACCTTCGATAAGCCGAAGGGCGGCATGTTCCTGTGGGCGCGCTTCCGCCAGCCGTTCAACGCCACCGAATGGCTGAACACGACCTTGCAGCAGGGTGTGGTGTTCGTGCCGGGGGAATACTTCTTCTCCGACAACCCGGATCGTTCAACCTTCCGCCTGTCGTTCGCCACCGCCACCGAGCAGCAGATGCAAGAAGCGGTGGCGCGCCTGCGCCGTTCGCTGTAATCCTCGCGGCGGCGGAGCCCATGCCCGCCGCCGACATCAAACCGCCATCTTCACTTCACCTTGCCGTCATGTGGCTGTCATATAACGGTTATTTTTCTGTCATCCGCGCATGGCATGTTAGCTTCCGAACAAAAAACTGATTCTTTTCGCTCACGCGCTTTTACACCAGCTTTTTCAGGAGTTAGGCATGCTCACCTACGCTATTCGCAAAACCACGCTGTGCGTCGCGTTGACCCTGGCGGTCAGCACTCAGGCGCTGGCGGCGACAGAAATCCCGTTCTGGCATTCAATGGAAGGTGAACTGGGTAAGGAAGTGGATTCCCTGGCGGATCGCTTCAATCAGTCGCACAGCGACGTCAAGATTGTGCCGGTTTATAAAGGCAACTACGAACAGAGCCTGGCGGCGGGCATCGCTGCTTACCGCTCCGGCAAGGCGCCGGCGATCCTGCAGGTTTACGAGGTGGGCACCGCCACCATGATGGCCAGCAAAGCCATCAAACCGGTCTATGAAGTGTTTAAAGAGGCCGGCATCAACTTCGACGAGTCGGTGTTCGTGCCGACGGTGGCCGGCTATTACACCGACAACAAGAGCGGACATCTGCTGTCGCAGCCGTTCAACAGCTCCACGCCGGTGCTGTACTACAACAAAGATGCCTTCAAAAAGGCCGGCCTAAACCCGGACCAGCCGCCGAAAACCTGGCAGGAGCTGGCGGCGGATACCGCCAAGCTGCGTGAGGCCGGCATGAAGTGCGGCTACGCCAGCGGCTGGCAGGGTTGGATCCAGCTGGAGAACTTCAGCGCTTGGCACGGCGTGCCGTTCGCCAGTGAAAACAACGGTTTCGGCGGCACCAACGCCAAGCTGGAGTTCAACCAACCGCTGCAGGTCAAGCACATCGCGCTGCTGGAGGCGATGAACAAGAAGGGCGACTTTACCTACTTTGGCCGCAAAGACGAATCCACCGAGAAGTTCTATAACGGCGACTGCGCCATCACCACCGCCTCTTCCGGTTCGCTGGCGGACATCAAGCACTACGCCAAATTCAACTACGGCGTCGGCATGATGCCGTACGACGCCGACGCGAAAAATGCGCCGCAGAACGCCATCATCGGCGGGGCCAGCCTGTGGGTGATGAACGGCAAAGATGCCGCCACCTACAAGGGCGTGGCCGAGTTCCTGCAGTACCTGGCGCAGCCGGAAATTGCCGCCGAATGGCACCAGAAGACCGGCTATCTGCCGATCACCACCGCGGCTTACGATCTGACCAAGCAGCAGGGCTTCTACGACAAGAACCCGGGTGCCGACGTCGCCACTCGCCAGATGCTGAACAAGCCGCCGTTGCCGTTCACCAAGGGCCTGCGCCTGGGCAACATGCCACAGATCCGCAGCGTGGTGGATGAGGAGCTGGAAGGCGTGTGGACCGGCAAGAAAACGCCACAGCAGGCGTTGGACGCCGCCGTACAGCGCGGTGACGTGCTGCTGCGCCGCTTCGAAGCATCGACCAAGTAACCCTGCGTCGCGAGCCCGACAGACCGGGCTCGCATCTTCACGCCGATCCTTCCTTACCCGATCAATGGTTTAACTGCTATGTCATCTTCCCGTCCCGGTTTCGGCTGCAGCTGGTTGCCCTATGCATTGGTGCTGCCGCAGCTGCTGATTACCGCCGTCTTCTTTTTATGGCCCGCCGGCGAAGCGCTGTGGTATTCGGTGCAGAGCCTCGATCCGTTCGGCCTCTCCAGCCAGTTTGTCGGGCTGGATAACTTTAAACAGCTGTTCCAGGATCCTTACTACCTCGACTCGTTCTACACCACGCTGATCTTCAGCTTCCTGGTGGCGGGCATCGGGCTGGCGGTTTCGCTGTTCTTCGCCGCGCTGGTGGACTACGTGCTGCGCGGCAGCCGCCTCTATCGCACGCTGATGATCCTGCCCTACGCGGTGGCGCCGGCGGTGGCGGCGGTATTGTGGATCTTTCTGTTCAACCCCGGCCTGGGGTTGATCACCCATTTCCTCAACGGGCTGGGCTATAACTGGAACCATGCGCAAAACAGCGGCCAGGCGATGTTCCTGGTGGTGCTGGCCTCGGTATGGCAGCAGATAAGCTATAACTTCCTGTTTTTCCTAGCGGCGCTGCAGTCTATCCCGCGTTCGCTGGTGGAAGCGGCAGCCATCGATGGCGCCGGCCCGGTGCGGCGCTTCTTCCATCTGGTGCTGCCGCTGATCGCGCCGGTGAGCTTCTTCCTGCTGGTGGTCAATCTGGTGTACGCCTTCTTCGATACCTTCCCGGTGATCGACGCCGCCACCGGCGGCGGGCCGGTGCAGTCCACCACCACGTTGATCTACAAGATCTACCGCGAAGGCTTCGCCGGGCTGGACCTCTCCAGCTCCGCCGCACAGTCGGTGATCCTGATGCTGTTGGTGATCGGCCTGACGGTGATCCAGTTCCGCTTCGTTGAACGTAAGGTGCGCTATCAATGATTGAGAATCGACGCGGGCTGGACATCTTCAGCCATGTGATGCTGGTTATCGGCGTGCTGGTGGTGCTGTTCCCGCTGTACGTGGCCTTTGTCGCCGCCACGCTGGATGACAAACAGGTGTTTCAGGTGCCGATGACGCTGGTGCCCGGCGGCCACCTGTGGGAGAACATTCGCAATATCTGGCAGGGCGGCGTGGGCAACCTCAAGGTGCCGTTCTCGCTGCTGCTGCTCAACAGCGTGATCATGGCGTTGGCGATCACCTGCGGCAAAATCGCGGTGTCGGTACTGTCGGCTTACGCCATCGTGTATTTCCGTTTCCCGCTGCGCAGCCTGTTTTTCTGGCTGATTTTCCTCACCCTGATGTTGCCGGTGGAAGTGCGCATTTTCCCGACGGTGGAGGTGATCTCCAACCTCAACCTGCTGGACAGCTATACCGGCCTGACGCTGCCGCTGATGGCCTCGGCCACCGCTACCTTCCTGCTGCGCCAGTTCTTCATGACGCTGCCGGATGAGCTGCTGGAGGCGGCGCGCATCGACGGCGCCGGGCCGATGCGTTTCTTCTGGGACATCGTGCTGCCGCTGTCGAAAACCAATCTGGCGGCGCTGTTTGTCATCACCTTTATCTACGGCTGGAACCAATATCTGTGGCCGATCCTGATCACCAGCGACGCTTCGATGGGCACCGCGGTGGCGGGCATCAAGAGCATGATCTCCACCTCCGGCGCGCCGACCCAGTGGAACCAGGTGATGGCGGCGATGATTCTAACTTTATTGCCACCGCTGGCGGTGGTGCTTCTGATGCAGCGCTGGTTTGTGCGCGGTCTGGTTGATAGCGAGAAATAACGACGATGGCAGGATTAAAACTACAGGCGGTCACCAAGTCTTACGACGGTAAAACGCCGGTGATCAAACAGATCGACCTCGACGTGGCGGACGGTGAATTCATCGTGATGGTCGGCCCGTCCGGCTGCGGCAAATCTACGCTGCTGCGTATGGTGGCCGGGCTGGAGCGCACTACCAGCGGCGATATCTATATCGATACCCGGCGCGTGACCGATCTGGAGCCCAAGGATCGCGGCATCGCGATGGTGTTCCAGAACTACGCGCTCTATCCGCACATGAGCGTGTACGACAACATGGCTTACGGCCTCAAGATCCGCGGTTTCGGCAAGGAGCATATCCGCCAGCGGGTGGAGGAAGCGGCGCGCATCCTGGAGCTGGAGCCGCTGCTCAAGCGCAAACCGCGCGAACTTTCCGGCGGCCAGCGCCAGCGGGTGGCGATGGGGCGCGCCATCGTGCGCGAACCGGCGGTATTCCTGTTCGATGAGCCGCTGTCCAACCTGGACGCCAAGCTGCGGGTGCAGATGCGCCTGGAGCTGCAACAGCTGCACCGCCGTCTGAAAACCACCAGCCTGTACGTGACTCACGACCAGGTGGAGGCGATGACGCTGGCGCAGCGGGTGATCGTGATGAATAAGGGCGTGGCAGAGCAGATCGGCACCCCGAGTGAAGTGTACCAACGGCCGGCTTCGCTGTTCGTCGCCGGCTTTATCGGCTCGCCGGCGATGAACCTGCTGCCCGGCACCCTGAGCGCCGACGGCGGCCAGCTGCTGTTGGCGGACGGCATGACGCTGCCGTTGCCGGCGGCCAAGCCGCAGTGGGCGGGGCGGCAGTTGACGCTGGGTATTCGGCCGGAGCATATTCAATTGGTGGCGCAAGGCCAGGGCGTGCCGCTGCAGCTGCAGACGCTGGAACTGCTGGGAGCCGACAATCTGGCGCACGGCCAGTGGGGCGGTCACGGGGTGATCGCGCGGCTGTCGCATGAAACCTTGCCGACGGCGGGCAGTACGCTATATTTGCAGCTGCCTGCTCAGGCGCTGCACTTCTTTGACACCCACAGCGGATTACGGATGGATTGATGACGAGACCCTGGCCTTACCCTCATATTGTCGCCCACCGCGGCGGCGGTTCTCTGGCGCCGGAAAACACCCTGGCGGCGATCGACGTCGGCGCGCGCCACGGCCACAAGATGATCGAGTTCGACGCCAAGCTGGCGCAGGACGGGCAAATTTTCCTGCTGCACGACGACACGCTGGATCGCACCAGCAACGGTTGGGGCGTGGCGGGCGAGCTGCCGTGGGACAAACTGGTGCAGCTGGACGCCGGCAACTGGTACAGCTCGGCCTTCAAGGGCGAGCGGTTGCCGCTGCTGTCGGAGGTGGCGGAACGCTGCCGGGAACACGGCCTGATGGCCAATATCGAGATCAAACCGACCACCGGTAGCGACGATGAAACCGGCCGGGTGGTGGCGCTGGCGGCGCGGTTGCTGTGGCAAGGGCAGACCGATCCGCTACTCTCCTCCTTCTCGGTAGAAGCGCTGGCGGCGGCGCAGCGCACCGTGCCGGATTTGCCGCGTGGCCTGCTGCTGGAGGCCTGGGACGACAACTGGCGCGAGCTGACGGAGCGTCTGGACTGCGTCTCGCTGCATATCGACCACAAAGCGCTGACCGCCGAGCGGGTGAAAGCGTTGAAAGACGCCGGGCTGCGTATTTTGGTGTATACCGTCAACCAACCGGATCGCGCGCGCCTGCTGCTCGACTGGGGCGTTGACTGCATTTGCACCGACCGGATAGATTTGATTGGCCCGGCTTTTTAATCCGGCGCCGATGAATCCCGCGACGACAAGCCTTGCCGCCGCACCACCGGAAGGAATGCGATGCCTGGCTTTATCCTGTCACTGTGGCACCAGATCGTGCTGTCTTTACCGCTGTTCGTCCTGATCGCATTGGGTTATGGGCTGATTCGCTGGGGGAAATGGCCCTCCAGCATCACCGATGGCCTGACGCGCTTCGTGTTTTCCCTCGCCTTGCCCGCCATGCTGTTTCGCATGATGTGCGACTTCTCGCAGCGCCCGGCGGTCGACGCCCGGCTGCTGATCGCGTTCTTTGGCAGCTGCCTGATCGTATTTGTGCTTGGCCGCCTGGTCGCCCGGCACCTCTTCCGGTTGGATGGCGTCGCCGGATCGGTGTTTGCGTTAGGCGGTATTTTCTCCAATAACGTGATGCTCGGTTTACCTATCGCCAGCGTAATGCTGGGGCAGGCGGCGATCCCGTCGGTGGCGCTGGTGCTGGTGTTCAACGGCCTGATCCTGTGGACGCTGGTGACGGTGTCGATCGAATGGGCGCGCAACGGCTCGCCGACGCTGAGCGGCTTCGCCAAAACCGCCCGCAGCGTGCTGACCAACCCGCTGATCGTCGGCATTTTGTCCGGCACGCTGTTTAGCCTGACCGGCTTGCCGCTGCCGGACTTCGTCGATCGACCGGTCAGCATGCTCGGCCAGGTGGCGGCGCCGCTGTCGCTGGTGGTGCTTGGCATGGGGCTTGCCGAGTACCGCATCAGCGAAGGCTGGCAGCTGAGCAGCGCCATCTGCGTGCTGAAGTTGCTGGTGCAGCCGCTAGTGATTTGGCTGCTGGCCTGGATGATGGATCTGCCGCCGATGGAAACCCGCGTTGTTGTGCTACTTGGATCGATGGCGGTGGGGGTGAACGTCTACCTGATGTCGCGCCAGTTCAATACGCTCACCGGCCCGGCCGCCACCAGCCTGGTGATGTCCACCGTGCTGGCGGCGATCACCACGCCGCTGATCCTCACCGTTATGGGCGTGCGGGCGTAGCCGGCATCGGCGCCTGCGGCACCGCCGGTGCGGTGCGATTGAACGGATCGCGCGGCTGGTTGCCGTTAGGCAGCAACTGCCCGCCGTTCGGCGTGGTTTGCATCAGCTGTTGCCGCTGATTGTCGAACTGTCGCTGCTGCTGCAGGCGGCGTTGATCCATCTGCCGGTTGTTCAACAAGCGCTGTTGCTGCGCTTGCTGGTTGTTTTGGTTGAGTAACTGCTGCTGTGAGCGCAGGTCGGTTACGCCGTTGGCCGCCGCCGCCAACCCAGGCAGCAACAGCAGAGCGAACAGAATGTGAGACGTTTTCATGATGGTTACCTCGCCTTTTTATTAAGCCTAACCCAGCGGTGAAATTTTGCCGGTAGTTTGTCTTTTGTTCAGATGTAAACTGCCTTTCATCCCCTTAGGCGTCCATCTTCCGTTACAATCGCCCTTTCGGTCTTTTTAGGGTGAACCCATCGTGCTGCTTTTGGTTATAACCACCATTCTGTGGGCATTTTCTTTCAGCCTGATTGGCGAGTACCTGGCGGGCCACGTCGACAGCGGATTCTCGGCGCTGGTGCGCATCGGGCTGGCGGCGCTGGCGTTTCTGCCGTTTCTGCGTTGGCGCAACATCAAACTCAAGGTGATCCTGCTGTATATGCTGGTGGGGGCCTTCCAACTGGGCATCATGTACCTGTTCAGCTTCCGCGCCTATCTCTACCTGACGGTGCCGGAATTCCTGCTGTTCACCGTGCTGACGCCGCTGTACATCACGCTGATCTACGACTTGCTGAGCGGCCGACGCCTGCGTTGGGGCTACGTCTTCAGCGCGCTGCTGGCGGTGCTGGGCGCGGCGATCATTCGCTATCACCAACTGAGTGAACACTTCTGGTGGGGGCTGCTGTTGGTGCAGGCGGCGAATATCAGCTTCGCCATCGGCATGGTCGGCTATAAGCGCCTGATGGAAGTGCACCCCTTGCCGCAGCACACCGCCTTTTCCTGGTTCTACCTGGGGGCGGCGGTGGTGGCGGTGGTGGCCTGGTTCCTGTGGGGTAACCCGCAGCAGCTGCCAACCACCAACCTGCAGTGGGGCGTGCTGATCTGGCTGGGCGTGGTGGCGTCGGGACTGGGTTACTTCATGTGGAACTATGGCGCGACGCAGGTCGATGCCGGCACGCTCGGCATCATGAACAACATGCATGTGCCGGCCGGGCTGCTGGTCAATCTGGCCATCTGGCAGCAGCAGCCGCACTGGCCGAGCTTTATCATCGGCGGGGCGGTGATCGTCGCTTCACTGTGGGTGCATCGACGCTGGGTGGCGCCGAAGCAGCTCGGCTAAACGGGGGCCGGCAGTTTATACGCCGGCCGCCAACGCTTTGGCGCCGGTCGCGCCAGGGCGTGCGGCGTCGCGCACGAACGGCAGATGATCGCAGGCGTGCTGGCGGGCCGAGCGGATAAAGGCTTCGGTCACCGCCTGGCGCTGTTCACCGTCGCGCACGGCGGCGTACAGGCGGCTCCACAGGCCGTCACCCAGGGTTTTGGTCACCACCAGCCCCTGCCGTTCGAAACTCTCCACCACCCAGTGCGGCAGCGCCGCAATCCCCATCCGCGCCGATACCATCTGGATCAGCAGCAGCGTGTTATCGACGTTCTTCAATGCCGGGTTGACGCCCGCCGGCTGCAGGAAATGCCGCCAGATATCCAGCCGTTGGCGCTGCACCGGGTAAATCAACAGTGTTTCATCGCTCAAGTCTTCCGGCTCGATGTGCGGCTTGCCGGCGAGCGGATGATCCGGCGCCAGCACCAGACGCACCTCGAAATCGAACATCGGCGAATAGTGCAGGCCGCTGCGCGGCAGAATATCCGACGTCATCACCAGATCCAGCTCGCCCTGTTGCAGGGCCGGCTGCGGATCGAAAGTGACGCCGGAGGTGAAGTCCATCACCACCTGCGGGAAACGCTGGCGGAAGTTGTCCAGCGCCGGCGTCAGCCACTGAATGCAGCTGTGGCATTCGATGGCGATGCGCAGCGTGGTCTGATGCGGCTCGTGGCAGGCCTGCAGCGCCTGTTGGATCTGCGGGAGGACCTGCTCCGCCAGCTGCAGCAGGATCTCGCCCTGGGCGGTGAAGCGCAAGGGCTGGCTCTTGCGCACGAACAGCTTGAAGCCCAGACGTTGTTCAAGATCGCTGAACTGGTGCGACAGGGCAGACTGCGTCTGGTGAAGTTGGGCCGCCGCCCCCGCCAGCGAACCGCTGTTGCGCAGGGCCTGCAGCGTCCGTAAATGTTTCAGTTCGATCATGAGAGTCCTTCACATTGACAGTGAATAAATTGCGCTTGTGGTTAATACAGTACCTGCTGATTATGGATGTGTAAACATCTGGACGGCTAAATGGGGAATATGACGATGGCAATTTTGAATCACACACTGGGTTTTCCTCGCGTTGGGCTACGACGTGAGCTGAAAAAAGCTCAGGAAAGCTACTGGGCCGGCAACTCAACGCAGGAAGAGCTGTTGGCGGTTGGCCGTGAGCTGCGCGCTCGTCATTGGCAACAGCAACAGCAGGCCGGGGTGGATTTGGTGCCGGTCGGCGATTTCGCCTGGTACGATCATGTGTTGACCACCAGCCTGCTGCTGGGCAACGTGCCGGCGCGCCATCAGAATGCGGATGGCTCGATCGATCTGGACACGCTGTTCCGCATCGGCCGTGGCCGCGCACCGACCGGCGAGCCGGCGGCCGCGGCGGAAATGACCAAATGGTTTAACACCAACTATCACTACATGGTGCCCGAATTCCAGCAAGGCCAGCAGTTCAAACTGGGCTGGACTCAGCTGTTGGACGAAGTGGATGAAGCGCTGGCGCTCGGCCATCGCATCAAGCCGGTGCTGCTTGGCCCGGTGACTTATCTGTGGTTAGGGAAAGTGAAGGGCGAGCCGTTCGACCGCCTGTCGCTGCTGAAAGAGATCCTGCCGGTTTACCAGCAGGTGCTGGCCGAGCTGGCGAAGCGCGGCGTCGAGTGGGTGCAAATTGACGAACCTGCGCTGGTGCTGGAGCTGCCGCAAGCCTGGCTGGACGCGTTCAAACCGGCTTACGACGCGCTGCAGGGGCAGGTGAAGCTGCTGTTGACCACGTATTTCGACAGCGTAGGCCACAACCTCGACACCATTCGCACGCTGCCGGTGCAGGGGCTGCATGTCGATCTGGTCGCCGGTCATGACGATATCGCCACGCTGAGCGCCGCATTGCCGCAAGACTGGCTGCTGTCGCTGGGGGTGATCAACGGCCGCAACGTTTGGCGCGCCGATCTGAGCCGCTGGTTTGAACGTCTGCAGCCGCTGGTGGGCACCCGCCCGCTGTGGATTGGCTCCTCCTGTTCACTGCTGCACAGTCCGATCGACCTGAGCGTGGAAAGCCGTCTGGACGAAGAAGTGAAAAGCTGGTTCGCCTTCGCGCTGCAAAAATGCGCCGAGCTGGCGCTATTAAGCTCGGCGCTGAACGCGCCTGACACGACGAAACAGGCTGAACTGGACGCCTACAGCGCGCCGATCCGCGCCCGCCGTCAGTCGAGCCGCGTGCATAACCCACAGGTTGAGCGCCGGCTGGCCGCGATCACCGCGCAGGACAGCGAACGCCACAGCGCTTACGCCGAGCGCGCCAGGGCGCAGCGCGAGCGTTTCAACCTGCCGGCCTGGCCGACCACCACCATCGGTTCGTTCCCGCAGACCACCGAGATCCGCGGCCTGCGTCTGGACTTCAAACAGGGCCGTTTGGACGGCAACAACTACCGCACCAGCATCGGTGAGCACATCAAACAGGCGATCGTCGAGCAGGAGCGCCTCGGGCTTGACGTACTGGTGCACGGTGAAGCCGAGCGCAATGACATGGTGGAATATTTCGGCGAGAACCTGGACGGCTTCGTGTTTACCCAGAATGGCTGGGTGCAGAGCTACGGCTCCCGCTGCGTGAAGCCGCCGGTCATCATCGGTGACGTCAGCCGCCCGGAAGCCATCACCGTCGACTGGGCCAAATTCGCCCAGTCGCTGACCGACAAGCCGGTAAAAGGCATGTTGACCGGGCCGGTGACCATCCTGTGCTGGTCGTTCCCGCGTGAAGACGTGACCCGCGAAGTGATCGCCAAGCAGATTGCGCTGGCGCTGCGCGACGAGGTGGAAGATCTGGAAAAAGCCGGTATCGGCATCATCCAGATCGACGAGCCTGCGCTGCGCGAGGGGCTGCCGCTGCGCCAATCCGACTGGGCCGCCTACCTGAATTGGGCGGTGGACGCCTTCAAACTGAATGCCGCCGTGGCGCAGGATGACACCCAGATCCACACCCACATGTGTTACTGCGAGTTCAACGACATCATGGACTCCATTGCCGCGCTGGACGCCGATGTGATCACTATCGAGACCTCGCGTTCCGATATGGATCTGCTGGAAGCCTTCAAAGAGTTCGAATACCCGAACGAAATCGGGCCGGGTGTCTACGATATCCACTCGCCGAACGTGCCGAGCGTGGAATGGATTGAAGCGTTGCTGCGTAAAGCGGCGCAGAACATCCCGGCGGAACGTCTGTGGGTCAATCCGGATTGCGGCCTGAAAACCCGTGGCTGGCCGGAAACCCGGCAGTCGCTGGCCAACATGGTATTGGCGGCGCAGCGCCTGCGCGAGCACGCGTGATGCCGTGCGGCGGGTAAACCGCCGCTTATAGATTTACTGGTGTGATGATTGGGCGCTTCGGCGCCCTTTTTTATGCGCGGGAAATTATTTGACGCCGTGCTGGGCGAACCACGCCAGCATGCGCTGCCAGCCGTCCTCCGCCGCTTCGGCGTTGTAGCTGGGGCGATAGTCGGCGTTGAATGCGTGCCCGACGCCAGGATATACCACGATTTCGGCCTCGGCGTTGGCGGCGCGGATCGCCTGACGCATGGTTTCCACCGTCTCCAGCGGAATGCCGCTGTCCTGCCCGCCATACAGCCCCAGCACCGGCGTCGACAGGTGGGTGGCGACATCGACCGGATGCTTCGGTGAATTCAGCGTTTTCTCGCCGACCAGTTTGCCGTACCAGGCGACCGCCGCCTTCAACTGCGGGTTGTGCGCCGCGTACAGCCAGGTAATGCGGCCGCCCCAGCAGAAACCGGTGATCGCCAGCTTGCCGGCGTCGCCGCCGTGGCGGATAGCCCAGTGCGCGGCGTGATCCAGATCCGACAGCACCTGACGATCCGGCACCTTGGTCACCAACTGCTGGAACAGTTCGCCGATATCGGTGTAGTCGTTGGCGTCGCCCTGACGGAAATAGAGCTCGGGCGCGATTGCCAGATAGCCCTGCTTGGCCAGGCGACGGCACAGATCCTGAATGTGCTCATGGACGCCGAAGATTTCCTGTACCACCAGCACGATGGGGAAGGGGCCGTTATGGTCGGCGGGTTTGGCGACATAGGCCGGCAGCGCGTCGCCCTGAGAAGGGATGGTCGTTTGCCCGGCGTGAATGCCCTGTTCGTCGGTGATAATCGCGGAGGCGGCCAACGGCGCGGCGGCCGGGGCGAATCCCCCCTGAGCCTGTTCTAATGTCATCACATGTTCGGTTTTCATTGCGGTCTCCGTGCAATAGAAAAAAGCGCTGAGATTAACTATAGGAAAGATTACCCATTATTGGCGCTGCGTGGCGCACTTTCGGACAAGTCGATAAAAAACGGCTAATTATCTGGCTTTGCGGCATTTTTAAGCGCTTTTTATCATGTTATTACGCGTTTTGGCCCACGTAAGTGCCATAAGGTGCGTTAGAGGGCTTTTTTGTCCCTAAGCAACCGATAAGATGGGGGTATTTCGAATTGATGAGCTAAATAGTTTCAGTCGGCAACCAACGGGCAGGGAGCGGCAAGGTTTGTCGGCTAGACTGAGATTTAGCGGTGCGTTCTGGATGCGTCATAGTGATTTTTTTCGTGATAAAAATCACAAAAAATATGTAGCATGTGATTTGTTTCTCTTTTCATAGTGACTATCGTCACGAAATTAAGCGGCGATTTTCAGTAGAGTGCTTTTTTGTTCCTCCCAATAAACATGATCCATGAGGAGTCTCGTATGTCTCAGTCTGATGTTTTTCATCTCGGCCTCACCAAGAACGATTTACAAGGGGCCCAGCTTGCCATCGTGCCGGGCGATCCGCAGCGCGTAGAGAAGATTGCCAAGCTGATGGAAAATCCGGTGCATCTGGCCTCCCATCGTGAATTCACCACCTGGCGCGCAGAGCTGGACGGCAAGGCGGTGATCGTCTGCTCCACCGGTATCGGCGGCCCGTCTACCTCTATCGCGGTGGAAGAGCTGGCGCAGCTGGGCATTCGCACCTTCCTGCGCATCGGCACCACCGGCGCCATTCAGGCCAATATCAACGTCGGTGACGTGCTGGTAACTACGGCGGCGGTACGCCTCGACGGTGCCAGCCTGCACTTTGCGCCGATGGAGTTTCCGGCGGTCGCGGACTTCGCCTGCACCACTGCGCTGGTGGAAGCGGCCAAAGCCAGCGGCGCGACCACCCACATTGGCGTGACCGCCTCTTCCGATACTTTCTACCCGGGCCAGGAACGTTACGACACCTACTCCGGCCGCGTGGTCAGCCGTTTTAAAGGCTCGATGGAAGAGTGGCAGGCGATGGGCGTGATGAACTATGAAATGGAATCCGCCACGCTGCTGACCATGTGCGCCAGCCAGGGCCTGCGCGCCGGCATGGTGGCTGGGGTGATCGTTAACCGCACCCAGCAAGAGATCCCGAACGCCGAAACCATGAAAAACACGGAAAGCAAAGCGGTGCAGATCGTAGTGGATGCCGCCCGCCGTCTGCTGTAATCACCTCCCCTCAACGGGCCGCTGACGCGGCCCGTTGAGGTTGATGACAAACCTCATGCCATTGCCGGGTTTGCAAAGAGCTGCGGATAACAAACAGGGAAAATCAATTCATTGATTTTCGGCTGATGACCACAAAGGAGGAAAAACCGCGTTTTTTCCTCCTTTGTCAACGAACTGAACGGGCCGCTGACGCGGCCCGTTTTTCCATTCGCGGCGAATCTGTTACGGTGATACTCCTCAGCGCTGCGCCGATGGCTGCCGCGCGTTGTCATAACAAAAACAACGAGGACGTTTATGACCGCCCAGATCCTGCTTCATCCTTCGCTTGCGCCGCTCGACGGTGGCATCAATTTCCGCGACTTCGGTGGCAACGGCGTGGCCGACGGGCGCCGCATCAAACGCGGCCTGCTGTTCCGCTCCGGTTCTCTCGAACGGCTGACGGAAAGCGACTGTACTTTCCTCGCTGGAGTGCCGGTACGTTCCGTGCTGGACTACCGCGATGCCGACGAGGTGCAGGCCAAACCGGATATTCTGTGGAATGGCGCCGACTATCACCACGTGCCGGCTAACCCGCTGAGCAGCGAAGTTAACGCCAACCTGGAAAAGCTCACCAACGAGACGCTGGCCGCTTTCGACGCCCGGGCGTTCATGCTGGAGCTGTATCGCCGCCTGCCGTTCGGCAATGCGGCCTATCAGCGGCTGGCGCAGCTGTTGAGCAACCCTGGCGGCGGCGCGATCGTGCAGCACTGCGCGGTCGGCAAGGATCGCACCGGGGTCGGTTCGGCGCTGGTGCTGTTCGCGCTGGGCGCCGACGAAGCGACGGTGCTGGAAGACTATCTGCTGACTGAAACCACGCTGGCCACTTTCCGCGAGCAGATGCTGGATCAGCTGTCTATCAAGCTGAATGCGGCGGCGCTGGAGCAATTCGCCTACGTGCTCAGCGCGCGCGAGGAGTTCCTGATGACGGCGCTGGGCTGCATCCGTCAGCAATACGGCTCCACTGACCGCTGGCTGGAAGCGGAATACGGCCTGGGCGCGGCCCAGCGCGAAGCGCTGCAGGCGTTTTACCTCGAGTAAATTACCGCGTGTTTAGCCGGGGTTTAACTCGCCCCGGCTTATCCTAGGCGGCGAATCATCGCGTATCAGGAGCCCTGCATTGAGCCTCAATGACGTTATCAACTGGGTCAGCGACGTCGTGCGTCAGCACGAAGGCTGGGCCATTCCCATCATCTTCTTCCTGGCGTTCGGTGAGTCGCTGGCGTTTTTGTCGCTGCTGCTGCCGGCCACGGTGATCCTGCTGGCGCTGGGCGCGCTGATCGGCGAAAGCGGCATCGCCTTTTGGCCGATTTGGGCCGCCGCCGCCGCCGGGGCGTTTTTCGGCGACTGGCTCTCTTACTGGATCGGCTATCACTATCAGGATCGCGTGGCCCATATGTGGCCGCTGTCGCGCAATCCGCAGCTGCTGGCGCGCGGCCATGCCTTCTTTGAGCGCTGGGGCGTGCTGGGCATTTTCATCGGCCGCTTTTTCGGCCCGCTGCGCGCCGTGGTGCCGCTGGTGGGCGGCATTTGCGGCATGCCGCAGCGCTATTTCCAACTGGCCAACGTCACGTCGGCGATGATCTGGGCGTTCGGCATTCTGGCGCCGGGGGCATTCGGCATCAAGTGGCTCAGCCAGTGGCTGGGCTGATTTCTCGCTAAATTGCGTAGCGCCGCGCAATATTGTGCGCGGCGGGCAAAATCAGGCTGGACATCCATACAGCCTCCCCTTAACGTGACGGGCAATGGGCGTGCGAAACGCCGGAACGGCAAGGTGCAACAGGAGGCAGGGTGGATACCAGTCTGATTTATGGGATTGGCGGCGTCGCGATCGGCATGCTGTTGGGGTGGCTGATCGCCAGTCTGCGGGTGCAGCAGACGAATGCGCAACATGAAACCGAACTGCGGTTGCTGGAGCAAGCGTTGCAGCAGGCGCAGCAGGAAACGGCCGTGCGGCAGGATACCCTGCAGCGTCATGAGCAGCAGTTGCGCCAGAGCGAGCTGGAGCTGCGCAACCTGCACAGCCAGCTGGCAGCCGGACATGAGAAGCTGCAACAGCTCAACCATTGGCGCAACGAATGCGAACTGCTCAATCAGGAGCTGCGCGCCCAGCGCGAGGTTAACAGCGCGCAGGAGGCCGAGCTGCGCGAAGTCACCATCCGTCTGGAAGAGACGCGTATGGCGGCGGAGGAGAAGCAACGCCTGCTGATCAACAGCGAACAGCGCCTCACCACCCAGTTTGAAAATCTCGCCAATCGCATTTTTGAACACAGCGGCCGCAAGGTGGACGAGCAAAATAAGCAAAGCCTGGATCGTTTACTGCTGCCGCTGCGCGAACAGCTGGACGGTTTCCGCCGCCAGGTTCAGGACAGCTTTGGCCAGGAGGCGCGGGAGCGCCACACGCTGACGCACGAGATACGCAATCTGCAGCAGTTGAACGCGCAGATGGCGCGCGAGGCGATCAACCTCACCAAGGCGCTGAAAGGCGACAACAAAACGCAGGGCAACTGGGGCGAGGTGGTGCTGAGCCGGGTGCTGGAAGCCTCTGGCCTGCGCGAAGGGCATGAGTATGAAACGCAGGTCAACGTGCGGGTGGATCACCAGAGCCGCATGCAGCCCGATGTGATCGTACGCCTGCCGCAGGGCAAGGATGTGGTGATCGACGCCAAGATGTCGCTGATCGCCTACGAGCGCTATTTCAACGGCGAGGATGAGGCGGAGCGCGAGGCGGCGCTGAGCGAACATATCGCCTCGCTGCGCGGCCACATCCGCATGCTGGGCCGCAAGGACTATCAGCAACTGCCGGGGCTGCGCTCGCTGGACTATGTGCTGATGTTCATTCCGGTCGAGCCCGCCTTCCTGCTGGCTATCGATCGCGAGCCGGAGTTGATCAGCGAAGCGCTCAAGCACAACATCATGCTGGTCAGCCCGACCACGCTGCTGGTGGCGCTGCGTACCATCACCAACCTGTGGCGTTATGAGCATCAGAGCCAAAATGCCCAGCGCATCGCCGATCGCGCGGCGAAACTGTATGACAAGATGCGGCTGTTCGTGGACGATATGTCCGCGCTGGGGCAGAGCCTGGACAAGGCGCAGGGCAGTTATCGTCAGGCGATGAACAAACTGAGCGAAGGCCGTGGTAATCTTATCGGCCAAATTGAAGGTTTCCGCGCGCTGGGGGTTGAGGTCAAACGGCCGATCAACCCGCTGTTGGCGCAGCAAGCCGGCGCGCAACACGATGACGCGGAAGAGGCGAACGACGATGATGTCGCCGCGCTGCCGCAGACGAAAGACGATGACGATACCGCCGGGGAGCCGGGCTTCGTTTCGCACGGCTGAGGCCGTGGCGAGGTGGGGTATTCCCCAGGCTTCTGGTACACTCATCAACACAAAATTGACTGAATAGCAGGCAGGACAATGGCAGATCAACCGCAGGAAACCACCGATTTCGGTTTTCGCACCGTCGCTAGAGACGAAAAACAGGCCATGGTGGCGGACGTTTTTCATTCGGTAGCGGCAAAGTATGACGTGATGAACGACCTGATGTCGTTCGGCATCCACCGTATCTGGAAGCGTTTCACCATTGACTGCAGCGGCGTGCGCCGTGGGCAGCGCGTGCTGGATCTGGCCGGCGGTACCGGCGACCTGGCGGCCAAGTTCTCCCGCATGGTCGGCGAGCAGGGGCAGGTGGTGCTGGCGGACATCAACGATTCGATGCTGAAGATGGGGCGGGAGAAGCTGCGCGATCGCGGCATCGTCGGCAATATCAATTACGTGCAGGCCAACGCCGAGGCGTTGCCGTTCCCAGATAACTACTTCGATTGCATCACCATCTCCTTTGGCCTGCGTAACGTGACCGACAAAGACAAAGCGCTGCGCTCGATGTTCCGCGTGCTGAAGCCGGGCGGGCGCCTGTTGGTGCTGGAATTCTCCAAGCCGCTGCTGGCTCCGCTGAGCAAGGCTTATGATGCCTACTCCTTCCATGTGTTGCCGAAGATCGGCGAGCTGGTGGTGAAAGATCCGGACAGTTACCGTTACCTGGCGGAATCGATCCGTATGCACCCCGATCAGGAAACCCTGAAAGGCATGATGGGCAACGCCGGTTTTGAAAACGTCACCTATTTCAACCTGACCGGTGGGATTGTCGCCCTGCATCGCGGCTTCAAGTTCTGAGAGGGAGATGCCGATGCTGTTTACCCCTCTGCTGACCGGTGCGCTGGAAACCTCGCTGAATAACCTGCTGTTTCGCGATCGCAGCATGAAAGCCGCTCGCCAACGCCTGGCGGGCAAGGTGCTGCGCATCGAACTGGAAGAGTTGGCTTCACCGCTGGTGCTGGTGTTCAGCGAACTGCGTGTGGATGTGCTGGGGCAGTCTGAAGACAGTGCCGATTGCACCGTGCGCAGCCGCATTCCCGCCTTACTGAAGCTGCGCGATCGCCAGCAGTTGCCAGTGCTGATGCGCAGCGGCGAATTGACGGTGGAAGGCGATATTCAGGTGGTGCAACAGCTGGTTGGCCTGCTCGATCTGGCGGAGTGGGATCCGGCGGAATGGCTGGCGCCTTATATCGGCGATATCGCCGCTCAGGGCATTACGCAGGCGCTGGGCAAAGGCGCTTCGTTACTCAAGGCCGGATTGATGCGTCGGCAGCAAGACATGGCTGAGGCGCTGACTGAAGAGTGGCGTCTGGCGCCGGGGCCGCTGGAAGTGGTGTGGTTCAATGAAGAAGTGGATGCGCTCGCCCGCGGCGCGGAAGCGCTGATTGCCCGCATGGATAAGTTGGAGGGCAAGCGATGACCCCAGGCGAACTGCGTCGTTTGTATTTTATCGTCCGCGTTTTTCTCAGCTATGGGCTGGACGAGCTGATCCCGACAATGCGTTTGACGCTGCCGCTGCGCTTCGGCCGCCGGCTGCTGTTCTGGATGCCTAATCGGCACAAGGACAAACCGCTGGGCGAACGTCTGCGGCTGGCGCTGCAGGAATTGGGGCCAGTCTGGATCAAGTTCGGCCAGATGATGTCGACCCGCCGCGATCTGTTCCCGCCGCACATTGCCGATCAGCTGACGCTGCTGCAGGATCGGGTGGCGCCTTTCGACGGTGCGCTGGCGCGCAAGCATATCGAGCTGGCGATGGGCGGCCCGCTGGAAGCCTGGTTCGACGACTTCGATCAGCAGCCGCTGGCCTCTGCCTCGATCGCGCAGGTGCATACTGCGCGGTTGAAAACCACCGGCCAGGAAGTGGTGCTGAAGGTGATCCGGCCGGATATCGGGCCGATTATCAAAGCCGATGTGCGCTTGATGTACCGGCTGGCCGGTTGGGTGCCGAAGCTGTTGCCGGACGGCCGCCGCCTGCGTCCGCGCGAAGTGGTACGCGAGTACGAGAAAACCCTGCTGGACGAATTGAATCTGCTGCGTGAAGCGGCCAACGCCATTCAGCTGCGTCGCAATTTCGACGGCAGCCCGATGCTGTACGTGCCTGAAGTCTACTCCGACTACTGCCGCGAAAGCGTGTTGGTGATGGAGCGTATCTACGGCATTCCGGTCTCGGACATCGCCACGCTGGAGCAGCAGGGCACCAACATGAAACTGTTGGCGGAACGTGGCGTTCAGGTGTTCTTTACCCAGGTCTTCCGCGACAGCTTCTTCCATGCGGACATGCATCCCGGTAATATTTTCGTCAGCTACGAACATCCGGAAGATCCCTGCTACATCGGCATCGACTGCGGCATCGTGGGTTCGTTGAACAAGGATGACAAACGCTATCTGGCGGAAAACTTCATCGCCTTCTTCAACCGCGATTACCGCAAGGTGGCGGAACTGCACGTCGACTCCGGTTGGGTGCCGCGTGACACCAACGTGGAAGATTTCGAGTTTGCTATCCGCACCGTGTGCGAACCGATTTTCGAGAAGCCGCTGGCGGAGATTTCCTTCGGCAACGTGCTGCTGAATCTGTTTAACACCGCGCGCCGCTTCAATATGGAAGTGCAGCCACAGCTGGTGTTATTGCAGAAGACCTTGCTGTATGTTGAAGGACTGGGACGTCAGCTCTACCCGCAGCTGGATCTGTGGACCACCGCCAAGCCGTTCCTCGAGAGCTGGCTGCGCGATCAGGTCGGCATTCCCGCCGTGGTGCGTGCGTTGAAAGAGAAAGCGCCGTTCTGGGCGGAGAAACTGCCCGAACTGCCCGAGCTGTTTTACGACAGCCTGCAGCAGCATAAACTGTTGCAACAAAGCGTTGATAAGCTGACCAACCAGATGCAGGCTCAGCGGGTTCGTCAGGGGCAGTCACGTTATTTGTTCGGCGTTGGCGCTACACTGTTGGTAAGCGGCACGCTGTTGCTGCTGGGGCAAATCGAGGTGTTTCCCGCCTGGATGATGGCCGCCGGCATCGTATGCTGGGTGATTGGCTGGAAGCGAACCACCTGATTTAATTCGTTACTCTGGTAAAGTCGGCTCTATAATGCGGGCTGGCTTTAAAAGACCCTTTAAAATTAGAGGTAATTAAAATGGGCGGTATTAGTATTACGCAATTGTTGATCATCGCAGTGATCGTGGTGCTGCTGTTCGGTACCAAAAAACTGCGCACGCTGGGCTCCGATCTCGGCGCCTCGATCAAGGGCTTCAAAAAAGCGATCGGCGACGATACGCCGTCGACCCCCAATACGGCTGAAAAAAGCAGCCTGGATGATGCTGACTTCTCGGCCAAGCCTATTACCGATAAGCAGCCGGAAGTGAAACCGGAAGAGTCGAAGAACAAAGAGCAGGTATAAACCGTGTTTGACATTGGGTTTAGTGAGCTGCTGCTGGTGCTGGTGATCGGCCTGGTTGTTCTGGGGCCGGAACGCTTGCCGGTTGCGGTCAGAACGGTATCGGGCTGGATCCGCGCGCTGCGCTCGCTGGCGGCCTCGGTGCAGCACGAACTGTCTCAGGAGCTGAAGCTGCAGGAACTGCAGGACAGCCTGAAAAAAGCCGAACAGGCCGGCCTGCAGAACCTGACACCGGAGTTGAAGGCGTCGATGGATGAGCTGAAAGACGCGACGGAATCTTTGAAACGCACCTACCGGGGCGAGAAAGAAGAGCTGGCGAACACCATTCATAACCCGCAGGCCATCGATCCGGAAGCTTTGCACGACGGCGTGACGCCGGCGGAAGCGGCAACCAGCGCCAGCGCGCCCGCCGCGGTGCCAAAACCGGCAGTGGAACCTGAAGCCGTCGTGGCGGCGCAACCGGCTAAAGCGCCGGTGGAAACCGTGCCTGCTCCTGTCGAACCTGTTGCGGATAAAACCCCAGCGTCTCACCAACCTAGTGGCGATCGTTAATACATGGCTGTTGAAGATACCCAACCCCTTATCAGTCACCTGATAGAGCTGCGCAAGCGGCTGCTTAACTCGATTATTTGCGTGCTGGCGGTGTTCGTGGTGCTGGTGTTTTTCGCCAACGACATCTACCAGCTGGTCTCTGCGCCGCTGCTCAAGCAGCTGCCGGCCGGGGCGAGCATGATCGCTACCGACGTGGCGTCGCCGTTCTTTACGCCGATCAAGCTGACCATGATCGTCTCGGTGTTCGTCTCTGCGCCGATGATCCTGTATCAGGTGTGGGCATTCATCGCGCCGGCGCTGTACAAGCATGAACGCCGCCTGATGATGCCGCTGCTGGTGTCCAGCAGCCTGTTGTTCTACCTCGGCATGGCTTTCGCCTACTTCATTGTGTTCCCGCTGGCCTTCGGTTTCTTCGCCAAGACCGCGCCAATGGGGGTGACCATTGCGACCGATATCAAAAACTACCTCGATTTCGTCATGGCGCTGTTTATGGCGTTTGGCGTCGCTTTCGAAGTGCCGGTCGCCATCATTCTGCTGTGCTGGAGTGGCGTCACCTCACCGGAAGATCTGAAGAAGAAACGGCCGTATGTGTTGGTTGGCGCGTTTGTGGTCGGCATGTTGTTGACGCCGCCGGACGTGTTCTCGCAAACCCTGTTGGCGATACCGATGTATCTGCTGTTTGAAGTGGGGGTGTTCTTCGCTCGCTTCTATACCGGAAAACGTCGTCCACAGGCGGAAGAAGAAGACGAGGGTGACGAACCCCCAGCCCCCTGATCCATCTTGATTGCTAAGCCGCCCATTGGGCGGCTTTTGCTTTGGAAAAAACCATGTTTGATATCGGCGTTAACCTCACCAGCAGCCAATTCGCCAAAGACCGCGAGACCGTGGTGGAGTGCGCTCGCGCGGCGGGCGTTACCGGGATGTTGATTACCGGCACCGATCTGCCTGAGAGCCGCGAGGCCGCCAAACTGGCGCAGCAGCATGCGGGCTATTGCTGGTCCACCGCCGGTGTGCATCCGCATAACGCCAGCAGCTGGGATGTACACAGCGCCGAGCAGATTTATGCCCTGGCCGCCGGCCCAGAAGTGGTGGCGATCGGTGAATGCGGTCTGGATTTCAACCGCAACTTCTCGACGCCCGCGCAGCAGGAAGCGGCGTTCACTGCGCAGCTGGCGCTGGCGGCGGAGTTGGCACTGCCGGTGTTTCTTCATTGCCGCGACGCACACGCACGTTTTGCCGAGCTACTGACGCCGTGGTTGGATAAACTGCCCGCGGCCGTGGTGCACTGCTTCACCGGCACCGCCGAAGAATTAGCAAGCTGCCTGTCGCTAGGCCTGTCGATCGGGATTACCGGTTGGGTCTGCGACGAGCGGCGCGGCCTGGAGTTGCGTGCCCTGTTGCCGCAGATCCCGGCCGAGCGTCTGCTGCTGGAAACGGACGCCCCTTATCTGTTGCCCCGGGATTTACAGCCTAAACCCGCATCTCGCCGCAACGAACCCTGTTTCCTGCCCCATATCGTGCATCAGGTCGCCGTCTGGCGACAGGAAGAGCCGCAATGGCTGGGGCAAAAAACCGATGAGAACGCCCGCCGGCTATTCCGGCTGGTTTGAGCTAGGAGAAAACTATGAGCTATGCATTTCCGGGTACCTTCCCTGGTCGTCGTATGCGCCGCGTGCGCCGTCATGACTTCAGCCGCCGCCTGGTCGCCGAGAACCAACTGACGGTCAATGACCTGATTTATCCGGTGTTTGTCATGGAAGGCAGTAACCGCCAGGAAGAAGTGGCCTCGATGCCGGGCGTATCGCGCATGACGATCGATCTGCTGATTAAGGAAGCGGAAACCATCGCCAAACTCGGCGTGCCGGTAATCTCCCTGTTCCCGGTGATCGAACCGGGTCTGAAATCGCTGCATGCGGAAGAAGCCTATAACCCAGAAGGGCTGGTACAGCGCACGGTGCGCGCGCTGAAAGACGCGGTGCCTGAGCTGGGCATTCTGACCGACGTCGCGCTCGATCCCTACACCACCCACGGGCAGGACGGAGTGATCGATGAGCAGGGCTACGTGATTAACGACGTGACCAAAGACATTCTGGTGCGTCAGGCGCTGTCTCATGCCGAAGCAGGCGCAGAAATCGTGGCGCCGAGCGACATGATGGACGGCCGTATCGGGGCGATCCGCGATCGTCTGGAACTGCAGGGTTTGGTGAATACCCAGATTATGGCCTACTCCGCCAAGTATGCTTCCTGCTACTACGGTCCGTTCCGCGATGCGCTGGGTTCCAGCGGCAACCTGAAGGGCGGCAACAAAAAAACCTATCAGATGGATCCGGCCAACAGTGACGAAGCGCTGCAGGAGATTGCGCAGGATCTGCAGGAAGGTGCGGACATGGTGATGGTGAAACCGGGCATGCCTTACCTGGACGTGGTGCGCCGCGTGAAGGATACCTTCGGTGTGCCGACTTTCGCTTATCAAGTGTCCGGCGAGTACGCCATGCACATGGCGGCGATTCAGAACGGCTGGCTGCAGGAGCAACCTGCGGTGATGGAGTCGTTGATGTGCTTCAAACGCGCCGGCGCCGACGGCGTGCTGACCTACTTCGCCAAGCGTGTCGCCCAGTGGCTGCACGACGACGCGATGCGCCGCTAAGCGGAACATGAGCCAACAAAAAGGCGCCTGAGGGCGCCTTTTGCATTACATCTTCTGGAACTGTCGGTTGTCGATGCTTTGACTGACCTGCTTGTTGATCAGGTTCAGCAACAACATGGAACGCGCCTCGCCGTCCGGCTCGGTGTAGATCGCCTGCAGCCCTTCGAACACGCCGTCGACGATCAGAACAGTATCCCCCGGCTGTGGGGTTTCCGGATCGACATAGGTTTCGCAGGCGTGCGTGCGCAGTTCATCGATCACCTTGCTCGGGATGACGCTCGGCAACGTGCCGAAACGCACGAAGTGGCTGACGCCACGGGTAGCGCTGATGGTGGTGGTGTGAATGCGCTCCGGGTCGAACTCCACAAACAGATAGTTGGGAAACAGGGGTTCGCTGACCGCGATGCGCTTACCACGCACGATCTTTTCCAGCGTGATGATCGGGCTGAGGCAGTTTACCTGCTGCCGCTCCAGATGTTCCTGCGCTCGCAACAGCTGACCGCGTTTGCAATAAAGTAGATACCAGGATTCCATAGTTTCACATGCCTTTCTGCCAGCCGGTAAGCATATCAAAAGCTATTCCGGATACATAGTGATGCAAGTTTCAGCGTGTAACATCACCTATCTCTATGAATCTGCGGCTATTAGCGAGGGGTCACACACTTATCGATACGGCGCTGGTATAACAGAGGGCTAAAAATTTGTTACCGTCACAGTATGGCAAGGCGTTGCGCTACCGGCTGTGACGCTATTCATCGTTTTCGACCGAGGGAGAAAGAAATGGAGCTGTTTCTGTTGAGCAACGGCAAGCTGTCTGGTGAAGCCGAGCTGCTGGGGTACGCTAAAAGCCAACTGCTGGCGATGATTGCGCGTCGTGGCATCAAATCCGCCGTCTTTATCCCTTACGCCCTGATCCGTTACGACTACGACCAGCGTGCGCAGGAACTGGCGCAAACGCTGGGCATCGAAGTCACCAGCATCCACCACACCGCTTCACCGGCGGCGGCGATCGCGCAGGCGGAATGCATTTTGGTCAGCGGCGGCAATACCTGGTTGCTGAACCAAATGCTGCACGAGCAAGGCCTGATCGTGCCTATCCAGCGCGCGGTGCGCGAGCGTGAAGTGCCTTACGTCGGCTGGAGCGCCGGTTGCAATGTGGCCACGCCGAGCATTCGCACCACCAATGACATGCCGGTGCGCTGCAGCGTGGTGCTGTCGGCGCTGGGGCTGTTCCCGGTACAGATCAACCCGCATTACATCGACGCGCACATCAGCGGCCACATGGGCGAAACCCGTGACGAGCGCCTGGCGGAGTTCTGCGCGATCAACCCGAGCGAATCGGTGGTGGCGCTGCGGGAAGGCAGCCTGCTGCATGTTGAAGGCAATGCGCTGCGTTACTTCAGCGCTAATGGGCAGGGCTTCAAGGTGTTCCGCCATGGCGAGGAGACGCGCGAATATCAGGATACGCGCGCGCTGGCTGCGCTGGTGCCGTTCAACTGCGGCTGAGAGCCACCCGGCAGCGGGCGGCGTTAACAAAATTGCAGCAACAACCGTGAAGAGGGCTTATAATGCCCTCCCCACAGGCCGTTATAATGATCAGCATGAAATACCGTGACTTACGCGATTTCCTCTCGTTGCTGGAGAAGAGAGGGGAACTAAAACGCATCAGCCAGCCGATCGATCCTTACCTGGAAATGACGGAGATTGCCGATCGCACCCTGCGGGCAGGCGGCCCGGCATTGCTGTTTGAAAACCCGAAAGGGTACGACATGCCGGTGCTGTGCAACCTGTTCGGCACCGCCAATCGCGTGGCGATGGGCATGGGGCAGGAAGACATCAGCGCGCTGCGCGAAGTCGGCAAACTGCTGGCGTTTCTCAAAGAACCGGAGCCACCGAAAGGCTTCCGCGATCTGTTCGACAAAATGCCGAAGTTCAAGCAAGTGCTGAACATGCCGACCAAGGTGCTGGGGTCCGCGCCTTGTCAGGAGCAGGTATGGCAGGGTGAGGATGTCGATCTGGGCCGTATTCCGGTGATGCACTGCTGGCCGGAAGACGCCGCGCCGCTGATCACCTGGGGGCTGACGGTGACCCGTGGCCCGCATAAGGAACGGCAAAACCTCGGCATCTATCGTCAGCAGGTGCTGGGCAAGAATAAAGTGATCATGCGCTGGCTGTCGCATCGCGGCGGCGCGCTGGATTATCAGGAGTGGTGCCAGGCGCACCCCGGCGAGCGTTTCCCGGTTGCGGTGGCGCTGGGCGCCGATCCCGCCACTATCCTCGGTGCGGTCACGCCGGTGCCGGATACCCTGTCTGAATATGCCTTTGCCGGGCTGCTGCGCGGCAATAAAACCGAAGTGGTCAAGTGTCTTTCCAACGATCTGGAAGTGCCAGCCAGCGCCGAAATCGTGCTGGAAGGCTATATCGAGCCGGGTGAAATGGCGCCGGAAGGCCCCTACGGCGACCACACCGGTTACTACAATGAAATCGACCAGTTCCCGGTATTTACCATCACGCACATCACCCAGCGTCGCAACGCGATCTACCACTCGACCTATACCGGCCGCCCGCCGGATGAGCCGGCGATCCTGGGCGTGGCGCTGAATGAAGTGTTCGTGCCGATCCTGCAAAAACAGTTCCCGGAAATCGTCGATTTCTATCTGCCACCGGAAGGGTGCTCGTACCGCCTGGCGGTAGTGACCATGAAAAAACAGTACGCCGGCCATGCGAAACTCGTGATGATGGGCGTCTGGTCGTTCCTGCGGCAGTTTATGTACACCAAATTTGTTATCGTCTGCGATGACGACGTCAATGCGCGCGACTGGAACGACGTAATTTGGGCGATCACCACACGAATGGATCCGGCAAGGGATACCGTTCTGGTGGAGAATACGCCGATCGACTATCTGGACTTCGCCTCGCCGGTTTCCGGTCTGGGTTCGAAGATGGGGCTGGACGCCACCAATAAATGGCCGGGTGAAACCGATCGCGAATGGGGCCGTCCGATTCAGATGGATGAAAAGGTACGTGCGCGCGTCGACGAAATCTGGGATGAGCTCGCAATCTTCAGTGACAGGGAACCGACGCTGTAGCGTCAGGCCCTGTTCTCAGCTTTGCATTGATGACCCGACAGAGGGAACGCATGACAATATTGAGCTGTAAAGTGACCTCGGTAGAGGCCATTACCGATACGGTTTATCGGGTACGTCTGGTGCCCGAGCAGCCGTTTTCTTTCAAGGCAGGGCAATATCTGATGGTGGTGATGGACGAGCGCGACAAGCGCCCGTTCTCGCTGGCATCAACCCCGACGCAGCAAGAGTACATCGAGCTGCATATCGGTGCTTCGGAGCTGAATCTGTACGCCATGGCGGTGATGGATCGCATCCTGAAAGAGCAGGCGATCACCGTTGACGTGCCGCATGGCGACGCCTGGCTGCGGGAAGAGGGCAGCCGTCCGCTGGTGCTGATCGCCGGCGGCACCGGTTTCTCTTACGCGCGTTCAATCTTGTTGACCGCGCTGGAGCAGCAGCCCGATCGCGACATTTCAATCTACTGGGGCGGGCGTGAGCTGAAGCACCTGTACGATTTGAGCGAGCTGGAAGCGCTGTCGTTGCAGCATCCGAATCTGAAGGTGATCCCGGTGGTCGAGCAGCCGGAAGCCGAATGGCGCGGCCGCAGCGGCACCGTGCTCAGCGCGGTGCTGCAGGATTTCGGTACGCTGGCGGAGCACGACATCTACATCGCCGGGCGTTTCGAGATGGCGAAAATCGCCCGCGAGCGTTTCTGCGCCGAACGCGGCGCGCAGGAAGCGCATATGTTTGGCGACGCGTTTTCGTTTATCTGACCGAGGCGATACGCAGTGAACGGGGTGGCCGAGGGTCGCCCCGTTTTTATTTGGGCGCCGGCAAACTTCAGGCATAAAAAACCCGCCCCTGACAGGCGGGAAGAACGGCAACTAAACTTGGCGGGATGCCGCGATTTGAAGTGGTGACGCGGTCATCCCAAGATAGACACAGCTAAACGCGTTCAAATACGGTGGCGATGCCCTGGCCTAGGCCGATGCACATGGTCGCCAGACCGAACTGTGCGTCGCGACGTTCCATGTTGTTCAACAGGGTGGTCGAGATGCGGGAGCCTGAACAGCCCAGCGGGTGGCCGAGCGCGATGGCGCCGCCGTTCAGGTTGATCTTGTCGTCGATACTGTCCATCAGCCCCAGATCTTTGATGCACGGCAGCGACTGGGCGGCGAACGCTTCGTTCAGCTCGAACAGATCGATGTCCTGCACGCTCAGGCCGGCGCGTTTCAGCGCCAGCTTGCTGGCCGGCACCGGGCCGTAGCCCATGATGGAAGGATCGCAGCCGACGACCGCCATCGAGCGGATGCGGGCGCGGGCCTTCAAACCGAGCGCTTTGGCGCGCGACTCGCTCATCAGCAGCATGGCGGAAGCGCCGTCCGACAGGGCGGAAGAACTGCCAGCGGTGACGGTGCCGTTGACCGGATCGAACGCCGGACGCAGGGCCGACAGGCTTTCGACGGTGGTTTCCGGGCGAATGACTTCATCGAAATCGTAACGGGTCAGCACGCCGTCGGCGTCGTGGCCGTTGGTCGGAATGATCTCGTTTTTAAAGTAACCCGCCAGCGTCGCTGCATGTGCGCGCTGGTGGGAGCGGGCAGCAAACTCATCCTGCATCTGGCGGCTGATGTTGTGCATCTTGGCCAGCATTTCGGCGGTCAGCCCCATCATCCCGGCGGCTTTTGCCACGCTGCGGCTCAGCCCCGGATGGAAATCCACGCCGTGGTTCATCGGCACATGGCCCATGTGTTCCACGCCGCCGATCAGGCTGACGTGTGCGTCGCCAACCATGATGGCGCGCGCCGCGTCGTGCAATGCCTGCATCGAAGAGCCGCACAGGCGGTTGACGGTCACCGCCGGCACGCGGTGCGGGATTTCGGCCAGCAGTGCGGCGTTGCGGGCGATGTTGAAGCCTTGCTCCAGCGTCTGCTGCACGCAGCCCCAGTAAATGTCATCGATCTCGGCGGCGTCCAGCGCCGGGTTACGGCTCAACACTTCACGCATCAGGTGAGCGGAGAGATCTTCGGCGCGCACCTGGCGGAAGGCGCCGCCCTTGGAGCGGCCCATCGGCGTGCGTACGGCATCAACAATAACTACGTTTTCCATCTTTATGACCTCATGCCGGTTGGCGGGTAGCGACGTCGGACAGCGGTGTCGCCACCGGGTAGTAGCTTTCATTGCGCTCGGCCTTGGCGCGCAGACCGGTCGGCACCTGATACAGGGCGCCGAGGTGTGCGTAACGCTGGGCCAGCTCAACGTAGTTGGCGGTGCCGAGCGTATCCAGGTAGCGGAATGCGCCGCCATGGAACGGAGGGAAGCCGATGCCGTACACCAGTGCCATATCGGCTTCCGCCGGGCTGGCGACGATCTTCTCTTCCAGGCAACGCACCACTTCGTTGATCATCGGGATCATCATGCGCGCAACGATCTCTTCGTCGCTGATGGTCTGGCGCGGTTGGCTCACTTCGGCCAGCAGCGCATCGGTCTGCTCGTCGTTTTCCTTGCGCGGCTTACCTTTGTTGTCCTGGCTGTAGCGGTAGAAGCCCAGCTGGTTTTTCTGACCGAAGCGCTGGTTGTCGAACATCACGTCAATGGCATCGCGATAGTCTTTGCTCATGCGCTCCGGGAAGCCGGCGGCCATTACCGCCTGCGCGTGGTGTGCGGTGTCGATGCCCACCACGTCGAGCAGGTAGGCCGGGCCCATCGGCCAACCGAACTGTTTTTCCATCACTTTATCGATCTGACGGAAGTCGGCGCCGTCGCGCAGCAGCAGGCTGAAACCGGCGAAGTATGGGAACAGCACGCGGTTGACGAAGAAGCCCGGGCAGTCGTTCACCACGATCGGCGTTTTGCCCATGCGGCTGGCGTAGGCCACCACTTTGGCAATGGTCTCGTCGCTGGTTTGTTCGCCGCGGATGATTTCAACCAGCGGCATGCGGTGTACCGGGTTAAAGAAGTGCATGCCGCAGAAGTTTTGCGGGCGCTTCAACGATTTTGCCAGGTGATTAATCGGAATGGTCGAGGTGTTCGACGCCAGAACGGTCTCTTCGCCGATCAGGTTTTCCACTTCCGACAGTACGGCGGCTTTGACCTTCGGGTTCTCCACGACCGCTTCGACGATCACCTGCGCGCGCTCGATGCCGGCGTAGTCCAACGTTGGTTGAATGGTCGACAGCACCTGCGCCATTTTCAGGCCATCCAGTTTGCCGCGTTCCAGCTGCTTATTGAGCAGCTTGGCCGCTTCGTTCATGCCCAGCGTCAGTGATTTGTCGCTGATGTCCTTCATGATCACCGGCACGCCTTTCAGCGCCGATTGGTAGGCGATGCCACCGCCCATGATGCCGGCGCCCAGCACCGCCGCCTGTTTCGGCGCGTCCACATTCTTGGCCAGCTTTTTCGCCTGGCCTTTCACGAACTGATCGTTAAGGAAGATGCCGACCAGCGCACGCGCTTCGTTGGATCGTGCCAACGGCACGAAGCTGGCGGTTTCCAGTTTCAGTGCCTCATCGCGGCCCAGCTTGGCGGCGGCTTCAATGGTTTTCACCGCGGTCATCGGTGCCGGGTAATGTTTACCGGCGGTCTGCAGCACCATGCCTTTGGCGGTGGTGAAGCTCATTGCCGCTTCGATCGGGCTGAGCTTCAGCGGCTCCAGCTTAGGTTGACGCGCGGCGCGCCAGTCCAGCTTGCCGTCGATCGCCTGTTGCAGCATTTTCAGCGCCGCTTCGGCCAGTTTTTCCGGTGCTACCACCGCATCCACCAGGCCGACTTTCAACGCGTCTTTGGCGCTGACGTCTTTGCCGGCGGCGATGATTTCCAGCGCGCTGTCGTTACCCAGCAGGCGTGGCAGGCGGACGGAACCGCCGAAGCCCGGCATGATGCCCAATTTGGTTTCCGGCAGGCCGATGCGCGCGTCCGGTGAGGCGACGCGGAAATCGGTCGCCAGAATGCATTCGCAACCGCCGCCGAGTGCATAGCCGTTAATGGCCGAAATGGTCGGTACCGGCAAATCTTCCAGCCGGTTAAAGACGTTGTTGGCGAATACCAGCCACTCGTGCAGCTTTTCAGCCGGTGCGGCGAACAGAGAAAGGAATTCGGTGATATCGGCGCCGACGATAAACGCGGCTTTGGAGGAGCGCAGCAGCAACCCCTTGAGCTCAGGCTGGTTTTCCAGCACGGTGAGCGCTTCACCCAGGCTGGCGACGGTACGGGTGTCCAGCTTGTTGACCGAGCCTGATGCGTTGAACACCAGCTCGGCGATGCCGTTATCGAGCCAGTGCAGTTGTAATGTTTCGCCTTGGTAGAGCATGTCTATCTCCTGAATCAGCGTATGATCTGGTATGACCAGATGAAAAGGAGTGTGGTTTTTATGTTAAAAATATGCAAATGAGAGATTGCATATTTGCTGGCCGGATCACATGTCGCCAAGTTAGTTTTTTGATTTGAAACGAAGTTATATTTTATGTGCTATCGGCATTTGCTGGAGTGTGTCGGCACTCATACACTTGCTCGCAGCGAATGAACATTCAGACGAGGTTACGCATGACTAAGGCGGCTTGTGTTAAACGCAGCGGCTTGTGGAGCATTCCCGCCAGAACCATGGCGCTGGCGTGTCTGTTGGTGTTTATGGCGCAAATGGCGACGACCGTGTATTTGCCTTCGCTGCCAACGGTGATGCGGGAGCTGGCGATGAGCCGGCGTGTCACCGAGCTGTCCATTTCAATCTTCGTCATCGGCGCCGCCTTGCCGGTGCTGTTTTGGGGCGCGGCCGCCGATCGCTTTGGCCGCCGCGCGCCCCTGACGCTGTCTTTGTTTCTTTTCATTGGCTGCAGCGGGCTGTTGGCGCTGTGCAGCAACGGCGCCCAATTGCTGACGCTGCGTGCGCTGCAGGGCGTGGGTGCCGGCGGTGCGGCGATCATCGCGCGTATCATCGTGCGGGATAACTGGAGCGGTGACGAGCTGGCGCGACGGCTGTCGGTGCTCTCCATCGCTTTTATCACCGCGCTGGGCGGCGGCCAGTTCGTCGGCGGCCTGCTCAGCCAATATTCACACTGGCAGATGGGCTTCGTCTTGATGGGCGCCACCGGTTTGGCCATTCTGGCGCTGATGGCGACGCTGCCGCTGGAGGCAGGGCGCGCTCGTGGGCCACGTCCAGCGATGGCGGCCACCTACTTCGCCATCCTGCGGCGGCCGGGATTTTTTTGGCCGGCCTGCGTCGGTGGGCTGGGTTTTGCCACCACGGTGACACTGCAGGAAGTGAGTCCGTTCGTCATGCAGCAGGGGTTTGGTCTCAACGTCACGGCGTTCGGCGCCCTGGGGCTGGTGATCGGCGTCGCCTACTTCAGCGGGGCGCTGACGGTGAACCGTACGGTGGCGCGTCTCGGCGGGAAAAAACTGATGCAGGCCGGCAGCGGCATCGTGGCGCTGGCGACGGCGGCGATCCTGCTGCTGTGGTGGAGCGGCGTCCTGGCCGGCCTTTCCGGTATGGCGCTGTTCATTGCGCTGTATTGCCTGACCATTTTTGGCCAGGCGGTGCTGTTTCCCAACAGCATGGCGATGGCGGTCAGCGATGCCAAAGAGTACGGTGCCTATGCGATGGCGCTGTGCGGCTTTCTGCAGCAGTGTCTGGCGGGCGTCGCCGCGGCCGGTGCGGTGTTGTTGGAACACCATGGCCTGTGGGCGCTGGCGATAGCGCTGCTCGGTTTGGGCGGCTGGTTAATGGTTAAGCTGCGGATGTAACGGCATTTGCAGGGAATTGCGAGCTGCTCCGCATGCCCAACGCGATGAGGTTGGAGCGTCGGAGCGCTGTGTTAAGATGACTTCTTTCGTGCTAAGGCATAAGGGTACTGTGATGGAAACGCTGGCTTCTTTGTATAACGACCACCTAGCAGAGCTGCAAAAACGCGCGCGCGAAGTGCTGGAGCGCAACAAGTTGGATGCGCTGCTGATTCACTCCGGGGAACTGCAAAAGGTATTTTTGGACGACCATAGCTATCCGTTCAAAGTGAACGCGCATTTCAAAGCCTGGGTGCCGGTGACGTCGGTGCCGAACTGCTGGTTGTGGATAGATGGCGTCAACAAGCCGAAGCTGTGGTTCTACTCCCCGGTTGACTACTGGCACAGCGTAGAGCCGCTGCCGGACAGTTTCTGGACCAAATCCCTTGAATTGATGCCGCTGGCCAACGCCGACGCCATCGCCCAGCAGCTTCCGTCGCAGCGCGAGCGCGTCGGCTATATCGGTTATGCCCAACAGCGCGCCCGCGATCTCGGCATCCCTTCTGAGAACATCAACCCGAAAGCGGTGCTGAACTACCTGGATTTCCACCGTTCGATTAAAACCGGCTATGAGCTGGCCTGCATGCGCGAAGCGCAGAAGACGGCGGTAACCGGCCATCGTGCCGCGCATGAGGCCTTCCTCTCCGGCATGAGCGAATTCGACATCAATCTGGCCTACCTGACGGCGACCGGCCACCGCGATACCGATGTGCCTTACGACAACATCGTGGCGTTGAACGAGCACGCTTCGGTGCTGCACTACACCAAGCTGGATCATCAGCCGCCGGCCGAGTCCCTGAGTTTTCTGATCGACGCCGGGGCGGAATATAACGGCTACGCCGCCGATCTGACGCGTACCTATGCGGCGCAAAGCGGCAGCGAGTTCGCTCATCTGGTGAAAGATCTCAATAGTGAACAGCTGGCGCTGATCGACACCATTAAAACCGGCGTGCGCTATACCGACTACCATGTGCAGATGCACCAGCGCATCGCCAAGTTGCTCAAGAATCACAAACTGGTGAATGGCCTCAGCGAAGAGGCGATGGTTGAAACGGGCATCACCACGCCGTTCCTGCCGCACGGGTTGGGCCATCCGCTGGGCCTGCAGGTGCACGACGCCGCAGGCTTTATGCAGGACGAGCAAGGCACCCATCTGGCGGCGCCGTCCAAGTATCCGTTCCTGCGTTGTACCCGCGTGTTGCAGCCGGGCATGGTGTTGACCATCGAGCCGGGTCTGTACTTCATCGAATCTCTGTTGGCGCCGTGGCGCAGCGGTGAGTTCAAGCAGCACTTCGCCTGGGATCGCATCGATGCGCTGAAACCGTATGGCGGTATTCGCATCGAAGACAACATCGTGATCCATGAAAAGCGTATCGAGAACATGACGCGCGATCTGAACCTGGCCTGATGCGGCCGTACCCGATACCGGCGGAAGCAACCCGCTTTACCGAAGAAATAAAGAAGAGCCGTTTTATCACCCTGCTGGCGCCAACCAGCGGGGTAGAAGCGGCAAAGGCGTTTATTCAGCAGGTGCGGGATGAGCACCCGGCGGCGCGGCACCATTGTTGGGCCTTCGTCGCCGGTAGCCCCGATGACTCACAGCAGCTGGGGTTCTCCGACGATGGAGAACCGTCGGGCACCGCTGGCAAACCGATCCTCGCGCAGCTGATGGGCAGCGGTATCGGCGAAGTGACCGCCGTGGTCGTTCGTTACTATGGCGGCGTCAAGTTGGGCACCGGCGGGCTGGTGAAAGCCTATGGCAACGGTGTTCAACAGGCGTTGAAGCAGCTGGTGTTGGTAGAAAAGGTGCCGGAAGCCGAATATATCTTGCAGTGCGACTATGCGCAGTTGGCGCTGGTGGAGAACTTGCTGCAGCAAACCGCAGGTCGGATCCTGCAGGGCGAATACGGTGCCGCCGTCGTGCTGCATCTGGCGTTGCCGGCCACCGAGGTCGAGCTGTTTGGGAATAAATTGCGTGATCTCAGTCGCGGTAATTTGCAATTAACCCCCATTTCGCAATAATTCCTCCCAATTGAATTGCTAAGGATCGTGCTGAAATGCATTTTCGCGCCATAACCCGTATCGTTGGTCTGCTGGTCATCCTGTTCTCCGGGACGATGTTTATTCCCGGCCTGGTGGCATTGATTTATCGCGATGGGGCGGGGCGCGCGTTCAGCCAAACGTTCTTCGTGGCGCTGACCATCGGGCTGATGCTGTGGTGGCCGAACCGCAAGCAAAAACACGAGCTGAAGCCGCGTGAAGGCTTCCTGATCGTCGTGCTGTTCTGGACCGTGCTGGGCAGCGTGGGGGCATTGCCGTTCCTGTTTTCGGAACGGCCCAATTTGTCGCTGACCGACGCCTTCTTTGAATCCTTCTCGGGATTGACGACCACCGGTGCGACGACGCTGGTGGGGTTGGACTCGCTGCCGAAGGCTATTCTTTTCTATCGCCAAATGCTGCAATGGATGGGCGGCATGGGGATCATCGTGTTGGCGGTGGCGATACTGCCGATACTCGGCGTCGGCGGCATGCAGCTGTATCGGGCGGAAATGCCCGGGCCGCTGAAAGATAACAAGATGCGTCCACGCATCGCCGAAACCGCCAAAACCCTGTGGCTAATCTATGTGTTGCTGACCGTCGCCTGTGCGCTGGCGCTCTGGGGGGCTGGGATGTCGGTGTTCGATGCCATCGGCCACAGTTTCTCGACCATCGCCATCGGCGGTTTTTCTACCCACGACGCCAGTATCGGTTATTACGCCAGCCCGACCATCAACACCATCATCGCCGTGTTCCTGCTGATTTCCGGCTGTAACTACGGCCTGCACTTCGCTTTGCTGAGCGGCCGCAGCCTGAAGGTGTATGGGCGCGATCCTGAATTCCGCATGTTTATCTTCGTTCAGTTGACGTTGGTGGTGGTGTGTACGTTGGTGCTCTGGGGACATGGCGTCTATAAGAGCGGTATGGAAACGCTCAATCAGGCGTTCTTCCAGGTGGTATCGATGGCGACTACGGCCGGTTTCACGACCGACAGCATCGCCAAGTGGCCGCTGTTCCTGCCGATGTTGTTGCTGTGCTCGGCGTTCATCGGCGGTTGCGCCGGCTCGACCGGCGGCGGCCTGAAGGTGATCCGTATCCTGCTTCTGTACCTGCAAGGTTCGCGCGAGTTGAAAAGGCTGGTGCACCCCAACGCGGTCTATACCATCAAATTGGGCAACCGTGCGCTGCCGGAACGCATTCTGGAGGCGGTGTGGGGATTCTTCTCTGCTTATGCGCTGGTGTTTATCGTCAGCATGCTGGCGATCATTGCCACCGGCGTTGACGACTTTTCCGCGTTCGCCGCAGTGACGGCAACGCTCAATAACCTCGGCCCCGGTCTGGGCGTAGTGGCGGATAACTTCACCACGATGCCGGCGGCGGCCAAGTGGGTCCTGGTGGTGACGATGCTGTTCGGGCGCCTGGAAGTGTTTACATTGCTGGTGCTGTTCACGCCAACCTTCTGGCGTGAGTAAGCCTGATATAAGGAGTAGGCCATGAAGGCATTGATACTTTATTCGAGCCGTGACGGGCAAACACGTGCTATCGCTTCTTATATAGCAAGCAAGTTGCAGGACACGCTGCGTTGTGAGGTGATCGATCTGCTGCAGGCAGAACAGGTCGATCTTAACCAGTATCAGCAGGTGATGATCGGCGCTTCTATCCGTTACGGGCACTTTAACCCGGCGCTGGATAAATTCGTCAAGCGTCATGCTGAGCAGTTGAATCGGATGCCGAGCGCATTCTTTGCCGTCAACCTGACCGCGCGCAAACCGGAAAAGCGTTCGCCACAAACCAACGCCTATACCCGCAAGTTCCTGTTGGCTTCGCCGTGGCAGCCAAAACAGTGCGCGGTGTTTGCCGGCGCATTGCGTTATCCGCGCTATCGCTGGTTCGATCGCATCATGATTCAATTCATTATGCGTATGACGGGCGGTGAAACGGATACCAGTAAAGAAGTGGAGTACACAGATTGGCAACAGGTCGACCGCTTTGCCCAGGAATTTAGCCAGATCCAGTACGAAAAGTGACAAAAACGCGGGTTTGGCCAGCGTTTTGCCGAAAAAATC
>NZ_CAMFLB010000008.1:0-316676 GCF_945957435.1 Serratia sp. PL7 | reverse complement strand
GCTAGTCTGTGCTCTTTCGGAAAGAATATTGTGCTGTTAGTCATTCTTTTCTTTCAGATGGATAACTAAATTTTCAGCAAGCTCGATCGGTCCCCTCTCCTGGGGGAGAGGGTTAGGGTGAGGGCGAGGGGTCAACACCGATCTAGCTATAAAAACTCTGCGCCAGCGAACCCAACAGCAACTGCCAACCATCCACCAGCACAAACAACATCAGCTTGAACGGTAGCGAGATAGTCGCGGGCGGCACCATCATCATCCCCAGCGCCATCAGCACGCTGGCCACCACCAGGTCGATGATCAGGAAAGGAATAAACACGGTAAAACCAATCTGGAAGGCGGTTTTCAGCTCACTGGTGACATAGGCGGGCAACAGAATACGCATCGGGACGGCCTCTGGGCCTTCCAACGCGGGCAGGTTAGCTAGCCTGGCATACAGGGCGAGATCGCTTTCCCGCGTCTGGCGCAGCATAAACTCGCGCAGCGGTTGCGAACCTTTGTCGATCGCCACTTCCATGCTGATCTTGTCCTGGCTGAACGGCAGATAGGCATCCTGGTACACCTTGTCAAACACCGGTGACATGATAAAGAAGGTCAGAAACAGCGCCAGCCCCAGCATCACCTGATTGGGGGGTGCCGACGGGGTGCCGAGGGCGTTACGCAGCAGCCCCAGCACGATGATGATGCGGGTAAAGCTGGTCATCATCAGCAGCATTGCGGGCAGGAAGCTGAGTGAGGTGATCAGTACCAGCGTCTGTACCGGCAGCGTCCAGCTTTGGCCGCCGTTGGCCGTAGGTTGGCTAATCAGCCCCGGCAACTGTGCCAAAGCGGCAGGGCTGAGCAGTAGCAGGCCAGCAGCCAGCAGCGGGCCAAAAGCCCGGCGGAGGGAGAATGGATTCATGCCGATTTATCCGGGCGTTTTAGTACGTTTTGCATCAGCTGGCGGAAATCTGCCGGTGATTTATGGTCGGTTGCTTCCTGTACCGGTGGTGCGGGCAGGGTGTGCAACGGGGTGATTTGCTGAGCCGTAACGCCCAGCACCAGCCAGGTGTTATCCACTTCAACCACCACCACGCGTTCGCGTTGGCCAACCTGACAACTGGCACGCAGGTTGAGCAATTTTTGATTGCCACGGGCCTGCGGAGCAAAACCTAGACGACGAAACAACCAGCCAGCGAGCAGGATCAGCAACAAAATTGCGCCCAGCGCGCTGCTGACCTGCATCAATACCGAGCCGGTGGGCAGCGCCGTACCGACGGGCTGCTGAGTGCTTTGCGTCTGCACGCTGGCGTTGGGGTTCATCAGCGGCTCAGGCGGCGCATGCGCTCGGAAGGTGTGATGATATCGGTGATGCGTACGCCGAACTTGTCGCCGACCACCACCACTTCGCCCTGGGCAATCAGATAGCCGTTAATCAGGATGTCCAATGGTTCACCGGCCAGACCATCCAACGCCACCACCGAGCCTTGCGACAGGCGCAATAACTCTTTGATGGTCATCTTGGTGCGGCCCAGCTCCACGGTCAGCTTGACCGGAATATCCAGGATCAGATCGATATCTTGCAGGCTACCCAACGCATCCTGAGCTTCCAGCGACTTGAATACGCCTTCGGTAGAGGCGGATTTTTCGGTCGCCTGTTGCTCGTTAAACGCATCAGCCCACAGATCGTCTACGGAGTCCTTCTCTTCGCCAGACGGTTGTTTAGGATCACTCATTGGGCCGTTCCTCGCTCAGGGCATTCAAAATAGGGTTAATCAAATGTTCAACACGCAGGGCGTACTGCCCGTTCAAAGTGCCGTATTGGCTGGTCAATACCGGGACGCCGTCAACATGAGCGATCAGGCGTTCCGGCTTATCGATCGGTAACACGTCGCCCGGTTGCAGTTTCAGCACTTTCGACAGGCGCATCGGGATATCGACAAAGTTGGCTATCAGTTCAAGTTCGGAATGCTGAACCTGTTTCACCAGCGTTTCTCGCCACTGGCTGTCTTCCTGGCGGGAGTTCTCCACCGGTGGGTTAGTCAGCAACTCGCGCAGTGGTTCGATCATGGCGAATGGAATACAGATATTGAATTCACCGCTCAGCGCCCCGATCTCCACCTGGAACGGCGTGGTTACCACGATATCGTTGGGAGAGGTGGTGATATTGGTGAACTTGACCTGCATTTCGGCACGTACGTATTCCACGTCGATCTTGTAGATGGCGCTCCAGGCATCGCCGTAGGCATCCAGCGCCAAGCGCAGCATGCGCTTGATCACCCGCTGTTCGGTTGGCGTAAATTCCCGGCCTTCCACCTTGGTAGGAAAACGGCCATCGCCGCCGAACAGGTTATCCACGGCGATAAACACCAGGCTGGGGGCAAACACAAACAGCGCCGTGCCGCGCAGTGGATTCAGGTGGACCAGGTTCAGGTTGGTCGGCACTGGCAGGTTGCGGGCAAATTCATGGTATGGCTGGATTTTGATCGCCCCGACGGTGATATCCGGGCTACGGCGTAACAGGTTAAACAACCCCATGCGAAACTGACGGGCAAAACGCTCGTTAATGATCTCCAGGGCTTGCAGGCGCTCACGCACCACGCGGCGTTGGGTTGTGGGATCGTAAGGTTTGACCTCACTTTCATTACCGATGACGGCGGCGGGTTCATCCCCCGCGCTGTCGCCATTGAGCAGTGCGTCGATCTCGGCCTGTGAAAGAATATTGTCGCCCATGGTTAATTACCGCAGTATGAAGGCAGTGAACAGCACATCGCTGACCACTTGCTTCGGTTGTCCCGTTACCAGCGGTGGGCTGAGCACGTCTTTAATCTGTGCCACCAGTTGCTGTTTCCCTTGCTCGTTGGCCAGTTGGCTTGCTTCCTGCCGTGAAAGCAGCATTAGCAGACGGCTACGCACTTCCGGCAGAAAATCGTTCAGCCGGCGGCGTGTTTCTTCATCTGGCAGGCGCAGCGTCAGGCCGATATACAGCACGCGGTCCAGATTGTTATCCGGCGTCACCAGATTGACGGTAAAGGTATCGAGCGGCATAAACACCGGTGCCGGAGGCGGCTGCTTTTTTTCCTCGGCGGCGGGTTGACCGTTCTTATGCTGCTGCATCAACCACCAGCTATAGCCTGCGGCACCACATGCGCCCAAGGCGATCAGTACCAGCAGGATCACCAGTATTGGACGTTTCTTTGTTGCTGCTGTTGGAAGGGAGTTCTGAGACATTACCAAGTCAAATCCTGTTCTCTGCGTGCAGATAGGCAGCACGCAATACATGTAAAGCTATTATCCCGCTTATTCCAGGCTGCAATAGCCAGAATAGGCGGGGAAAAGCGTGCCAGCTTGGGCGTTTGCACGCCGTCAGGCGAAAATATCAACGCCGTCGACCGAACGAGCCATTGCCTGCAGCGCTGCTGGAGCGCTCAGGGCTTCAACGCCGGTTTCGGCGCTGCCGTGCTGTTCACGGTAAGAAGGCTGCCCGCCTTGGTGAGAGGCTTGCTGCTGTGACTGTTGCGGCTGCGGCAGTGACTCACCGCCAACGCTGCTCTGGCCAAGGTTGATACCACTTTCCGCCAGCGCATGGCGTAGATGGGGCAGCGCGGCTTCCACCGCCGCACGAACCTGGCCGTGTGCCGAGGCGATATGCAACTGGGCCTGGTTATCGTCGAGCTTCAGCGTGATTTGCAAGGCACCCAGTTCCTGCGGATGCAGGCGTAATTCGGCGCTCTGTTGGCCGTTGCGGTGGAACATCAGCACCTGCTGACTCAGCGCCTGCTGCCATTCAGGGCTGCCGAGTTGAGCGTTCAACTGTGGCGTTGCCGGTGCGCTTACCGTCGCGCTGACAGGTTGGCTGGCGATCACCGGGCTGGACACTGGTGCAGGGGCTGCGTGCTGTGGCGTTGCAGAAGATTGCGCCGATTCGGCCACCAATTTCAGTGGGGAGGTGCCGCGATCCTGATTGTCATCGGCCTGAGAAGACAGTACCGCCGCTGCGTCAGTTTTGGCGGCCAAGGCGGATTTATCGTCTGCGTGCGGCTGCGATTTTGACGCTGGTAGGCTGGCAGTGGATAACGCGGGTTTTTCGCTCAGGGTGGCTAACAGTGATGCAGCTCCCGTCAGCGGCGCTTCATCCCCGCTTGGTTCAGCGGCGGTTGCTACCCCATTTCCCGGTAGCGGCTGCACAACGGCGGCAGGCAGCATGGCAAACAGGGCCTGCAAACTGGTCGCATCCAAAGTATCGACAGGGTGCAACGGCTGTTCGTCATCGCGCTTGGTTAACCGGGTTTGGTTATCGTCTGCCGTATCCAGATCCTGCGGGGCAGCCTGCAATCGGCCACGATCGCTAAACGAGGTCAGCAGTTGGTTAAGCTGCTGGCGGCTGAGGGTTGAGAGTTGTGGATCTTTGGCCAGTAGCTGTGCCACGTTCGGCTTGCCTTTCAGTTGACCTTCAGGCGCGAAGCGTTCACCGAGCAGTTGAGCAAAGCTGGCAGACAGCCCGGCATCATCCAACGACAGCGCGGTAAGGCCAGTCTCCGTGCCGTCAGCGGCCGCCGGCAAGCCAGAGAGAACGTTGAGATTCATGGGTTTAGATTCCTTTGTGAACTGCGTTGAGCGAACTCATCCATCAGTTTTTGGTCACGCTTGTTTTCCAGCACCAGCTCGGCGCTGAGGGCACGGGTGTTGAGCGTTTCAAAAGCGTTCAGCCGCTGCTGTTTGTCCTGCCACTGCTTGACCGCCCGTTCTACCTTCTCGCTCCACTGCAGCAACTGCTGGCGGTGCTGGCTGATGGCCTGCTCGAGCGTGCCGATAAACTGCTGGTAGTTTTGCCAACTGGCGGAACCCATGCCGCTAGACAGGGTGTTGTTCAGCTTTTGCCGATACTCATCCTGGTAGTTGAGCAGCATGGCAAGCTGTTGTTCCGCCGCCTGTTGCGCCTGACGTGCCTGACCGAGGTGCTGTGCGGCCTGTTCTACGGCATCCTGCGCCAGATCGCGCAGGATAATCAGCGGTGACTGTGGTTTCATGGTGCTCAGGCTCCGTGGTTAAACAATCAGTTGCTGTAACTGCTGGCAGGCATCGTCGTAGCCGCTGCGCTCGAAGATGCCCTGTTGCAGATAGGCTTCCATCTGCGGATATAGCGTCATGGCTTTGTCCAGCAGCGGATCGCTGCCTGCGGCGTAGGCTCCTACACTGATCAGATCGCGGTTACGTTGGTAACTGGCCAGCATCTGTTTGAAATTACGTACCCGCCGGTAATGCTCCTCATCGATCAGCGAGGTCATGGCTCGGCTGATCGAGGCTTCAATATCGATGGCGGGGTAGTGGCCCGCCTCTGCCAAGCGCCGGGAGAGCACCACATGGCCATCGAGAATGGCGCGTGCCGAATCGGCAATCGGGTCTTGCTGGTCATCACCCTCGGTCAACACGGTATAAAAAGCGGTAATGGAACCGCCGCCGCTGATGCCGTTACCTGCACGCTCCACCAGCGCGGGCAGTTTGGCGAATACCGAAGGCGGATAGCCTTTGGTAGCCGGGGGTTCGCCGATCGCCAGGGCGATCTCACGTTGCGCCATGGCGTAGCGGGTCAGGGAATCCATAATCAGCAGCACGTGTTGGCCACGATCGCGGAAATCTTCGGCGATGCGGGTAGCGTAGGCGGCGCCCTGCATGCGCAGCAGTGGGGAAACGTCTGCCGGTGCAGCGATCACCACCGAACGGGCTCTTCCCTCGGTGCCGAGGATGTTTTCGATAAAGTCTTTCACTTCGCGGCCACGTTCGCCGATCAGCCCGACGACGATCACGTCGGCCTGGGTGTAACGCGCCATCATGCCGAGCAGTACGCTTTTACCCACGCCAGAACCGGCGAACAGGCCCATACGCTGGCCACGCCCCACGGTGAGCAGCCCGTTGATGGTGCGCACGCCCACGTCGAGTACCTGTTCGATCGGGGTGCGCTGCAACGGGTTGAACGGGGCGGTGATCAGCGGCGCACGGTAGCCGGTATCGGGTGCTGGCAGACCATCGAGCGGTTTGGCACCGCCGTCGAGCACCCGGCCAAGCAATGCCGGGCCGAGGGGTAACTGTTTGCTGGCGCTTTGCCCTTCGGGGGAGACGCGAGCATAGACCCGAGCGCCGGGCACGATACCGTCGACCTCTTCCAGCGGCATCAGGAACAGTCGCTGGCCGTTAAAACCGACCACCTCGCTTTCTACCTCCTGCACCACACCGCTGTCATGGCGTTCGATCAGGCAGGTGGCCCCCAGCGGTAACTGCAAACCGGTGGCTTCCAGTACCAGCCCGGTAGCTCGGGTCAGGCGGCCATAGCGGCGCACCGCTGGCGCACGGGCAATGCGTTTTTCCAGACTGTCCAGCGAGTTCAGCCAGCGGCCGAGACGAACGGTCATCACAGCTCTCCCGGTGCGGCCAGACGGCACAGCTCATGCCAGCGGGTGGCCAGGCTGGCATCCAGATCGCCTTCTTCTGCGCTGACCTTGCAGCCGCCTGGATGTAACTGTCCGTCGGCCAGCAGCCGCCAGCCGTGCAGGCTGAGGGTCATGCCAAGCTGCTGCTCTACCCGTTCGTAATCATCCGGGTGTACGCGCAGCTGAGGTTTACCGCTGAACATCGGTTCTTGCTGGATCAGCTGTTGGATCTGGCCGAGCAGGGCAGTACCGTCGCACACTGGTGCTTGCCCGATGACCTGTTTGGCCGCTGTCAGGGCCAGCTGCATCAGGCGTGAGGCAATCACGCTGTCGAGCGCGTCCAGCGTGTGCTGGAACTCGGTGACCAACTGTTGCCAATGTTCCGTGATCGGTTGCTGCTGCTGTTGGCCCGCCAGAATGCCTTGCTGACGCCCTTCCTCCAGCCCGGCCTGGAAACCGGCGTCATAGCCTTTCTGCTGGCCCTCGGCAAAGCCTTGTTGCTGACCTTGCTGTTGGGCCTGCAAACGCAGCATCTCCAGCCGCTGCTGTTCGTTGATGCTGTCATCCTGCGGGATGATGATCACCTCAGGCGGGCTTTCCGGTTCCAGCACCGGTTTGGGATCCGCCAGGTCATTAAGCGACCAGGGCTGCCAGGGCAGGGTATTGAGGCGATCAGACATAGGTGTCCTCGCCACCGCCGATGATCATTTCGCCGGTTTCTGCCAGGCGGCGTACCACCAACAGGATAGCCTTCTGTTCGTTCTCCACCTGCGACATGCGCACCGGGCCACGGTTGGCCAGATCGTCGCGCAGGATATCGGCGGCACGTTGTGACATGTTCTTGAGGAACTTCTCGCGCAGCGGTTGTTCTGCCCCTTTCAAGGCGATCAACAGGGATTCGCTTTCCACGTCCTGCAACAGGCGCTGGATGCTGCGGTCGTCCACTTCGACCAGGTTTTCGAACAGGAACATTTCGTCGATGATCTTCTGCGCCAGCTCGCCGTCGTAGTCGCGCATGGCACCGATAACCGCCTCTTCCTGCTGGGTTTTCATCAGGTTGATAATCTCGGCGGCGGTACGGACTCCCCCCATTTTGCTGCGCTTGAGGTTCTGGCCGTCCAGCAGATTGTTCAGCACTTCGGTCAGCTCTGCCAAGGCGTCCGGTTGTACACCGCCGAAGGTGGCGATACGCAGCATCACGTCGTTGCGCAGGCGCTCCTCGAACTGTGCCAGGATATCCGCCGCCTGGCCGCGCTTGAGGTGAACCAGAATGGTGGCAATGATCTGCGGGTGTTCGTCGCGGATCAGATCGGCCGCGCTCTGCGGTTCCATAAAGTTGAGCGTTTCCATGCCGGAGGTGTCTTCACGTGATTCGAGAATATCCTCCAACAGACTGCTGGCACGTTCTTCACCCAAGGCTTTAACCAGCACCGATCGCAGGTAGTCGCTGGCATTGACACTCAGCGCGGCATACTGTTCGGCATCGTCTTCAAACTCGCTGAGGACTTCCCCCAGCTGTTTGTGAGACACCTGACGCATGCTGGCCATGGTGCCACTCAACTGCTGCACTTCCCGTGACGAGAGGTGCTTGAAGACTTCGGCGGCGCGATCTTCACCCAGCGTCATCAGCAGGATGGCGCTCTTTTCGGTACCTGTCAGGCTCATAATTCGTTACTCATCCATTGACGGATCACCAGGGCGACCACGCGTGGATCTTTATCTGCCAGTTCGCGGATCCGCTGGCCCTGGACTTCAGCATTGACGCGCTGCTGTGATTTCTTATGCAGCGCCTGCTCTTCATGACTTGGCTTATTGACCTCAGCCGGGCGGCTAGCTGGTGCCTTGGCAGCAGTAACCGCGGCCTGTTGTGCGATCTGACGGCTTTGCAGCTGCGGACGAACCAGCTTGCGCCACAAAATCCAGGCTACCAGCAGCACCAGCAAATAACGGCCTGCGTTGAACAACTGATCGATAAACGACTGTGACTGCCAGAAAGGCAACTCGCCGCCGGTCTGCTCTACATCGTTGAACGGAGTGTTGACCACGTTAAGCGTATCGCCACGGCTGCTGGAGTAACCCATCGCTTCACGGACCAGTGACTCCACCTGGGCCAACTGCTCTTTGCTCATCGGCTGCGGTTTGCCGTCTTTATCGGTACCCAGGGTGTTGAGCACCACGGCGACCGACAGGCGTTCCACCGCTCCAGCCTTGTGCTGGGTATGACGAATGGTGCGATCCACCTCGTAGTTGGTGGTTTCATCACGGCGACTGTTTTGCGCTACGTTACCACTAGCCCCGGTTCGCGTGCTGTTATTGGCATTGTTTGCCGTGGCAGGAGTATTAGTATTACCCGCAGCCGTAGTTTTTGGTGTTTCTATCGGTGCAGTCGGTGCTGCACTCGGCTGGTTGGAAAGGGCACCCGGTACGCCGCCAATCTGTTGCCCGCCGTTCTGTTCACTCTGGCTGAGCTGTCTGGAGCGTATCGCGGATTTATCCGGCTGCTGGTTGGGCTGGTACTGTTCGTCGGTTTGCTCACGGGTGGAGAAATCGATTTGTGCCGTTACTTGTGCACGCACGTTCGCGCTGCCGACGATCGGTGCCAGAATGGCTTCAATACGACGCTGATAGCGGCTCTCAACCTCATTGGCGTACTTCAGCTGTGCGGCATTGAGATCGCGTCCGGTGCCGTCGGATTGGGTCAGTAAGCGGCCAGCCTGATCGACCACCGTGACGTTGCCCGGCGGTAAACCGGCCACGCTGCTGGACACCATATACACCACGGCATTGATCTGGCCGTCGTCCAGGGTGCGGCCTGGTTGCAGCGTTAGCGTCACGGAAGCTGAAGGGTTCTTTTGTTCGCGTACAAACAGCGAAGGCTTAGGCAGTGCCAGATGCACACGGGCATTCTGTACCGGCCCTAGGGATTCGATAGTGCGTGACAGTTCGCCTTCCAGCGCGCGCTGGTAGTTGATCTGTTCGCTGAACTGGCTGATGCCAAATTTTTCCTGATCCAGCAGCTCAAAGCCGACGGCCCCACCCTTAGGCAGCCCCTGTTGCGCCAGACGCAGGCGGGTTTCATGCACCTTTTCCGCCGGGATCATCAACGCCGAGCCGTTCTCGGTAAAGCGATAGGGGATGTTCATCTGCGTGAGTTGCGTGACGATGGCGCCGCCGTCGCGATCGTTGAGATTGCTGTACAGCACGCGGTAATCCGGGCTTTTGGCCCATAGCGTCAGCGCAACCACGATGGCGATCGCCGCCGAGGCTGCGATCAGCAGTGGAATTTTAGGGTTGGCACGCAGGCGATTCCATAGGGCCAGCAGGCCGTTATCACGGCTTTCACCATTCATGCTGGTACCCACTCTGGTGGGTTCGAGGTATGGCTAGCGTTGTTGAGTGATGACAAAACAGACTCCCTGAATACACAGTTCTTTACGGCCTAACAAAAGCGCCCCCATTTTTGGGCATGCCATTATTTGCTCTTGGGACCAATTTTGATGGCCCGATAAACCGGTGTTTTTGCAGTTAATTAGCCGCTTTAGCCGGAAAACACTGTGGTAGGGTGTGCAGTATCGGGATCATGCAGGTGAATGAAGGCGCGGTTTTCCCGTCGTCTTTCAGACCACCGCATGAAATCCATAGGCTATGAATGAAGTGACGAGGTCATGATGGCAATTCAGGGTATTGAAGGAGTGGTGCAGCAGTTGCAAGCCACGGCAGTTCAGGCCGGAGCGCTGCGACAAAACGATCCGGTGCAGGGAGCAAGCTTTGCCAATGAGTTAAAGGCGGCTCTCGGTAAGATCAGCGAGACTCAACAAACTGCACGCCAGCAAGCACAGGATTTTGAATTGGGTGTGCCGGGTATCAGTTTGAACGACGTGATGGTCGATCTGCAAAAATCTTCGGTTTCTTTGCAACTGGGAGTGCAGGTGCGTAATAAACTGGTTGCGGCTTATCAAGACGTCATGAATATGGCGGTGTAGGGGTAAATAAAGGGTGGCTATAGCACACAACAGATAATCTGTTCTGTATTGGCGTAAGCCTCCCTAATGTGATTTTCTCTGGTTTTCGGCCCGTTTGCCCAATCAATAAATCATGGCGAGCCGGTGTCTTGAGCGTCGGCGGTGTTTTTTATGGGCGACGCCAATCTTTTTACTATCAATAACTTTGGCGTGTTTCTTAAAGGAAAAAAGGCATAAAACAGTCAGCGATGCTACCAAATACTCCATTATCTTATCCTCCTTGAATTGGTTAATTAAGCTAATATTTGTAGTTATTGTCCTGAATGTCAATTAACCGGTGTGCAAATTAGATATATCCTTATGGCCCCCAGGAGCTATCTTATATTTTTAAGCGGAGTCGTTCTCTGTCACTCGTAGCCCACGTAAAAAGTATTGGCTGACGGTGAGGCGATTGAGTCTCATTCAAGCACTGGCACAGAACCGCGAACTGTGTAACTTAAAGAAATACCTCTGTTTTATTGAAAGACCTAATTCCTATTGTGCGGTAGTTGTTATTTTTTCGATCGTGCTTTGGAGTAGGCTGATGCCGTTGTGGATAAGACGAACGATACACGGCTTTGGCAAGGATGTTATTTTCTCTATGGAAATAATCGCGCTAATAGTATTTATTCGGGAAAGGTGATGAGCACTAAAAGTGAAGTAAGATGGCGTTTTTTCAGTATTGTCATGTTAATTGTGTTGGCCGTATTGACCTATGCGTTAGTTAAACTCAACTGATGTACGGGCCACTCAGGGTGGCCTTAGTCACATCCTCAGCCTGCCGTTGTTAAAATCAGCACTTATTCCTCTACCGTATTTAGCCATGGATATGCCGGGGGCTGTACGGCGGTGGGCTGCATAATTCGCTGGTGTCCACGGATGGCGGTAGGCGCGAAGCCGAATCGTTTACGAAAGCGTTCGGCAAACCGGGAAGAACTCTCGTAGCTCACATATTGTGCAATGGCGGAAATCGGCCAGTCTGTGGCCTGCAATAAGAGCAGCGCGCGGCTCATACGTACGTCGATCATCAGGCTGCGCAAGGCGCTATTCTCCGCCGACAGTTTACGCCGCAGCACCACCTCGCTCATCATCAGATTTTCAGCCACTTCGGCGGCGGTCCAAATCCGTTGCGGATCGCTTGCCAGCAAGCGGCGCACCTGCTGGGTCAGATTATTGGCTTCCTGGTGAATAAAGCGAATCCCGAGGTGTGCCAGCCACAGTAGGATTTCGCACATTTTATGGTGGATAATCATCTGGGGAAAACGATCGTGCAGCGTCAGTGCCAGTGCAGCGGTTTCAAAACTGTGCAAAAACGGGCAGGGCAGCTTCGTCAGCGTAGTGACGCCGGTGAAAGGGATAGGCGGCGGCGCGATAGGCGCATTGGCTAGCGTATCAAACAGCAAGGGATCGCAAATCAGCAGTTGGCAACTGAATATTCCACTGTCTGAAAGGCTATTAATCACATCGGCGGTTAGCCCACCTTCTACGATCAACAGCTCCCCAGCGCGAGCTACCACCTCCCGCTGCTGCCACCGTATACGTGTTTGCCCTTGTTGGATCAAAAACAGATGCGTCTGCTCAAAATAGAGCGACGGAAGTCGCAGTTCAGTATGCTGAATGATGTGTGCTGAGGCACCGATCCCAGGACAAAAATTAATTAAGCGTTCCATCAATATTCATTTCATCGTTATTATCTACGAATATCTTTACGCTTTGCTGGGGGATGGAGCAACATTTTTTCGCCTGTTGCCGATCACAACTCGGTAATTTACTTGTCAAGAATCAGTTTCCTGTTGAACAGAAAACGTCCGTGTCGGGATAAGTGTTATCCATTAAATCGGCAATAGTGCCAGCGGTTTGCATTTTCATGCATTACCTGCCATACGAATTATTCAAATCTCATGCGTTTATATTATGGTGCAACGGGATAATAATAGTGTTTTATCCTATTAATTACTTAGGATAGACGGTAAAACATAAGATTTATCTTGGTTGCGGCTCACCAAGCAGCAAAGCGCGGTCATGGAATTGACCGTAGGTGCTGTTGACCACGCTCTGGCGGGTAGACTGCCCGATCAACACCGTTAATTCGTCCATGCGTAGCTGCATCAGTCGCTTCAGTTCGGTTTCGTTGTTGAGGATTTGCTGCAATTTACCGCGTAAAATATCCTGCAAGCTCGAAGATGGCTCAGGGATACCCGCCAGTTGGGCGGTTTTTTCTACCGCCTGTACATAGACGATCTCCATTTCAATCAGCGCATCCCACTGGCCAGCCTGCGCCAGGGTGATCATCTGCTCGCTCAGGGTATGGATCTGTTGATAGGCCGATAGCAGTTGTTGGTGGTGTTCCATTATACGCCGTCCTGAACGGGTTGATAATTGGGGCCAATTTGGCGCCAGGCGTCGGCAATGTTCTCCAGCAGCCCGCTGACTTCGTCAAGGGCCGCGACATCGTTGTGCAGGTTGGCCTGCATCAGACGGCGTTTCATATAATCATATAAGGCTGCGAGATTATCGGCGATCTCCCCTCCCTGTTCATGGTTGAGGCCATTTTTTAGCCCGTTATCAATGATATTAATCGCTTTTGAGATCGCCAGCCCCTTGCCGGCGATATTCCCCTGATTCATCAGGATGCGTGCACGAAGCAGGGCGCTAAGCGCCCCGTCGAATAGCATCACGATGAGCTGGTGCGGGCTGGCACCCATCACGCCACTTTCTACACTAACCTGGGCGTAAGCCTGGGTTCCGCTGCGGTTGTACATGCTATTTTACCTGGTTAACGCGCCTATTTAGACGTGAACTGTTGGGTTAAATAATTACTGGTACCATTCAGTTTCGACATCATGGTATCCAACTGAACAAATTGCTGTTTGTAACGATCGATGGAGCTTTGAATGCTTTCGGTCACGCGGGTGATTTGAGTATTCAAACGGTCGAGGTTGGTATTGATACTCTTGGTCGAGTTCTCAATCACGCCACCGGCCTTGATATAGTTTTGGATCTCATTGTGGATTTCCGTCGCCATACCGCTCTCCTTGCCATCACCCGCGAAGAAATTGGCTACCTGATCGGGTTTTTCATCGATCGCTTTTTTCAACTTTTCGCTGTCCAATTCCAGCTTGCCGGTTTTGGTATTGGTGGTAATACCCAGGTTACCCAAGCCTTTCAGCTCCGGGTTGTCCTGTGCGGCGCTCAGCGCGCTCTTAATGGAGGATTGGATGCCGCGCAGCGTGTTGTCGCCCAGCAATGCTCCGTTTTTGGCGCTCTGCTCTTCGCCACTTTTCACCGGGGTGTATTTGGTCAGGGAATTGAAGGTATCCAATAGCGAGTTATAGCTATCAACCCAAGCCTTGACCTTGTCCGAGGTGCCGCTTTTATCACCGGTGACCACCAGGTTCTGCGGTTCGCCCGGTTTGGTGGTGGTTTTCAGATCCAGCGTCACCCCTTGCAGGGCGTCGGCGACCGAGTTGGTGCTGCGCTTGATGGTGGTGCCGTTAATGGTCAACTCGGCATCCTGGCCTTTGACCGTTTCCTTCATCGCGTTGCTGGTGCTGGTAGGATCATAATTTAAGATCGCCCCCAGTTTATCGTCATTATTGACTTGCACCTTGACCGTATTTTTTTCGCCGGTGGTGGAGGAGCTGATGGCCAACTGATAGTCGTTGTCGCCCACGCGCATGATGGTGGCGTTCACCCCGGCTTTGGCGCCGTTAATCGCATCACGCATTTCCAGCAGTGAGGTTTGATCGTCACCTAGCGGGATTTTGACCTCTTTGGGCGGGTTGCCGGCGGTGATCGAAATCGAACGATCGCTGGCGCCGCTAGTGCCCAGATTTTCCGCTTGATCTTTAATATCGGCCTTTGTCGTCAAGGTTTGCGGCTGTGCCAGGTGCAGCACCTCGACGCTATAGTTACCCGGGACCGATTTGGCGGTGGTAGTCACGTTAAACTGATCGTGAGTGGTGGCGGTAGTATTGTTAAAGAATTCTGGCTTGGCCAAATCCTTGCTCAGGTTATCGAATTTTTCCAGCGAGCTTTTCAGCGTGCCGTAGGCGGTCAGCTTGGCGTTATAGCTGGTTTGCTGAGTAGTATAAGGTGTCAGACGTTGTTGTTCCGCCTTGGTCAGCTTGTCCAGCAAGCCGTTGAGGTCCAGCCCTGAGCCGATGCCTAATGAACTAATCGATGCCATTCGTGATTCTCCTATGGTCAATGACTTTTACGCTCTATGCGTTATCGGCTCAGTATTCAAAAAGTTTACGGATAAATAGAAAAAACGATGGCGCAGTAGAAGAGGGAAAAACAGCGTTATTCGCGCCATTGGCGAAAAGTGAAAAAAACGCAAAAAAAATCTAAAGGTTGTGGGGGGAGCGCCGATACCTGAGGAGACGGTGGTTGACGCCGTGGACCAACAAGGTCCGAACCCTTTAATTGTGAATGCGAACGTCGCAACTGATTCGTAAGGAAAGCAAATTATGGCACAAGTAATTAATACCAACAGCCTGTCGTTGATGGCGCAGAACAACCTGAACAAATCTCAGTCTTCTCTGGGGACCGCTATCGAGCGTCTGTCTTCCGGTCTGCGTATCAACAGCGCGAAGGATGATGCTGCGGGTCAGGCGATCTCTAACCGTTTCACCGCTAACATCAAGGGCCTGACTCAGGCTTCCCGTAACGCTAACGACGGTATCTCTCTGGCGCAGACCACTGAAGGCGCACTGAACGAAGTCAACGACAACCTGCAGAACATCCGTCGTCTGACCGTTCAGTCTCAGAACGGTTCTAACTCATCCAGCGACCTGCAGTCAATCCAGGATGAAATCTCTCAGCGTCTGAACGAAATCAACCGTATTTCAGAGCAAACCGACTTCAACGGCGTGAAAGTGTTGAGCAGCGACCAGAAACTGACCATTCAGGTCGGTGCCAACGATGGTGAAACCATCGATATCGATCTGAAAGATATTAATAAAAGTACCCTGAACCTGGATACCTTCTCCGTTGCATTTGGTGTAGATAAATCCAAGGTTGGTGGTACTGCTGTTGCGACAACCGATACCGTCACCTTAGATAAAACAGTAGCGTTTAAAGCTGGCCAAAAAGTTGGCACTGATGATGTCATTGGATATGTTAAAGGTTCAGACGATAAGATTTATGCCCGTACAGCCAATGCAACGACGCCATACGCTGAAGTAACCGGTCTGACTAAAGATGGTACCGCAACATTTGCTGCTCCAACTGCCGCTACAGCACCAATCACGGCTGGCAAAGCCGTGAGCGAAGGCAATATAATGGTTAAGGCCGCAGATAACGCCGCTAATGACCTAGCTAAAACCTTTGCATATAGCGGTACTGAAAAAGGTGCTCCTAAATATGTGATCAAAGATAGCAGCGGTGCGACCGACCGTTTCTATGCAGCATCTTTCGATACCGATGGCAAAGTTGTTCGTGGCGCAGAGCTTAGCTCAAACCCAGCAACCAAAGATCCATTAGAAGCACTGGATAAGGCTCTGGCACAAGTTGATGGCCTGCGTTCTTCCTTGGGTGCGGTACAGAACCGTTTCGATTCTGTAATCAACAACCTGAACAGCACCGTTAACAACCTGTCTGCTTCCCAGTCTCGTATTCAGGATGCTGACTACGCGACCGAAGTGTCCAACATGAGCCGTGCCAACATCCTGCAACAGGCTGGCACCTCTGTTCTGGCCCAGGCTAACCAGTCTACCCAGAACGTACTGACCCTGCTGCGTTAATCGACTCTCTCCGATTAGCCTTGTCATCCAAACCCTGCTTCGGCAGGGTTTTTTGTCTTCTGCTGCCGTCTGGGCTTTTACATGGCACAAATAAAGCCCGTTTTGTACGGCTGTTCAGACGATTGGTATTGCGCCTGCTACGGATAATAGTCATGACTCCGTTATCCGCAGGTTAGACATAGTGAGCGATCTGTATACCGCCGAAGGCGTCATGGACAAAAATTCTCTCTGGCTGCGCTACGTTCCGCTAGTGCGCCACGAGGCGTTACGCCTGCAGGTTCGGCTGCCCGCCAGCGTGGAACTGGACGATCTGCTGCAAGCAGGGGGAATAGGGCTGTTGAACGCCGTTGAGCGTTACGATGCCCTACAAGGAACGGCCTTCACGACCTATGCCGTGCAGCGTATTCGCGGTGCAATGCTCGACGAGTTGCGTAGCCGCGACTGGGTGCCGCGCAGCGTACGCCGCAATGCTCGGGAAGTGGCGCGCATGATGCAACAGTTGGAACAGCGGCTTGGCCGCCCGGCCAGCGAAGTGGAGGTGGCACAGGGGCTGGATGTCTCGCTGGACGAGTATCGCCAGATCCTGCTGGACACCAATAATAGTCAGCTATTTTCCTACGACGAATGGCAGGAAGAGCATGGCGACAGTGCCGAACCGGTGCTGGAAGGTCATGAGGCTGCCAATCCGCTGCATAAACTGTTGGAAGGCAATCTGCGCCAGCGGGTGATCGACGCCATCGAGGCGCTGCCGGAACGCGAAAAACTGGTACTGACGTTGTATTACCAGGAGGAGTTGAATCTGAAGGAAATTGGCGCAGTGCTTGATGTGGGTGAGTCGCGAGTCAGCCAGTTGCACAGCCAGGCGATTAAACGCCTGCGGGCACGTCTGGCCCAGGACTCCTGAACCCCAAAGCCTGCCTCCCTAACCAACCTGATTACTGCCGCAATAAATGGACTGCAAATGATGCCAGGAAAACAGTTGAAGAAACGGCCACTCAGCCGCTACCTGAAAGATTATAAACACAGCCAAACCCATTGCTCCCAGTGCGAGAAGGTGCTTGACCGCATGGCGCTGGTGTTCCGTGGCAAGATCATCAATAAGGAAGCCATCGCCCGGATGGATCAGCCGATTGACGATCTGGTCTGGCAAAACGTGCAAAGCGAGTTGACCGCGCTATGCCGTTTTTGTAGTGAAATCTCCTGTAATAGTCACCCCAGCTACTTCGACATCATGGCGTTTAAACAGTATCTGTTTGAACAAACCGAGATGAACCACAGCACCATCCGTGAATATGTCGTGCGCCTGCGGCGCCTGGATGAAATGCTGGTGGCACACAACTATCCTGCCGATCAGTTTGCCAGTGCGTTCAACCATCAGCGTATTATTGACGATCTGCCACCGGCGGTGAGCGATAACTACCGCATTGCGCTGCGTAAATACGACCAGTACCTGGCCTGGCAAAAAAGCTACTGAGTGATCTGACCCGGTCGGTTGGCCGGGTTACCTTGCACCCACCCCCACGAATAAAGAGTGATTATTCAGAGCACATCTGATAAATCTATCACTCAAACACCGTTATTTTATTCCCTGGGGGAAGTTGTGGATCTGCAACAGCAACTGGCGCAATTCCCGCGCCTGGATTTGGTTGGCTCTGCCACGCCGCTCGAAAAGTTATCCCGCCTTTCAGACTACCTTGGCCGCGACATTTACATCAAACGTGACGATGTCACGCCGATGGCAATGGGTGGCAACAAGCTGAGAAAGCTCGAGTTTTTAGCCGCCGACGCGGTACGCCAAGGGGCCGACACCCTGGTTACCGCCGGTGCCATTCAATCCAACCACGTTCGCCAGACCGCCGCCGTGGCGGCCAAGCTCGGCCTGCAATGCGTTGCGCTGTTGGAAAACCCCATCGATACCAAAGCGGAAAACTACCTCAGTAACGGTAATCGCCTGCTGCTCGATCTGTTCAATGTTGAAGTGGTGATGTGCGATGCCTTGCACGATCCGCAGATGCAACTTGCCGATCTGGCCACACGTTTGGAAGCCCAAGGTTTCCGTCCTTATGTCATCCCCGTAGGTGGTTCCAACGCGCTCGGCTCATTGGGCTATGTGCAGTGTGCGCTGGAAATTGCCGCGCAAAGCCATGGCGTTACCTTCAGTTCGATCGTGGTGGCATCCGGCAGTGCCGGGACGCACGCCGGTCTGGCGGTGGGGCTACAGCAACTGCTGCCTGAGAGCGAACTGATTGGCGTGACCGTTTCCCGCAAGGTGATCGATCAGTTACCGAAGGTTGAACAGTTGCAAAAGGCGGTCGCCTGTTCGCTGGATATTGACGAGTTGGCCCCCATTACCCTGTGGGATGACTATTTTGCCCCGCAGTACGGTATGCCGAATGACGAAGGTATGGCGGCGGTGAAGCTGCTGGCGCAGCAGGAAGGCGTGCTGCTGGACCCGGTCTATACTGGTAAGGCGATGGCGGGGTTGATTGATGGTATCAGCCAGAAACGTTTTCGCGATGAAGGTCCGATCCTGTTTGTGCACACTGGTGGAGCTCCTGCGCTGTTCGCCTATCACCCGCAGGTCTGATGCCGAGCACAGTTGTTATTCCATTTAGAACTATAGTTATTAGGTTATATTCCTTTATGAAGTGCTTATGACTGTTAAAGTCATGAAATCAAAAAGATAAACAACAGATGGGGTGTCTATGGTCTTTTCAAAATTTCGTCGTCAACTGCTGCTGGGGGTGATGGCTGTGGCGCTGACCACCGGCTTGAACGTGAAAACCTACGCGGCCGATAACCTGCTCGATCAGGTCAAGCAGCGCGGCACGCTGATCGTTGGGCTGGAAGGCACCTATCCGCCGTTCAGCTTCCAGGGCGAGGACGGCAAACTGACCGGCTTCGAGGTGGATTTCGCTAATGCACTGGCGGAACATCTGGGGGTGAAGGCCAAGCTCAATCCAACCAAATGGGATGGCATGTTAGCCTCGTTGGAGTCCAAGCGTATCGACGTGGTGATCAATCAGGTTACCATCTCCGATGAGCGTAAGAAAAAGTACGATTTCTCTACCCCATACACCGTTTCCGGTATCCAGGCGCTGGTGAAGAAAGGCAATGAAGGCATTATTACCAAGGCCGATGACCTGAAGGGTAAAAAGGTCGGCGTGGGCCTGGGCACCAACTACGAACAGTGGCTGCGTGACAACGTACAGGGTGTTGATGTGCGTACCTACGACGATGACCCAACCAAATATCAGGATCTGCGCGTAGGCCGCATTGATGCCATTTTGGTCGACCGTCTGGCGGCGTTGGATCTGGTGAAGAAAACCGGTGATACGCTGGCCGTCGCTGGCCCGGCATTCTCTCGCCAGGAAGCTGGCGTAGCGGTACGTAAAAACAATCCGGAACTGCTGGCCGCTATCAATCAGGCGATTGCCGAAATGCAGAAAGACGGGACGTTGGCGAAGATCTCTGAAAAATGGTTTGGCGCGGACGTAACTAAATAATGCAAGAGAGTATTCAACTGGCGCTGGATTCAGCGCCATTTTTATTACGGGGTGCGCTGTTGACCCTCCAGCTCAGTCTGGGTGGTATGGCGCTCGGTTTGATCCTCGGTTTTTTGCTGGCGCTGATGCGCCTTTCGCCGTTATGGCCGATCTCCTGGCTGTCACGCATCTACGTTTCCCTGTTTCGCGGTACGCCGCTGATCGCCCAGCTGTTTATGATCTATTACGGCTTGCCGCAGTTTGGCATTGAGCTGGATCCGTTCCCGGCGGCATTAATCGGCCTTTCGTTAAACACCGCCGCCTATACATCGGAAACGCTGCGTGCGGCGATTTCCTCGATCGACAAAGGGCAGTGGGAAGCGGCGGCCAGTATCGGCATGACGCCCTGGCAGACCCTGCGCCGGGTGATCCTGCCGCAGGCGGCTCGCACCGCGCTGCCTCCGTTGGGCAACAGCTTTATCGGTTTGGTCAAGGATACCTCGCTGGCGGCGACCATTCAGGTGCCGGAGCTGTTCCGTCAGGCGCAACTGATCACCTCACGTACGCTGGAAGTGTTCGCTATGTATCTGGCGGCATCGCTGATCTACTGGGTGATGGCCACCTTGCTTTCCGCGTTGCAGAACCGTCTGGAAGCGCACGTTAACCGTCAGGATCAGGAGTAGCCGATGAGCTCCATCGAAGTCAGACAGTTGGTTAAAAAGTTCAAAGGGCAGACCGTATTGCACGGGATCGATCTTGAGGTGAACGCGGGTGAAGTGGTGGCGATTATCGGGCCTAGTGGTTCCGGTAAGACGACTTTGCTACGCAGCATCAACCTGCTGGAAGTGCCGGATTCTGGCACTATCCGTGTCGGTGACATCTTGATCGACAGCGCTCGCCCGCTGAGCAAACAAAAAAATCAGGTACGGGCCCTGCGCCAGCAGGTGGGCTTTGTGTTTCAGAGCTTCAACCTGTTTCCCCACCGTTCGGTGCTGGAAAACATCATCGAAGGACCGGTGATCGTTAAAGGAGAGGCCAAGACCAGCGCTGAAAAGCTGGCGCGTGTCCTGCTGGCAAAAGTGGGGCTGAGCGGTAAAGAACAAGCTTACCCTAAACGTTTGTCCGGCGGTCAGCAGCAGCGCGTAGCCATTGCCAGGGCGTTAGCGATGCAGCCCGAGGTCATTTTGTTTGATGAACCGACCTCTGCGCTGGATCCTGAACTGGTTGGCGAAGTGCTCAATACCATTCGCGCCTTGGCAGAAGAGAAACGCACCATGGTGATCGTCACCCACGAAATGAGCTTTGCCCGTGATGTGGCCGATCGCGCCATTTTTATGGATCATGGCCGCATTGTCGAACAGGGGCCCGCGAAGGCGTTGTTTGCCAACCCGCAGCATCAGCGAACCAAGCAGTTTCTGGATAAGTTTCTCAATCAGTGATCTTGTCAGGGGGCGATGCCCCCTTAACCTCGTTATCCTGCCTTTAACAACTCATTACGCGCTGCGGCGGCGAGAAATGCACTGCGGCTGCCATAACCCGGGTGCTGCTGCACCAACGAATCAATACGGTTGAGCAACCTGTGGGGCAACGTGATATTGATGCGTTCTGCCCGGCCATCGAATTTGTCCATATTGATATCCACCAGTAACCACTGGCCGCCATTAAGGGCGTCGTTGCCCTGAGCCAGATGGAAGGACACTGCTTGTGGGCGTGGAATGGCCTGATTCTCTTCGCTCAATAATTCAAAGTGGGCATCCAGCGCGCTTTTGGCATCCTGGAAGGTCTGATCGAGACTGTCTCCGGCAAAGTAGCAGCCTGGCACATCGGGAAAAAAGCCGCTGGCGCTGCCATCTGGCTCGGCATGTATATAAGCGGGATAAAACATAGTGTTACCTCATCATTGCGAAATGGTCTAGGAATTAAGCAACCCTGCATCCTTCATGATTTGCCGCAGCGTTTCCAATTTCACCTCCTTATTGGGATGAGGCACGGTGATCACCAACGGTGAGTTGGGGTGTTTGAATTGATGGTGGCTGCCTTTGATCCGTTGTAAAACCCAACCATGGCTTTCGAGTCGTTTAATCAGTTCTGAACTTTTCACCTGTTCATTCCTTACAATACACACCATACACATTTATTGGCAAGGAGATGAATACGGTATCGGCTGACTTTTATGCAGGCAATAAAAAACCCCGAGTCAATGCTGGGTTTGCGAAGAGGCTCGCAACGTAGATGCTGACAAACTTCAACCGGTGCAAAACGTAGGGGGGCTGCATGCTGTACCCCCTTCAGTTGGAGTTGGAGACGGTGGAGGTTGCATGGGGCGTGTTTAGCGTGGCAGAAAAAGGGCGCAGTTCATATGATGCTGCGCCCTTTTGGGGGGAGAAATACGGCTGTTGTTAACCGATAGTCATCAGGCTGGCGTTACCCCCGGCGGCAGCGGTGTTGACGCTTAATGAGCGTTCGATCAACAGGCGCTCCAACAGGATATTGGTTTCACCGCGGGCGAAGCCCTGCACCGAGACAATGGCACCGCTGCGTTGAGCAATCTGCTCACACAGGGTGCGCAGCTGATCGGCGTCGCCGTGATAGATGGCTGCATCAAACTCGACTTTATCCTGCGCCCAATCCTTGGTGAAACCGATCCGTGCCTGTACGGCGGCTGGCAAGCTGCGATAGAGCGTGCGCTGCAATTCCGCTTCCGGCCACAGCGCCTGGCTGCCAACCGCCAGCACGGCGGCCAACTGGTTCAGCGCATCGGCGTTGTTGTCCGCCAGGCACAGCACGCGTTCACGTGGCAGCAGGGCGTAAGTGTTGCGTTCCCCGGTTGGGCCTGGCAGCGGGCGAACGGTGCCACCCTGACCCAGTTCGGCGTATTGTTGCGCCAGAACTGCCAACTCGCGATGGTTCTCTGCCACGGCCCATTGTTCCAGAGCCTGATGCGGCACAAGCAGCGTAGGGCGCACGGTAGCCTCCAGAGGATGCTCGTTATCCTGGCGATTCAGAGTGCGCTGCACGGCATCCTGTGGACGGCTGGCCAGCAGGCGGTACAGATAGAGTGGACCACCGGCTTTCGGCCCGGTGCCAGATAATCCCTCGCCGCCAAACGGCTGCACGCCTACCACCGCACCCACCATATTGCGGTTAACATACAGGTTACCGACCTTGGCATGATCGGTGACTCTGGCGATGGTTTCATCGATACGCGTATGGATACCCAGCGTCAGACCATAGCCTGAAGCATTGATCTGATCGACCAACGCGCCCAGGTTGGCACGCTGGAAGCGCACTACGTGCAGCACTGGGCCAAAGATCTCTTTTTGCAGCTCGTCAAAGCTTTCCAGTTCGATCAGCGTTGGTTTCACAAAGGTGCCGCGAGCCCACTCTTTCTCATCATCTCCCAGGCTTTTTGCCGCCTGATACACCTTGCGGCCTTTGGCACGCATGGCCTGGATATGGCGTTCAATACCGGTTTTGGCTTCGGCGTCGATCACCGGGCCAATGTCGGTAGACAGGCGTTCCGGGTTGCCCATCCGGCATTCGGCCATCGCCCCGCGCAGCATTTTCAGGGTGTGTTCTGCCACGTCTTCTTGCACACACAGGATGCGCAGGGCAGAGCAACGCTGTCCGGCACTGTCGAAGGCGGAGGCCACGACGTCGGTCACCACCTGTTCGGTCAGTGCGGAAGAGTCGACGATCATCGCATTCAAACCGCCGGTTTCGGCAATCAACGGGGTCGGGCGGCCTTGAGGATCAAGGCGGCCTGCGATGTTGCGTTGCAGAATGCCCGCAACGTCGGTGGAGCCGGTGAACATCACGCCGCGTACACGGGAATCATTGACCAATAGGGAACCGACGGTTTCACCCTGGCCAGGCAACAGTTGCAGAACACCCTGAGGAATACCAGCCTCTAGCAGGATGCGTACCGCCTGGGCGGCGACCAACGGCGTCTGTTCTGCCGGTTTTGCCAGCACGCTGTTACCGGCGGCAAGGGCGGCGGCAACCTGACCAGTGAAGATGGCCAGCGGGAAGTTCCACGGGCTGATACAGACTACCGGGCCTAACGGGCGATGGCTGTCGTTGGCGAAGTCGTCACGCACTTGGCCAGCGTAGTAATGCAGAAAATCAACCGCTTCACGGACTTCTGAGATGGCGTTATTGAAGGTTTTACCCGCCTCACGCACCAGGATCCCCAGCAGGCTTTGCAGTTGGCTTTCCATCAGCTCTGCCGCGCGTTCCAAGATGGCAGCACGTTCGGAAGGTGGGGTGGCAAACCAGATCGGCCCGGCTGCGGCTGCGGAGTCTAATGCCCGGCTGACCTCACCTTCGGTGGCCTCACGTACATAACCGACGATATCACCCGGTTCGGCAGGGTTGATCACCGGTTGTTCAACTCCTTGATCCAACGGAGCATCAATAATCGGCTCGGCACGCCATTGCTGGCTTGCGCTGGTGAGCAGGGCGCTGGACAGCGAAGCCAGCCGCTGTTCGTTGGCAAGATCCAGGCCGCTGGAGTTAACGCGTTTTTCACCATATAGCTCACGCGGCAACGGAATGCGCGGATGCGGTAAACCTATGCGGCCTTCGCTAGCCGCCATGGCCTCGACCGCGCTGACCGGATCGGCTACCAGTTCGTCGAGTGGCAGGGTGGCATCGGCAATACGGTTAACGAATGAGGTATTGGCCCCGTTTTCCAACAGACGGCGTACCAGATAGGCCAGCAGCGTTTCGTGTGTGCCGACTGGCGCATAAATACGGCAAGGGCGGTTCAACTTGCCGTCGGCCACTTTGCCTACCACCTGTTCGTACAGCGGTTCTCCCATGCCATGCAGACACTGGAATTCGTACTGGCCCGGATAGTAGTTATTGCCTGCCAGATGATAGATGGCGCTCAGGGTGTGGGCGTTGTGGGTAGCAAACTGCGGATAAATCAGGTTCGGTACCGCCAGCAGCTTGCGGGCGCAGGCCAGATAGGAAACGTCGGTATACACTTTGCGGGTATACACCGGGTAGCCTTCCAGGCCATCCATCTGAGCGCGTTTGATTTCGCTGTCCCAGTAAGCGCCTTTAACCAGGCGGATCATCAGGCGACGACGGCTGCGGCTGGCCATGTCGATCACCGCATCAATGGCAAACGGGCAGCGCTTCTGGTAAGCCTGAATAACAAAGCCAATGCCGTTCCAGCCGGCCAACTGCGGCTCAAAGCACAGCTTTTCCAGCAGATCGAGGGAGATTTCCAGGCGATCGGCCTCTTCGGCGTCGATATTGATGCCGATATCGTATTGGCGCGCCTGTAACGTCAGCGACAGCAAGCGTGGATACAGCTCTTCCATCACGCGATCGTACTGGGCACGGCTGTATCGTGGGTGTAGCGCCGAGAGTTTGATCGAGATGCCCGGGCCTTCATAGATGCCACGGCCATTGGAGGCTTTGCCGATAGCGTGGATTGCTTGCTGATAGGAAACCAGATAGGCCTGCGCATCGGCTTCGGTCAGTGCGGCTTCACCCAGCATGTCGTAAGAGTAACGGAAGCCTTTGTCTTCCAACTTACGCGCGTTGGCCAGCGCTTCGGCGATGGTTTCACCGGTCACAAACTGTTCGCCCATCAGGCGCATCGCCATGTCGACTCCTTTACGGATCAACGGCTCGCCGCGCTTACCGATGATGCGGTTCAGTGCGCTGGAGAGATTGGCTTCATTATGGGTAGACACCAGCTTGCCGGTAAACAGCAGGCCCCAGGTCGCGGCATTGACGAATAGCGAAGGGCTGCGGCCAAGGTGGGAGTGCCAGTTACCGTTGCTGATTTTGTCGCGGATTAACGCATCGCGCGTTGGCTTGTCTGGAATACGCAGCAGCGCTTCGGCCAGGCACATCAGAGCCACCCCTTCCTGAGAAGAGAGTGAGAACTCCTGCAGCAATCCTTGCACCATACCGGCGCGGCCGTTGGCACTCTTCTGGTTACGCAGCTTCTCAGCAATGCCATAGGCCAGTTTATGGGTGGCCTGTGCCAGATCGGCAGGTAAACGAGCCTGTTCGAGCAGCATTGGCACCGCTTCAGTTTCCGGGCGGCGGTAGGCGGCGGTGATAGCCGCACGAGTGACGGACTGTGGCAGGATCTGTTCGGCAAACTCAAGGAAAGGCTGATGGGACTCTTCGGGCACCTGCGGCGTGACATCATCCGCTTCTGCCTGGCTGGTTGCGGTCAGCGTCGGAATTTCTGGCAGATCGGAACCACTTTCCAGACGCTCAAGATAATTGAAAATAGCCTGCTTGATTAACCAGTGTGGCGTGCGGTCAATTCGTTGTGCCGCGCTCTTGATGCGATCGCGGGTTGCTTCATCGAGCTTCACGCCCATTGTGGTAGTGCCCATGCCAATCCAGCTCCTGTGTTTGGAACCCCTCCCAACCGGCGAGATTAGGGGCGCTCCGTAGAGTAATGAGGTTTTTGATGCCGACAATATCCTGCATGTTGCAACTTTGTGCAACCTTGTTAAATGTGGCCTGGTGGCGAAGTGTGACTCCAATCGATTTTTTAACATCTGAGCACTGCGGATGACGGGCAGATAAGCGGGGTTGTGGTGTAAGACCAGGGTATTTCCCTGTATTAATCAGGGTTAAGTAAGAGGTGCAACTCACTCCTGCTGTGACGAGTACAACCTTGACAGCCAATAAATGTGAGCTGGCGTGAGTTTCGTGTGACTTTTTTGTTAAATCTCTTGTTGGTTGTTGACTGCCTCAACTAGGATAGCCAGCGTTCAGACCATGATGGGTATAAACGCTGTTCGCTCGCCACCATCGCAATGCGCCTCGTTCCGGCACTTGGCGGGTGAAATTACTGACATAAAAATACCCGATAACTTTCAATAGGCTGCTAACATACGGCGGCTTGAAAGGGAGAAGGGAATAAGAATTGGAGAGTTTAAGATAATGAACACACCTATGCTGGTGACCTTCGTGGTCTACATTCTTGGGATGGTAGTGATCGGCCTGCTGGCCTATCGGGCCACCAACAACTTTGACGATTACATTCTGGGTGGCCGCAGCCTGGGCAGCGTGGTGACCGCGCTCTCCGCCGGAGCATCCGATATGAGCGGCTGGCTGCTGATGGGGTTACCAGGTGCGATTTTCCTTTCCGGTATTTCGGAGAGCTGGATCGCCATCGGGCTGACCATCGGTGCCTACCTGAACTGGAAGCTGGTGGCAGGGAGGTTGCGCGTCCATACCGAAGCCAACAACAACGCCTTGACGCTGCCGGATTATTTCACCAGCCGTTTTGAGGATAACAGCAAACTGCTGCGGGTGATTTCCGCCATCGTGATCCTGGTGTTCTTCACCATCTATTGTGCTTCCGGCATTGTGGCCGGTGCGCGCCTGTTTGAAAGCACCTTCGGTATGACCTACGCTACCGCGCTGTGGGCCGGAGCAGCCGCCACCATCTTGTATACCTTTATTGGCGGGTTCCTGGCGGTCAGTTGGACCGATACCGTGCAGGCCAGCCTGATGATTTTTGCGCTGATCCTCACGCCGGTGATCGTCATCTTCGCCGTGGGTGGCATCGACAGTTCAATGTTGGTGATCGCGGCTAAAAACCCGGCCAATCTGGATATGATGAAAGGGCTGAATCTGGTGGCGATCCTGTCGTTGCTGGGCTGGGGCCTGGGCTACTTTGGCCAGCCGCATATTCTGGCGCGCTTTATGGCGGCGGACTCCCACCGTACCATCCGTAGCGCTCGCCGCATCAGTATGACCTGGATGATCCTCTGTCTGGCGGGGACCATTGCGGTTGGCTTCTTCGGCATCGCTTACTTTGCCAATAACCCGGATCAAGCGGGCAATGTGACGCAAAACGGCGAGCGGGTCTTTATCGAACTGGCCATGTTGCTGTTTAACCCATGGATTGCCGGGATCTTGCTGTCGGCCATTTTGGCGGCGGTGATGAGTACCCTGAGCTGTCAGCTGTTGGTTTGTTCGAGTGCGATCACCGAAGACCTGTACAAAGCCTTCTTGCGCAAAGGGGCCAGCCAGCGTGAGCTGGTGTGGGTAGGGCGTGCGATGGTGCTGGTGGTGGCGCTGGTGGCGATTGCTCTGGCGGCTAACCCAGAGAACCGCGTGTTGGGTCTGGTAAGCTATGCCTGGGCCGGTTTTGGTGCCGCATTTGGCCCAGTGGTGCTGATCTCGGTGATGTGGTCGCGTATGACCCGTAACGGCGCGCTGGCCGGTATGCTGGTGGGGGCAATCACCGTGATCGTCTGGAAGCATTACGCCTGGTTGGATTTGTATGAAATCATTCCTGGCTTTGCGTTTGGCTGTATCGCCATCGTGGTGGTTAGCCTGATGGGTCGCCAGCCTTCGGCAACTATCACTAAACGTTTTGATCTGGCAGAGGCCGAGTTCAAAACGGTCTAAATCCGCCTTAATCTCTCCCCGGCAATCGGGGAGAGATCCGCTTTCCCCATCACTCGTCTCATCAAGCTGTAACAACTAGCGACATTTGATTAATAAAAATCACATTTCCGCCTCTTGTTTTTCTTTTCAGTAGAATGATAATCACTATCGTTCTGGTTTACTTTTTTTTACATAGTCGCGGTCTCGGTCAACCCAGTGCCAGCGGCTGACTACAAGTGCCTTTTCAGGGGTTAATATTCTATGTTTGTTCCTTTCCTTATCATGTTCCGTGAGGGGCTGGAGGCTGCGCTGATCGTCAGTTTGATCGCCAGCTATCTGAAGCGGACTCAACGCGGTCAATGGCTTGGTGTGGTATGGATTGGGGTGATCGTCGCCGTTGCTCTGTGCCTGGCGTTAGGTATCTTCATTAATGAAACCACCGGCGAGTTTCCGCAAAAACAGCAAGAGCTGTTCGAAGGGCTGGTTGCGGTGGTGGCGGTGTGCATCCTGACCTATATGGTGTTTTGGATGCGCAAGGTTTCCCGCTCGGTGAAGGTACATCTTGAAGGGGCGATCGATAACGCCCTCAACTCGAGCAAAAGGCAAGGGTGGGCATTGGTGGCGATGGTGTTTTTTGCCGTTGCCCGTGAAGGGCTGGAGTCGGTGTTTTTCCTGTTGGCAGCGTTTCAGCAGGATGTGGGCATTGCCGCACCAATCGGTGCCATGCTCGGCTTGGCGTGCGCCATCGTGGTGGGCATGCTGATCTATTGGGGCGGTATCAAACTGCATCTGGCCAAGTTCTTCAAATGGACCAGCCTGTTTATTCTGTTCGTGGCTGCGGGCTTGGCCGCCGGGGCGATCCGTGCCTTCCACGAGGCTGGATTATGGAACCACTTCCAGGATATCTCGTTCGACCTCAGCAACCAGCTATCCACGCATTCACTGCTGGGCACCCTGTTAGAGGGAATGTTTGGCTATCAGGAAGCGCCATCGGTCAGCGAAGTGGCGGTCTATTTCCTGTATCTGATCCCTGCTCTGATTTTCTTTTTCCTGCCGCAGCGTTCCGAATCCTCTACGATCCCGGCGCAACGCAAGACACATCACTAATTTAATAGGGAATTCCGTATGTCTACTCCGTTATTTCGCCGCAAGGCATTGCACGCCGCATTACTGGCCGTTCCTGCTTTCGCGCTGAGCCTCAACGCGCTGGCGGCGGATATCCCTCGGGTTTTGGTGACCGTTAACGACAAACAGTGTGAGCCGATGCAGTTGACCCTGCCCGCCGGTAAAACCCAGTTTGTGGTGCATAACACCAGCCAAAAAAACCTGGAGTGGGAAATCCTCAAAGGCGTGATGGTGGTGGAAGAGCGTGAAAATATCGCGCCAGGTTTCACCCAGAAAATGACGGCAAACCTCGAGCCGGGCGAATATGACATGACCTGTGGGCTGTTGAGCAACCCGAAAGGCAAGCTTGTCGTCACGGCTGCGGGTACGGTAGCTGATGGCAAACCGAATGTGATGGACCTGGTGGGGCCGATTGCCGAATATAAAGTCTATGTCATCAAGGAAGTTGAAGGGCTGGTCAAGCAGACCAAGTTGTTCACCGATGCGATCAAAGCCGGTGATGTGGCCCAGGCTCGCAAGCTTTACGCGCCAACCCGTCAGCACTATGAGCGTATTGAACCGATTGCCGAGCTGTTCTCCGATCTGGACGGCAGCATCGATGCCCGTGAAGACGACTATGAGAAAAAAGCCGAAGATCCAAAATTCACCGGCTTCCACCGTCTGGAGAAAGCGTTGTTCGCCGACAACACCACCAAGGGCATGAATGAGTATGCCGACGGTCTGTACAAAGACACGCTGGAGTTGCAAAAACGTATCGGTGAACTGACTTTCCCGCCAAGCAAAGTGGTGGGTGGTGCTGCTGGCCTGATTGAAGAAGTGGCGGCCAGCAAGATCAGTGGTGAAGAAGACCGCTACAGCCGGACCGACCTGTGGGATTTCCAGGCCAACGTTGATGGCGCCCAGAAGATTGTGAACCTGTTGCGTCCGCTGTTGGAAAAGGCCAATCAACCGCTGCTGGCGAAGATTGACGCCAACTTTAAAACCGTCGATACCATCCTGGCTAAATACAAGACCGCAGAGGGTTATGAGTCTTACGAGAAGCTGACCACCGCGGATCGTAATGCGATGAAAGGGCCGATCACTACGCTGGCAGAAGACCTGTCACAGTTGCGTGGCGTACTGGGTCTGGATTAAGGCTGAGCATGATGAACTTCAAGACCGGCCCGCAAAACGGGCCGTTTCCTCAAGATGAGCAGGCCGCTTCGCCTTCGCGCAGGCGGTTGTTGCAGGGTTTGGGCATGATGGGCGGTGCTCTGGCGTTGGCGGGGCCATCCCTGGCCCGGGCTGCAGAAGAGCCGCTGGCTACCTCGCAGGACGAACGCTGGCAAAAACAACCGTTCTATGGCCAGCACCAAGCTGGTATTTTGACGCCACAGCAAGCGGCCATGATGCTGGTGGCTTTCGATGTGTTGGCGACCAACAAACAGGATCTTGAACGGCTATTTCGTCTGTTGACCAGCCGTATCGCGTTCCTCACCAGCGGCGGTAAGGCACCGGAGGTCGATCCCAAGCTGCCACCGTTGGATTCGGGCATCATGGGGCCGGAAATTTACCCTGATAACCTGACCATCACCGTTTCCGTTGGCACCTCGCTGTTTGATGAGCGCTTTGGCTTGCAGGCGCAGAAACCGCTGCACCTGCAAACCATGACGCGTTTCCCCAACGATTCACTTGATGCTGCCCTGTGTCATGGTGACTTGCTGCTGCAAATTTGTGCCAATACCAATGAAACGGTGATCCACGCGCTGCGCGATATCATCAAGCATTCACCAGACTTGCTCAGCGTGCGTTGGAAGCGGGAAGGTTTTATCTCGGCACACTCGGCCCGCAGCCGGGGCAAAGAGACGCCGATTAACCTGCTGGGCTTCAAAGACGGCACCGCCAATCCAAAAACCAGCGATAAGCCGTTAATGGATAAGGTAGTGTGGGTCGGTGATAAAGCGGGGGAACCTGCCTGGGCCGTTGGCGGTAGTTATCAGGCCGCGCGTATCATTCGCTTCCACGTCGAATTTTGGGATCGTACGCCATTGCAGGAACAGCAAACCATCTTTGGCCGTGAAAAACACAGCGGTGCGCCGTTGGGGATGAAGCACGAGCATGACGAACCGGACTATGCCAAGGATCCGGAAGGTAAGCAGATCCCCCTGGATGCCCATATTCGGCTGGCCAACCCGCGCACACCGCAAACCCAGAGCAGCCTGATGCTGCGCCGTGGTTACAGTTATTCGCTGGGCGTTTCCAATTCGGGGCAACTGGAGATGGGCCTGCTGTTTGTCTGTTATCAGGCCGACTTGGAGCAGGGCTTCCTGACGGTGCAGAAACGTTTGAATGGTGAAGCGCTGGAGGAATACGTCAAGCCTATCGGTGGCGGCTATTTCTTTGTGTTACCGGGCGTCAAGACCCGTGGCGATTATTTGGCCAGCGGCTTGCTGCAGGCATGAACAGCTAAGTTTTTCAGCAAAACAGAGAAGCGCAGCGCAAAGGCTGCGCTTTTTTATGTGCTCAATTTTTAATCCGGCAACCTAAATGTCATTCGCCGGGATTAATATCAATTAATTGATATTTAACAATAAAATAAATTAATGCCAAGTCGCTTTCGCTTTGATATAGTGGTATTGCAGCGAGTTAAAACAAAAAATATTAAATTTTTTTACATTTTAGCAACGCGGCGCGGTTGAATGTCATTATACTGTAATCATCTGGCGGTAGTTTTCACACGGTGCACAGCTCAATGCTGTAAATATCACTGCGGGGATCGCTAATGGTAAAGTCCTTGGTTGGGCTACAAACAACAAATAACATACCTTCCCTGATTTCTCGTTGTAACGAGGGCTCTCTCTACGACTCTCAATTTCTGACCGACTCTTGGCTTTCCTTTCGCATTAATCCGGCTGACACACACTCCTGTTTTGTACCAATCTCGTTGTTCTGTGAAAAAGAGCCGCGCCCGTTGGCGGCTAGGTGTTCACGTCATTCAATGGCTTTAAAGGGGGCCACAACCTAATACGTGTGTAACATAATCGCTCGGTGTTTGCTGCCCTGCGGTAGGTGAAACAAACTGTAAGGTGCCACTATGGGAAGACAGAAAGCAGTGATCAAAGCACGTCGTGAAGCCAAACGCGTCATTCGTCGTGACGCTCGTAGTCATCGCCAGCGTGAAGAAGAAAGCGTGACCTCGCTGGTACAAATGGGTGGTGTGGAATCTATCGGCATGGCTCGTGACAGCCGGGATACTTCTACCATCGAGGCTAGAACCGAAGCTCAAGGTCATTACTTATCAGCCATAGAAAACAAGCTGTTGATATTTGCTACGGGTGAGGCCGGTTGCGGTAAAACCTTCATCAGTGCAGCCAAGGCAGCTGAAGCCCTGATACATAAAGAGGTGGATCGGATTATCGTCACTCGTCCGGTTCTGCAGGCGGATGAAGATCTCGGCTTTTTGCCGGGGGATATTTCTGAGAAGTTCGCCCCTTATTTCCGGCCGGTGTATGACATTCTGCTACGCCGTTTAGGATCGTCGTTCTTGCAATACTGCCTGCGCCCGGAAATTGGCAAGGTAGAGATCGCGCCTTTCGCCTATATGCGCGGGCGTACCTTCGAAAATGCGGTAGTCATCCTGGACGAGGCCCAGAACGTGACGGCCAGCCAGATGAAGATGTTTTTGACCCGTCTGGGTGAGAACGTCACGGTGATCGTGAACGGCGATATTACCCAGTGCGATTTGCCACGCGGCGTGAAATCCGGCCTTAGCGACGCGCTGGAGCGCTTCGAAGAGGACGAGATGGTCGGCATTATTCGTTTCGACAAACAGGACTGTGTGCGCTCTGCCTTGTGCCAACGCACGCTTAATGCTTACGATTAATTTGTCTGAAAGCTTGCAAAAGGCCACTTCGGTGGCCTTTTTGTTGGCTGCAAGTGCCAGTAGCCTACATCAATAAAGCTGCGCCATTGCGGCCAATTTGAGTACAATAAATTGCAGGATCACTAAGGAATACTATTATGGACGATATTCAGCGCTGGCGGTCCAGCGTAGGGAGAACGTGGTTACTGGGCGCGATGCTGCTGGTGGGGAGTTTTACTGCCTCGGTAAATGCCACGACCCCAGAGAACTACCATCAGGTCTCGCCAGAACTCTACCGCTCCTCTCAGCCCTCCGCTGCCCAGATGCAAACGCTCGAGCAGCAGGGCATCAAAACCGTACTCAGTTTACGCCAGTGGCATGACGACGACAGCGAAGCGAGAGGCACAGGCTTGCTTCTGCGCCGGGTGGCGATCAATGCCGCCGTAATTAATGACGACATCGTGGTGACGGCGCTCAGAGAAATTCGTTTTGCCCTGAAACCGGTGTTGGTTCACTGCTGGCACGGCAGCGATCGTACCGGGCTAGTGGTGGCAATGTATCGCCTGGTGTTTGAATATTCGGATAAGCCTGCGGTGCTGGCCGAATTGAGAAAGCCGGAGCATGGCTATCATGAAAAATATTATGCCGGGATTGCGCGCTATATTGGTGATGTCGATGTCAGCAAGATACGGCAGCGGGTTTTTGCCGATAACCTTGGCAAGGGGAAGTGATTTGCTAGAAAAGGGTGGGGCATTGGCTACGGCGATCGTCCCCTCACCCTAACCCTCTCCCACAGGGAGAGGGGACTGGCCGTGCTACCAATTGGCCCCTTTACCGGTTTACAACACCGTATCGATTTCCTTCGTGAATAAGCTGCAGATGGCTTCCTATAACTAAATACAGCACCGTATCAATCCCTTGCGTGAATAAGCTACAGACTGTCTTCTATACCTGACTACGGCTCTGGATCAGCTCCCTCTCCCTGCGGGAGAGGGTTGGGGTGAGGGGAAGCTCGATTGCCTGACCGACAATCCGCTATTTCTCCCCGTGTGTTCATTTACTCCACCCAATCTGACTCTGATAAATCGTTCGATCCTTCCCTAGCGTAAATCCCATTCTCGTTTAAGCTTTGTGTAAATTTTTGCGGCTTTTTGTATAGAATTTTAGTTTCAATAACGTTAACTATTGGTATCTTCCGACCGTTAAACCGAGCTTAACGGGATAGGGAATCGTTGGGTTGTGTGCCGTGCTCGGCATACTCATGGTCGTATTTTGGGGTTCTGAAGTCATCATGAAATATATCATTCTGATTTTATTAATTTTGTGCGTTATTTACATTCATTATCGTGGCCGTGTTCGCTATCCTTTTTGGCGTCAGCTTTCCGACCATTCCACCTTTACCGCACCGCTGAACGTATTTATGTACCTGTTCTCACGGGTGCCGACCACGCCTTACCTGCAACCGGAGCAGTTTCCCGATCTTATTATCCTGCGTGACAACTGGCAGACCATTCGTGAAGAAGGGAAGCAATTGATGGAGATCCAGCAAATCAAAGCGTCGGACAAGTTTAACGACGCCGGATTCAACTCCTTCTTCAAAACCGGCTGGAAGCGCTTTTACCTGAAGTGGTATGAGGATAACCATCCTTCGGCAATGGCGTTATGCCCGCAAACCACTGCGCTGTTACGCAGCCTGCCTTCGGTGAAGGCCGCGATGTTTGCCGAATTACCCCATGGCAGCCGCTTGCCACGCCACCGCGACCCTTATGCCGGTTCGCTGCGCTATCATCTTGGCTTGATCACGCCGAATGATGACCGCTGCTTTATCGAAGTGGATGGCGAACGTTACAGCTGGCGTGACGGCGAAGGGGTGATGTTCGATGAAACCTATCTGCACTATGCCGAAAATCAGAGCGGGGAAAACCGTTTGATCCTGTTTTGCGACATCGAACGGCCAATGCGTTACCGTTGGGCGCAGGCGGTGAATCACTGGTTGGGGCGTAATTTGATGAGTGCTGCGACAGCACCGAATGAAGAGGGCGATCGTACCGGCGGCGTCAATCGGCTGTTCAAATATATCTATGCCGTGCGTAAGGTTGGCAAGCGATTAAAAGCCTGGAACAAGACGGGCTATTACATTATCAAATGGCTGCTGTTTGGCGGGATCGCTGCACTGATTTTCTTCGCATTTTAAATAGAACGGGGCGCAAATAATGCGCCCCGCTGATGTTTTGCAACCGCTTGGTATCAGGCAAATATCGTCATCATATAAGCGGCAAACAGCGCCAGGTGTGCGGTGCCGTTCAACACGTTGGTTCTGCCGGTAGAGAACGAGATATGGCACAATATCAACACCGTCAGCATTACGACCATATGCGGTGGCTGCAGGCCGAAGATTAGCGTCTGGCCAGTCAGGGTGGCAATAATCGTTACCGCTGGCACCGTCAGTGAAATGGTCGCCAGCACCGAGCCGAAGAACAGGTTCATGGCGCGCTGCACCTGATTGTTCAACACCGCGCGCAAAGCGCCCAACCCTTCCGGGGACAGGATCAGCAATGCAACCAGGAAACCGGTGAACTGGGTTGGTGCGTTCAGCTTGGTGAGCAAGCCCTCAAGCGGGTTGGCGTTGAATTTGGTTACGGCAATTACCGCGACCAGATGCACGATCAACCAGGCGGCATGCCACAGGCTGCTGTGGGACGAGGGTTTACCGTGGTGCGGGTCGCCATCGTCATCTTCATGTTCATAAACAAACAGGCTCTGGTGGGTTTTGGTTTGGATCAGCAGGAACACGCCGTACATTGCCGCTGAGATGGCCGCAACCAGCAGTGACTGGCCCACGCTGAAGTTGCCCCCAGGCAAGGCGCTTGGCAACACCAGTACGATGACCGCCAGTGGGAGGATCGCCATCAGGTACTGTTTGATACCGCCCAGGTTAACGTACTGGGTAGCAAACTTGCGCCCGCCAAGCAGCAGGGCAACCCCAACCAGTCCGGCAGTCACAATCATGATGATTGAATACAGTGTGTCACGCATCAGGGCCGGGGCCGCGTCGCCGGTTGCCATCAGTGCCGAAATCAGGCTCACTTCCAGGATTACGACTGAAAGGCTGAGGATCAGCGAGCCGTAGGGTTCACCCAAGCGGTGGGCCAGTACGTCGGCATGGCGTACCACGCTGAAAGCACTGCTGAGGATACCGACCAGGGCAATAATGTTGATGGCTACGATCAGTGGGAAACTACTGGTACCGCTCCACAAGTTGAGCACAACCAGCGCGGCGATAGGGAAAATCAGGGAATACTCTGTGTGGCGAGATTTGGATCGGCCAGGATCGTTGTGCGACTTCATTACGGTACATCTCCTTCTCAAACTGCGTGGCCCGTCATCGCTGTTCACCTGCAGTTAGGGTCAGCGTATCCAGAAAGTTGTTAATAATAATAGGATACACTCTGCGCATGACGCCGAGTAATAATGTGATGTTGTGTTTAGTTTTTAGAAAGCAAAACCTTGCTTTATGCGATAAGAGTAACAAAAAAACCGCATTTGATGCGGTTTTTTTTACTTACTTTTACGTTAAACACCAGCCATTACTTGTTAAACGCCTATAAATGGGGCTTAACCGGCATTTTCAACGGAAAATAAGGCAGATAATGGCGTTCAGGAGTCAATGTTATCCATGATATCGTGCCTTTTCTGGTGGTAACCCTCCTCATTTAACCCTTCACGCCAGTAAGGCACCGCATAAAGCTGATTACGCTCACATTGGCGCTCCCGACGCAGGTAACGACGCAGTTCGACCACCAGGCGATCCTCACCTGCCAGCCAGAACTGGGTGCCGCTTTGTGGCAGCGGCAAGGCGCAGAATTGCGTGATGAGATCGGCCGTTTTCTCCGTGCCGCCAATGATCCAGCTTAGCTCAACACCGGCAGGTTTTTGCAGATCGATAACGTCCGCAGGGGTATCGACACGGATAAAAGCGTGGCCTTCGCTACGTGCAGGCAGGTTTTCCAGCAGTGCGGCGATGGCCGGTAACGATGAAGGATCGCCTGCCAGGCAGTAAAAGTCGGCTTCTGGCAACATTGGCTTGGGGCCGCCAGGGTTGCTGATACCAATTTTATCCCCCGGCTTGGCCTGACGTGCAAAGTTCACCGCTGGCCCGCTGTGGTCGTGCAGGGCAAATTCGATATCAATCTCACCCTGTTGCGGGCGAACGGCTCGAATAGAGTAGGTGCGAATGAGTGGACGCACGGCATCGGCGGCCCACACCGGGCCCTTCTCGGTGAGCGTGGGCAGGTCTGGCTGCGTTTGGCCTGCGAGCGGTAAGAACACCTTGATATGTGCGGCGGCGGCTTCAGCAGGGTAAAAACGCAGGTCTGGCGCGCGGAAGGTGATACGGCGCAGGTGCGGCGTGATGTCGCGTAAGCGGGTAACTTCGATCAAATAGGGGGCGCGGCTGCGTGGGGTTTCGGTTGTCACAGGACTCTCCTTTATCATTCTGTGGCTAGTATATCACGCCATTTGATAATGAGAATTGTTTGCTGATTGGTGTGGCGCATCAGGCCAAGCGGCGCGATCCGCCCGGATTGTATTTTTTTGCGGTTAAAACGCTGAGCTCTGTTAACAAAACGCAGGGGAAGAGTAAAGTTTTACGGCTATAATTATTATTGCTTCTGGGTACAAATACTTTTTCACATTAAATATGCCTGGAAACTTGATTGAAAGGTCAGAAAAGAATATGGTCATTTATACCCGTCGTCTTTCAAGTTGCAGCGTTGTTATCTGCACTTACCCACCCCAGTCACTTACCCAAAAGTAAGCTCCTGGGAATGAGTAAGCTTGTTGCCTAGCTGCAACTTGAAATCCATAGGGTATATATTTTTTGCTGGGCGGTGGAAATAAACCCGCCCCGAATCCCAAAAAAGAAATTGCATACACAGTGGCGAAGGGTTTAGGGCAATCCTATTCCCAGGAGGTTGTATTAGGTGTTAACTCGAGATTTTCTGCAAAAAGCAGACTGCAAAACGGCATTCGGCACGATCGAAGAGTCGCTGTTGCTGACACCGGAACAGCGCTCGGCCTCACTGACATGTACGCTCTCCAGACGGCCGGATAATAGCCCGGTATGGGTTTTCGGCTATGGTTCACTGATGTGGAACCCGGTATTTGAATCCGAAGAGGTGCGCCCGGCGACGCTGCAAGGCTGGCATCGGGCATTTTGCCTGCGTTTGACCGCCGGGCGTGGCACGCTACATCAACCAGGGCGCATGCTTGCTCTGCAGGAAGGGGGGCAAACCACCGGTCTGGCTTTCCGCTTGCCGGAAGATAAGCTGCGTGAAGAGCTGGAACTACTGTGGAAGCGTGAGATGATCACCGGTTGTTATCTGCCAACCTGGTGTGAGCTGACGCTGGACGACGGCAGCGTCGTTACCGCCTTGGTGTTTGTGATGAACCCGCAGCATCCGCTATTTGAAGCGGATACCAGCCATCAGGTGATCGCTCCGCTGATCGCCAGCGCCAGCGGCCCGTTGGGCACCAATGCGCAGTATCTGTTTGCCTTGGACAACGAGCTGAAAAATCACGGCATGAAGGATGACTGCATCGGCGATCTGGTCGGCTATGTCCGTCAGTGGCTGCAACAAAACACCTCAGGGCCAATAGGTGGAGAAGCCACGGCCTGACCCTCAGTTACCGCCGGGGCGTCGTATTGCGCGCCCCAAAGGCTTCAACAACTCTCGCGTTGATATATCTTATCTCTCTAGGTAATAACTTTTTGCTGCATAAGTTATTTAACCATAATAACAAGATGGTTATTTATCTTGTTAATTTTAAAGCCATTTATAATTTTAAGAAAAGCAGCGATGAATTTTTAATGATAAAAAATGCACTTAGCATGAAAAGCTATAAGTAAAGATTATTCCTTATTTGTTCTGTCTGCGCAGACTCCGTATCAATATTGTTAACGGTTTTGGGGAGAGAAGGAGACGGAATGAATTTTCAGCAATTAAAAATCATTCGTGAGTCAGCGCGTTGCAACTACAACCTGACTGACGTCGCGAATGCGTTATTTACCTCACAGTCTGGGGTTAGCCGTCATATTCGTGAGCTGGAAGAAGAGCTGGGGATAGAGATATTTATCCGCCGTGGCAAACGGTTATTAGGCATGACTGAACCAGGCAAAGAGCTGTTGGTGGTTGCGGAGCGTATCCTCAATGATGCCAATAATATCCGCCGTCTGGCCGATGTGTTCAGCAGTAAAGATGCGGGGCAACTCCATATTGCCACTACACATACCCAGGCCCGCTACAGCCTACCGGGGGTGATTAAGGAGTTTCGGGCGCTGTATCCGCAGGTGCGCGTGGTGCTTAATCAGGGGAGCCCGGAGGAGATAGCCGCCATGCTGGCCTGCGGCGAAGCGGATATCGGTATCGCCAGTGAACGCCTGATGAGCGAAGAGTCATTGGCTGCTTTTCCCTATTACCGCTGGAACCATGCGATCCTGGTTCCGGAAGGCCACGAGTTGACACGCCAGCCGCTGGTCACGTTGGAAATGCTCAGTACGTTACCGTTGATTACCTACCGCCAGGGGATCACCGGGCGCTCACGGCTGGATGCGGCATTTAAAGCTGCGGGGCTGACGCCGGATATCGCGCTAAGCGCCCAGGATTCTGACGTTATCAAAACCTATGTTGAGTTGGGGCTGGGTGTGGGCATTCTGGCAGATATGTCGTTTGAAAAAGAGCGCGATCGTGGGTTGGTGAGCCTCAATGCCGAACATTTGTTTGAGCCTAATACCGTCTGGTTGGGCCTGAAACGCGGTCAGTTACAACGTAACTATACCTGGCAGTTTATCCAGCTATGTAATCCCACTTTGTCGCTCACGGAAATTAAAGAGAAAGTGTTCTCCGATCAGTTGGAACCGGTTATCGACTATCAGATCTGAGGCTGTAATGCGCTGGAATGGTGCAAACGCGCCATATGACTGTGCAATAGTGAGGGGGGGATTACAGATTGCACGGCAATAACCTTCTAAAATCTGTAGCTTGGCAAACTGGCATGCCAACTGCTTACTTTAAAACGCGGAAACGTTGAATATCCGTGATGAATTTCAACAGGCGTCCGTGCAGCACGTTTGCCCCAATGGTGGAATGTGCTGTTCGGACGTCTTTTTTATCGCGGGTAATACCCCTTGGTTGAAAACCTCGATAACAGCTTTTTCCGATGGCTTCTTTTTGCCGATCGCTTACCCTATGGCCTCAGGTTGCATTATGCTGTGCGACAGTTTTTTTCTACCGGCCGGAACGGTAGCGCCAACGAGGTGAGTTTGCCATGCGGCAAGGAAGACGAAGGGCAAACGTGGTTATGACCAAGGTTATTCAGCAAAAGATGTCACAGTTGTTATCCAGCACGCGCTTACTCGGGTTATTAGCTTTACCGGTGATGATGTTTAACGCCCAGGCGGAAGCTCCCCCGGCAGGAGCTGGCGTGGCTGGCGCCCAGGCAGAGGCACCCGTTGCAGCGAAAAGCGAAGCTGAGTCCACGGTGGAAGCTCCCTCTATCGGGACGAGCGTGATTGACGATCTGGCTAAAGCGCCACCGACAGCAACAGTAGAAACCCAGACGGTAGTACCACCGGCAGCGGTAGCCGAAGCTCAGGCAGTAGCACCTGCAGTAGAAGCCCAGACGGTAGTACCACCGGCAGCGGTAGCAGAAGCCCAGGCAGCAGCACCACCCGCAGAGGCCCAGACCATTGCTCCACCGGCGGTGGCAAATGCGGCGGACATCCCTGCGCAAGTGCCTGCGGCCGTGACCCCGATAGAAAAGCCAGCGGCAGTGGTCAGTGAGGTCAAGGCGCAGGCATCTCCGGCGCAAGAGCTGCCGGAGTTGGGCAGCGCTGGCGTCAACGATGCCGAAAAAGAAAAAGAGTGGGCTACGCGGGCGAAAAAGCTGGCAGAGCAGAATCTTAACCAGATATCCAGCGAGCGGGCGCGCGCCGATACCAAAGATTACCTGACCAACCAGGCCAGCTCTGTCCTTCAGCAGGAGACCGAGGAGCTACTTTCACCACTTGGCACCGCTAAACTGTCGCTTGCGGTCACACCTGAAGGGGATTTCACCGGCAGCAGCGGTCAGTTGTTCAGCCCGCTCTATGACGTGGATGGCTTGTTGACCTACAGCCAGGTGGGTTATCTGCAAAAGGCTAACGGTTCACAGGGTAATTTTGGCCTGGGGCAGCGCTGGATGGTGGGGGATTGGCTGCTGGGCTACAACTCCGTGCTCGACACTGATTTCCAGAATCAGCGCAACCGTGGCAGCATCGGTGCCGAAGCCTGGGGTGACTATCTACGCTTATCGGCCAACTATTACCACCCGCTGTCGTCATATTCTCCACAAGCAAATAATGCCGTCTTTCTCGGCCGTCCGGCGCGTGGCTACGACATTACCACGCAAGGTTATCTGCCGTTTTACCACCAGCTTGGGGCCTCACTCAGCTTTGAACAGTATCGCGGCGCCAGTGTCGATCTGCTAGGCAATGGCAACAAACAAACGGATCCTAGCGCTATGCAGGTGGGGCTCAACTATACGCCGGTCCCGTTGGTCACGGTCAAAGCCTTGCACAAACTGGATAATGTGGGCGACACCCAGGACAAGGTCGAGCTGGCCATGACCTACCGCCTTGGCGTACCGCTGATCAAACAGATTTCTCCGTATTACGTGGAACAGGCAAAATCATTGCGCGGTAGCCGCTATGACAGCATTGAGCGTAATAATGTGCCGGTGCTGGAGTTCCGCGAAAGCAAAACGTTGCAGGTGTTTCTGGCGACGCCGTCATGGAGCCTGAATCCAGGGGAAACCCTGCCGCTGGTGCTGGAAATCAAAGCGGCCAATAAGATCACCGCGGTCAACTGGCAAGGGGATACTCAGGCTGTCAGCTTGACGCCGCCGGCGAATATCAACGATCCACAGGGGTGGACCTTGACGGTGCCCGCGTGGGATGAGACGCCAGGGGCCAGCAATCACTACCAACTGTCCGTCACCCTTGAGGATGAAAAGCAGCAGAAAGCCACCTCGAACTGGATCACGCTACAGGTTACCGCTCCCCTGAGCTTGTCTATTGAAGGGGAGCCTGGGTTACCGCCGCCGCAAACCCTGCAGCCACCGGCAATCCCTGCGGTTACCGGGCCGTTGCACCCACAGGGTAACTAATCTTTCTTATTGCCCAACACCCAAACGGCGGCTTCTACGCGGGATTTCAGTTTCATCTTCTTCAGCAGGTGTTTCACGTGCACCTTGACGGTACTCTCGGTGATGGTCAGTTTACGGGCGATCAGCTTGTTTGGCAGCCCCTGCGCGATCAGCTTGAGGATATCCCGCTCGCGCGGGGTTAACTGCTGGATGTCGCGTTCTACCGCCGGGCGGTTTTCCCGCAGGCTGGCCGCCAGCACTGGCGTCAATGCTTCGCTCAGTACCATTTGCCCTGCCGCCGCCTGATGCAGCGCCTTGAGCAGTTCCTCTGGTTCCATATCTTTCAAGAGATAGCCATCGGCACCGCGTTTTAGTGCGCTAACCACATCGTCTTCATGGTTGGAGACGCTGAACACCACCACGCGGCCGGAAAGGGCGATTTGGCGCAGGCGATCCAGCGTTGCCAGGCCGTTCATTCCGGGCATGTTCAGATCCAACAGGATCAGGTCGGGATCGTGCAGCTCCGCCAGCTCCACCCCTTGTTCGCCATTGCTGGCTTCGGCGATGACTTGTAGCCGTGGATCCATGCTAATCAACTGCTTGACGCCGTTACGCAACATGGGGTGATCGTCAATCAGCAGTATGGTGGCAGCTTCTTCGGTCGTCATAATATTTCCTTATTCGATAGCAGAGTTATCCGGACGGAACGTCACCCGTACTTCGGTGCCGCCGCCGCTGCATGGCAAGATTTCGCACTGGCCGTGCAGGCTTTTGGCGCGATCGCGCATGATGATCAGGCCGTAGTGATCGGGCCGTTCGCTGATATCTGGCAGGCCGCGGCCATTGTCGCTGACGCTTAGGGTGACTTCCCCCTTAAGGTTTATCACCCGAATCGTGACCTGGCTGGCCTGCGCGTGTTGGTGAATGTTACTCAATGCCTCACGCGCGATCTGCAGCAGGTGGATCGCCTGATAGGCCGGTACGCTACGTGGGCCTAACTGATAATCGAGTTCGATGGTGATCCCCAGCCGCTGATTGAATTCTTGCACCGTAGACTGTAGTGCCGCCAGCAGGCCAGGTTCGGTCAATCGCAGGCGGAAGGTGGTTAACAGCTCGCGTAACTGGCGATAGGCGGCACTGATCTCTTCACGCATCTGTTGCACCAGCGCCAGGCTGGCCGGAGGGAGTTCGCCCCCCTGCATTTGCAGGCAACTGGTCTGCATTTTCAGGCAGGTGAGGGATTGAGCGATGGAGTCGTGTAACTCGCGGGCAATCGCGGCCCGCTCCTCCATCAACATCAACTGCTGCTGGTGGTCAACCTGGCGTTCTATCGCCAATACGCTGGTCAACTGCTCCATCAGGGTATTCATCAACTGACATTGCTCATCGCTTAGCCGTTGTTCTGGATCATGTTGAGCGACGACGATGCCATAATTGCCCAGTTGGTCACTCAGGCTCCAGCTAAGAGAAGGATGGCCCTGACTATGCGGCTGATGTTCGCTTAAGCAGGCGCTACAGACCGGATTATGGCAATACTCCGGCCTCAACGGCTGGTTCCCGCTTAATTGCAGAAACTGTTCCTGACTGTTGTTTTCATACAGCCGTACCTGGATGCTGTGTAGCGGCGTCAGCGTTTGCAACTGGTTGAGGATCGGCGTCAGGCGGCTACAGATCGGCTCGCTGGTGTGTAACTGGCGGCTGGTGCGATACAGAAAGCCCAGCACCTGATTTTTCTGTTGCAGGTCGGCGGTCTTTTCTGCGACACGTTGCTCCAGCCTGGCATAGATGGTGGCAAGCTCGTCGGACATGGTGTTAAGCGCAGCGCCGAGGGAAGACATCTCGTCCTGATGCCCACGTTGGGCAAAGCGGTGGCTGAAATCACCGCGGCCAACCGCCAGTGCCAATGCCACCAATTGACGCCAAGGGTGCAGCAAACGGCGGCGTAGATAACAGATGGTGCCGACCAGCAGCAACAGCGTCAGGGCGATAAATCCCCCCTGAACCAGCGTCACCATCAACAAGCGCCGTTCGGTTTGATGATCGATATCGGAAACCAGCTTGTCCAACAGGCTGACAAAATGGGCCACTTGGGGGGCCGCATCGGCGGGGCGTTGCGCCTGACGCAGCCGTGGTTGCAGCTGGTTTAGCCAATAGTCACGCAGCGTCAGCAACTGTGGGGTTAACCCTTCGCGCTCCAGCGCCTGCTGCAAGTCGCGGCTGGTTTCATCCTGATCCAATCCCTGCATGAGTATGTCACTGTGGGCATCCAGAGGGACCTGGGAGAGCAGACGGTAGCTCTGCATCCGAAGGGAGCCTGCTTTGTTGATGGCATGGGCATTGCCCTGAATGCTTTGTGACATCCAGGCGGAAATACTCATTCCGGCGATACCCAGCACTCCCAACAGTAGCATTAACAGGGCAACCTGGTTAACGATGGAAAGCGGAGCCAGCAAGCGTTTCATCGAATACGCATCTCCCATAGAGCAGCAGAAACCAGAGAGGAGATACCTGCAACTCCGGCCGCCAAATTACGTCAATAGCAGCCATTTTTCCTCATCCCCCGGCGTAACCCCATACCCCTAACGAAGTACCCCTTAGTTTCCTGCAGCCTGAGCCATTGCCAAACCTTTCTCACTACTGTGGTATAACCTGCTGAATACCAATAGATTAGCTAGCCTTGATTGGCTACTCACTAAGGGATGCATGAGGTTTTTCCGCCATGAGCTACCTGCTTGCTCATTGATTTGCGTCAACTTTACCGCTTGAGGGGATCAACTAGGGTGTGCGCAGTTATCACCGTGTTTCTGAGGTTATTATGTCGCAATCTGCAACGCCTTTAGCAAAAAAAACGGGTGCGGTTATTCAGGACTGGCAACCTGAGAACAGCGAATTCTGGCAGCAGAGTGGGCACCGCATTGCCCGCCGCAACCTGTGGATCTCCATACCCTGCCTGTTGCTCGCCTTCTGCGTATGGATGCTGTTCAGCGCCGTGGCGGTTAATCTGAACAAGGTGGGTTTTAACTTCACCACCGATCAGCTGTTTCTGTTGACCGCATTGCCTTCGGTTTCCGGCGCGATCCTGCGCGTGCCGTATTCCTTCGTGATCCCGATGTTTGGTGGCCGCCGTTGGACAGCCATCAGCACCTGTTTCCTGCTGGTGCCTTGCCTGTGGCTGGGTTATGCGGTGCAGGATCCGACCACTTCATTCAACGTATTTATCATTATTGCGCTGTTGTGTGGGTTTGCTGGGGCCAACTTTGCCTCCAGCATGGCGAACATCAGCTTCTTCTTCCCGAAGGCTAAGCAGGGTGGCGCGTTGGGGCTGAATGGCGGTCTGGGAAATCTGGGTGTCAGCGTGATGCAACTGGTGGCTCCGTTAGCCATCTCGCTCGCCATGTTTGGCTTCCTGGGCGGCACTGGGCAGACACAGCCAGACGGCAGCCAGCTGTGGTTGGAAAACGCCGCCTGGATTTGGGTGCCTTTCCTGCTGGTGGCAACGCTGGCGGCCTGGTTCGGTATGAACGATTTGGCCGCCTCAAAGGCTTCTTTGCGCCAACAGTTGCCGGTACTCAAACGGGGTCATCTGTGGGTTTTGAGCCTGCTGTATCTGGCAACTTTTGGTTCCTTCATTGGTTTCTCTGCCGGTTTTGCCATGCTGGCGAAAACCCAGTTTCCGGACGTGGTGATCCTGCATTATGCCTTCTTCGGGCCGTTCCTTGGGGCGCTGGCTCGTCCCGTGGGTGGGGCGCTTTCCGATCGCTTTGGCGGTATTCGTGTGACGCTGCTGAACTTTATCGTCATGGCTATTTTCGCTGCCTTGCTGTTCATGACCTTGCCGGGTAGCGATCATCAGGGTTCATTTATGGCCTTCTATGGCGTGTTTATGGTGCTGTTCCTCACCGCCGGGTTGGGCAGCGGCTCGACCTTCCAGATGATCGCCGTGATATTCCGTAAAATCACCGTGGACAGAGTGAAAGCCGAAGGAGGAAGCGATGAGTTGGCACAGCGCGAGGCAGTAACCGATTCGGCTGCGGCTTTGGGCTTTATCTCGGCGATTGGTGCGGCAGGGGGGTTCTTTATTCCCAAGGCGTTTGGTACTTCGCTGGCGTTGACTGGCTCACCGGCTGGGGCGATGAAGATCTTCCTGGTGTTTTATATTCTGTGTGTCGTGGTGACCTGGGGCGTTTACGGCCGTAAAAAGGTTTCACGCTAGTTTGGTTAAGCGGAGGCAGGCTGCGCACCCCTTCGGTCGAACATGTGCGACGCTTACCCATTCAGCAACATTGCCTGTCAGTAATCTGACACTCCCCGCTTGCCGGGGAGTGTTTTGCTTCTCAATTCCTACAGGTTGTTTCACTGATAGCCAATCGGTGAATTCATCGCTATCTTGCCTGAACCAGACTGTGCAATATTACCGACAATTGGCATTTCTTGGGTATATATTAATATAGCCTTTATTTTGTTGAGTAATGATAAGATGATTCCATTTTTATCTATTGTGAAATCTTAATGTCCACGGTGTCATCAGAAAAGAAAACCCCTAATCCTTGGTGCGGGTGTTTATGTCTGAATTATCCATTGTCTAGGAGATGGATGGGTTTTTCTCAATGGGTTGCATGATTTCACTAAGTTATGAAAAGTAGGTGAAATATAAATTAAGTCTATTTCACTGACTTTATATTTAAATTCTTGAACATTTTTTCATATTTCTATACAAATGAGAACGCTATAGACTCATAAGGGAAATGAAAAGTGGACGCTGAAAAGGAAATAAAAATCATAAATTTTGATGTTTTGCTCCCCTCCAGGCAGCGTTCACGCCTGCGTTGGAAAGAGCTTCAGATCCTTTCCCTGCTGGTTAACCGGTCGCCTGAGTTGGTGAGCCGCTCTGAAATCATTGAGACTATCTGGAAAGGTACCTATTGCTCAGACTCGACAATAAATCAGACGATTAAGTCCATTCGCCAGAAAATTGGCGACACGGAACATGCTCTCATCAGGACCATTCCTCGTCTTGGTTATAAGGTGGAAGATAAAACGATTTTTAACTTTATATCGACAGGGGAATCTGCCGTCGCTACGGAGATTATTCCTGGGAATGATGATGCTGAAACTTTCAATCGTGATCTATCTGAGGGTGAATTAAATCATATGGCCGATGAAATTATTGAAAATGCAACGGTGTCGGAAGGTTATTCCCTCATGAGTCCGATATTAAGCGAAACGGCTTTGGCTGATTCCAGGCGAAACACGCTAACGCCGTGGGGAAGAATATTGAAGTATCTGGCGGCGTTTATTGCACTGTTGACGGTTTCACTTTTATCCTATGCATTGGGCAGCCGAACCAGGCCTGCAATACAGCATGAGCAGCCAAACAGCCCTCGTATGGTCCTCTCTTTTTCATTAGAAACTTCCCCTGGTGTTAATCCCCAGGCGCTGAACTGCGTATATCTGGCGGGGAATGAAAAGGAAATGCGGGTTGAATGCCGCACTCGTTAGCAGGGATCCCCCTTCAAGCTGTTTAAGATAGAAGTATTAAACTGCGCAAGATTATCCCGATTAAGCTCGCTCACACATTCGTTTTACCACCACTACCCCCAAATTTCCGTTTTAGGAGGTTCGCCAGGCGCTTATCCCTGTAAATCTATTATTATTGTTTTATTACAGTTAGATAGCGTTATTTTTAACGATCATCCTTTAGTGGTATTTCCACCTTTCCTCACGTTTTCCCTCACTGATTCCCTTGATCGCAATCAAGTTACGCCCGGCAGAGCATCAGTAGCCTTGGCCGCAGATTGAGCAATGTCACTTGGCAATTTCTTACAACAACATACCCGTCGTCTTTCAAGCTGCAGCTTGAAATTCGAGTGTAACGAGCCTTCAGGAGAACTCCGGATGAGCAAATTTCTAGATCGGTTCCGCTACTTCAAGCAGTTGGCCGAACCTTTCTCTGGCGGTCATGGCCAAACGCTAAACACCAACCGCGATTGGGAAGACGGTTACCGCAGCCGCTGGCAGCACGACAAAGTGGTGCGCTCCACCCATGGTGTTAACTGCACCGGCTCCTGTAGCTGGAAAATTTATGTGAAAAACGGCCTGGTCACCTGGGAAACCCAGCAGACCGATTACCCACGCACCCGTCCAGATTTGCCCAACCATGAGCCCCGTGGCTGCCCACGCGGTGCCAGCTATTCCTGGTATCTCTACAGCGCCAACCGCCTGAAATATCCGCTGATGCGCAAACGCCTCATCAAACTATGGCGCGAGGCTAAAGCCTTGCATAGCGATCCGGTTGATGCCTGGGGTTCGATCGTTTCCGATCCGGAAAAAGCCAAAAGCTACAAAGTGGCTCGTGGCCGCGGTGGTTTTGTCCGCTCCAGCTGGCAGGAAGTCAATGAATTGATCGCTGCCTCTAACGTCTATACCGCCAAGACCTTTGGCCCGGATCGTATTATCGGCTTCTCGCCGATCCCGGCGATGTCGATGGTGTCTTACGCGGCGGGGGCTCGTTACCTATCGCTGATTGGTGGCACCTGCTTGAGCTTCTACGACTGGTACTGCGATTTGCCACCGGCCTCGCCGATGACCTGGGGCGAGCAGACCGACGTGCCGGAATCCGCCGACTGGTACAACTCCTCGTATATCATTGCCTGGGGCTCCAACGTGCCGCAAACGCGCACCCCGGATGCCCACTTCTTCACCGAGGTTCGCTACAAGGGCACCAAAACCGTCGCAGTGACGCCAGATTACGCGGAAGTGGCCAAGCTATGCGACCAGTGGCTGAACCCGAAACAGGGTACCGATAGCGCCATGGCGCTGGCGATGGGCCACGTGATGCTCAAAGAGTTCCATCTGGATCGTGAAGTTGGTTATTTCCGCGACTATGTACGCCGCTACACCGATATGCCGATGCTGGTGTTGCTGGAGCCGCGTACCGAAGGTTATTACGCCGCTGGCCGCCTGCTGCGCGCCGCCGACCTGGTGGATGGCCTTGGCCAGGAAAACAACCCCGAGTGGAAAACCGTCGCGCTGGATCAGACCAGCGGTGAACTGGTAGCGCCGCAGGGCTCTATCGGTTTCCGTTGGGGTGAGAAGGGCAAATGGAACCTGGAACAGCGTGAAGGTAAAGCCCAGCAGGATGTGGAGCTGCAACTCAGCCTGCTAGGCAGCCATGATGAGGTGGTTGACGTTGGCTTCCCATACTTTGGCGGTGCCGAGAGTGAGCATTTCAACAGCGTGGCGTTGGACGACATCCTGCTGCACAAATTGCCGGTAAAACGCCTGCAACTGGCGGACGGCAGCCAGGCATTGGTGACCAGCGTCTACGACCTGACGCTGGCTAACTACGGCCTGGATCGTGGCCTGAATGATGCCAACTGCGCCAACGGTTATGATGAAGTCAAAGCCTATACACCAGCCTGGGCAGAACAGATCACCGGCGTCTCACGCCATAACATCATCCGCATTGCGCGGGAGTTTGCCGAAAACGCCGAGAAAACCCACGGCCGCTCGATGATTATCGTTGGTGCCGGTGTCAACCACTGGTATCACATGGACATGACCTATCGCGGGCTGATCAACATGTTGATCTTCTGCGGTTGCGTTGGCCAAAGCGGCGGCGGCTGGGCGCACTATGTCGGTCAGGAAAAGCTGCGCCCACAAACCGGTTGGATGCCGCTGGCCTTTGGCCTGGATTGGCAACGGCCGGCTCGCCATATGAACAGCACCTCGTTCTTCTACAACCACTCCAGCCAATGGCGTTACGAAACGGTCGGCACCGAAGAGCTGTTGTCACCGATGGCGGACAAGAGTCAGTTTGCTGGCAGCCTGGTCGATTTAAACGTGCGTGCCGAGCGCATGGGGTGGCTGCCATCGGCACCGCAACTGGACACCAACCCGTTACATCTGGCCGCTCAGGCCAAAGCGGCGGGTCAGACGCCGCTGGATTTCACCGTGGAGAGCCTGAAACAGGGCAGCGTTCGCTTTGCTGCCGAACAGCCGGATAACCCGCAGAACTTCCCGCGTAACCTGTTCGTCTGGCGCTCCAACCTGCTGGGCTCCTCCGGCAAGGGGCATGAATACATGCTCAAATACCTGCTGGGGACCGAGAATGGCATCCAGGGCCAGGATTTGGGCCAGCAGGGCGGCGTAAAACCACAGGAAGTCGAGTGGTTGGATAACGGCGGCGAAGGCAAGTTGGATCTGGTCGTGACGCTTGATTTCCGCATGTCCAGCACCTGCCTGTATTCCGACATCGTGCTGCCTACCGCCACCTGGTACGAGAAAGACGATATGAATACCTCGGACATGCATCCGTTTATTCATCCGTTGTCTGCGGCTGTCGATCCTGCCTGGGATTCCAAGAGCGACTGGGAGATCTACAAGGGTATCGCCAAAGCGTTCTCCGAGGTGTGCGTTGGCCATCTGGGCCAGGAAACCGACATTGTTACGCTGCCGATCCAGCATGACTCCGCCGCCGAACTGGCGCAGCCCTACGGCGTGAAAGACTGGAAGAAAGGCGAGTGCGAGCTGATCCCAGGTAAAACCGCGCCACACATCATGGTGGTCGAACGCGATTATCCCGCGACCTACGAGCGCTTTACCTCGCTCGGTCCGCTGCTGGACAAGCTTGGCAACGGGGGGAAGGGCATCAGTTGGAACACCCAGACCGAAGTCGACTTCCTGAAAAAGCTCAACTACGTGAAGACCGAAGGCCCGGCAGTTGGGCGGCCTAAGATCGAAAGTGCTATCGATGCGGCGGAAGTGATCCTCTCGCTGGCACCGGAAACCAATGGGCAGGTGGCGGTGAAAGCCTGGCAGGCACTGAGCAACATCACCGGGCGCGATCACACCCATCTGGCGCTGAACAAGGAAGACGAAAAGATCCGTTTCCGCGATATTCAGGCCCAGCCGCGCAAGATCATCTCCAGCCCGACCTGGTCTGGTCTGGAGGATGAACACGTCTCTTACAACGCCTGCTACACCAACGTGCATGAGCTGATCCCATGGCGCACCCTGAGTGGCCGCCAGCAGCTTTATCAGGATCACGAGTGGATGCGTGCCTTCGGGGAAAGCCTGCTGGTCTATCGCCCGCCGATCGACACCCGTGCCGCGCAGCCGTTGCTGAATAAAAAGCCAAACGGTAACAAAGAGAAGGCACTGAACTTCCTGACGCCGCACCAGAAGTGGGGCATCCACTCCACCTACAGCGACAACCTGCTGATGCTGACCCTGTCACGCGGCGGGCCAATCGTCTGGCTGAGTGAGGACGATGCCAAAGACCTAGGCATTGAAGATAACGACTGGATCGAGGCCTTCAACGCCAACGGAGCGCTCACCGCCCGTGCGGTGGTCAGCCAGCGTATTCCGTCGGGGATGACCATGATGTATCACGCGCAGGAACGTATCGTGAACATTCCAGGCTCGGAAATCACCAGCCAGCGCGGCGGGATCCACAACTCGGTGACCCGCGTGTGTCCTAAACCGACCCATATGATCGGCGGCTATGCGCAGCTGGCCTACGGTTTTAACTACTACGGCACCGTAGGCTCGAATCGCGATGAGTTTGTGGTGGTGCGCAAAATGGACCATATCGACTGGTTAGACGGCGAAGGTAACGACTACGCGCAGGGCAGCCAGCAGGAGAAAGCCAAATGAAAATTCGTTCGCAAGTTGGCATGGTACTCAACCTGGACAAGTGCATAGGTTGCCATACCTGTTCGGTGACCTGTAAGAACGTCTGGACCAGCCGCGAAGGCATGGAATATGCCTGGTTCAACAACGTGGAAAGCAAGCCGGGCATCGGCTATCCCAACGCCTGGGAAGATCAGGACAAATGGAAGGGTGGCTGGATACGCAAAATCAACGGCAAGCTGGAGCCGCGCATGGGTAACCGCATTGGCCTGCTGTCGAAGATCTTTGCCAACCCGGATGTTCCCGCGCTGGACGATTATTACGAGCCGTTCGATTACGACTACCAGAACCTGCATACCGCCCCGCAGGGCAAGCATCAGCCGATCGCCCGTCCGCGCTCGCTGATCACCGGCCAGCGAATGAACAAGATCGAAAGCGGCCCAAACTGGGAAGAGATCCTCGGCGGTGAGTTCGACAAACGTGCCAAAGACAAAAACTTCGACAACATGCAGAAGGCGATGTACGGCCAGTTCGAAAACACCTTCATGATGTATCTGCCACGCCTGTGCGAGCACTGCCTGAACCCGGCCTGTGTGGCGACTTGTCCGAGCGGTGCGATCTATAAACGCGGCGAAGACGGCATTGTGCTGATCGATCAGGATAAATGCCGCGGCTGGCGGATGTGCCTGACCGGCTGCCCGTACAAGAAAATCTACTTCAACTGGAAAAGCGGCAAATCCGAGAAGTGCATCTTCTGCTACCCAAGGATTGAGGCTGGCCAGCCGACCGTTTGTTCGGAAACCTGCGTGGGGCGTATCCGCTATCTCGGCGTGCTGCTGTACGATGCCGACCGCATTGAACAAGCGGCCGCGACAGAGAACGATAAAGACCTGTATCAGAGCCAAATGGATATCTTCCTCGATCCGCACGATCCGGCGGTGATTGAGCAAGCGTTGAAAGACGGTATCCCGCAAGGCGTGATTGAGGCTGCACAGCAGTCGCCGGTTTACAAGATGGCGATGGACTGGAAGCTGGCGCTGCCGCTGCACCCGGAATATCGCACTTTGCCGATGGTGTGGTATGTACCGCCGTTGTCTCCGATCCAGTCGGCTGCGGATGCCGGTGAGTTGGCCCACAGCGGCGTACTGCCTGATGTCGAAAGCCTGCGCATCCCGGTGCAATATCTGGCGAATCTGTTGACCGCCGGGGATACCGCTCCGGTGCTGTTGGCGCTAAAACGGATGTTGGCGATGCGCCACTACAAGCGGGCAGAAACCGTGGACGGCGTGGTGGACACCAGTGCGCTTGAGCAGGTGGGACTGACAGAAGCGCAGGCGCAAGAGATGTATCGCTATCTGGCGATCGCTAACTACGAAGACCGTTTCGTCGTGCCTTCCAGCCACCGTGAATTGGCGCGCGAAGCCTTCCCGGAAAGCAAAGGCTGTGGCTTCAGCTTTGGCGACGGTTGCCACGGCAGTGACAGCAAATTCAACCTGTTCAACAGCCGCCGCATCGATGCCATCGACGTGACGCAGAAAACCCCGCGCAAGGAGGATGCCTCATGATCGCTCTGCGAATTATTGCCCGCCTGCTGGATTATCCTGAGCAGGAATTGTTTGACCATCAGCAAGAGCTGGTGGAAGCCCTGGAACCGGCCTGTGAACTGGACTTGCATCACAGCGCCCAGTTGATTCTGTTTATCCGCCGCTTCTGTGCCCGTCCGTTGCTGGATGTGCAGGCGGAGTATTGCGAGCTGTTCGATCGTGGCCGTGCGACTTCACTGTTGTTGTTTGAGCATGTTCACGGTGAATCCCGCGATCGCGGCCAGGCTATGGTCGATCTGATGGCGCAATACCGCGAAGCCGGGCTGGAGATCGACAGCCGCGAACTGCCGGACTTCTTGCCGCTGTATCTGGAGTATCTGGCTAGCCGCAACAAAGAGGAAGCTCAGGGCGGATTGCAGGATATCGCCCCCATCCTGGCCCTGCTGGGTGCTCGCTTGCAACAGCGTCAAAGCCCGTATGCGGTACTGTTCGATCTGCTGCTGGTGTTGTCTGCTAGTGGCGTTGCAGCCAAAAGTTTGCAGCCACAAGTTGCCGGTGAAACACGTGACGACACGCCACAGGCTCTGGATGCCGTCTGGGAAGAAGAACAGATCAAGTTTTTGGGTGAGCAAGGCTGTGCTTCGGCGCAGCAGGCCACCCACCAGCGGCGCTTTGCTGGGGCGGTGGCGCCACAGTATCTGGATGTGGGTTCAATGACCACGGCAACCAAAGGACGCTAATCATGCACTTTCTGACGCTTTTCTTCTTCGATATCTATCCGTATATCGCCGGAGCGATCTTCCTGATCGGTAGTTGGCTGCGTTACGACTACGGGCAATACACCTGGCGTGCTGGCTCCAGCCAGATGCTGGATAAAAAGGGCATGCGGCTGGCCTCTAACCTGTTCCATATCGGCATTCTGGGCATTTTTGCCGGGCACTTCCTCGGTATGCTGACGCCGCACTGGATGTATGAATCTTTCCTGCCGATCGCCGTGAAACAGAAAATGGCGATGTTTGCCGGTGGGGCCTGTGGCGTGATGATGTTGGTGGGCGGTGTGCTGTTATTAAAGCGCCGTTTGACCAACCCACGTATCCGCGCCACCAGTAGCGTGGGGGATATCCTGATCCTGACGTTGCTGGTCGTGCAGGTGTGTCTGGGGCTGTTGACCATTCCGTTCTCTGCTCAACACATGGACGGTAGCGAGATGCTGAAGTTGGTCGCCTGGGCGCAAGCGGTGGTGACCTTCCATGGCGGTGCAGCTCAACATTTGGAAGGGGTTGCACTGATATTCAAGATCCATATCGTGCTCGGCATGACCCTGTTCCTGATATTCCCGTTCTGCCGCCTGGTGCATATCTGGAGCGTGCCGGTGGAATATCTGACTCGCCGCTACCAGTTGGTACGTAACCGCCGTTAATTCCCCACGTTATCCAGCGGCAAGGTCTTTGGACGTTGCCGCTATTTTATTTCCCTCGTATTGCTGCTTAACCAACACCCTTTTATCGTTGACTCAGTCTTTGATTTTGGCCTGCCTTAGCCTCCCCGAACCAGGTCAAACAGCTTATTCTTATAGATCTCTTTTCGGCGTTGATCTAGGCTGTGCCATTAGGTTAACGGCATGGTTTACCAGGTTAGTTAAGCGAACGGAATCAATCAGTAAAATTTCCTGTTAGGATTTTCATTATGCTGATGTTAAATAAGGGCTAGATCAAAAGAGCGTAAATGGTTTGATTAATTACGCTGGATGCTAAGCCAAACGAGTTAGGGATAAGCAGACTGAACACCTATGACCATTGATAACCTGTCCCACCCCGTCCTGCCGCTGAAAATCATCGCGACCGGTGCGGCGTTGCCTCCCGGCTGCATCGAATCTTCGGCGTTGGATCGGCAATTGAACAAACCCGTCGGCTATGTAGAAAAACGCTCGGGGATTATTCATCGCTTTCATGCCAGCAATCAGGCCAGCCAGGCCGAACTGGCCGTCGCCGCATTGGATGATGCGCTGGCTCGCCATGCTATCCCGCGTGACTCCATCGATCTGTTGATCTCGGCCTCGGCTATTTCCGTACAGGCATTACCCTTTAGTGCCGCGCATATTCTTAAAATCGCTGGCTTACCCTCAGGTACCGCAGGTTTTGATATCAATACCAGCTGCGTCAGCTTTATTAGCGCATTGCAGGTGGCGGCTGGGCTTCTCAACACAGGCGTTTACCGGCGAATTGCCATTGTCTCCGCCGATATCGCCTCGCGCGGTATCGACTGGGAAGATGAAGAGTCCTCACTGATTTTTGGCGATGGTGCCGCCTGTGCCATTGTGGAACGCGGCGATGGGCGCAGCGGAATTTTGTCCTACCTGATGGAAACCTATCCGGAAGGCAGCGATCTGTGTGAAATCCGCGCCGGTGGCACACGCCGTAACCCGCGCGCCGGGATGAACGACAGCGATTTTCTGTTCCATATGAAGGGCAAGCAACTGTTCCGCCAGGCTTCTGCGCTGATAGAAGGCTACCTTGAGCGCTTGCTGAGCGCCGCAGGGCTCACCTTGCCACAAATTGCCACCGTGGTCCCGCACCAGGCCAGCCATCTCTCGCTGGAGCATATGCGCAAAAGGCTGAATGTAGCGCCAGAGGCGTTGGTGGATATCTATCGTTACCGGGGCAACCAGGTGGCGGCGTCAATTCCTTCCGCGCTGCACGAGGCGGCGATCACCGACAGGCTGAAGGCCAATCAGCCGGTAATGTTGATCGGTACCGCTGCCGGGCTGACCCTGGGCGGCATGGTTCTGCTGCCATGAAAGTCTTGGTAACCGGGGCGACCAGTGGGTTAGGGCGCAATGCGGCCGAGTGGTTGTTGGCTGCCGGGCATCAGGTGCATGCTACCGGGCGTGATGAGGCCGTTGGCCGTGAGTTGGTGGTACTGGGGGCAAAGTTTACTCCGTTGGATCTGACCCGCGCCGGGATGGAACAGTGCGAACAACTGATGAGGGGTTATGACATCGTCTGGCATTGTGCCGCCAAATCTTCCCCATGGGGCGATCGCAAGGCGTTTTTCCAGGCCAACACCTACGTCACGGAAAAGCTCGCCAAAGCCGCCGGGCGCTGCGGGGTGAAACGCTTTATCCATATCTCGACGCCGGCGATCTATTTTGATTTCAGGCATCATCACAACATTACCGAAGGTGAACCGGCCCGGCGGTTTGCCAATCATTATGCTGCCAGCAAGTATGCTGCCGAACAGAGCATTAACGCGCTGCTGCATCGCTATCCGCAAACCACCTACCTGATCCTGCGTCCGCGTGGCCTGTTTGGCCCGCATGACCGAGTGATCGTACCCAGGATCCTGGCCCAGATGCAGCGTGATAAAGGTGCTCTGCGTCTGCCCGGTGGCGGTAAAGCCTATCTGGATCTGACCTTTGTGCTCAACGTAGTGCATGCGATGGATCTGGCCAGCAACCGGGCGAACTTGCCTTCCGGCGGCATTTATAACATCACCAACCAACAGCCGCAGCGGCTGGAGGATATGCTGCACCAACTGCTGGCCCAACAGCTAGGCTGGCAATATAGGGTGCAGGCATTGCCTTACCGGCTGTTGTGGGCGGTGGCAGGGGGGATGGAATTGATAGCCCATTTCACCGGCAAAGAGCCGATGCTGACGCGCTACAGCGCGGCGGCCGCCTATTTTGATATGACGCTGGATAACAGCCGCGCGATTGAAGAACTGGGCTACCGGCCTCGTTATAGCCTGGAGCAGGGGATAGAGCTGACCGGGCAATGGATGAAACAGCAGGGGATGGCGGCGCATGGCTAATATCACCACCTTTGAAATCGGTTATTGCACCCACCTTGGCTGCATGGCACTGCGTGGCTCGCCGATGCGTAGCTGCAAATTCCCTTCTCGTGCCTACCTGCTGGAGGTGGGCGAGCGTCGCTGGCTATGGGATACCGGTTATGCCAGCTATTTCCAACAGTACACCGCCAGCGGTATTTTCCGGTTGTATAGCCAGATTACCCCGGTCTATTTCAGCCCACAGCAGGCGCTGTTTGAGCAGTTGCGTAGCCGGGGTGTAGGCGTGGGTGATATTGAGGCGGTAATTATTTCCCATTTTCATGCTGACCATATCGCTGGCCTGCGTGATTTCAGCCGTCTCAACATGATTTGTTCTGGTGAGGGCTGGCAGCAAACTCGTGAGCTGCGCGGCTTTGCCGCCCTGAAGCGGGCGTTTATACCGGGGTTGATCCCCGAGGAGTTTGAATCCGCATTGCAGTTTGTGGAGTCATTCCCGCTACAGAGTCTGCCAGCCGAACTGGCACCGTTCCAGCAGGGGTATGCACTACCAGGCAGCGAAGGGCAAATCCTCATTGTGCCTCTGCCGGGCCATGCTGCGGGCCATCTTGGTGCCTTTGTCCAAACCGATGCGGGCTGGACGCTGCTGGCAAGCGATGCCGCCTGGTCGCCGCTGAACTACCAGCAACTGCGAGGCCCTTCGCGGCTGGCGAACCTGATCATGGATAATCCGCGTAGCTACTACCAAACCCTTGAAGCGCTCAACCAACTGCATCACGGCGGCGCGGCAGAGATCCTGTTGTGCCATGAGGGGGATTTATGATCCCGCTGATGACGCTGTGGCACTACCTGCGAGCGCGCAAACTGCATTTCACCGAACGGGCAGAACTGGAGGCTTACCAGGCGCGTCAGTTAAAACGCTTTGCCCGCCGGGTATTGGCGCATAGCCCCTATTTCCGGCCATACTGTCTGTTACCCGTGAGCGAATGGCCAGAAATGGACAAAGCGATCATGATGACGCATTTTGATCGGATGAATACCGCTGGGCTGCAACTGGAGGCGCTATTGGCCTGTGCCCGGCGCAGCGAAACCGATCGTGACTTCACCCCCAAAGTGGGCAAATACAGCGTAGGTTTATCGACCGGTACCTCCGGGCGACGCGGCGTGTTTGTGGTCAGCCCGCAGGAACAGCAGATCTGGGCTGGCGGCATGCTGGCCAAAATGTTGCCGCAAGGGGTGTTTGCCGGTGAGCGGGTCGCGCTGTTTCTACGTGCGGATAACAATCTGTATCACAGCGTCAACAACCGCTGGTTGAGCCTGACGTTTTACGATCTGTTTGCTCCCTTTGCCGAGCACTTACCGCAGATTGAACGGGAGCAACCCACCATCGTGGTCGCACCTGCGCAGGTATTGTGCGCGTTGGCTAATGCGGTCGAGCGGGGTGAACTCCAATTGCGAGTGAAGAAAGTGATCTCAGTGGCTGAGGTGCTGGAGCCGCAGGATCGCCAATTGCTAAAGCGGGTATTTGCCGACGTAGGCGAAGTCTATCAGGCCACCGAAGGTTTTCTGGCTGCTACCTGTAGCCACGGCACCTTGCATCTGAACGAAGAGTTTATTCACGTGGAGCCACAGTGGATCGATGAGCAGCACTTTACCCCACTGATCACCGATTTTACGCGCCGTACGCAGCCGATCGTGCGTTATCGGCTGGATGATATTCTGGTGCGGCGTGCGGAGCCTTGCCCATGCGGCCAGGCCAGCATGGCGTTGGATCGGATTGAAGGGCGCTGTGACGATCAACTCTTACTGCCAGGATTGCAGGGCACAGCGCAGCGAGTCTTTGCCGATCTATGCCGCCGTGTGATTGCCAACGCGTTACCCGCCGTGGCCGATTATCGCCTGACCCAGTTGTCTAGCCAGCGGCTGCATCTGATGGCCGACTGTAGCCCTGCCGAGCTGGAACATTGTCAGCAGCACCTGATGGTGCTGTTTACCCAGCAAGGTATCGCGGTGCAGCAACTGGAGTGGCAACTGACCGCACAGAGCATCATGCCGCAGTTCGATGCCAAACGCCGTCGCATCGTGCGTTTGCCGGAGGCATCATGAAAGAGGTGATCTATCGCCTATGGCAAATGCTGCTGGGCTGGGGCTTTGTTGGCCTGATTTATAACAGCACTGACCGATGGCAAGGAGCGGGTTATCAGCTGACGCCGAGTTGGCTGGATCGCGCAATTCCCTTTAGCCCGCATGCTATCTGGCTATACCTGTCTTTTTTCCTGATCGTTCCGCTGTGCTATCTGCTGTGCCCGCTGAGCCGGATCAAATGGCTTAGAAGCTCGATGCAGCTTGCCGCTATTGTTGCGGGGGCCATCTATCTGCTGTGGCCGACGACGATGGACTACCCGGTCGATCAGGGGGGGTCACTCAGCTCCACCATGCTGGCGGCATTGATCGGGATTGATTCAAAACAAAACTGTTTACCCTCGTTGCATATAGCCTTGACGGCCCTGGCCGTGTGGGCCGTGGCGGACAGTCGGAAAAAATGGCGCAGCGTGCTGTTGTCGCTTTGGGGATTGGCGATTGCCTTCTCTATCCTGCAACTGCGCCGACACCTGCTGGTGGATTTGCTCAGTGGAGCGGTGTTGGCCATGGCCGTCGGCTATGCCTGCCAACATGTTCGATGGATTGTCAGTGATTTTCGTCAGGGAGAACGACCATGACCGATCTGGTAATACCGATAGTCTTTATGCTGTGCGTGGTGCTGGGCGAAGCCCTGTGGCTGCAAAAGCGCAATCGGGGCAGCGTTGATTGGCACGATGTGATCTTCAACCTCAACTCCGGGCATATCATGCTGTGGCTGTTCCGGGGGCTGGAGATCTTCTGCTATGGCTATGTGGCGACCCATTACAGCCTGGGCCTGGTCGATAGCTGGCCGGTTGCGCTGGTGTGGCTGTTTGCCTTGCTGGCGTGGGACTTTGGTTTTTACTGGTTACACCGCCTGCATCACCGTTTCCGCCTGTTGTGGGCGGTGCATGTGGTGCATCACCAGGGCGAGCATTTCAACCTTTCGTTGGGCGTGCGTAACTCGTGGTATTCGTCATTAACGTCGATCCCGTTCTTTATGCTGCTGGCGTTGGCCGGTGTGCCGCTTTCGGTGTTTATCACCGTTTCGATCCTGCACTACGGCATTCAGCTGTTTAACCATAATGCGCTGACCCCAAAACTGGGCTGGCTGGAAAAAATCTTTGTTACCCCGGCGCACCATCGGGTGCATCACGTCAACGATCTGGCCTATTCCAACCGTAATTTTGGCGGCAGCTTTATCTTCTGGGACAAGCTGTTTGGCACCTTTGGCCCGTCGCTGCCAACCGAGCCTTTCGCCTATGGCGTACGCGGGGAGAAATCTTCGGTTAATCCGTTCTGGGCCAGCAATCAGCCGTTTTTGCGCTACTTCAAGCTGCCTTACAAACCTTCGGCCAATAGCGCCCGTTTCCGCAGCTCCGCGTGGTGTATGGTGAGTGGTGCGTTGCTGTTGTTCGCCCTGGTGCTGGGTTATGTGTATCGCTTTGGATATGGCTACAACGGCCTGACCGGCGAGCAGGCGGCACTGTTTATGCTGTTGGCGGTAGGCGCGGTAGCGCTGGGGGGGATTGCCGAAGGCCGTAGCTGGGGCGTAAAGACCTGGTTATTGGTGGCGTTGGCCGCTCCACTGTTGTTGCTGTTGGCGCTGGGGTGGCACCAACCTTACTGGTGGCTGATGACTTGCGGCATTGCGGTGCATGGCTGCGCTGTCGCCGCTGGCTGGGGACGCCAGAAGGAAGCGGTCCATGGCTGACTCTCTGCCGCCACTCTCTTTCCCTGCGGATGGGGAACAGGCGTTTCATCGTGAACTGAAACGTCGGGCCCATGCTTATCTGAGCGGCCGTGACGATCACCGCTTTGCCGATGTGGCCCGTTGGATCAAGGCTATCGTCCTGCTGTTGTTGTGCGTGGGTTTCTACCTGCTCAGCCTGATGCAACAGCAGGGGCTGGCGTTTATGCTGTGTTACTTTGCCTTTGTCATGATGGGCATGTTGCTGAACGTTAACGTCAATCATGACGCTTCGCATAACGCGTTCGCCCGCACTCCTTGGGTGAATCGCCTGGCGGGGCGTCTGGTGACGATCCCGCTGGGGGTCGATCCGGACTATTGGCGGACACGGCACGTCAGCTATCACCATGTGTATGCCAATGTCGAACATTACGATCTGGACACCGAAGAGAACGGCTTTTTCCGCCAGACGCCGTTCCAGCAATGGCGGGCGCACATGCGCTATCAGCACCTTTACTGGCCGCTGATTGCTGCCTTGTCGCTGCCCTATATTGCGCTGGTGTTTGATTGGTCAGACCGGTTGGGCAAAACCCCGTTGGCCACCGAGGGTGTACTGGCCGGGCGCAAGGGCTGGGCGGTGTTTATTGCCAGCAAACTGTGCCACATAGTGGTGGTGCTGGTGATCCCGTTAGTGGTTTGCCAGCAACACGGTATCGGCTGGCAAACGGTGCTGATCGCTTATCTGTTGAGCCAGATGCTGGCCTCGCTGCTGGTGGTGTTCTTACTGTTGGGTACCCACTGGGCGCAGGCCGAGTTTTACGCGGTGCCAGAGGGGGGGCAAATGCCGCAGGGCTGGTATCGGCATAACTTTGCCACCGCCTGCGACTGGGAAACCTCGCCAAAGTGGTTGCACCATCTGACAGGTGGGCTGAATTATCATCTCACCCATCATCTGTTCCCCGGCTGGAATCACCGCCATTATCCCGCGCTGGCCGCCATCTTGGCTGAACTCGCGCCACGCTATGCCATGGATTATCGCTGCATCGGCTATCGCGAACTGTTGCAACAGCAGCAACGCTTCCTACGTACGATGGGGCAACAGCCACGATGAAAATGCCAGGCACCACGCCGTTGCGGCCCTTGGCGTTCCAACGTGAGAACCGCGACATTCATCTGGCGCTGATGCGTGGCAGCCAGGCCTATCTGGCGGAGCGGGGCGACCACCGCTTTGCCGACCGCGGGATGTTCGCCAAAGTGTTGCTGCTGATCCTGGTGTGCGCGGGCTTTTATGCACTCAGTTTGCAACAGCAAAATGCCTGGGCCTATTTCGGCTGCTACGTCGGCTTTATTTTCTCTGCCATGATGTTGACGGTGAACGTGGTGCACGACGCCTCACACAATGCCTTTTTCAAACAGGCACGGCTGAACCACTGGCTTAATTTTATTGTGAGCATCCCGTTGGGGCTGGATGCAGACTGTTGGCGGGTGCGTCACGTTATCTTCCACCATGCCTACAACAATATCGAAGGTTACGATCCGGATATCGAGCCGAACGGCGTGCTGCGGCAAACGCCGTTCCAGCAGCGCAAAACCTTTATGCGTTTGCAGCAATACTACTGGCCGATAGTGGCGGCACTGACTTTCCCGTATTACATCTGGCTGTTTGACTGGTTGGATCGGGCTGGCAAAACGCGCATGACGCCCAAGATGATGTTGCAGGGGAGCAAAGGCTGGGGCGTTTTCTTGCTGAGCAAGCTGGCGCACTTCACGTTGGCGTTGGCAATCCCGCTATGGCTGATGCCGCCTGAGGTCAGTGCCACGGCGATCTGGCTAACTTACCTGCTGAGCCAGATGCTGTCGTCGTTGGTGTTTGTGATGTTGATTGTCGGTACCCATTGGGCCAAAGCCAATTTCTATCAGGTTCCCGAGCAGGGCAAGATGGTGCATGGCTGGTATCAACATCTGTTTTCCACCACCTTCGACTGGCAGGCCACGCCACGCTGGGTTGGTTACTGGCTGGGCGGCGCCAACCTGCACCTGACCCACCATCTGTTCCCGCATTGGAGCCATCGGCATTACCCGGCTCTGGCGAAGATTATTGCCGAAGTCGCTGCTCAGCATGGGCTGGATTATCAGTGCCTGGATCTGAAAACGCTGTTGCAGATGCAACAGCGTTTTTTGGGGATGATGGGGAAACCGTAAAGTTATTCCGGTTTCATTCCGGCGGCGGTCATCAGCAGGCGGAATAGCGAAGCGACCAAAAATAGCCCCAGAACGCTGGCACTCCAGATAATCACCAACCAGCCGACGCGTTTCCACCAGGGAATAGTGGCGGTGTTCTCATTCATCGTCTTATTCATCAATGATACCCATCCTCATGGCTCACCTTGCCGCGGAACACGTAGTAGCTCCAGAAGGTGTAGACCAAAATAATCGGAATAATAAACAGTGCGCCCACCAGCATGAAGCCCAGACTTTGTAGCGGTGCAGCGGCTTGCCACAGGGTGATAGTCGGCGGGATCAGCAGCGGCCAGATGCTGATACCCAGGCCGCTTAGCCCCAGAAATACCAGCAACAGCGTCAGCAGGAACGGCGAGTAGTGGGCATCGTGGCGTACGCCGTGCCAGATCCCCCAGGCGCTGAGCAACACCAGCAGCGGCACCGGCAGCAGCCAGAACAGGTTCGGCAGACTGAACCAGCGGGTCGCAATTTCAGGGTGAGCGATTGGCGTCCAGACGCTGACGGCCAGCAGGATTAGCAGCAGGCTAACCAGCAGGGGTGTGGTCAGACGATGCATCCGGGCCTGCAAGCTTCCGGCAGTCTTCATCACCAACCAGGTGCAGCCGAGTAACGCATAGGTCACTACCAGGCCCAAACCGCAGAACAGGGCGAACGGAGTGAACCAGTCGAAGGGGCCGCCAACATAGGCGCGGCCTTCCACCGGGAAGCCGTCGATAATCGCCCCGACGACCACGCCCTGGCAGAAGGTGGCCAGGATTGAACCGCCGATAAACGCCTTGTCCCAGATATGGCGTTTCTCCGGTTTGGCCTTGAAGCGGAACTCAAAGGCCACACCGCGGAAGATCAGGCCAAACAGCATTAGCGTGAGGGGAATGGCCAACGCATCCAGGATCACCGCATACGCCAGTGGGAAAGCCCCAAACAGGGCGGCCCCGCCAAGCACCAGCCAGGTTTCGTTGCCGTCCCATACCGGTGCCACGGTATTCATCATTACGTCGCGATCGTGGCTGTCTTTCACCCACGGGAACAGAATGCCGATGCCCAGATCAAAGCCGTCCATGACCACATACATCATGGTGCTGAACACGATGATCACAAACCAAATCAACGGAAGATCGATACCCATGTTCAGCTCCTGTCGTCCAAAGTTTCGTGTACCGCTGAGAGCGGGCGTGCCGGTGTGCCGTGGCCGCTTGGCTCGTCACCTTCATGGGCCTGCGGGCCTTTGCGGATCAGGCGCATCATGTAGGAATAACCGACGCCAAACACTGAGCAGTAGACGGCGATAAAGGCCAGCAGGCTCACACTCATATGGATGTCGCCATGGGCAGAGACGGCATCGGCGGTGCGTTGCAGCCCGTAGACGACCCACGGCTGGCGGCCAATCTCGGTGGTGAACCACCCCGCCAGCAAGGCAATCAGCCCTGAAGGCCCCATCCACAGAATGAAGTACAGGAAGGGTTTGGACTGATAGAGTCCGCCGCGCCAGCGTAGCCACAGGCTCCACACGCCAGCCAGGATCATCAGCATGCCCAGCGCCACCATGATGCGGAACGACCAGAACACCACGGTGGAATTCGGGCGATCTTCCGGTGCGAAGGATTTCAACGCCGGAACCTGCTCGGTGAGGCTGTGGGTGAGGATTAGGCTGCCTAGGTAAGGAATTTCCACCTTGAAACGGGTTTCTTCACGCTCCATATCCGGCCATCCGAACAGGATCAACGGCGTGGCCTCTCCTGGCGGGTTCTCCCAGTGGCCTTCGATGGCGGCGATTTTGGCCGGTTGATATTTCAGCGTATTGAGACCGTGTGCGTCGCCGATCACCGCCTGAATAGGGGCGACGATCAGTGCCATCCACATGGCCATCGACAGCATCTTGCGCATGGCTGGCGTATCACGGCCACGCAGCAGGTGCCAGGCCGCTGAGGCACCGATAAAGAAGGCCGACGACAGGAATGCCGCAGTGGTCATATGCAGCAGGCGGTAAGGGAAGGACGGGTTGAAGATCACTTTGAACCAGTCAACCGGTACGACGACTCCATTGATGATCTCGTGCCCCTGCGGGGTCTGCATCCAGCTGTTGGAAGCCAGGATCCAGAAGGTAGAGATCAGCGTGCCGAGTGCTACCATACAGGTAGCGAAGAAGTGCAGGCCGGGGCCAACACGATTCCAGCCAAACAGCATCACGCCCAGGAATCCGGCTTCGAGGAAGAAGGCGGTCAGTACTTCATAAGTCAGCAATGGGCCGGTGATACTGCCGGCAAATTCGGAGAAAAAGCTCCAGTTGGTGCCGAACTGATAGGCCATCACCAGTCCGGAAACCACGCCCATGCCAAAGTTGACGGCGAAGATTTTGGACCAGAAGTGGTACAGGTCTCGGTAAGCCTGATTGCCGGTTTTCAGCCATAGGCCTTCGAGCACCGCCAGATAGCTGGCCATACCGATGGTGATCGCCGGGAAGATAATATGGAAGGAAACGGTGAAGGCGAACTGGATCCGTGCCAGCTCCAATGCATCAAGTCCGAACATGGAGCCTCCTTGATTTGTTCATAATCGGCCTCTTAGGAAAGCGAAAGCTTGCTTATTAAAACTTGCGCTAAGTAGAGCATGGAGTAGAGTAACGATAACAGTGACAGTTATTTTACTTTTTCCTATAACAGTTGGAATTGTATGACCAGATATGAACAGCTTGCCCAGCAGATCCGCGAACAGATCCAGAACCGGGTATGGCGTGCCGGGGACAAACTGCCCTCGCTGCGGGAAAGTGGTAAACGTGCCGGGCTGAGCCTGATGACGGTGGTGCAGTCATACCAGCTACTGGAAAGCCAGGGCTGGATCGTAGCGCGGCCTCAGTCTGGTTACTATGTGGCGGCCCGTTCACAGGCGTTACCGCAGCCCATCCGGGGTGAAAAACTGCTGGTGAGCGAACAGGTGGATATCAACGCCTTTATCTTTGACGTGCTGCAAGCCTGTAAGGATCCAGAAATTGTGCCCTTCGGCTCGGCTTTCCCGGATGCCACCCTGTTTATGCAACCCAAGTTGGCCAGGGCGCTGAGCAGCGTCGCCCGGAAATTCACGCCTCACAGTTCGCTTGCTAATTTGCCACCCGGCAACGAGGCATTGCGTCGCCATATTGCCCAACGCTATGCGCTGAATGGGATGCAGGTCTCCCCAGATGAGATTGTGATCACCGCCGGGGCGATGGAGTCGTTAAGCCTCAGCCTGCAAGCGGTGACGCAGCCGGGGGACACGGTGGCGATTGAATCCCCGGCATTTTACGGTGCGTTGCAGGCGCTGGAACGCCTGAAGCTGAAAGCGGTGGCAATCGCTACCCACCCGCAGCATGGGATCGATCTGGATTCGTTACAGCAGGCGATTGAGCAGTATCCGATCAAGGCCTGCTGGTTGATGACTCATTTCCAGAACCCGCAAGGGTCGAGCATGTCGGACGAGAATAAAAAACGGCTGGTGACGATGCTGCGCGAACATCAGATCTCGTTGCTGGAAGATGATGTGTACGGCGAGCTTTATTTCAGCGCCGAGCGGCCCTTGCCTGCCAAGGCGTTGGATCAGGGCGGACAGATTTTGCACTGTTCGTCGTTCTCAAAATGTCTGGCTCCGGGGTTCCGTGTGGGCTGGGTGGCGGCAGGGCGATATGCGCCGCAGATCCAGCGCTTGCAACTTATGAGCACTGTTTCAACCAGCGTGCCGACCCAGATGGCGATCGCCGATTATCTGCTGCATGGCGGCTATGATACCCATCTGCGTCGCTTGCGGCGTTTATTGGCCCAGCGCCAAAGCGCCATGCATCAGGCGATCGCCCATCACTTCCCGCCAACGGTGAAGGTCAGCCAGCCGGACGGAGGCTATTTCCTGTGGCTGGAGCTGGAGGCGACACAGTCTTCCATGGAGCTTTACCAGCGTGCGCTGGCAGAGGGCATCAGTATTGCGCCGGGGCGAATGTTCACTACCGGCGATCGTTTCAACCACTGTTTTCGCCTGAACGCCTCTTTCGAGTGGAGCGACAGGCTTGAAACCGCCATCAAGACCTTGGCCAGGCTGATCCGTAACCTGGGCTAGGCCAGATAATGCTTCAATGCGCGTCCGGCCTGATGAATAGCCGAATGGACCGCCGGAACCTGGGCGAGCGGGTTTAACAGGCCGTAATCGTGGATCAGCCCATTGTAGCGGGTGGCGGTCACCTCGACGCCAGCCGCGTTCAGCAGGCGGGCGTAGGCTTCCCCCTCATCCCGCAGTACGTCCAGCTCGGCGGTTTGGATCAGCGCAGGTGGCAGCCCTTGCAGCTGTTCCAGGCTCGCATTGAGCGGTGAGGCGTAGATCTCCTTACGCTGGGTCTTGTCGGTGGTGTAGTTGTCCCAAAACCACTTCATCATATTGCGCGTCAGGAAATGGCCTTCGGCAAACTGATGATAGGAATCGCGATCAAAACTGGCGTGGGTGACCGGCCACAGCAAGATTTGGCAGCGCAGTGCCGGTGTGCCTCGCGCTTTAGCCATCAGGCTCACCACCGTCGCCATGTTACCGCCAACGCTATTGCCCACTACCGCCAGTCGGCTGCCATCGACGTTGATTTTCTCTCCGTATTCCGCCACCCATTCCGTGGCCGCGTAGGCTTGCTCGATGGCGGTGGGATAGTGGGCTTCTGGTGACGGTGTGTAATTGACAAATACCGCTACCGCTCCTGAGCTGTAAACCAGATCGCGCACCAATCGTTCGTGGGTCGGGAAGTCGCCCAATACCCAACCTCCGCCGTGGAAAAACATAAATACCGGCAATTTACCTTTCACTCGTGGCGGGCGCACGATGTGCAGCAGGATGTCCTGACCGGCCACGTGAATGGTTTTTTCTTCAATTTCGACCTCACGCTGTACCACCTCCACGCTGCGTTGTGCGCCTTCCAACACCTTACGTGCCTCTTTCGGCTTCATCTGTTCCATCGGTTTGCCGCCGCTGGCATTTAACTGCGCTAGAAAGGCGGCTACGTCTTTAACCGCTGCGGGCTGGGTGGCATCAAAGGTTTTTTTGCTCATGTTGGGATCCTAAGGTTGAGGAGGAACATTGAGTAGGGGATAGCTTAACAGTGTAGTCAAAGACTGGGGGTTAACCCGTAGGGAGACCGATCATTAGACCATAACAAGTTTCAGATCCACTCGAACGGTCCCCTCCCCAAGGACGAATACCCAGATAAACCGTGGCACGGACTGTCTCTCTCCCTCCCTGTGGGAGAGGATTAGGGTGAGGGGGCGCGTTGCTGCGCTAAATGAGGGCGCATTGCACGATTGCGGTGCAAAAGGGCGGCGATCCCGCCATCTGGCGTAATTATTTTTGCGAGCAGGATCAGAAAAGTGGAAGAATTTTGCGATTGAATAGGATTTCTCCGGTGCTGATGATTTTAGGCCCTATTTTTGCCTTTAATCATTACAAATGCATAATTATTGAATATTTATGCAATATAACTCCTTGTTTTAACAAAAAAAATTAGTAAATCCGTCAAAAAGCCCGTTCTGGCACGATAGCTGCTCTACACTATTTATCAAATGGGCTGTATTTTAACTACTCATTAACATTTATTCCCCGCTCCGGGGCGCTAAATGCGGCATTAATAGTGAATAACCGATTTTATGTAACAGGTTTGTATCTGAATAGGCGGCGGTGAGCAGCATTATCGTCGGCCGGAAAAGACACCGAATAATAGGGTTAATTTGCTTTTTCGCCGGTCTTGCGCCGCCAGAGCGGTCCTTACCGCCAAAATTCAGCCTTTGCTGACGTTATGAGGTCATTATGGAACAGCCAATCGCAGTTACCCGCCAGTCTTTCGACGACTGGATGATCCCGGTTTATGCCCCTGCGGATTTTATTTTGGTGCGGGGAGAAGGCTCACAGGTTTGGGATCAGCAGGGGAAATCCTATATTGATTTCGCCGGAGGCATTGCCGTCAATGCTCTGGGCCACGCCCATCCGCAGGTGTTAGCGGCGCTGGTCGAACAGGCAGGCAAGCTTTGGCATCTGGGCAACGGTTATACCAACGAGCCGGTGTTGCGCCTGGCCAAACAGCTGATTGATGCCACCTTTGCCGACAAAGTATTTTTCTGCAACTCCGGCGCAGAAGCTAACGAAGCCGCGCTGAAGCTGGCGCGCAAATATGCCCTGGATAGTGGCAACAGAGAAAAGAATCAGATCGTCGCGTTCAATAACGCGTTTCATGGCCGCACCCTGTTTACCGTGTCTGCCGGGGGCCAACCAAAATATTCACAGGATTTTGCGCCACTGCCTGGCGGTATTACCCACACGCCGTTTAACGATCTGGCGGCGGCTGCGCAAGTGATTAATGACCGTACCTGCGCGGTGATCGTTGAGCCGATTCAGGGTGAGGGCGGTGTGGTACCGGCACAAGCGCAATTCCTGCAAGGGTTGCGTGAACTTTGCGATCGCCACGGCGCACTGCTGATCTTTGATGAGGTGCAAACCGGCGTGGGCCGAACAGGTTCGCTGTATGCCTACATGAATTACGGGATAGTGCCGGACGTGTTGACCACCGCCAAGGCTTTGGGCGGCGGTTTCCCAATTGGCGCGATGATCACTACCGACAAACTGGCGAAAACACTGGGCGTTGGTACTCATGGCACCACCTACGGCGGTAACCCGCTGGCGGCGGCAGTGGCTGGTGTGGTGTTCTCGCTGATTAACACGCCGGAGGTGCTCGATGGGGTGAAGCAGCGTCTCGAGTGGTTTATCGCCGGGCTGACGCAAATCAACCTACAGTATCCGATATTTAGCGAAATCCGCGGGGCGGGTCTGTTAATTGGTTGTGCTCTGAACCCGGAATATGCCGGTAGAGCCAAGCAGATCACCCAACTGGCTAACGAGGAGGGGGTGATAGCCCTGATCGCAGGCCCGGACGTGGTGCGCTTTACGCCTTCGTTGATCATCCCTGAACAGGATGTGAAAGAGGGGCTGGCGCGATTCGCGCGTGCTGTGGCGCGGATTTGCAGCTAATCAAGGCGGCTGCGCCCGGTGCGCAGCCGATGACTTCCGAGGTTCGCATTATGATGATTATCCGCCCCATAGAGCGCCGTGACCTGGCTGACCTGCTGACGCTCGCCGGTAAATCCGGTATTGGCCTCACCTCTTTGCCGCAGAATGAAGAGACGCTGTCGGCACGTATTGAGCGGGCGTTAAAAACCTGGCAAGGCGAACTTCCCCAAAGCGATCGCTGCTATCTGTTTGTGATGGAGGATACCGAACGGCAACAGGTCGTTGGCGTCAGCGCGATCGAAGTCGCGGTTGGGCTGACTGAACCCTGGTACAGCTTCCGCGTGGGTACCCAGGTGCATGCCTCAAAGCAGCTTAATGTCTATAAATCGGTGCCAACGCTGTTTTTAAGCAACGATCATACCGGCCATTCGGAGCTCTGTACGCTGTTCCTCGATCCGGACTACCGCCATGGCGAGAATGGCAAACTGCTGTCAAAGGTCCGCTTCCTGTTTATGGCCGCATTTCGTAATCAATTCTCCCGCAAAGTGATCGCGGAAATGCGAGGTTATTCCGATGAGAATGGCCGTTCCCCCTTCTGGGAAAGCGTTGGCCGCCACTTCTTTTCTATCGAGTTCGCCAAGGCGGACTATCTCAGCGGCACCGGGCAAAAGGCGTTTATCGCCGAACTGATGCCGAAACACCCGCTGTACGTCGACTTTCTGGCCGAAGATGCGCAGAAGGTGATCGGCGAAGTTCACCCGCAAACCGCACCGGCGCGCAAGCTGCTGGAAGCTGAAGGGCTGCGCTATCAGGGCTACGTCGATATCTTTGACGGGGGCCCGACGCTGGAAGCCGAGATCGACGAGATCCGCGCGGTCAAGCGCAGCAAACTGGTGAAGGTGGTGCTGGATGATGCGCAGGTATTCAGCGAGGCACCGGCCTACCTGGTGGCCAACGACAACTATCAGAATTATCGCGCCCTGTTGGTGCATGCCCAACTGCATGATGACCGCTTGCGTATCAACGCCGAGACGGCTGCGGCGCTGGGTGTCGAACAGGGGAGCCCGGTACGGGTCATCAAGCTTATTGCTCAGGAGAAAATGTAATGTCTCATCCTGCATTGTTAATTAATGGCGTCTGGCTGGCTGGCCGGGGCGCTGAATTCAGCAAAACCGATCCGTTGGATAACCTGCCGCTGTGGCAAGCCAATTCGGCCAATATTGACGACGTGACTGCGGCCTGCACAGCTGCACGCGAGGCTTTTCCTGCCTGGGCGCGCACGCCGTTTGCACAGCGCGAACAGTTGGTAAAACGCTTCGCAGCGTTGCTGGAAGAGCATAAACAACATCTGGCCGAGACCATCAGCCGTGAAACCAGTAAACCCCGCTGGGAAACCTCGACTGAAGTTCAGGCGATGATTGGCAAGGTGGGCATTTCATTACAGGCCTATCAGGCGCGTACCGGGGTAACGGAAACCGCGATGGCCGACGGCGCTTCGGTGCTACGCCATCGGCCGCATGGCGTGCTGGCGGTGTTTGGCCCGTATAACTTCCCTGGTCACTTACCGAATGGGCATATCGTTCCGGCGCTGCTGGCGGGCAATTGCGTAGTGTTCAAACCCAGCGAATTAACGCCGTTGACGGCGGAGGTGACGCTACAGCTGTGGTTGCAGGCGGGTTTGCCGGATGGGGTGATCAATCTGGTGCAAGGTGGACGTGAAACCGGTGAGGCCTTGGCAAGCTGTACCGGTATTGATGGGCTGCTGTTTACTGGCAGTGCTGGCACCGGCTATCACCTGCATCGACAACTGGCCGGTCAGCCAGAAAAGATCCTGGCGTTGGAGATGGGGGGCAACAACGCGCTGATCGTCGAACAGGTAGAAGATTGTGACGCGGCGGTGAATCTGGCCATTCAATCGGCGTTTATTTCTGCCGGACAGCGCTGTACCTGTGCTCGCCGTATTTTGGTGAAAAACGGGCCGCAGGGCGATGCCTTTATTGCGCGTTTGGTTCAGGTGGCGTCTACGCTTCGCATTGGCCGTTGGGATGCTGAACCCCAGCCGTTTATGGGCGGGGTGATTTCCTCCGCTGCGGCAGAGAACATGCTGGCAGCTCAGCACCATCTGTTGGCATTGGGCGGCAAAGCTTTGTTGACTATGAAATCGCTGGAGAGCGGCAGCGCGTTATTAAGCCCTGGCATTATCGATGTGACCGGCGTGGCGGACGTGCCAGACGAAGAATATTTTGGCCCGCTGACCACGATCATTCGTTACGACCATTTCGACCAGGCGCTGCGCATGGCTAATAACACGCGCTATGGCCTGTCCGTTGGGCTGGTGTCCCCGCAGCGGGAGCAGTTCGAACGGCTGTTGCTGGAGGCGCGAGCCGGTATTGTCAACTGGAACAAGCCGCTGACTGGGGCTTCAAGTGCGGCACCTTTCGGTGGTGTAGGGGCTTCCGGCAACCATCGTCCAAGTGCGTTCTATGCGGCAGATTACTGCGCTTGGCCGATGGCTTCGCTGGAAAGTGCCAGTCTGACGCTGCCAACCAGCCTGTCACCGGGCCTGATATTTAACTGATCTGCCCCAGGCATGACCGTTCGCAGTCTACAGGAGAGCAAAATGTCCGGATATGAAGTCAATTTTGATGGGTTGGTTGGCTTGACGCACCACTATGCCGGGCTGTCGTTTGGCAACGAGGCTTCGACGCAGCACCGTAACAGCGTGTCGAACCCCAAGCTGGCGGCAAAGCAGGGGTTGCTGAAAATGAAAGCGCTGGCAGATATGGGCTTCCAGCAGGGCGTGTTGCCACCGCAGGAACGGCCTCATCTCCCTACGCTACGTAAATTGGGCTTCAGCGGCAGCGACGAAAGCGTACTGGCCCAGGCGATGCGCACCTCACCGCGCCTGCTCTCGGCGCTTAGTTCGGCCTCATCCATGTGGACGGCCAATGCCGCGACGGTTTCGCCTTCGCCAGACAGTCAGGATGGTAAAGTGCATTTCACCGCCGCCAACCTGAATAACAAATTCCATCGCGCGATTGAGGCCGAAACCACCTCCAGCGTGCTGCGTGCCATCTTCAAAGATCAGCAATACTTTGCTCACCATGATGCCTTACCGCAGGTGGCACTCTTTGGGGATGAGGGCGCCGCCAACCATAACCGCCTTGGGGGCGACTATGCCAAACGCGGGGTGCAGGTTTTTGTGTATGGAAAGCAGGAGTTTGGCGGGGAAAGTGCTCCCACGCGTTACCCGGCTCGCCAGACACGCGAGGCCAGCGAGGCGATCGCCCGCCTGCATCAGTTGCACGAGCAACACACGGTATTTCTGCAACAAAATCCGGCGGTGATCGACCAGGGCGTTTTTCATAACGACGTGATCGCCGTCAGCAATCAGCAGGTGCTGTTCCATCATCAGCAGGCGTTCCTGCACCAGCAACAGGGGCTGGATCAAATCCGCCGCAAGATGGCCTCGCTGGAGACGGAGCTGGTGGCGATAGAAGTGCCAACCTCCCGTGTCAGCGTAGGGGATGCGGTGGCGACCTACCTGTTTAACAGCCAGATCCTGACCAAAGCCGATGGCAAGATGATGATCGTGGTGCCGGAAGAGTCCCGCCAGCATCCTGGCGTTTGGCATTATCTGTCGGAGATGGTGGCCAGCGGTGGGCCAATCGACGAGATCAAGGTGTTTGACCTGCGCGAAAGTATGCGCAACGGCGGTGGCCCGGCTTGCCTGCGTTTACGCGTGGCGCTGAACGGTGCCGAGTTGAGGGCGGTGAACCCACGGGTGATGATGAGCGATACGCTTTTTGCCACCCTGAACGACTGGGTAGACCGCTATTACCGCGATCGTCTGGTACAGGAGGATCTGGCAGACCCGCAACTGCTGCATGAAGGGCGTGCGGCGCTGGATGCCCTGACTTCTATCCTTGGGCTGGGTAATGTTTACCCGTTCCAACAGTAACCGGAGGCAATAGTGAGCAATTTATTGGCCCTAACGTTGGCTGGAACTCCACCCGCGACCTCCCAGGGTGAAAATGCTGCACTGCGCTGGAAGTGGCTGGGGGAAGGGCTATTGGAGCTCATTCCGCTGCAAGGCTATCGGCAAGCCGTGGTGCTTTCTGCCGGTATTCACGGCAATGAAACGGCGCCGATCGAACTGCTTGATCGGCTAGTGAACGAGATCTTCGCAGGCGTGCGGCCATTGACGGTGCGCTTGCTGGTGGTGTTGGGCAATCCACCTGCGATGCGAACCAATCAACGTTATCTGGCAAGCGATATGAATCGCATGTTTGGTGGCCGCCATCAGCAGTTTGAGCCCTCTGGTGAAACGGCGCGGGCGCAGCAGTTAGAACAAGCGGTCAGCAGTTTCTTTGCCGGGGAGCAGGCCACCCGCTTTCATTACGATTTACACACGGCGATCCGCGGATCGCTGTTGCCACGCTTTGGTATCCTGCCCTATCAACCGCAGAGTTACAGCCCCGAGATGTTGGCGTTACTGGACGCCGCCGAATTGGATGCTTTAGTGATACATCAAGCGCCCGGCGGCACGTTCAGCCACTTTTCCAGCGAGCATGCGCAAGCGGCCAGCTGTACCCTCGAATTGGGCAAGGCGCGTCCCTTTGGCAGCAACGATCTGCAGCAGTTTTCCGCTATCAATAAAGCGTTGCAGGCGCTGGTCTGCGGGCAATCTCTTCCTTTGCGGGGGGAGGCTCCGATTCGGGTGTTCCGTGTCGAGCGGTCGCTGATTAAACGCAGTGAATCGTTCAAACTCTATTTAAGTGATGATACTGCCAATTTTACCGCTCTGCCGCAGGGAACTTTATTGTATGAGCAGCCGGGGGAAAGCTATCGGGTGCAGCATGAAAAGGAGTGGGTGTTGTTTCCCAACCCCAAGGTGGCATTGGGGTTGCGTGCAGGCATGATGTTGACCGAAGTCCCGCGTAGTACCCTGTTTTAATCTCACCCGTTCATTACGCCACAGGTAAGTGACCTGTGGCGCCGTTTTTCCTTTCACACTTTAATAGCGTAATTTATTTAATCAGTTGATAGGGTATTTTGCCTGTTACGTGCCATTACTCACTATGATTGACCCCAATGAGTAAAAAACAGATTAAAGATAGAATTACTCGCGCCATTTCTACTAATCAGATTGATATAAGTTAAAAGTGTGAAATAAGTAACGTTATTGCTTAGCATGCTAATTTTGTGGTTATTCCAAAATCGTAGGTAAATCACACAAAATGAAACGTGTTTGCACCATTTTGGTGCTTAATAGCGTAGGTGTTATGGCTTATGCATTAAATATCTTTTTAAATCATTATATTATATTAGTATTTTAGTGAAACATTTAGTTACAAATAAACATGCTTTATGTGCGCTATTTCATGAACTTTTTTATTTTAAGTTTTTATTCATGATGCTAATGTCACATGGCGCTTTATTCAGGGGCGTAGATAAAAAACAAAATGATAAAAATCACAGCCCAAAGCATAAATTGGGCGTGATGGGCAGCTTTTAATAAAATCTAGGAAAATAAATGATGAAACGCAGTGTAGTAGCCCTGGCGGTTGTTCTTGCCACCGCCGCCTCGATGGCCAATGCGGCCGAAATCTACAACAAAGATGGCAATAAACTCGACCTGTACGGCCGTGTTAACGCCAAGCACTTGTTCAGTGATAACAAATCTGCCGATGGCGATGCGACCTATGTGCGTTTTGGTTTTAAAGGCGAAACGCAGATTAACAGCGATTTGACTGGTTACGGCCAATGGGAATACAACGTCCAGGCTAACCACGCTGAGTCAGCGGGTACCGAAGGCACCAAAACTCGTCTGGGCTTCGCTGGCCTGAAATTCGCCAACTACGGTTCCTTTGACTATGGCCGTAACTACGGTGTGGTTTACGATGTAGAGTCGTATACCGATATGCTGCCGGAGTTTGGCGGCGATACCTATACCTACACAGATAACTTCATGAATGGCCGCTCTACTGGCCTGGCTACCTACCGTAACCGCAGCTTCTTCGGTCTGGTTGATGGTCTGAATATCGCCTTGCAGTATCAGGGTAAGAACGAGAATGACCGCAGCAACATCCACAAGCAGAACGGTGACGGCTATGGTATGTCTGTGGACTATCAGGACATCGGCGGTAGCGGCATTGGTGCTGCGGTAGCCTTCTCTGATTCTAACCGTACGCAGGCTCAAAAAGACGGCTCGTATGGTAAAGGTGACAGCGCTACGGCCTGGACTACGGCACTGAAGTATGACGCCAACCAGGTATATCTGGCGGCTATGTACGCTGAAACCCGTAACATGACCCCGATCACTGTCAACAAAACTGCTGGTTTTGCCAACAAGACGCAAAACTTTGAAGTGGTCGCGCAATACCAGTTCGAAAATGGCCTGCGCCCATCACTGGCTTACCTGCAGTCCAAGGGTAAAGATATTGAAACCATCGGTGATGTCGATCTGGTGAAATATATCGATATCGGTGCGACTTACTACTTCAACAAAAACATGTACACCTACGTTGATTATAAAATCAACCAGCTGAATGACGATAACAAGCTGAAACTGAACACTGACAACATCGTGGCAGCCAGCTTGACCTACCGTTTCTAAGTCGTATTCAAACCTCATTCCTGTGTCGGAACGTGGTCCAAAAGGCAGAGCGCAAGCTCTGCCTTTTTCGGTTTGGCTTGAGGGATCAGAAAGGAGCGTACTCGCTGGCAGGTAGCCAGAAGCCGTCGATAAAGTCTTCGATCGGAAAACAGCCAGCATGGCGTAATCGTTGTTCTTTCATTGCTACCAGGCATTGATGCTCATCACGCAGCACGTCGACGACGATGTCGGCACAGCCGCCATCCAGATAGCAAACGAACATCACCAATGCGTACATAACCTATCGCGTCCCCCATTAAGGCTCCAACCCCCATTGTAGGTAAAATTTGGCTGAATTTAGCTAATTAATACAAAAAAATAATAATTAACCAGACAAAAACGGCATTTTCAGAATTATGGCAGCGTTTAATCATCCTTAAGAGGATTGAAGTTCCGCTCTGTACTGCTAAGCTTAATGAGTTTTAAAATTTCTTAACTATCCAATCATTAACGGGAGCGAATATGGGATTGTTTAACTTCGTCAAAGAAGCAGGCGCAAAACTGTGGGATACGGTGAGTGGTAATGCTGAGGATCAAAGCGCCAAGCTGAAGGCACACCTTGATAACAGTGGCCTGCCAGATACGGATAAGGTGGATGTTCAGGTCGTTGATGGTAAGGCTGTGGTCACCGGGAACGGTATCAGCCAGGAACTGAAAGAAAAAATTCTGGTTGCTGTAGGTAACGTGGCAGGTATCAGCGGCGTTGAAGATAATGTTGCAGTAGCACAACCAGAAGCGGAAAGCCGCTTTTACACCGTCAAGAAGGGCGATACCCTGAGCGCCGTTGCCAAAGAGATGTACGGCAACGCCAACCTGTACAACAAGATCTTTGAAGCCAACAAACCGATGCTAAGCCATCCAGATAAAATCTACCCAGGCCAGGTATTGCGCATCCCACAATGATGCCGAAGGCCTAGGTAATCGAAGCTCGAACATAGAGCTGCGTGATCCGGCGCCCCATTTGGGGCGCCGTGCTGAAATTCCTCAACCAATGCGTACGTTCATACAGATGTTCACCCCTATACGTTTCCCAACCGCAATTCGATAAATCCAACGAATGTTTCCAGTCTGCATGCGGGTGACTACCCCTGAGAATCTTGACCCTGTTGCAGAAAATTGGTAGCGTCTGCATGCAAGAAAAATCTTAGTTATCGCCAGCGTAAATTTGGCTGTTGCAGGAGCCTGGAGTTACCCCCTTTTTAGCATCAAGGCGTTATGGCAGGCGATAAGAGAGTAGAGGGTGTGAACACCCCATTAGACAACAAACATCAGGAAAACCATGGACAATGCGCAACGCGTCATCACAACGTTGACGGTGGTTGCTGCATATTGATCATTTTTACGTTGACGATCACACAGTGGGTGGGATTAACTTACTGTTTTTAGGAGATAAAATGGAACACAATCCGCATGATGAAACCAAGCTTATTGCGGTCATTGCCTTATTGGTCTCAGTGTTGCTTGTCGTGTCGATCCTGTTTGGCATCACGTATTTATCCGATCTGCGGCATATCGATAAAGAGGTCGATGCCAAAAGCTGTTACATCAAAGGGGGCTGAGGCCAGAGCTGCGTCTATCGCAATTCTTGATTCGGCGATGAAAAATTTTTGCCATATGCCTTGGTTTATTTGGGATTTAACGCACTAGCTGCGATTTAACCACTAATAAAGGTTGTGGCGAATTATTCGTTGGCAGCGTGTCGCTAAATTGGCAACGATCGTTAGATAGCGTTTTTCCCGCCACGGCAAAGCCGCTACAGCCCTAGCGTAGCAAGGGGCATCGCGTTTTTTGACAGTCTTTGTTTATGATGAATAGAGGGCATGGCCTGCGGACTTGGTTGGTTAACTTGCCTAAATAAATTCACTTTAATTATATTTAAGTTGAAATCAATAGTTAAAGTGAATGTATTTCTTAAATGTGTTTGTGATGTTAATCAAATATTGTTATTTACCCTGAATTAGCACGCTGTCGTAAATAGCGTAGCCCTGCTAAGCTAAGATTAATCTGTACGGAAATTCTGCCAGTCCTATTGCCGATGTAAGCGAGGTGTTTATGAGTCAATTACTCTCCCATGCAAGATTATCCCATGTTGTGATCGCCACGGCGGTGTTTTGGGTTTGCATTGCTGTACTCGTGGCGGTAGCACTAAAGTAACGCTGGATGACTAATCAACAGCCCTGACATAGCTAGCACACTCAGCCAACGGCTCCTTTCTGGGGCCGTTTCTTTTGTCGTCATTTAAACAGCCCGCTGCTGCTCACGCCATCTTCTGGTGAATAATATGTAGCGGAGGCTCTATATGCAGATCGACACTTAGATCCTGGCGGAAGTCATAGGGCGTAATGTTGAAACGCTTTCTGAACATGTAGGTGAAGTGTGATTGGGAGCCGAAACCAAAATCCAGGGCGATATCGAAAATGGAGGCCTCGCTGCTACGCAACTGGTACACCGCTCCGGCAAGGCGGCGCTCGCGAATGTACTTGCCCAGCGAGATCCCCGTCGCTTCTTTGAACAGCTTCTGCATATGCCACAGTGAATAGCCGGAATACTCGGCCAGCTCTTCAAGGTGGATCACTCGTCCCAAGTGGGTTTCGACCCATTTACTGAGTGCGCAGACTAGTGCGAGGTGATGTTCTTGTATCAATAACTTTACCCAATTGATTTTGTCGTTTAACCGCAGCGCAGAGCTTACGGCAGGCTCACTTAGCGTACCTTACAGGCCTCGGGTTGTCACCTTCGTGCCGGTTAAAGCGGGATCGTTTTGACCTTCGCCATCAGGCGGTCTGCCAGACGGACAATCTCTGCCGGATCGTCTGGAATAAACCCCATGGTGATCGCCATCCCCAACAGAACGTTATCCTGGCTGAAAATCGGGCAGGCTATCGCTCGTGCCCCAGGGATGCCTTCGGTAACATTGTAACGTACCGCATAGCCCTGCTGACGGATCTTTTCGAGCTCTTTAGCCTCGAGCAGTGGCGTAATGGAGCCATCAAACGCCTGATAGGCATAGCCTGCCGCACTGGCATTCATGGGGATGAGGGTGTTTTCAAGGTAATCGATATCAATATTTTTATGGCTGCGATTGTAGCGCGTCAGCAAGATGTTACCCCCTTGGCGCACCGCCCAGCCGGTGGAGTAGTTCAACTCATCGCGCAGCTCACATAGCGCATTATTGATGATTGTCGCCAGCGTCTGCTGTTTGCCTGCCGCCGCGGCCAGCGCCAACAGCTTGCTGCCAAGCGAGTAGCGGCTGGTTTCCTGCTCCTGATACAGCATCTGGCTACGGCACAGCGAAACCAGATATTTATGCAGCTGGCTTTTCGAAAGCCCACTGTGTTTGGCGATATCCGAAGCGCGGGCGTTTCCCCCCAATGCGGTGACACTCTCTAATACCGACACGGCAATATCGACCGAATTTACGCCTTGAACTATCAATTTTTTTGTCATAGGCCAAGAGTATAATTGTGGGTATGAAGCGACTACAAGCCTTTAAATTCCAGTTGAGACCCAATGGTCAGCAAGAGCGTGATATGCGGCGCTTTGCTGGGGCTTGTCGTTTTGTTTTTAACCGCGCACTGGCGTTGCAGAACGAAAACCATGAGGCCGGTAACAAATACCTTCCCTATGTAAAAATGGCTGCATGGTTGGTTGAGTGGAAAAAAGCACCTGAAACTAAGTGGTTAAAAGAAGCACCATCTCAGCCTTTGCAGCACGCATTTAAAGACCTTGAACGAGCCTACAAAAACTTTTTTCAGAAACGGGCATCATTCCCTCGATTTAAAAAACGCGGTCAAAGCGACTCATTCCGCTACCCGCAAGGGGTGAAACTCGATCAGGTCAATAGTCGCATATCGCTGCCAAAGTTGGGGTGGATAAGCTACCGCAATAGCCGTGAGGTTGTGGGTGAGGTTAAAAACGTCACGGTCAGCGAGTCCTGCGGTAAGTGGTACATCAGCATTCAGACTGAATACGAAGTCACTGAACCGACTCACACCTCAACATCGATGGTGGGTCTTGATGCTGGCGTAGCGAAGCTCGCTACGCTATCAGATGGCACCATTTTTGAGCCTGTAAACAGCTTTAAATCCAATCAGAAGAAACTCGCCAGACTCCAGCGTGAAATGAGCCGTAAGGTGAAGTTTAGTAACAACTGGAAGAAGGCAAAGCGCAAAGTACAGAACCTGCATTCCCGTATCGGAAACATCCGCCGCGACTACCTTCATAAAGTCAGCACGACAATCAGCAAAAACCACGCAATGATCGTCATCGAAGACTTGAAGGTTGCCAACATGTCAAAGTCAGCGGCAGGTACCGCCAGCCAGCCAGGGCGCAACGTCCGGGCAAAATCAGGCTTAAACCGTTCGATATTAGAGCAGGGTTGGTACGAACTCCGCCGCCAGCTTGAATACAAACAGCTCTGGCGCGGTGGTCAGGTGTTGGTAATCAACCCAGCCTACACCAGCCAGAAATGCGCTCGCTGTGGTCATACAGAGAAAGAAAATCGCCAGTCACAAAGTCAGTTCGCGTGTCTGGGATGTGGATATACAGAGAACGCCGACATAAACGGCGCTCGTAATATTTTAGCGGCGGGGCACGCCGCGTTAGCCAGTGGAGAGATGGCAGCTTTAGGCCGCTCGATGAAGCAGGAACCCACCGAAGTGAGTCAGACTTCGGTCTGAACGCTGTAGGGATCCTCGCCCTTTAGGGCGGAGAGGATGTCAACATAGCGTCATGGGCCAATTCCCCTAGTTCTGATGCAATAAACTGAGGTCGGTCCAGCCGCGCCACCGCTGAACGGCGGGCCGACCCAACATCCAGCAGAAAAAAGCCTCAATACAGGGCTTGCCAGCATTCGGAAAAACCAGCTAATCTGAACTTGCCCGCTACCGCAAATGCCAAGTAGTCCAGGCCAGCAATGTAATTAACCAAAACAGAGAGTCAGCCGTAACAACGCCACGTTGATGGGGTGATCGCATGTTAATGACAGTGATTATTACTCTTTTTGTGATCGTGGGCGTCGCCGCTTTTCTGGCAATGCCAGTGATGATGGTCAATAACACGCAAGGCGTGGGAGGTGAAGAACCGTGAAACTGGCTAGCAACCGGAACCTGCAATGTTAACTCGAAATTCACTCACAACCTGGTGACCGGCTCAGATATGGGCCGAGTCATCAACACTGTGTCAGCACGGTAATTCCCGCACGTTCCGCAACAAATCAGCCCGAAACGCTAAATCACCGCGTGAAGTGATGCGCATACTGCACTAACTGCTTGATGGCGCTACAATGAGCCTTATCTCCTCAACTTGCTCACGTATCAACGCGCTATCCACTTTTCCGGCCACAGTAAAGAGACCATAGCATTATGGAAATCAAGGATTACTACGCCATTCTAGAGGTTAAACCCTCAGATGATATCAAGGCTATCAAAACTGCCTACCGCCGCCTGGCACGCAAATATCACCCCGATGTCAGTACCGAGCCCGATGCCGAAACGCGCTTCAAAGAAGTCGCAGAAGCCTATGAAGTGCTGAAAGACAGCGAACGCCGCGCGGAATATGACCAAATGCGGCTGCATCGTAATGAGCCTAACTTTGGCCGCCAGACCCGGCATGAAGAGTATGGTGGTGCCGAGGATTTCTCCGACATCTTCTCCTCGATGTTTGGCCAGCGTGCACGTGGGCAGCCGCGTGCGGCCCGTGGGCAGGATGTTGAGATCGGCGTGGCGCTGTTCCTGGAGGAAACCCTCACTGAGCAAACTCGCACCCTGAGCTATAAGGTACCGGTGTACAACGCCTTTGGTCAGATAGAGAAAGAGATTGCTAAAACGCTGAACGTGAAAATCCCGGCGGGCGTGGCAGACGGGGAGCGTATCCGCGTGAAAGGCCAAGGTGTGCCGGGTATGGCTGGCGGAGCCAATGGGGATTTGTACCTGATCATTCAACTGGCACCGCATCCGTTGTTTGAGGTGATCGGGCACGATCTGGAAATCGTTCTGCCCTTGGCACCTTGGGAGGCGGCGTTAGGCACCAAGGTTTCTGTCCCCACGCTGGCGGATAATATCCTGTTGACCATCCCTGCGGGGAGCCAGACCGGGCAACGGCTACGGGTCAAAGGGAAGGGGCTGGTCAGCAAAAAAGAGACCGGCAATTTGTATGCGGTGATCAAGATTGTCATGCCGGCCAAACCCGATGCAGACAGCGCCGCACTCTGGCAACGACTGGCCGAGGCGAATCAGGCCTTCGATCCTCGTACGCAATGGAGTAAAGCATAATGGCCAAGCTACAGATAACCCTCACCATTACCGAGTTTTGCCTGCATACCGGCGTAACGGAAAGTGAACTGGCCGAGGTGGTGGGGTTGGGAGTGATCCAGCCCCGCGATCTGACGGTGGATGATTGGCTGTTTGATGATGGGGCGGTGGCGGCATTTAATCGTGCCCAGCGTCTGCAACGTGAACTGGCTTTGGATTGGCCCGGCATCGCGGTAGCGCTGACGTTGCTCGATGAGATTGAACAGTTGCGCAGGGAGAACGCTCAGCTACGTCATCGTCTTGAGCGCTTTATCGCCGAGTGATGCCCCTCACCCTAGCCCTCTCCCACAGGGAGAGGGGACCGATCGAGTCGGGTGAAAGTGTAGTGATTCATCATGAGCATCGGCTGACTCACCTTGGACTAAGGGGTGATCGAGTTTGCTGATATGACCTCTTTAGTTCCAAATAGGCAGGGGCAAACAGCGCCCTCTCCCTGTGGGAGAGGGACCGATCGAGTTGGGTGAAAGTGCAGTGATTCATCATGAGCATCGGCTGATTCACCTTGGACTGAGGGGTGATCGAGTTTGCTGATATGACCTCTTTAGTTCCAAATAGGCATGGGTAAACAGCGCCTTCTCCCACAGGGAGAGGGACCGGTCGAGTTGGGTGAAAGTTGAGCATCGGCTGACTCACCTTGGACTAAGGGGTGATCGAGTTTGCTGATATGACCTCTTTAGTTCCAAATGGGCAGGGGCAAACAGCGCCCTCTCCCTGTGGGAGAGGGACCGATCGAGTCGGGTGAAAGTGTAGTGATTCATCATAAGTATCGGCTGACTCACCTTGGACTAAGGGGTGAACGAGTTTGCTGATATGACCTCTTTAGTTCCAAATAGGCAGGGGTAAACAGCGCCTTCTCCCACAGGGAGAGGGACCGGTCGAGTTGGGTGAAAGTTGAGCATCGGCTGACTCACCTTGGACTAAGGGGTGATCGAGTTTGTTGATATGACCTCTTTAGTTCCAAATAGGCAGGGGCAAACAACTCCCTCTCCCTGTGGGAGAGGGTTGGGGTGAGGGGCGTCAGACGTTTTTACGCTCGATGGTTTCTTCGCCCCAGTACAGTTGGTCGGCTTCGGTTTTACTGAACGCCAGCGGCAGTACTTCATCGCTACCTTCTTCCCAAATTTTTTGCGCCAAAACCTCGTCGTTACCGGCCAACTCAAAGATCGCTTCGGCAATTTCTACCGAGGTTTCACGCACTGTCGCCCAAGATTTCACATTATGATTTGCCATGACTGCTCTCCTGTTGAGTGTGAGGCACAGCCTAGTATAGGCCACAATTCTGCTGCTGGTTTTTGCAAGGCATGCGTATTATTGCCGAAAATTCAGGGCGGAACGCCTACGGAAAATGCAAAACGGCGTGGTATTCTTTGCCGCGTTTACATCAACAGAGGAAAAATTATGTCTAGCGCACTGAGCAACGATCAAGAACTGGTTTCCGATCTGGTTGCCTGCCAACTGGTTATCAAGCAGATCCTGGATGTGATCGACGTGATCGCGCCGACCGAAGTACGGGACAAGATGGCCAGCCAGCTCAAGAGTATCGATTTTAGCAGCCACCCGGCCGGGGCCGATCCGATCACCAAGCGGGCGATTGAAAAAGCGATTGCGCTGATTGAGATGAAGTTTAACCGCGAGTAACCGGGTTATCTTTTGTTCAAAATGGGCAAGGAGATCTAAACGGCCGGTTAAACTTCGTTTAAGTTGCCTATGCTAGCATTGATGATTAGGTTAACAACATAATCATAAGGCTGCTAAGGTTTGGGGCGTAAAAAACTGCTGGTGATAGCGGCAACGCTGTTTGCCTGCTTGCTTTTCTATCTGCTGGCTCTGGATAGCTATTGCGATCAAGGTGGGAAGTTTGCACTGGGCATTTGCTCTATCACGCGTATCGTTCCCTGGTAACATGGCGAAATAACAATTTTTCGCAAACTTGCCCCTGGCCTTGGTGAGAATGCTACTATATCGGCTTGGTTGAGGCAGTAGAGTAGATAGGGTTGTCCATGTTTGATTTAGCTTCTGGCCCGTCCGGCCTGATTTCCATCGCCGTTGTGGTATTGGCTGTATTGCTTGGCCTGTGGGTCTGGTTCATAGTGAATCGTGCCAGCGTACGCGCCAACGAACAGATCCAGCTGTTGCAGGACATCGCCGAGCAGCAGCGCCAGCAAACGGCACTGTTAAAAACGTTGGTGCAAACCGCCCGGGGGGACAAGGCATCGGTTGACGATTATGATGATGACCTTAGCCCGGCACTGAGTTATAAAGGGTTTATCCCAGAGCGTTAATCGCGCGCCTCATTTGGTGAGAAGGTTAAGGACACGTCGGTTATCTCAGTTTCAGTTTTAACCGGATCGCCTTCTCACCATTCCGTTTCAGTAAAACACCATCCCCTGATAGGGTTTCTGCCGGCAGGCTGCCAACCGGCTTGCCAGATCGCCACAGTGGATTTCCAGCGCGTGCCGATCGGGATCGAGAAAGTAGCAAGATTCGCCCTCACTGTGATTATTCTTCCACTCCTGTACGCCAACTTTGCGCAAACGCTCCACAATGACGGCAAAGTTCTCGGGTGCCACACTAAACGCGTAATGCGTATAGTCGCTCAACATCTCATTTTTTCGGGCACCATCCAGTGACAGGCATAGCCACAGTTCACCCAATGCAAGATAGGCACCTTGATGCCAGCGGGCTTTGGGGGTGAATCCCAGCACATCTACATAAAAACGAAAACTGCGTTCTACCTCACTTACCGCGAGCGTCAGGTGGTTAAGACCCAGCAACATAATCAATTCATCCGTAAGTAAAAATAATGTTAACGACGCGCGAGCTGTCATAAATCTGTCGTATTGGCATCGTAATGTAGCGCCAACTCTACGAAAGATGGATATCAGCAATGATTAGATGGTACGAAGAAAGCGACGCCGAAGTAAACCGCAGCATTGCGTTAATCACCGGGGAAAATCCGGATAAATGGTACCCTTACGGCGGTGTGAAAGGGAAAGACTACTGCAAGAACCCCTCCGATGCCTGGCCGATTATCTGCGCCAACAAAATAAGCCTTAATGCCCCCGAACAAAGTGACCAGCCACAGTGGCAAGCCAGTATTATCACCCAGCAAGGGGAATGGCAAGCCGGTAGTCATAGCCCGCTGCGGGCCGCAATGATCTGTTTTTTATTGAGTCAGCAAGCGCAATAAATCAAATGTTAGTCGATAATGTAGATGACCCGTAATGATGAGACACCGCCTTATTCTGACAATGGACCTGTCGCTGACGGAGACTGTTTTATGAAGCGCATTATCAAAGGTGATACCAATCTCTCACATTTAGTGATTGCCCATGCGGCGATCGATTGTCATGCCAAAAGCTATGGGCTGCACCGACAAGGCTGGCCCTCAACCTACCTGATAAAGTATCAAAACGATCGCGTGGCGGTGGAGGTCATCACCCGCCGTCAATCCTATGTGGCGACGCTGATGATCGGCGCACGTAACCTCAGCAAACTGTGCGGTATGCCAAGCTGACCGGCGAAGCAAACTTCTTGTAACCTCCTGGCCCGGTTAATGATTACCGGGCGCTAATCCTTGATGCCTGAAAGGTTAAGTGTTAAAACGCCCGCAGGTTTATTTATTGGTTGGCGATATCTTGCGCAATGCTGCCTGGATACTCAGCCGGACGAGGAAAAGATGGGCGGTCAGCTTCAGGATACCCCGCTAAAACGCGGTTTAAAAAATAGACATATACAACTTATTGCCTTGGGAGGTGCCATCGGTACCGGCCTATTCCTGGGTATTGCACAAACCATACAGATGGCCGGGCCTTCCGTGCTGCTGGGCTATGCCATTGGCGGTTTTATTGCCTTTTTGATCATGCGCCAACTGGGGGAGATGGTGGTGGAAGAGCCGGTGGCCGGTTCCTTTAGCCATTTTGCCTATAAATATTGGGGGGACTTTGCCGGCTTCTTGTCCGGTTGGAACTACTGGGCGATGTTTATCCTGGTCGGTATGGCGGAACTGACCGCCGTAGGGATTTATATTCAATACTGGTGGCCTGAAATCCCAACCTGGGCATCGGCGGCGGTTTTCTTTGTCGTGATTAACCTGGTCAATCTGGTGAACGTACGCCTGTATGGGGAAACCGAGTTCTGGTTTGCCATCATCAAGGTGGCGGCGATCCTGGGGATGATCGTATTTGGTGCGTATCTGTTGGCCAGCGGTAACGGTGGCCCGGAAGCCAGCATTAGCAACCTGTGGGATCAGGGCGGTTTTATGCCTCACGGCATCAGCGGCCTGGTGATGGCGATGGCGGTGATCATGTTCTCGTTCGGAGGGCTGGAAATGGTGGGTATCACCGCAGCAGAAGCTGCCGATCCGCGCCGTAGCATTCCTAAAGCCACCAATCAGGTGGTGTATCGCATCCTGATTTTCTATATCGGCTCGTTGACGGTGTTGCTGTCACTTTATCCGTGGGGCAAGGTTGTGGAAGGGGGCAGTCCGTTTGTGATGATCTTCCATGCGCTCAACAGCAACCTGGTGGCGACCATGCTCAACGTGGTGGTACTGACGGCAGCGCTGTCGGTCTACAACAGCGGCGTGTATTGCAACAGCCGGATGCTGTTTGGCCTGGCAACACAAGGCAATGCGCCAAAGGCGCTGACCAAGGTCAACAAACGTGGCGTACCGGTACTGTCTATCGCGTTATCGGCGCTGGCCACCTCGGTAGGCGTATTGATTAACTACGTCATGCCCGGTGAGGCGTTTGGCTTGCTGATGGCGCTGGTGGTTTCGACGTTGGTGATTAACTGGGTGATGATTTGCCTGGCACACCTGAAATTCCGCGCGGCCAAGGATCGCCAAGGGGTGATCACCAGCTTTAGGTCTCTATGGTATCCGTTTGGCAACTATCTATGCCTGGTGTTCCTGTCGTTGATCCTGGTGATCATGTACTTCAGCCCAGGGATCCGCATTTCCGTGCTGTTGATGCCGGTGTGGGTGCTGCTGTTGTGGGTTGGGTTTATGCTGACCTGGCGTAAAAAGGCGGGGGGTAACAAGAGGTAGTATTCACGTAGGAGGCGCCGCAGCGCCTCCAAACGGTTAACGGGCGACGGCGTTGCCCTGGTGGTGGCGCCCCAGCCGCAGCAGCTTTCTGCACAGCAGGAACAGGGTGCTGATAACATCAATCACCACCACGCTAAGCATCAGCAGGCCCAGCATAAAAAAGCCTGCCAGGGTGCTTGCCAGTAACAGCAGCGGTGACGGTACGCGTAGCCGGCGCAGCTTCATTGCCAGATACATTTTCCAGTATTGCCCTTGCGTAGTCAGCGCTCGGCGATAGCGGCCCATACGAACGCGTGACTTGCCTGATGCAGTCCGGCTCATAACTCCTCCTTTTCAGAATGTCCTAGTAAGTAAATCACAAGGTTCTTAAGAAAGGCTTAACAGGTTCTTGGCGACCTTGGCCTTCTTACTTGGCTATGACAACAACATCGACAAAAAGGTCAGTTGTTTGTCATTGCGATACTATAAGCTATTGGGTAGGCAATCTTGTAACGGTTGCGGCACCATTATGGTACTACAGGGAGAGAATGGGTTGAAAATAACCAACAAATATTACGACGCCAGCAAAGCGCATCATACGCCACAGGGATTCTGCAACCCGGAGCCGTCGCTGCACCAGGCCGGGGATCTGAAGCGCTGGCAAGAGGAACGCAAGAAGCTCGGCCTGCCCAAACCTCCTCAGGCGGGCTACGAGCAGTTTATCGCCAACTGGTGGCAAGCCGCCGACCTGAGCGGCGAACAGGACCGTGTATGGTGGTTGGGCCATGCTTCTCTGCTGTTGCGCCTGGGAGGGCGCCATGTGCTGATCGATCCGGTACTGTCGCCAAGGGCATCACCTGTGAGCTTCTACGGCCCGCATCGCAAGACACCGCCTCCGCTAACGGTAAAGCAGTTGCCCGCGGTAGATGTGGTGCTGATTTCCCATAATCACTACGACCATCTGGATCGTCAAACCATCAGGGAACTGACCAAACGCTTTCGCAATGCCACCTTTGTTGTACCGCTGGGCCTCAAACGCTGGTTCAGCCATTACCCGGCCAAACGGGTGGTCGAACTGGATTGGTGGGAGAGCCTGACGCTGGACGAAATGACGGTCTACGCCACTCCAGCACGCCACTGGAGCATGCGTACACCGTGGGATCGCAACCGTTCTCTATGGTGTGGCTGGGTGATCCATCACCCGGCGCTGCGTTTTTATTTCTCTGGTGACAGCGGTTACAGCGAGCGGTTGGTCGATATCGGCACCCGCCTTGGGCCGTTCGATATCGCGGCGCTGCCCATTGGTGCTTACGCCCCGAGATGGTTCATGCAAGAGCAGCATATGGACCCGCAGCAGTCGGTGAGGCTGTATCAGCAATTGAACGAACCCAGAGTGATCCCGATCCATTGGGGCGTGTTTGAATTGGCCGATGAGTCGTTGGATGAACCACCTGCACAACTCAGCCTGGCACTTCGCGAAGCCGGGGTTGAGCAGCACAGTTTTTATCCGCTGAAGATTGGTGAGCATCTGGAGGTTAGCCCTAACTCCTAATGAGTATCATGGGGATGCGGCGTACCCTGCGTCGGGTGGCGCTTGGCGTGGTGCGGCTTTGCGGGGATTGCGGCGGGTAATGGATTAAACGGTCGCGCCAAGATTAGCGGAAAAAATGCCTTGGCGATTTTGTTAATCTTCGGCGGAAATAGCTGCTGAGTGGGTAGGTGGTATTTTTATTATTTGTTTTTATCCTTACTAACTTAGCTACGGATATAAATTTCCAGGGTAGGGGGGGCTATTTCGTCCGCTTGCACATTCTTGGTGCAAAATTTGGCTCGCTGCATGATTATGCACTGGTCTGCGTGAGTGTTTTGCCCCGAGTGCACGACTCTGTTGTGGCGGTCCAAAGCATAACTCTCCTGCTATGACAGGCTTTGCTACCCAAAGGTCGGATCAGTAGGTCGTTTGCCCCCCGGTCATCGATATTCAATAGTTGCATATAAAATTCCATAAAGATTCAAATTTTTTTACGTTCTTGGGCCTGTCTGCGGCTTATATGTGGTGAAAACCGCTCGCTGCCAAGTTGAAAGAATTGTTAAAACTGAGGCGCCACGCGGAGTACAGCGCGGCCTCTTTACAAAGCAGAAAATAGCCAAGGCTTCAACCTCTTTTGCCCTATTTAAGCTATTCTTGCGGCTGACCGTTTCAAATATGTGCGACACGTCCATGAGTGATTAAAAATGGCTTGCCATCGATTCCAGAGTATGTGATAACGCACTTGGGTAAAACGAGGTACAGTTCTGTATATGTGTGGCATTTTCAGTAAAGAAGTTCTGAGTAAAGACGTTAGCGTTGAATACCGCTTCTCTGCCGATCCTTATCTTAGTGCCTCAAGCAGTAACGACTCTAGTTTGTCTATGTAACGCCTACGGGCGGTTTAAACAATCCAAAGGAAATACTCAAGATGGCAAAGATCAAAGGTCAAGTTAAGTGGTTCAACGAGTCTAAAGGTTTCGGTTTCATCACCCCGGCTGACGGCAGCAAAGACGTATTCGTACACTTCTCTGCAATCCAGGGTAACGGCTTCAAAACCCTGGCTGAAGGCCAGAACGTTGAGTTCGAAATTCAAGATGGCCAGAAAGGCCCATCTGCAGTAAACGTTACTGCAATCTAATCAGCGTCAGCTGAACAAAAAACCCGCCTTAGTGCGGGTTTTTTCGTTTCTGGCATCGGTGAATGTCACCCGGTGATGATGATGCCGGAATACTGATTACGGCCTTTAATCCCCGGATGGTTGGGATCTTGCGCTCGGCGATGGCTGTTGCGGCGATAACTGGTGTATTTAAAGCGCTGCGGCTGCCGTGGGTCGCTGTTGAGCGTGCAGATGGTGCAAGAGCCTGCGTGATCGACCGCGGCGAATCCCAAGGCATTGAGCTTGTTTACGGCGATGGCTGCCAGATCCAGATGGCGGCAGGTCGGGCTGATCAGCTCTGCTGGCAAGGGCAGCGTCCGTTGAAACTGTTCGACCAGCTCCTGGTTAACCTGATAGCAGCAAGCGCCCGCAGCGGGGCCGATGGAGGCCACCCAGTTGGCGGTATCGTCCCCCTGGCCGATGCGTTTGGCCATTTGCTCCAAAATGCCATCCAGCAGGCCGCGCCAGCCCGCATGTACCGCAGCAATGGCGCGACCGTCTTTACGGCTGAAAATCACCGGCAGGCAGTCTGCGGTTAATACGCTGATCAAGATCCCTGGTTCACGGGTAAAGAAGCCATCGGCTTCACCGCATTGCTGGCCCGCCTGATGGATATCGACTATGCGAATACCGTGTACCTGTTTTTTCTCAGGCAGCGTATTGCGAAAGGGTTGTAACGGCGTTGGCAGAAGGGCACCTTTATTGCCAAAGCCATGAGCGATGCCAGGAACGCCGCTGAGCAGCGGGGAATAGTCGGTCATAGAACGTCTTTGCCTGTGGCTGAGAGGAGATATCCAGTGTAGCCAGCTTTTGGATTACTTGGCTAGTGGCAGATGGGCATCCGCCTTGCATCGTACACCAGCCTTCTTTAGACTACCCGCGCCATCTCTCTCTGGGATCTCATCCATGTCTTATCAGTGCCCCCTGTGCTTCCAACCGCTTGATTTCGCAAACCAACAGTGGCGTTGCGAAAATAACCATCAATTCGACCGTGCCAAAGAAGGGTACGTCAACTTAATGCCGGTGCAACACAAGCGTTCTAAACAGCCGGGTGACAGTGCCGAGATGATGCAGGCCCGCCGCGCATTTCTTGACGGCGGCTACTACCAGCCGTTGCAACAGCGGGTGGCCGAACTGTTAGCCAACACCTTGCCTATTGAACCACAGGCACTGCTGGATATTGGTTGTGGTGAAGGCTATTACACGGCCGCCGTGGCTGCAAGCTTGTCTCAGGAGCGGATTGTGGCGGTGTATGGCCTGGATGTCGCCAAGGTGGCGATTCGCTCGGCGGCCAAACGCTACCCGGCGGTCTCTTTCTGCGTGGCTTCCAGCCATCGCCTACCGTTTGCCGACGCGTCGCTCGATGCGGTGTTACGTATCTATGCACCCTGTAAAGCCGAGGAATTGGCGCGGGTAGTCAAGCCGGGTGGGGTGGTTGTGACGGTGTCACCGGGGCCGCGTCACCTTTATCAGCTAAAACAGCAGGTTTATCAGGAGGTTCAATTGCATGCGGAGCATGATGAGCAGCTTGAGGGCTTCAGCTGTGATTTGGCCGAGTCACTGGCTTATCCGATGGCGCTGCCGGGTGAGCAGGCTGCCAATCTGTTGCAGATGACGCCGTTTGCCTGGCGCGCTTCGCCGGAGGTGCAGCAAGGTTTGCTAGACATGGCGACCTTTGCCTGTGAGACGGATTTCGCTATCCGCTTATACCGCCGGGTCGCCCCTCACCCCAACCCTCTCCCATAGGGCGAGGGAGCTGGCCAGAGTAGCTTCGAAAACTAGGGTGTAAAAGCAAGAAAGTTGAGGTATTACGCAAAAAGATCAACGAACTCGATCGGTTCCCTCTCCTTGGGGAGAGGGTGAGGGAGTATGCTTCGTCGCCAGAGATTAAGCCAGGTAGCCCAAGTGCTCCAGCAGGATATTAAAGCCAATCCCGATCAACACCACGCCGCCAAGAATTTCCGCGCGCTTGCCCAACAGCGGGCCGATAAACCGGCCAACCATCATCCCCAGCGTGGCCATGATCATGGTCGCCATACCTATCGCCATCGCGGTATGCAGGATATTAACCTGCAGGAATGCCAGACCTACGCCGATTGCCATCGCATCCAGACTGGTGGCAATGGCCGTAGCAACCAGCACCCAAAAACCATGACGATTGACTTTCTCTTCTTCCGGTTTGTTTTTCACCCCTTCAACGATCATGCGTGTGCCAAGGATAAACAGCAGGCTAAAGGCGACCCAGTGATCCCATTCCATGATGTATTGGCTGGCAAACAGACCTATGCCCCAGCCGATCAGCGGGGTAATGGCTTCAATGATGCCAAAGATCAGACCGGTACGGATAGCTTCGCGAAAACGCGGTTGATGCAGAGTGGCACCTTTGCCGATCGACGCGGCAAACGCGTCCATAGACATGCCAAAAGCCAGGATAAGAGTTGCGGAAAGGTTCATTGAAATAGTCTCGGCCGGGTGGCTCCATATACACGTAACCCACCCCCAACCTTACGACGGAGTTACGTGCCTATGGTCTCGCCAACCTACCTGGCTGCCCGCACCACGTTTCGCTGACGAAACGAGTATGTTGATACGGGCGTTTCTGGTTATGACTCCCCAGAAACCGGCTACTCCCCAATGACGGCGCAACCATACCATAATATTTTTGCTGCGGACAACGTTTAATTTCACTGGGTATTGGGTGAAATTGAGACTTATTTTCATTAGCGTGTTTATTGAGGGGAATAATGGCGATAGTTGCATCAAAGGTGTGGAAATAATAAGCAGAAAAAACACCAGCCATGCTGATTAATTACCCAAAAAAATTATTGTCAATTAATCAGTATGGAGTGGGGTTGTTTAACTCATTTATTTTCAAGGAAAAAATTATAGATTTTTTCCAGGTCATCCAGGTGCGTAACCTGGATTAATAACCGACGCTGTTCTAAGTCGATAACCAGAATGCCATCTTCGGATAAATTCATGGATTTGATGCGTCGATAGTCAATAAACGCATTTGCATAGAAGAAGCCGGTGGCTTTAAACAACATCTTGGGCCAACGGATATAGGAGATATATACCGCAATCAACGCCAGGGAAATTAGCAGGTAGGTGGTTATCGGCGCTCCCTGCTCGACCAGGTTGCGGTAGAGCAGAATAGCAATCAGACCGACGAAAATCAGGCAGTCCAGACGGTTACCCCGCTTGAGCTGCACCTTTAACAGCGTTTTGCCTTTCAGCAGGTTCATGCCGAACTCGTCATACAGCGCATACGCCAGCATCAGCAGAATAAAAATCAGTATTACGCCATCGGTCAGCGACATCTCACCACTCCATAAATAAAAAAACCGGGGGTTGCCCCCCGGCTATCAATTGCTATTACAGACCTAACAGACCAATCCAATAACCGAAGATACCGATGGCGAAGAAGCCGATGATGATCCACAGCGCGTTGACCTTCCGGCGCAGCAACCACATACAACCGAAGGTCAGCAGCAGCGGTACCAAGCCAGGCATCAGCTGATCAAGGATGGTTTGTACCGTGGTTACGTGGGTTTGCCCGGTTTGGTCGGTAATTTTCGACACCACCAGCGGGATATTGACGTGCGTCCACTTGTTAACCAGGGCCCCCATGACAAACAGGCCGAGGATGGACGCCCCTTCCGTCAGTTTTTGCAGGAAACCACCGCCCATATCGCTAACGATATCGACCCCTTTGCGATAGCCGTAGGCGACACCGTAGTAACGAACCAACAGGCGCACCAGGTTAAACATCACGAAGAACAATAGTGGGCCGAGCAGGCTGCCACTCATGGCAATACCCGCACCCAATGCGGCAAATACCGGGCGAACGGTACCCCAGAATATCGGGTCACCTACGCCGGCCAGTGGCCCCATCAGACCTACTTTGATGCCGTTGATGGCCGCATCGTCGATCGGTGCGCCGTTGGCACGCTGTTCTTCCATCGCCATGGTAACGCCAAGGATTGGCGCTGCGACGAACGGTTGCGTATTGAAGAACTCAAGATGGCGTTTGATTGCCTGCTTGCGTTCGTCGTTATTGTCTGGGTACAGGCGACGGATCACCGGCACCATGGAGAAGCAAAAACCTAGCGCCTGCATACGTTCGAAGTTCCATGAACCCTGGAACAGGTTGGAGCGTACGAATACGCCTCGAATATCGGCAGGTGTCAGTTTCTTTTGAGTCGTTGTATCAACCATTTCTTTCACCTATTCCTAGTCCAATTCGTTATCGAGGTCGTTGGCACCGGCAGGGTTGGCCTGAACCACCTGAGACTTGTTGTATTTAGGGCTGAGCTGGATGTAGAGCACCGCCATCACCACGCCGATCACACCGAGTGCGACCAGGTTAAAGTTGGTGAAGGCTGCGGTAACAAAGCCCAGGTAGAAGAATGGCATCAGATAACCGGCACGCATCATGTTGATGACCATCGCGTAACCGACTACCACGATCATGCCACCGGCGATGTTCAGACCGCCTGTGACCACTTCCGGAATTGAGTTAAGCAGGGCGTGGACGCCAGCTGTGCCGACAGAGACCGCAACGATCACCGCAGGAATAGCGACACGCATTGCCTGTACCAACAGGGCCGCGATGTGGATCACGGTAATACCGTTCAGGTTACCCCGTTCTGCCGCTTTGTCCGCCGCATGCTGGAAGGCCACGGTGATGGTACGCACGATAATGGTCAGTACCTGGCCTGCTGCTGCCAGCGGGATCGCCAGGGCAATACCGGCACCGATGTTTTGCCCACCGGCGATAACCAGAATGGTGGAAATAATCGACGCTAACGCCGCATCGGGCGCAACCGCAGCCCCGATGTTCATCCAACCCAGTGCGATCATTTCCAGCGTACCGCCGATGATGATACCGGTTTTGATGTCACCGAGAACGAAGCCAATCAGCGTACAGGCCACTAACGGGCGGTGGAATTGAAACTCATCCAGGACGGAACCCATCCCGGCGATACAGGCAACGATAAATATCAGTACAATCTGAAGAGTGGTGATCTCCATTGCACTTCTCCTATATGACCAAACAGCTCTGAGTAAAAAATTAACGACGTTGCCGTTAATTGAGTTTGTTAATCAGGTCCATCATTTTTAGCTGACTGTCGGAAGAGACCTTACGGACTTCAAGTTCAATCCCGCGTTCGTTTAACTTCTTAAACGCCTCGATGTCTTTCTCATCGACGGACACCGCGTTATTCACCTGGGTTTTGCCCTGGCGGAACGCCATACCACCGATATTCACCGATTTGATATCCACACCTTCCTCCACCAGACGCCAAACGTCAGTTGGGTTGGTGAATAGCAGCATCACGCGCTCACCCGCATATTTCGGGTTGTTCCAGACGCGGATCGCCTTTGCCACGTCAACAACGTGAGCGGTAACGCCTGGAGGGGCAACCTGAGTTAACAAGGTTTTACGGACGTGGTCGGCGGCCACTTCATCACTGACTACGATGATGCGGCTGACGTTGGTCTCTTTGGTCCAGCGGGTAGCAACCTGGCCGTGGATCAACCGATCGTCGATACGTGCCAGGCAGATTTTCATATGGTCATTGGGGCCGAGAGGCGCTTGTGGCGCGGCGGCTTTTGGGGCAGGGGCACTTTGTGGCGCGACGGGCTTAACACTCTCTTCCACCGGTTTCTTCAGCGCTTTCACGCCCTCACGGCCGGTTTCCAACGCCAGCGCGACCAGTTCGTCAAAGCTTGGGTTGTCATCACGAGCCATGAATGTTTCCACCAGCATGGGAATGTTAACCCCGGTGATAACCTCATAGTGTGGTTTGTCTACTGCGATACGGCTGGCCGCGTTAAACGGGCTGCCGCCCCAGGTATCAACCAGAAACAGGACGCCATCGCTGGTATCGAGTTCACTGATTCTCCCATTGTATTTCTCAATTAACGTTTCAGCATTCTCACCGGGAACGAAATCTATGTAGGCGACGTTGGCTTGCTCACCTAATAGCATTTCTGCTGTTTTCAGCAGTTGTTCCGCTGCAGTCCCGTGTGTGCCGATGATAATAGCTATTGCCACTCGCTACCTCCTCGTTGAACTTAAGGCACGGATCGTGTCTTGACTCATCACCATCCTGGCAGTCACTTCCGCGGTTCAGATACGTTGGTTCAAATACATTATGGTAGAAAAAAAGAAACTCACACTTAACATTTATCACGCAGTTTCAAAAACCTGTGGCCGTTAATTCCCGTTAACGCCATTTATTTTAGTGCGTGAAAAAATAAATTTTGTGACATTGCTCTGCTATTAGTGGATCGATTAAGCCGAATAGTTAGTTTGCGGAATTAAACAGCAAAGCTGTTACAAAATGAGACGTAACTGAACGAAGCCACTTTTCTGGCGAAAAATTTCCTGCTAGAGTGCATTCTTCTTTCATAACCAAGGAGTGAAGGGCCTCAGCCCTCCCTATGGACTGTCACCGAAGTTACTGTTTTACAAGGTTTCACCCACCACCTGCTGGTGCAATAACGTTCGCTCGGCCTTATGGCTGCTTCCTGTTAGTGCCATCCCGTTTTCTCTCTGTCATCGCCAACGCAACATCTGCGTTTGCCTCCCTACGTCTGAGCGCCGCTCTGCCAACCTGTCTTTCTTCTGGAGTCTGATATGGAAATATTAATGGACCCCTCGATTTGGGCCGGGTTATTGACCCTGGTGGTCTTGGAAATCGTGCTGGGTATCGACAACCTGGTATTCATCGCCATTCTTGCCGACAAACTGCCGCCCAAGCAGCGTGATAAAGCGCGCATTATCGGTCTTTCATTAGCCTTGGTGATGCGTCTTGGATTGTTGTCGGTGATTTCTTGGATGGTGACGCTGACCAAACCGTTGTTCAGCGTGGGGGAATTCGCTTTCTCTGGCCGCGATCTGATCCTGCTGTTTGGTGGGGTATTCCTGTTGTTCAAAGCCACGATGGAGTTGCATGAACGGCTGGAGGGCAGTACCCATCAGGAAGGTGCCAACCGTGGCTACGCCAAATTCTGGGCGGTGGTGGTGCAGATTGTCATCCTTGATGCGGTGTTCTCGCTTGACGCGGTGATCACGGCGGTGGGGATGGTCAACGATCTGCCGGTCATGATGGCTGCGGTAGTGATTGCGATGGCGGTGATGTTGCTGGCCTCGAAACCTTTGACCAACTTCGTGAACGCCCATCCGACCATCGTGGTGCTCTGTTTGAGCTTCCTGCTGATGATCGGCCTGAGCTTGATTGCCGAAGGCTTTGGCGTGCACATACCGAAAGGCTATCTGTATGCGGCGATTGGCTTCTCGATCCTCATTGAGATGTTTAACCAGATTGCACGGCGCAACTTCATCAAGCACGAATCTCGCCGCCCGATGCGCGAACGCACGGCTGAAGCGATTATGCGCCTGATGGGGCAACAGCGTACCCAGCAGCAGGTGGATGAAGACAGCCTGCGTAAGGTGAAAGAAACCTTTGCGCAGGAGGAACGCTACATGATCAGCGGTGTGCTGACGTTGGCTTCCCGTACCTTGCGCAGCGTAATGACACCTCGCACCGAGATTTCATGGGTGGATTGTGAACGTTCCCGTGATGAGGTGCGCGAACAGTTGCTGGATACCCCGCATAGCCTGTTCCCGGTTTGCCGCTATGAGTTGGACGAGTTTATCGGCGTGGTGCGTGCCAAGGATCTGCTGGTCGCGTTGGATCAGGGCGTGGATATCGCCGAGTTTGCTGCGCGTACTCCACCGATCGTGGTGCCGGAAACCATGGACGTGATCAAGCTGCTGGCGGTATTGCGCCGGGCCAAGGGCCGTCTGGTGATGGTGACCAATGAGTTTGGCGTGGTGCAGGGGCTGGTCACGCCATTAGACGTGCTGGAAGCGATTGCCGGTGAGTTCCCGGACGAAGATGAAACGCCGGATATTATCGAGGATGGCGACCGCTGGCTGGTGAAAGGCGGGGCGGATCTCCACTCGTTGGAGCAGGCGTTGGACTGTGACCATCTGGTTAGCCCCACCGAGGATTACGCCTCGCTGGCGGGCTTCCTGCTCTCTCACTCGGGCCAGATGCCAACGGTAGGCGACGTAGTCGAACTTCACGATCTGCGCTTTGAAATCCTTGAGATCTCGGATTATCGCATCGAGCTGGTCAGTATCACCAAGGTGAAACCGCTGCACGAGCAAGACGAGTAAGTGGTCTTCCCCTCACCCCAACCCTCTCCCACAGGGAGAGGGAGCTGATAGCCCCAGCTCTGTTGGGCGAGAGGAGATAATCTCAGCAACCTCGGCCATTCCTTCATCCAAAGTGAGTCAGTCAAAGCTCATGCTGAATACTGTACTTTCAGGCTAACTCGATCCGTTCCCTCTCCCTGTGGGAGAGGGTTAGGGTGAGGGGGTACGGTGATTAGAGCAATTCTCTCGGGTTTTTTTTGTTTTCGGCTGTTGATGCAGCACGCGTTGGCGGGTTTCATACTGTTGCAGCCACAGTGGAAACACGTTGATCGGCATCGGCTTGGCAAAATAATACCCCTGTAAGGCATTTACACCCTGCGAGCGCAGATACTCCGCCTGTTCCTCAGTCTCAACCCCTTCGGCCACCAGTTTTAATTTCAGGCGCTGTGCCAACGTAATGATGGTGTCGGTCACGGTGGCATTGACCGCGTCGGTGCCAATGGCGGCGGTAAAGCCACGATCGATCTTCAACACGTCCGGGCTGAGTTTTTTCAGGTAACTGAGCGAGCTGTGGCCGGTGCCAAAGTCGTCTATCGCCAGCATGATGCCCATTTCTTTGAGCGTTTTAATCTGCTCATACTGAATCTCCGACAGGGCGGTTCGCTCCGTCAGCTCCAGCATCAATGAAGGCATCGGATGGGCGGGCAGCCAGATCCTGCGGATGTCATCAATAATGCTGACGGTATTGAAATGCTCGGCTGCGACGTTGATGCTGATATAGAAAGAGGGGCGAGGAGGGAACAGGTTGAGGTTTTCTACCACCGTGGTCATCAGATAACGCGTTAGGGGAATGATCAGGGCGTGCTGTTCGGCCAGCGGGATAAACACGTCTGGCGAAATCCAGCCTTGTCGCTTGTTCTTCCAGCGCATCAAGGTTTCAACACCGACACAGCGCCCATTATCGCTGTTGATAATCGGCTGGCAATAAACGCGAAATTCTCGATGCGCAATGGCGTGGCCAATATGGTAAGACAGGCTCATGCGGTTGGCGGTGATCAGATAGACCACGTAGGCCGCCAGCAGGCTCAGCATCAGCGCCAGAGGAATATGGCGGGGTAACGCGGCCAGCGCCAGAGTACGGGCATCGGGGCCAAACAGGGAGATGGAAAAAGGATACTTGGCAGATTTGGCGGTGTATTGCAGGTCTTCGGCTTTGCTATCGCTCAGTGTAATTTCCTGTTGACCATATTCCAGCCTATAGGCCCCCACGTTCAGGGCTACCCGGTGAGCATAAGGCTCTTGCGGTTCCAGCAGGAAGTTGGACAACAGATCGATATTGAAAACGTGCAACACTCCGCTGGTACTCTGATCGGGCAACGGAGTCCATAGCACCAGCGTTGGCGTTCCTTTTGCTACCATGATGGAAGGGCGCAGTGCCAGTTGCATGCCGCCTTTGGTCATGGTCGGGAAAAGGGTGGTAAACACATAGTGGCGTTCGCCAAACAGGCTGGAGCAATAAATCTTGCCGTCCTTGACCAGCAGCAACGAGCGCAGTGCCTGATTCTGTGCGGCACGAAAGCGTAGCGTCGATATCACCGAGTCGCAGGGTTGCCCGACAAGCGTCATGGTGCTGAGTGCCTGTTGTTCTGCGGGCAGCAGCAACGTATTGAGTTTGCTGATCACCCGGCTGGCCAGGACGCGCTGGTTCTGCTCGGTATTACGGACTTCCTGATAGTAGCGGGTATACAGCGAAATCAACAAAATAGCCAACCCAACCGCGCCGGCGAGAAGCCAACGGTAATAGCGGTATTTCGATGCGGCAAGTTGGGTCATCAACATCCGGTAAGTCCTTGTTCAGTCTAGCTGCCTGACGCCACTTCCAGGCGTAATTTCAGTAATACTATGCTTGGCTAATTCTAGCCTGTTCGCATGGAAAATTGATGGTAACTCAACAAATTATTTCGATTCGCGCGATCAAAGGGGAGATTTGGGGGTTAACCGGCGGATGGGCAAAAGGCGCTCAGATTAGCGGTATTGCTGAATTTGTACGGGGCGAAGAGGGTTTCCTCTGGTTAATCTATTGATTATCTAAGCAGGCGAAGCATGTGGTGCCCCTACGTGCTGCGTATCCAGTTCAGGTTTCGTAAGCCGTTCCCCCTCGCCGGTGATGACGAGGGGGACGGTCTTAATCAGTCACACTGAACCTTGATCGCCAGACCGCCACGGGAGGTCTCACGATACTTGGCGTTCATGTCTTTACCGGTTTCGTACATGGTTTCGATCACCTTATCCAGAGATACGCGTGGCTCGCTGGTGCGGCGCAGTGCCATCCGCGCCGAGTTGATCGCCTTCACTGAGGCAATGGCGTTGCGTTCGATGCAAGGAACCTGTACCTGGCCTGCAACGGGATCGCAGGTCAAGCCCAGATTATGCTCCATGCCGATTTCGGCGGCGATGCAAACCTGCTCAGGGCTGCCGCCAAGCAACTCGGCCAGGCCTGCAGCGGCCATCGAACAGGCCACGCCGACTTCGCCCTGGCAGCCCACTTCGGCACCGGAAATCGAGGCGTTCATTTTATACAGCGTGCCAATGGCACCGGACGCCATAAAGTAGCGGACATAGGTTTCCGGGCTGACGGATTCGATGAAATGATCGTAGTAAGCCAGCACGGCAGGGACGATCCCGCAGGCTCCATTGGTTGGGGCAGTCACCACGCGGCCACCGGCGGCGTTCTCTTCGTTCACCGCCAGCGCAAACATGTTGACCCAGTCGATCACGTTCATGGGGTCACTGGACAGTTTGTCTGAGGAAACCAGCAAGCGGCGCAGGGCTGAGGCACGGCGCGGAACCCGCAGCGGGCCAGGCAGTACGCCTTCGGTGTTCAGGCCGCGATCGATACAGGCGCGCATGGTTTGCCAAACGTTGCCGAAATAGGCTTCGATCTCCTGCTTGCTATGCAATGCCAGTTCGTTTTGCATGACCATCCCTGAGAGAGACAGGCCGGTGGCATGGCAGTGAGCCAACATTTCGCTTGCCGAGTGGAACGGATAGGGAACCGAGATTTCGTTACTTTCGGCTTTGCCGAAATGTTCTTCGTCAACGATAAACCCACCACCGATAGAGTAATAGGTTTTGCTGTAAATCTGTTTGTCGCCAGCGAAGGCATGGATCTGCATGGCGTTTTCGTGCAGCGGCATATTGTCGCTACGGAATACCATGCCGCCGTCGCGGGGGAAATCGACTTCGTGCAGGCCGCTGGCCAGCATCAGGCGTTGACGTTGTTCAACATCGCGAATAAAGCCCGGGATGCCATCGATATCGACGGTATCAGGCATATTGCCCGCCAGGCCTAGAATGATGGCGATATCGGTATGGTGACCTTTACCGGTCAATGAGAGTGAGCCGTAAACATCGACGGCAACACGCGTGACGGAAGGCATCAAGCCTTCGTTTACCAGATCGTCGACAAACTGTTTGCCGGCTTTCATCGGTCCAACCGTATGAGAGCTGGACGGGCCGATGCCGATCTTAAACATGTCGAAAACGCTAATCACGCTAAAACTCCTTAAAGAGGCATATTGTTATGGCTGCTGCGGTTAAAAACCGTGCAGGGAACGGCGATAGTGTAAAAGGGCCGTACGGGTTTTGCGGCCCTTTTCGCATGAAATAAAGTAATCCTTGGTATTGCTGTTAACGCCTTAAAACGCGACCGGGGTAATCCTTATAATATTAGTGGTTTATTCCGGTCGTGGCTATTTTACAGGTATTTCGTAAGGTTGAAGAGAGAGTTTACAGTTTTTTTAAAACATCGATAGCGGTAACGGTAGTTGATAAAACAGGCTGCTGGAGTGATAGCGATCGCTTTATACTCAAAACGACAGGTAATCCCGGCTTTAACGTGACGTATGTCGCAAAAAATGCCGAGTTCAAATGCTGACTTGCTGTGCCAGGCGGCGAATAATCGCGGCCGTCAGGCCCCAAACGAACTGGCTCTGATACCAGGAAAGATAGACTCGATGTGCGTGACCACCGCGATGAATATCCAGCGGATAATAGCGTGAGAGCCGCAGTGCTTCGTGCAGCGGGATTTCGAACACCTCGGCGACCTCATCTTCGTTGGCATGAAACGCGACATCTGCCGGGATCAGGCCCACCACCGGCGTCACCTGAAAACCGGTGCTGCTGTCGAGCGGGGCCAACTGGCCGAGGATATGCACCCGCTGCGGCGGGATCGCTACTTCTTCCTGCGCTTCACGCAGTGCGGTAATGATGGGGGAACCGTCTTCAGCATCGGTTTTACCGCCGGGGAAGGCCACTTGACCTGCGTGTTTACGCAGTGAATCGGCGCGGCGGGTGAGCAGCAGGGTCGGTTCTGGCCGACAAACGATCGGGATCAGCACGGCGGCTGGGCGCGAATTGTGAGAGATCTGCATCGCCTGCGGCTGCTGCAACTGAAAGCGGCTGATAAAATCGGCCAATGAGGCCGGATAGTCCTGATGGCTCACGAAACGGTAAACTCCCCCAGCTGTGGCAAGATACGGCCTACTTTATCAAAGGTTTCCTGATACTCCGCCTGTTCCTGACTATCGGCAACGATGCCACCACCGGCAGAACAGTTGATGCGCCCGTTTTCGGCAATCAGGGTGCGGATGGTGATATTGGTGTCCATGGTACCGCAAACGCTGAGATAGCCAATGCTACCGCAATAGGCATTACGGCGCTGCGGCTCCAGTTCCTCGATGATTTCCATTGCCCGCACTTTGGGCGCGCCGGTAATCGATCCGCCGGGAAAACAGGCGCGCAACAGCTCGCTAGCCGAGCGGTTAGCGGGCAGGGTGGCTGTAATGGTACTGACCAGATGATGGACCGCCGGGAATGGCTCAACCACGAACAGTTCCGGTACCCTCACGCTGCCAGGCTCTGCTACACGGCCAATGTCATTACGCAGCAGATCGACAATCATCAGATTTTCGGCCCGGTCCTTGGGGGAATTGGCCAACTTTTGCGCCTGTTCTGCATCCAGCGCGGCATCGGCAAGGCGGGGTAGCGTACCTTTGATGGGCCTGGTCTGGATCTGCCGATCGGCCAACCACAGGAAACGCTCTGGTGAAACGCTCAACACCGCGTTGGCGGGCAGGCGCAGGAACGCGGAGAACGGCGCACGGTTGCTGGCGCTTAACTGCTGGAATGCCTGCCATTCGTCCCCTTGATAAGGGGCGGAAAAACGCTGAGCCAAATTGATCTGATAGCAATCGCCACTGCGCAGATAGTCCTGGATACGCCGGAATTTCTCGCCATATTGTTGGCGTGTCATGTTGGCCTGCCAGTTGCCTGTCAGGGCGAAGGGGGGCTGTGGCACAACCCGCTGTTGGTTAAGCCATTGCCAGCGCTGTTCTACATCCCCATAGCTGAGCAGCGTCAGTTTTTGCTGATGATGATCGGCGATCAGTGCCCAGTCATAAATGCCCACTGCCATATCCGGCAGCTTGATATCGGCCTGTGCCAACTGCGGCAACGCTTCGATACGTCGTCCCAAGTCATAGCCAAATAGCCCTAGCGCTCCCCCTTGAAAGGGAAGTTCGCCGTTCAGTGGCGGATGCAGGTTGAGAGCATCTAGCTGTTGCTGTAACAGCACAAAGGGATCTTCAGGTGAGTTACTGCGAGTCTCTCCCTGTTGGATCTCAGTGCTGGCACCGCAAGTCGTCAGCGTGGTGCGAGGTTCTGCCACCAGAATATCAAACCGGTTATGCGGGTGCTCGGCAAAGCCTGAATGCAGCAGCATAGCCCAAGGTTGCTGTGCCAATGGAGCGAACAGCGTTAATACGGCTTCGCGCGTATAGGGTAATGATTTGAGATTTGGGGCGGTGGCATTCATAGGGTTCAATCAACCTGATTCACGTAAACAGCGGTGTTGGCAGCCATTCTGCCACATTACGCCATAGGGTGCTGCTTACAGATTAGCCGGATGAAAAGTAAACCAAGCGTAAATGGAGCATTTTTTGCCACGTCTGCCATTATATAAAATGTAAAATGCCATTATATATTCGCCGAAAGAAATTTACTCGGTGAATATTTTAATAAGTAAAATAATAAATGTATCTTGTTTTACCCGATAATTATTCTAATTACCCCGCAGGTGAGGGCAGCAATGTCATTAAAATTAAGCGTTATTGTTCCTTTGCACAATGTTGGGGAGCTATTTATTCCTTTCTTGAATTCATTGCTGGCGCAACATGAGCAGCAGTTGGAGGTGATCATTGTTAACGATGGTTCCACCGATGGCTCAGGAGAGATCGCGCACCGCTACGCCGCGCAGCATCCACATATCAAGGTCATCGATCAGCCCAACTCAGGGGTCTCCAATGCTCGCAATTCCGGGCTGGCCGTGGCCCGTGGTAAATATGTCGCCTTCCCAGATGCCGATGATTTATTGGATCCGAAAATGTATTCAACGCTGCTTACAGTAGCCGAAGAACATCAATTAGACGTGATGCAATGTAACGGCGAACGCTATTTTGCAAGCAATGGTGATTTGCAACACATTATTCCTGCTACGCGCCTGAAAGATACGGCGGTTATTTCTGGAGTACAGTGGTTGGAAAAAGCGTTGAAATCAAGACGCTTTATTCATGTGGTGTGGTTAGCCGTGTATCGCCTGGATTTTATCAAGCAGCACCAACTCTATTTCGAACCTGGTTTACACCACCAGGATATCCCATGGACCACCGAGGTGATGTTCAATGCTCAACGAGTTAAATACCTGAGCAAACCGCTATATCGCCAACGGGTACACGATCGCTCGATCAGCAACCGTCGCCGTATCGGGAAGGCGAACGTCGAGTATCAGCGCCACTATATGAAAATCGTCGAGATGCTGGTAGCACTGAATCAGCGTTACAGCAGCAAGATTCCGATTTGCGCTGCCTTCCACTGGCAAATCGCGCGTGAGGCGCTGGGGATTTGCCATAGTATTCGCCGTGAGCCCGAACTGCAGGCGCAACAACAGATCGCTGAAGATTTCTCCCGGCGTGGCATTCAGCGGATGATGATCGACAATATGCGGGGGATCAAGCAGACATGGCATGTGATGTTGTGGCTGCATCGCTTAAAACAGTGGCGCAGTGAGAATGCCTCTCCCTTGCGGGCCAGCGAATAACAGGTGTAGGGATCCGCGGCGTTAGCGCGTATAATTCACGCCTATTTTACCGGGGAGAAAGACATGCTTGCAGGTATGCCGTCACTGAGTCATCAAGAACAGCAGGAAGCTGCTGAACGTATCCATCTGCTGATGGGGCAGGGCATGAGCAGCGGAGAGGCCATCGCCACTGTGGCGCAGGAAATCCGCGAAAAACATCAGGGCGATCAGGTTAGCGTGATGTTCGACGATGAAGAAGAACAGCAGCAGCAGGAAGAACCGACCGAATATCTGGACGAAGACAGCGAACACGACGAAAACTACTGACGTTAGCGGGGGCCGGTATCCCCGAACCCCCAACCGCTTTACCCTTGCACTGTCACCGCCGCAGCGGCCTGTTTGGCCAGCTCTACCGCTTGCCCTACTTCTGGTGCAACGGCCAGTGCAACGCCCATCCGGCGTTTGCCCTCGATGTTCGGTTTACCGAATAGCCGCACCTGATTATAACCACTTAGTGCCGTCTCCAACCCGCTGAAACGCACGTTGTCGCTGCTTAGTTCTGGCAGGATCACCGCAGAGGCGGCCGGCCCGAACTGGCGTATCGCGTTAATCGGCAGCCCAAGGAAAGCGCGCACATGCAGCGCAAACTCGGACAGATCCTGCGAAATCAGCGTGACCATGCCGGTGTCGTGCGGGCGTGGGGAGACCTCGCTGAAAATCACCTCATCACCGCAGACGAACAGCTCAACGCCGAACAGGCCAAATCCACCCAGTGCGTTAACCACTTTTGCGGCGATCGCCTGAGCACGGGTTAATGCCAGCTCTGACATCCGTTGCGGTTGCCAGGACTCGCGGTAATCTCCATCTTCCTGACGGTGGCCGATCGGCTCACAGAAATGTACGCCATCGACGGCGTTGATGGTCAGCAGAGTGATCTCGAAATCAAACTTGACCAGACCTTCAACAATGACCCGGCCTCCGCCAGCGCGGCCACCAAGCTGTGCGTAATCCCAGGCGGCGCCCAGTTGCTGCTCTTCACGGATCAGGCTTTGCCCTTTGCCGGATGAGCTCATCACTGGCTTGACGATGCACGGGTAACCGATTTCGGCCACCGCTTGGCGGAAGCTTTGCTCGTTATCGGCAAAGCGGTAGCTGGAGGTGGGCAGCTCCAGCGTTTCAGCGGCCAGACGGCGAATACCTTCACGGTTCATGGTCAGACGTGTGGCTTCGGCACAGGGGACGACGTGATGGCCCTGTTGCTCCAACTCAACCAGCATGCTGGTGGCAATAGCCTCTATTTCCGGCACGATAAAATCGGGGCGTTCCTGTTCGATCAACGCTTTGAGCGCCGCACCATCCAGCATATTGATGACGTGGCTACGGTGTGCCACATGCATGGCAGGGGCATCGGCATAACGGTCAACGGCAATCACTTCCAAGCCTAAACGCTGGCATTCGATGGCCACTTCTTTGCCCAGCTCGCCTGAGCCGAGTAGCATAACGCGGGTGGCGGCAGGACGCAGGGCGGTTCCAATAGTTAACATAGTCTGATACCTGGATCTGAATGAATTCACGGGTCTGACACTGAGCGCGCAGTATATACGAAAACGATTGCGTACGACCAGCGGTGCATATTAACCGCTTTTTTTAACGCCGAAATCCGGAAACCCCACCAACTCTGTTATCATCTGCGCCTGATCCGGTGCCAGCCAAGCGCAGCGCCGCCTTTCCACTTGCTATATAAGAGTTATTGCCGTGAGCACAGTTTCTTTTTCTTCCCTGCCGCTGCCAGCTGAACAGTTGGCCAACCTCAACGAACTGGGGTATGCCGAAATGACGCCGGTACAGGCCGCAGCACTGCCTGCCATCCTGAACGGGCAGGACGTACGTGCCAAAGCGAAAACCGGTAGCGGTAAGACGGCGGCATTTGGCATCGGCCTGCTGGATAAAATCAACGTTGCCAAAGTGGCAACCCAGGCGCTTATTCTGTGCCCGACGCGTGAGCTGGCCGACCAGGTGAGCAAAGAGCTGCGTCGCCTGGCCCGCTTTACCCAGAACATCAAGATACTGACCCTGTGTGGTGGCCAGCCGGTGGGGCCACAACTCGACTCCCTGGTGCATGCGCCGCACATTGTGGTGGGTACACCGGGCCGTGTGCAGGAGCATCTGCGCAAGAAAACCCTGGTGCTGGACGAGATGACCGTGTTGGTGCTGGATGAGGCCGACCGCATGTTGGACATGGGCTTTGCCGATGATATCGATGATGTTATCAGCTACACGCCGCCACAGCGCCAGACCCTGCTGTTTTCTGCCACCTATCCGGCGGGCATTGAACGTATTAGCGCCCGTGTGCAACGCCAGCCACTGAATGTGGAGGTCGAAGATGGCGATGAGCAAGCCTCTATCGAACAACGTTTCTATGAAACCACTCGCGATCAGCGTCCTGCGGTGCTGGTGAGCGCCATCCGCCATTATCAGCCAGCGTCCTGTGTGGTGTTCTGTAACACCAAGCGTGATTGCCAGAGCGTGTATGAAGCGCTGGAAGCCCGTGGTATCAGTTGTATGGCGCTGCATGGCGATCTCGAACAACGCGATCGTGACCAGGTGCTGGTTCGCTTTGCCAACCGCAGCTGCCGTGTACTGGTAGCGACCGACGTGGCCGCGCGTGGCCTGGATATCAAAGAATTGGAACTGGTGGTCAACTACGAACTGTCGTTTGACCCTGAGGTTCACGTCCACCGCATTGGCCGTACTGGTCGTGCCGGTCTGAGCGGGCTGGCGATCAGCTTGTGTACGCCGCAGGAAATGGTGCGAGTCCATGCTCTCGAAGAGTATCTGTCCATGCGCGCAAAATGGTCACCCGTGTCTGAGCTGAGCGGGGCGCCTAACACGCCGCTGGAAGCGGAAATGGTCACCCTGTGCATTGACGGCGGCCGTAAGGCTAAAATTCGCCCTGGCGATATTCTGGGGGCATTGACCGGTGATGCCGGGCTAACGGCGGCAGAAGTCGGCAAGATCGACATGTTCCCTGTGCATGCCTATGTGGCTATCCGTAAGGCCAGTGCCCGTAAGGCACTGCAACAGCTTCAGCAAGGTAAGATCAAAGGCAAGAGCTGCAAAGTGCGGCTGTTGAAATAATAAACGGCAGGGCGCTTGCAGCCCTGCCCGAAATCACTCTATACTGTATAAAAATACAGTATCATAACCTTTGAGGAAGATGCTCATGGCTGTTGAAGTGAAATATGTAGTAGTGAGAAACGGTGAGGAAAAAATGACTTTCGCAAATAAGAAAGAAGCCGATGCCTACGACAAAATGTTGGATCTGGCCGATAGCCTCGGTGAATGGTTGCAGCAAGCGCCAGTCACGCTGGAAGAAGAACAGCGTGAAGGGTTGAGCTTCTTCCTGGCGGAACACAAAGATGTGCTGGCGCAGATCCTGCGTGGTGGTGCCCCGCAAGAAGTAGCCAAAAAGCCCGCTAAAGCCAAAGGTGAGAAACCTGCCGCCGCCCCGGAAGAAGGCGCTGCGTCGGAAGAGCAGCAGGCCGCCTAAGCAGTGATACAGCAACATGACCATAACCAAGGATCCAGTATGTCCCGTGAGATAACCTTCTTCAGCCGTTTTGAGCAAGATATTCTGGCCGGGCGCAAAACCATCACCATTCGGGATGCCAGCGAAGCTCATTTCCAGCCGAATGAGGTGCTGCGTGTCAGCCGCAACGAAGACGGCGTATTTTTCTGTTATATCGAGGTAAAGTCGGTAACGCCGGTGCGCCTGGATGAGCTAACGCATGAACATGCGCAGCAGGAGAATATGACGCTCAGCGAACTCAAGCAGGTGATCCAGGATATCTACCCAGGGCTGGATGAGCTGTTTGTCATCGCGTTTACCAAACGTTAGCCTCGGTTCGCCACTTAATCCTCCGCATCGCCCCAGCCACTTTTGTGGGAACTGGCGCGATGTTGTGGGGGAAATCCTCCCTCTTGTCTGTTCTGACACCCCCATTGAAAAAATAGCTACGCGGCTTGTTAAGCTGGTGAAATTCGTGTCACTCTTGCCTTAATCAAAGTAAGCGGATGATTTAGCAATGATGACACCTCCCAAGGCAGAAAAACGGCCTTACCCAATTACCATCCATGGTGACACGCGTGTGGATGACTACTACTGGCTGCGCGATGACGAACGTACCGACCCCCAGGTATTGGACTATTTGCGGGCTGAAAATGCCTACACCGACGCGCAGCTAAAGCCGCAACAGGCGCTGCGCGAAACTCTGTATCAGGAGATGGTCGCACGTATCCCACAGCAGGAACATTCCGTGCCTTACGTCAGGCGTGGTTTCCGCTATCAGACCCGGTATGAGCCGGGTAATGAATATGCGCTGTATGTGCGGCAACCCGCAGCGGCTACCGAGCTTTGGGACACCTTGCTCGATGGCAATCAGCGTGCGGAAGGGCACGAGTTCTATACGCTGGGCGGGTTGGACGTCAGCCCGGACAACCAGCGCCTGGCCGTGGCGGAGGACTTCCTGTCACGCCGCCAATACGATATCCGTTTCAAGAACCTAGGCGACGATAGCTGGGCCGACGAGGTGCTGGAAAACACTTCTGGCAACTTCGAGTGGGCGAATGATTCCGCCACCGTCTACTACGTGCGTAAACATGCCAAGACACTGCTGCCGTATCAGGTCTATCGCCACGTGGTGGGCAGCGATCCGCAGCAGGACGTGCTGATCTACGAGGAACAGGATGACACTTTCTACGTCAGCCTGGAAAAAACTACCTCCGAGCGTTTTATCCTGATCCACCTCAGCAGCACCACCACCTCAGAGATCCTGTTGCTGGATGCGGACAGTGCAGACAGTAAGCCGCAGATGTTTGCGCCGCGCCGTAAAGATCACGAATATGCCCTCGATCACTACCGTGAGCATTTCTACATTCGCTCTAACAGAAACGGCAAGAACTTTGGCCTGTACCAGAGCGAGCAGGCTGAGGAAAGCCAATGGCAGGAACTGATTGCCCCGCGCAACGATGTCATGCTCGAAGGGTTCAGCCTGTTCCGTGACTGGCTGGTGGTGGAGGAGCGCATCGCCGGGCTGACCCAGCTGCGCCAAATCCACTGGCAGAGCGGTGAAGACAAGAGCATTGCTTTTGACGATCCGACCTACGTCACCTGGCTGGCCTATAATCCGGACCCGGAAACCGAGCTGCTGCGTTACGGCTATTCCTCCATGACCACGCCAACCACGCTGTATGAGCTGAATCTGGACAGTGGCGAGCGGGAGTTGCTCAAGCAGCAGGAAGTGAAAAACTTCACGGCGGAAGATTATTGTAGCGAGCGCGTGTGGGTGAAAGCCCGTGACGGCGTCGAGGTGCCGGTATCTTTGGTTTACCGTGCTGACCGCTTTGCACATAGGGCGAACCCGCTGATGGTGTATGCCTACGGCTCCTATGGCAGCAGCATGGATCCGGCATTCAGTGCCAGCCGCCTAAGTTTACTGGATCGCGGCTTTGTCTTCGCGCTGGCGCATATTCGCGGCGGTGCCGAACTGGGGCAGCTCTGGTATGAAGACGGCAAGCTGTTCAACAAACAAAACACCTTTAACGACTTTATCGACGTCACCAAGACACTGGTAGAGCAGGGCTATGGCGATGTTGACCGAGTATTCGCCATGGGCGGCAGTGCCGGTGGCTTGCTGATGGGTGCGGTAGTCAACCAGGCTCCTGAGCTGTTCAATGGCGTAGTGGCTCAGGTGCCGTTTGTGGACGTGGTAACCACCATGCTGGATGAGTCCATCCCGCTAACCACCGGTGAATATGACGAGTGGGGTAACCCAAACGACAAGGCGTATTACGATTACATCTTGCAGTACAGCCCTTACGACCAGGTGAAAGCGCAGGATTATCCGCATATGCTGGTCACTACCGGGCTGCATGATTCGCAGGTGCAATACTGGGAGCCTGCCAAGTGGGTGGCGAAACTGCGTGAGTTGAAAACCGACGATCGCCAACTGCTGCTGTATACCGATATGGATGCCGGCCACGGCGGCAAGTCTGGGCGCTTTAAGGCTTACGAAGATATTGCACTGGAATATGCGTTTATTCTGGCGCTGGCGGAATAAATCATCGCGGGCAGGAGACTGCCCGCTTGATTAACCCAACAGGTAGTATTTCAACGTGTGTTTCATATCCGGGCTGAGATCGTCGATTGATTTCAGCATCCAACGCAGATAGCCAGGATCTTCCAGCGCCACCTGCTCAATAGATTGCCCACGATATTTGCCGAACTTGAATTTTTTCAATAATACCGGCTGCTCGGTGATTTCCAGCATCTGTTCTGGCGTCCAACCGGAGTCCTGCACAATGCGTTGTAGCAGTGCTGCGGTGACGTAGCAGTCGTACAGTGCACGGTGTGGATAAAGCGCGGAGTCCTGCGGCAGTTGCACATCCAGATTCAGCGCATAACGCAGGTATTGATTACCATATTTAATGTCTGGATACAGCGTACGTGCCAGCTTGAGGGTACAAATCCAGGCACCGTTCATTTCTGGCAGCATGGCCCGATCAAAGGCGGCGTTATGCGCAACATAATATTGGCTGCCCTGGTAACGCCCAATAGCGACAGCGATACGCGGCTTGCCCTCAACCATCTGCTCGGTGATGTGGTGAATGGCCATGGCGTCCAGGCCGATAGGCCGATCTGGGCTGATCAGGTCGCTCATCGGATTAGTGATTTGCCCGTCGATCACGTCAACGGAAGCGACTTCCACTACGCCGCCGTCTAGCCCACAGGTTTCAGTATCGATTACACGTAACATCATGATGTTCCCAGCTAAAGTCTACTCCCTAGCTTAACGATATGGGGTTGCGATGCCAACCTGTCTTTTCGCAGGTAACAAAAAACCCGCCTCGGCGGGTTTAACTACGGTCAGAAACTGATTTACTCACCAGATGTAGACGACTGTCCTTTCTTGGAACGTTTCTCCGCTTTTTTCTCGGCTGGGGTTTTCAACGGTTTCTTCTTCGCATTTTTCTTGCTGTCCATTCCCTTACTCATGATGGCCTCTTGGTTAACCTATGGTTGGGTGGCTTGCTGAACCATTAACCCCCTAGCGGCCATCATATGCAAGCAGCAAAGGGTATGGAAACGTCAACGCCTTGTTTATCCAATGATTATTTATTATTAACCTTTATGTGTTAAAAATGTTATAATGTAACAAACTTATGTACACGGAGTGTGCCATGACAGTCATGACATTATTAAGCGAGCAACAACTGCTGGCGATGCCAGAATCTGATTACATGAATACGGAGCAGCGGGCGTTTTTCCGCCAACGCCTATTGGACGAGCAACAAAAACTCTGGCAGCACATCGACGTGTTGAAACGTGATATCGACAGCGGCGATATTAGCGGTGACGAAGCGGATAAAGCTGCGCGCGAAGAAGATCTGCGCCTGCTGTTCCGCCAATTGGATCGGGAAACCCGCCTGCTGCCCAAAATGGCCGCCGCCCTGCAGCGCCTGGAAACCGGTGATTTCGGTTATTGTCTTGAAACGGGTGAGCCTATCGGCTTGCCACGCCTGTTATTACGCCCCACGGCAGAGCTGAGTATTGAAGCCAAAACCGCACAAGAAATGCGCGAACCCCATATGCGTAAAAGCAAGTCGACTTCATTTTGAGCAAACGCACACTAACATGTTGGTATAGGTGGAGGTTTTAGCGTTTTACCGTTGACCTGATGAGCGGCTTCGGCTTTGATGAGGGTATCACTCACAGAGAGACGTACGCGCCATGGAACAATTACGAGGTTTGTACCCGCCATTATCCGCCTATGACAGCGGTTGGCTGGATACTGGAGATGGGCACCGGATCTACTGGGAGCTGAGTGGCAATCCAAACGGTAAGCCTGCGGTATTTATCCACGGTGGGCCTGGCGGTGGTAGCGCACCTTATCATCGCCAGTTGTTCGACCCGCAGCGCTATAAGGTTTTGTTGTTCGATCAACGCGGCTGTGGCCGTTCCAAACCGCATGCCAGCCTGGACAATAACACCACCTGGCATCTGGTTGACGATCTTGAAAGATTGCGTGTCATGGCCGGAGTGGATCAGTGGCTGGTCTTTGGTGGCTCCTGGGGGTCCACGCTGGCGTTGGCCTATGCACAGACGCATCCGCAACGCGTCAGCGAGATGGTGCTACGGGGGATCTTCACGCTGCGTAAGCAGGAGCTGAGTTGGTATTATCAAGACGGCGCTTCCCGCTTCTTTCCGGATAAATGGGAGCGGGTGCTGTCTATCCTTTCGGAGGAAGAACGCAAGGACGTGATTGCTGCCTACCGTCAACGCCTGACGTCACCGGATCTGCAAGTGCAGCTTGAGGCTGCCAAACTGTGGAGCGTGTGGGAAGGGGAAACGGTAACGCTGTTACCAAGCGGTGCCTCCGCCTCCTTTGGCGAAGATGATTTCGCGCTGGCCTTTGCCCGTATTGAGAACCACTACTTTAGCCATCAGGGCTTTCTCGACAGCGATGACCAACTGCTGAGCAACGTTCCGTTGATCCGTCATATTCCGGCGGTGATCGTTCATGGCCGTTACGATATGGCCTGTCAGGTACAAAACGCCTGGGATCTGGCCAAAGCCTGGCCTGAGGCTGAACTTCATATTGTCGAAGGGGCAGGGCACTCCACGGATGAACCGGGTATTTTGCACCAGCTGATGCTGGCTACCGACCGCTTTGCTGCCCCCTCACTCCAACCCTCTCCCATAGGGAGAGGGAGCTGTTAGCCCCTGCTCATTTGGAGGTAAATCGGTAACTTTGGCAAAATCGATCACCTCCTCATCCAAGGTGAGTCCCGAGAAATTTCAAACACACTCGATCGGTTCCCTCTCCCTGTGGGAGAGGCGCCATTACTTCATTTTAGGTTCGTAAGGCAGGCGAGAGAATTTGTGTGATTCGACGCGATAGTGCATCACACGCTCGCGGAAGTAGTCCTGCAGATGCTTTGGCTGCTCACGTTCCACCATCTCAGGGATCACCGGCATATTGTAGCGTTCCTTGAATGCTACTCCAGACGCGGCCAGATCAACGTTCACCTTGTCCATCTCGTCTTTGGAAAGTTCTGCCAGATTGTAGCCCATGCTATTTTCCTTCTAGTGTGTAACGGCAACTCAGCGCAGAAGGTAATCTACCGTGCCGCGCTTGGCAAGCTTCTCAAGCCAACATATCCCTATCATCTTCAGACTCTGGGCGTAGAGCCATTACAAAAAGCAGGGTGATATAATGTTTAAGCCTAATGTCGTTGGTTTATTTTGTTAAATAAGAATGATTCGTCTTACTGTAAATATAAAGATGAAAATGATTATCATAATAATTTAATGTTAAAATAAGTTATTTTATAACTGATTGAATTTATAGATAAATATAACCTTAAATTAATGAATGTAAATCAAGTGTTTTTATTTTGTGTTAATCAAGGCATAATGTGGTCAATTAAGTTTATGACCTGCAAAAATAATAGGGATCCTCATGCTAACGCAAGCAATGACCACGAAACTGAATGAGCAACTGAATCTGGAATTCTATTCCGCCAATCTGTATTTGCAAATGAGCGCCTGGTGCAGCGATAAAGGCTTCGAAGGGGCTGCAGCATTCCTTAAAGAACATTCACGTGAAGAGATGCAGCACATGCAGCGTCTGTTCGACTACCTCAGTGATACTGGTGCTTTGCCACTGATCGGCAGCATTTCTGCACCGCCGGTAGAGTTTGAATCACTGGCGGACGTTTTCCAGCAGACTTACGAGCATGAGCAACTGATCACTCGTCAAATCAATGAACTGGCGCACGTGGCAATGACCACACAAGACTACTCAACCTTCAACTTCCTGCAATGGTACGTTGCCGAGCAGCACGAAGAAGAGAAGCTGTTCAAATCCGTACTGGACAAGTTGGCGCTGGTAGGCAACAGCGGCAAGGCACTGTTCTTCATTGATAAAGATCTGAAGAGAATGGGTGCCGAGGCAGTAAGCGGTAACGGCCAGGCCTGATAACCCGCTTTTGTCATCAATCTGAAAACCGCGTACTTTTCACCGTACGCGGTTTTTTTTGCCCTGTGTTTATCGGGCGGCTATAGCGATACGTGCTGCCAGATCGCAAAATATCAGTGATGTGCTCGACTTGCCGATTCACCGTCGTTATGATTTAACTCGATACGCTACCGGGAGGTAGAGAGTTATAACAGTGAGTTACCCACTCTTTCTGCTGTTTACCCGTGGCGCAATCACAGTGGTGGGTTGAGGCTGCGGAAACATCGCTCCGCGTAACCGGTCTTGGCCCTTATCACCTACATAATTGATAAAGGACTCCTCCGTGATCGCTAAAATTCGTTCATCCTATCGCCTGCTTTCCACCATTTTTGTACTGTTTGTCGGCTTGTCTTCTCAGCAGGCGTTGGCGCATGCCCACCTGAAAGTACAGACTCCGGCGGCAGACGCCACCGTAAGCTCTGCGCCAAAAGTGTTGACGCTGAATTTCTCCGAAGGCATCGAGCCTAACTTCAGCGGTGTCAAAGTGACCGGCCCAGATAACGCCGTGGTTAAAACCGGCAAGCTGGATCTGGATCCAAGCAACAACACCCAGATTAACGTACCGATTGAAAGTGATCTGGCTGCGGGGAAATACCAGGTCAGCTGGCACGTGGTTTCCGTTGACGGTCATAAAACCAAAGGTCAGTACAGCTTTACCGTTAACTAAGCTATGACTCTGGCGACCCTGTTTGTGCTGTGTCGCTTTGTGCACTTTACGGCGGTGATGCTGATGTTTGGCGTCAGCCTGTTCACCGCCGTCCTGTCGCCACAGCGCCTTTCCCCGATAATCACCCGCGATGTGCGCCCGCTGCTGCTCGCCTCGACCTGGATCTCCGCACTAACCGCCTTGCTGATGCTGGCTATTCAGGCCGGATTGATGGGTGATGGCTGGGTGGATACCTGGCAATTGAGCATTTGGTGGGCGGTGTTGGGCACCACCTTTGGTGAGGCCTGGCGCTGGCATCTGGGTTTTTCCCTGCTGGCCTTGTTAGCCTTGCTGTTGCCTGCGGCAAAGCGGGGACAAGCGTTGGCGCTGTGCTCGGCACTGCTACTGATCAACATGGCGTTTATCGGCCATGCGGCGATGCATGCGGGCATATTGGGCATAGCACACCGAGTTAACCACGCCTTGCACCTGTTGGCCGCAGGCTACTGGTTCGGCAGCCTGTTGCCGTTGTTGTTTTGCCTGCGCTACTTGCCACAACCGCAGTGGCGTAGCGATGCTATCGCCACCCTGATCCGTTTCTCCCGCTGGGGCCATGTTGCCGTAGTGCTGGTGATCGTCACGGGCATAATCAACAGCCTGATTATCCTTGGCCGCTGGCCAGTCGATCTCGGCTCCGCCTATCAACGTTTGTTGTTAGTGAAAGCCGGGCTGGTGGCATTGATGGTAATGGTGGCATTGGCCAACCGTTACGTTATCGTCCCCGCAATGCGTACCACCCCCAATCTGGCACAGCGCGGAGTGGTGATCGCCTGCTGGCTTGAGGTGGCGTTGGGGGCTGCGGTGCTGCTGTTGGTGAGTTTATTTGCAACCTATGCGCCGGTATGACATTGCGCCTTGCCGGATGCCCTCAAACTGCGGGAAAATGGATTTAAATCGCAACTTAAGGCCAAAAACATGAAATCAGTAATTCTTGGTATTGCGCTGCTGGCAACGGCGTCGAGCGCGCTGGCGGCAGATAAGCTGGTTAACGTCACTAAGCTGGAGTACGGCAAACAGTGGGCGTTCACTAAAGAGGAAGTCACGCTGCAATGTCGCAAAGGGGCCGCCTTGTTCGTGCTCAACAACAGCACCCTGATGCAATACCCGCTCAATGAAGCAGCTGAAGCACAGGTGAAAGCGGGGCAGCAGCGTGCCCAATCGCTGGATGTGATCCTGCTGGATGACGCCAACCACCCTGGTCAGAAAATGAGCGTGCAACCTTTCCGCGAAAGAGCAGAAAAATTGTGTGCTGACTAATCAGCTAACCACCCGATACTTATGCAAAAGTTTACGGGTGGTGACGAGATGTACGTAATTAATTTCTGTTTGTAACTATCACTTGTGTGCGCTGGGCTGGCAAAACTTGCACCTTGGACTATTCTTAGAATGCACGGTTGAACAAACCTTGCATAAATGCCAACTTTTAGCGCACGGCTCTCTCCCAAGAGCCCTTTCCCTAGACCGAGTATAGGAATCGTACTCGGTCTTTTTTTATCATATTGATTTTAAATATTTATTTAACCCTCTTTGGGAGAAAGCTCCTCTTCTCCCCGAACAAATCGTAGGTATCATGAGTGCCTCTACAGGGATAGGGTGAGAGGAACAGCTTGACCACAAACTCCTTCAAACCCCCACTCAACCCGCTATACTGTATAAAAAATCAGTATGGAGTTTGTCATTGACCAGACGTTCTGCCGCACCAAGGCTCGAGTTTGAAGCAGAAGCCATTTACCAGTACCCGGAACACCTACGCCAATGGCTGGAAGGCTTGCCTGCTCTACCTGGGGTATACCTGTTCCACGGCGAGTGCGAAACCATGCCGCTCTACATCGGTAAAAGCGTGAACCTCCGCAGCCGGGTACTTTCACATTTGCGCACTCCAGATGAAGCGGCCATGCTGCGCCAGGCCAGGCGTATCACCTTTATCAGAACGGCGGGGGAAATAGGGGCGTTGTTGCTGGAAGCGCAACTGATTAAACAGCTGCAACCGCTGTTCAATAAACGCCTGCGCCGCAACAGGCAGCTCTGCGCGTTGCAACTCAATGATGACAAACCCACGGTGGTGTATGCCAAAGAGGTCGATTTTGCCCGGCACGCTGGGCTGTTTGGCCTTTTTGCCAACCGGCGCGCGGCACTACAAGCGCTGCAGTCTATCGCCGATCAGCACCAGCTGTGTTATGGGCTGTTGGGGCTTGAGCCATTAAGCAAAGGCCGCCCTTGTTTCCGTTCGGCATTGAAGCGTTGTACCGGAGCTTGCTGCGGTAAAGAAAGCCTGGCCGATCATCAGCAGCGCTTGGCCTCAGCGCTCGAGCAAAGCCGAGTGGTGTGCTGGCCGTGGCGTGGCCCGATAGCCTTGCGAGAGCCGGGGGCTGATATGGCGCAGTACCATATTATTCACCACTGGTTATGGCTGGGTGCAGTAGATAGCCTGGATGAAGCGGGGGAGTTAATGATTGCGGCGCCGGGCTTTGATAGCGATGGTTATAAAATCTTATGCAAACCCGTGATCGGTGGAAAGTACGAGATTATCGATCTCTTCGAAAAAACCTGAGTTAACGGCTTCGCGCCAGCCAGAAGACCTGCGCGGATGTCGTTATCAAAGACGGACGCCAGAACCGATGCCAATGGTGGCCGTTGAACGCCCCGAACTCCCGCCAGAGCCAGAAACGCTGACCGTAGAACACCCAGCCAACAGGATGATTAAAAGGGTACCTGCAATAATTTTCATAAGCCTACCGGGTTAGCTAAGTACTAAAACATGTCCTAAGACTGAGTTAATCAACTTATAGAAATCTGTCAAGGCGTTTGCTTTACGCCGGGGTCAGATATTGAGTAACCAATTTTAGGTTCTATAAGGGAAATTGGAGTTCGTAATTCTTTAACTCTCTGCCGCACGTGCGTAGCATGCAGCGCCCCTACACTGGTCGCAGCCTAACCTGACTTTCTTTCCTTACCGATCATACCCATATCATTCACCTTGAAAATCTCTCTTCCGTCAGCCATTCAGCACAACTATACTGTATAAAAACACAGTATAGAGACATACCCCTATGAAACACTTTGTTCCAACACCAACCCCAGAGAAATTGTACCTGCCACTGTTTTCCGATCGGGTGCCTGCTGGCTTCCCAAGCCCGGCGCAGGACTACGTCCATGCCAGGATCGATCTCAACGAATACTGCATTAGCCACCCGAACGCCACTTACTTTCTTTATGCCTCCGGTGAAAGCATGCTGGAGGCGGGTATTACCGATGGCTCGATGCTGGTGGTCGATTGCAGCATTGGGGCCGAACATGGCGATATCGTGATCGCCAGCGTTGGTGGGGAGTTCACGGTAAAGCGATTATGTCTACGGCCAGTCGTACAGCTTGAACCGATGAACCCCAACTACCAGCCAATCCCGCTACATGATGGAGCTGAAGATTTAGATATCGTTGGCGTCGTGGTGTCGACTATTACGAGGCTGAAATAATGTACGCGCTGGCCGATGTGAACAGCTTTTATGCCAGCTGTGAAATGCTATGGCGGCCCGATCTGCGTGGCCGCCCGGTGGTGGTGTTATCAAACAATGATGGCTGCGTAGTGGCCCGTAACCAAGAGGCCAAAAAATTGGGGATGACGATGACCGGGCCGTATTTCAAGGTCAAGCAGCAGTTGGAACGTGCGGGTGGTGTCGCTTTCAGTAGTAACTATGAGCTGTATGCCGATATGTCAGCTCGGGTGATGACGGCACTGGAAGAGTTAGTCCCCCGCGTTGAGATCTATTCTATCGATGAAAGCTTTCTCGATCTCTCCTCGGTACCTAATTGCGGGAATCTGGAACTGTTTGGGCGGCAGATCCGGGACAAAGTGCGGAGCGATACGAGGCTGAAGATCGGGGTCGGGATCGCACAAACTAAAACGCTGGCCAAGCTGGCAAATTTTGCTGCCAAAAGATGGGTGAAACAAACCGACGGCGTGGTCGACCTTTCCAGCCTGGAGCGGCAGCGTAAGCTAATGCATAAAGTGCCAGTAGAAGAGGTCTGGGGCATTGGGCGGCGGATAGCAAAAAAGCTGAACGCGATGGGGATAGAAAGTGCGCTGCAACTGGCTGATGCCAGCACCACCATGATACGTAAACGTTTCAGCGTGGTAGTCGAACGTACTGTGCGGGAACTGTGTGGCGAGCCTTGCCTGGAACTGGAAGAGTTCGCGCCAACCAAGCAGCAGATTATCAGCAGCCGTAGTTTTGGTGAGCGCATCACCGAGTATGAACATATGCATCAGGCGATCTGCTTATACGCCACGCGGGCGGCAGAAAAGCTCAGGGCGGAACGGCAATATTGTCGGCACGTCAGCGCCTGGATCAAAACCAGTCCGTTCGCCACTCACGAGGCCTATTACGGTAATTCGGCCAGCGTCAAATTGAACACGCCAACGCAAGATACCCGCGATATTATTGCTGCCGCGATGCGCTGCCTGGATGCCATTTGGCAACCCGGTCATCGTTTCGATAAGGGCGGCGTGATGCTGCAGGATTTTTTCAGCCAGGGTATCGCCCAGCTCGAACTGTTTGACGACTATCAACCAAGGCCCGGTAGCGAAAAGCTGATGCAGGTGATGGATCATATCAATAACTCGGGCCGGGCCAAGCTGTGGTTTGCTGGCCAGGGTACGCAGCAGGTGTGGTCGATGAAGCGTGAACTGTTGTCACCGGCTTATACCACCAGGCTGAGTGATTTACCCCGTGCTCGGGTATACTGAACGGTGCTGTTCCTTGACCACTATGCCATAACGTGGTGGTTAATGGGTTTTCTCCTAATTTATCATTAAGTTACTGGTTAATGGATTAACGCTATGCGCAGGCCTTTATCATCCTATCATCCACTGCTTTATTGGCTGCGAGTTCGGCAAAAGCGAGTTTTGCGCCATCTTGCGTGGCAATGGTCATCGCGCCGGTACGCCAGTGAGAAAACGCCGGGGCAGCGGCTGGATCACCGTTTTATCAAGCACACCTCGAAGCTGATCCGCAAGCTGGGCAATAGCGATATAGGCTTGCAGCACAATAAAGTGATTAATCTGCGGCTGGCGGTTGCGGCAACCAGTGGAATTATTATCAAGCCGGGTGAGTATTTCTCATTTTGTAAGCTGGTGGGGAAACCGACTCGCGCGCGTGGTTTTGTTGAAGGGATGGAGCTGTCGTTTGGCGAAGCGCGCAGTGGTATTGGCGGCGGCATTTGCCAGCTCAGCAATTTAATCCACTGGATGGCGATCCACTCACCGTTGGTGGTGGCCGAACGGGCAAATCACAGTTTTGATCCTTTCCCGGACGAAGGCCGTATATTGCCTTTTGGCTCGGGAGCCGCCATTTTCTACAACTATATCGATCTGGTGCTGTATAACCCGACTCAGGATAGCTTTCAACTGGTGTTCAACGTTGCAGAGCATCAGTTGGAAGGTGAGCTGCTGTGCTCGGCTCCCCGCACGGTTAAGTATCATGTCTACCAGAAATCCCACCGATTTATCCGTCGGCAACAGCGCATTTACCGGCAGAATGAAATCTGGCGTGATATCTCCACCAAAGGGCAGGACTCGGTGGTATTACAGTCCGAACGGCTATATCTGAACGATGTGGTGGTAAAATATGATATTGAAGAACAACAGGTTGAGTAAACAAGCTCAACCTGTTAATCCGTCGGGGTCGACAATGGTCCGGCCCCAAACAGAGAGAACACGGGTTACAGCCGTGCGATCCGTAACAGCTCATCCTTGGCTCCGGGGGCAACGGCCAGCACCGGCCCGCCGTGCAGCAGGTGGTTTTCCCCAGTATTAAATGGATGCGTCCAGCCACCAGCCTCGTTCACCAGGCAGTAACCCGCCAGACAATCCCAGGCGTGCATATAAGGTTCGTAGTAACCGACCAGCCGGCCTGCGGCAACCCAGGCCAACATCATGGCCCCGGAACCGTTGCGGAAAAAATTGCCGCCAACCGCCGTGATCTCAGCGACGATCTCACCAACGCGTTCGGGGGCCACATAGCTGTTGGCACCAAAGCCGGTGATGTGATTTTGCAGCGTGCGCGCCGGATCGACGTGTAGCGGCTTGCCATTAAGCGTTGCGCCTGCGCCACGTGCCGCGACAAAACACTCCTGCTGGCAAGGCGCCATAATCACGCCAATCACCGGATCGCCATGGTGAATGACGGCAACGGAAACGCACCAGTTCGGCATGCCGTTGACGAAGGGGCTGGTGCCGTCGATCGGATCAACCACCCAGGTGTAGCCCGAACTGCCGGATTGCAGGCCAAACTCTTCACCGAGAAAACCGTCGTCTGGGAACTGCTGTGCAATACGCTCGCGGATCAACAATTCAACTTCGCGATCGGCGATGGAAACCACGTCCTGCGCATCACGCTTGGTTTCAATCACCAGGCTTTCGCGGCGGTTGAAATAGTTCAGCGCCCTGGTTCCCGCCTCACGTGCGACCTGCTCGGCCAACGCCAGGCGTTGGGAAATCTGCTCATTCATATCAAGTCCTTAAATTTGGGCTCACTGGGCAATCAGCGCCAGCCCCTGAGGTTTAAAATCAATGGCCACGCGGGTCATCGGCGTCAGTTGGCGCTCCATCTGTACGTCGACGATAAACAGTGCGCCGAGGTCGGTTTTCACTTCATATTCGATGTGGTCGCCGAGCCAGATGCTGTGGGTCACTTCTCCGTTCAACGCGCCAGCCTGGTCCGCATGCAGGGTAATAAACTGCGGGCGTACCGAAAGTTGGGCGGCACCGGGGCGGGCTTTGGCTCCCGGTATCCGATATTGACGGTTGCCCAGGCTGATCAGCGCCTCATTCCCCTCCACCCGTTCAATCGCGCAGGGCAGGATATTCGCCTCGCCCATAAAGTCGGCGATAAACACCGAAGCGGGGGAGTGATAGAGTTCCTGCGGTGCCCCTTGTTGGGCAATATGCCCGTCTTTCATGACAATAATCTTATCGGAAACCGCCAACGCTTCTTCCTGATCGTGGGTGACGTACACCGCCGTAAAGCCGAGGCGCTGTTGCAAATCGCGGATCTCGGTACGCACGCGGCGGCGCAGGCGTTCGTCAAGGTTGGAGAGGGGTTCGTCGAGCAACAACACCTGCGGTTCTAACACCAGCGCACGCGCCACGGCGATGCGCTGCTGCTGTCCACCAGACAGCTCGGAGGGCAGACGTTGGCCCATGCTTTCCAGGCCAACCAACTTCAGCACCTCACGTGCCCGATCCTGCGCCTCTTTACGCGATAGCTTGCTGGCGAGCAGGCCGTACATCACGTTGTCCAACGCGTTCATATGCGGGAACAGGGCGTAGGATTGGAAAACCATCGCGATGTCACGCTCGTTGGCGGGCAGATGTGTTACGTCTTTGCCGCCAATTAGGATGCGCCCCGAAGTTGGGTGCTCCAAGCCAGCCAGCAGACGCAGCGTGGTGGTCTTTCCGCAGCCGGAAGGACCGAGCAGCGTCACTAGCGTCCCTGGCTCGACGGTAAGAGAAAGGCCGGGCAGGGCGACAAAATCGGCAAACTGTTTGGTGACGTTTTCAAACACCACCGAACCGGAACGAATGGCAGTCATACGGCATTCTCCTGTTGTAAGGTTGCCGGAGGGATCGCCGGCGGTGTGGCAATGCGGGATACGCGGCGCAGGCGGCGTTCGCCGACCAGCAGTTGGAAGGTCAGGATCACGGCCATCATCACCACGATCAGCACTGAGGAGTAGGCGATAGCCACGCCGTATTCTCCGTTTTCAACCAACCCAACGATGTAGGAGGTGGCCATGTTGTACTGGGCACTGACGAGGAAGATCACCGCGCTGATGGAAGTGATCGCCCGCACAAAGGCATAGACCAGGGCCGCGCTGATAGCAGGTTTCAACAGTGGCAGGATCACCTTGCGCAGGGTGCGGAAACTGCTGGCGCGTAGCGTGAGCGAAGCCTCGTCCAGACTACGATCCAACTGACTCATGGCGGCGATGCCACCGCGTACGCCAACCGGCATATTGCGGAACACAAAGCAGGCAACGAGGATCAGAGCCGTACCGGTGATCTCTAACGGTGGCAGGTTATAGGCCATGATGTAACTGACGCCGATCACCGTGCCGGGGATGGCAAAGCTGAGCATCAACATAAACTCGAAGGCCTGGCGGCCAACAAACTTTTGCCGCACGATCAGCCAGGCGGTCAGCATGCCGACGATGGCCGTGAGCGGTGCGGCAATCAGCGAGATCTCCATGGTGGTCCAGAACGAGTTCCAAGCCACGCCGGTCCAGACGATCTGGCCATCGTTCCAGTGAAAACCGAAGGCACGGGCGTAATGAGCTAACGTCAGACTGCTGTCTAGTCCCCAGGACTGGACAAACCCGCCGATCAGGATCATGCCGTAGACGACCAGCGTGAACAGGCCCCAAGGGATCACCAGCAGATACACACCATAGCGCAACCCGCGCGGTAGCCCGCAGTGCGTACCTGCATCCCCTTTGCCGGTGACGGTGGCAAAGCTCTTCCCTGCCAGCCACAGACGCTGCAAAACAAAGGCGCTGAGCGTAAAGCACAGCAGGATGATCGCCAGCACCGCCGCGCGGCTCGGATCGTTCTGCGCCCCGACCACCGAGAAGAAGATCTCGGTCGACAGTACCCCGTGGCTGCCGCCAAGCACCATTGGGTTACCGAAATCCGCCATGCTTTCGATAAAACCGATCAGAAAGGCATTCGCCAGCCCAGGTGCCATCAACGGCAATGAAACATAGCGGAAGGTACGCCAGCGATTGGCGCGCATGGTTTGCGAGGCTTCCTCCAGCGAAGGGCTAACGCCTTCCACCACGCCAATCAACACCAGAAAAGCGATCGGCGTGAAGGAGAGCACCTGAGCGATCCAGATCCCGGTCAAACCATACAGCCAGCGGCCAGGCTCAATGCCGAACAGGGTGAATAATAGTTCGGTCACCACACCAGAACGGCCAAACAGCAGCATCAACGCCAGGCCAATCACGAAGGGCGGCGTGATGATCGGCAGCACGGACAGCATGCGCAACCCTTTCTTGAATGGCAGCGGCGTGCGGGTGGCGGCCAGCGCAAAGGCCAGGCCAAGCAGCGTAGAACCGCTGGCGGTCATCAGTGCCAGCCACAGAGTGCGCCAGGCGGTGCCGCAAGTGCCACCGCTTAAACAACTGAGGCTCCAGATCGCCGGATCGCGCATATTGGTGAGCAGGCCATCTGGCTTAAACGAGCCATCCACGTCCTGTACCGAGGCGACGAACATGTTCAGTACGGGATAGAGCACGAAGGTGCTGACCAGCGCCACCAGCAGTACAATCGAGCTGACGACAAAGGCATCGCCCTTCAGCACGCCACGTTCGGCAAGCCCAAAAGAGAACAACAGCAAAAAGGTGGTGAGAAGCAGGATCGCGCCAGCCCCAAAAGCGGGTTGGCCGTCACCGAGCGCACCAAACAGCTGTTCGCTCCATTGCCAGTTCCAACCGTTGTAGCCGATGGCATGGCCTTCAAACAGCAGGAACAAAATGCCCACGGCACTGGCATATATCAGTAATTGGGAGCGTAACCGGCCCACCTGTAGCAGCCGACCTAGCGCACCCGTTAACAGCAGTAACAGGGCAATCGCCAGCCAGGGGCGTTGAAACGCCAGTATCTGCCATAAGGCCGGGGCATTCTGCCGATCCTGCCAGAGCGTATTCAGCCAGCCAAAGCCGAAGAATCCGGCTTCCTGGCTATACCAGGGCAGCAGCAACACTGCCAGCGCTCCCAGCACCAAAGCCCCATCCAATCGGCGGTTTTGAGCATTCATTGTGACCTCAAACATGCATGATTCCTGTTAGCGCCTTAGCAAACGCATCGGCGCGGAGGAGGATGACGTGATGATTATTGAGCGCTGGCACCGATCTCTTTATCCCAGCGGCTGAGCAACTCTTTACGTTTTGCCGTATCGCCATAGGTTTTAAAGTCGTAATCAATCAGCTTGATGTTTTCGAAGCGCGGAGAGTATTCGGAGATCGCTGCGTTACGGTTTGACGGCAGTTGGTAAGATTTGGCGTCTTTCATGTGTGACTGAGCCTCGGCACTCAGCGCCCAGTCGTACCACACCTTGGCGCTAGCGAGGTTACGAGCACCTTTGACAATCGACATGGAGCCAATTTCAAATCCGGTGCCTTCACAGGGGGCAACGGCCTTGACCGGGAAGCCATCCACCTGCATGGCGACGGCATCATGCATAAAGACGATGCCGATGGTGGTTTCACCGCGCGCCGCCGCTTTAACCGGTGCTGAACCCGACTTGGTGTACTGCGAGATATTGGCGTTGAGTTTTTTCAGGTAGTCGAAGGCTTTCTCCTCGCCCATCAGTTGAACCAGAGTGGCGAGTGTGTTGTAAGCGGTGCCGGAAGAGTTCGGGTTCGCCATCTGGATCTCGCCCTTGTAAGCCGTGTCTAACAGATCGCTCCAGCAGGTCGGGGCTTTGATTTTTTTCTGCTCCAGTAGCTGGGTGTTGTAACCCCAGCCCAGCGCTCCGGCGTAGATGCCCACGGTGCGATAGTTGGCGCTTTCTGCCTGCTTACGCGCCCAATCTTGCTGTTGATCCAGTAGCGGTGACTGGTAGGCCTGGGTTAACCCTTCGTTGGCCGCTTGCATATGCGGATCGCCAGTGCCTGCCCACCAGATATCGGTGCGCGGGTTGCGAGCTTCGGTGCGAATACGGGCATAGGCTTCCCCGGCGGAGAGGCGCACCATACTGACTTTGATATCCGGATGCTGTTGCTCAAACAAGTTGGTCATTTGCTCACAGACCACGACGTCAGCGGAACAGATCATATTCAACTGCTCGGCAGCGTGGACAGAGAAGGCTGAGAGCGCGGTGCCAGCGACGATGGCCGCCATCAGATTGACTCGATGCATGGTGTTCTCCTGGTTGGTGTAGGGTGGCGATACGTTGTCGCCATTTCTTTGCACGTGTGTGCAAATAACTAGAGGATAAAAATCGCACTGTCAATTGCGCTGCGAAATAATTCAACCTCTTCGTCACAAAAATGGAACAATCATGCCAATAAAAATTTGCACAGCTTTGCAAAGTGCGGCAAAATTTTCACCAACGCGCGATGGATGGGTGTAAAGATGGCGGTAGACAAAATGATGATCAGTGCGAAAGACGTGGCGGAGCTGGCGGGGGTCTCCCGTTCGGCAGTTTCTCGCACCTATACGCCCGGTGCCAGCGTGTCGGCGGTAACCCGTGCAAGGGTGATGCGGGCCGCTGAAGAACTGGGCTATCACGTTAATCATCTGGCGCGGGGGTTGGTGCGTAATCGCAGCGGCATTGTGTGCCTGATCGTGTCAGAACTGGCGACGCCTTATCGGGCCAGCCTGGTAAGATTACTGACCCAGCATTTGCAGGAAGCGGGGAAAATTACCATGTTGATCAACACCGATCGTCCCGATGACAGCGTATCGCAGGCGTTGCAGCAGGCCATTAACTTCCGTGCGGATGCCTCTTTTGTCCTGTCCGGCATGCCGGACAGTGCGATCGCTCGCCTGTGCCACAAGCACGGCCAGCGGCTGGTGTTGATTAACCGTAACGACGCGTTGCCGGGTTCACTCAGTATCAACCAGGATAACGAAGAGGCGGCGGGGCGGATCGTGATGGCGTTTGCCCGTGCGGGTTGCCAGCGGATCGCGTTTGCCAACTCTTTGGCGGGCACGCCAAGCCTGATGGCGCGTGAACGTGGTTTTATCCAGGCGGCGCAAGCGGCGGGGCTGGCGGTCACCGTCGAACGTTTTGGCACCACCTCCTATGAGAGTGGGCAGATCCTGGCGCACCGCTTGTTAACCCGGCGGGAACGTCCTGATGCGGTGTTCTGTGTGACCGATCTGCTGGCCTGTGGCTTTATGGATGAGGCGCGCCATCGCTTTGCTCTACGCATTCCAGAAGATCTTTGTGTTGCTGGCTTCGATGATATTCCGCAGGCGGCATGGTCCTCCTACAACCTCACCACGTTTACCCAGCCAGTGGAACAGTTTGCCCAGGATGCGGTGGCATGGCTGATGGCAGAGGAAGAGAAGGAAGAAAACCTGGAGTCTGAGCAGGGGCTGGATAGTCCAGGAGAAATGCGGATGTATCATGCCGATTTTATATGGCGTGGCACTATTCGCGGTGGTTGACACTATCCCCGTCCTGCCATTGACAGCACAACGGTAACAAAAGGAACCCTTATCATTAAGTGGGTAATATTTAGTTAAGCAGAACAAACACTGCGAATTAAATCGGGTGGAACATCAGTTTCACTGTGCTCTCTTATTAGAATAAGGATATTTACCATGAATAATACCGTCAATGGAACCATCAATTTTTCTGGACAAATCGTTGCCCAAACCATGGGGATTGAAGAGGGTGGCATTATTGTACAGCGACCACGCAGTGCTGGCCTCACCGTCAGCGTTAACGGCAGCGAAACCCAAAATGGCTATGTGCAGCTTGGGGCAGTAAGTGAAGTACAGCTGGCAAACTCAGGTGCCCAGGCACAGGCAACCCGCTTCGACATCCGCGTTGCAGGTATCCCGGAGCAATATACTCACGCCTTGGTGTTTTTTGAGGGGGGCGCCACGGTTGATGCTGTCACCGGCGGCCTGATTAATATGGCGGAGGCAGGTAACGTACAAATTCAGCTGCGTGACCAGCAAAACAATATTGTGCAGGCGGGCAGTAATGCTCAGATGGTGAGTTCGGCGTTTTTCCCGGTGATGAATGGTGAGGTTTATGCCTCCTTCGCCGCAAACTTCTGCAGTACCGGCCGCGCAACGCCGGGTAATGTGGCGAGCAAGGTTGATTACACGCTCTACTTATTTGAGCTGGCGGCCTGATTGATCAATCACGCTATTTAACCCACCGCTCGGTGGGTTTTAGAGTGCTTCCCCTCTCTCAAAGGGCGAGGGAGCCACTCGGGCCTGGATTTATTGCCCAGCCAAACCATCAGCCCTCACCCAGCCCGTGGTTTTATCGCCGGTTTTGGGGTGAATATAGCTTACAAACAAAAAGTCCTTATAAGGCTGCCCGTGCGTGGCGGTAACGCTATCGCCATTGACGACAAACTTCCCGCCTTCATCTTGGCAGAGCTTATCCGGCGAGTCGTAAAAATAGAGTTTTTTGCTCTTCACCAGATACTTCGCCGTAGGTGAGGCCGCCTTGCTTATTGCAGCTTCGGCGCCGGCCTGGGCATCTTGGCAAATCTCGTCGAGCGGGGCCAGGCGGTCAACGTTTATCCAGCCGGAGGCATTGCCATAACCGACTAACAGATAGCCATTTTTCTCACCTTCGACGGGCTCAAGCGCGGCATAACCCACCACTTGCACCTTGTCATTCGGGATCACAAATTGAGATTCATTGACGCACTGCTCGGTGGGTGCGGCGTGAAAATAAGCCCGGCCTTTACCACGCACCACATATTTAGGGGAATCGGCAATGATTGGGCCTAATTTCATCTGGTCCAAAATGGTCGCACAGCGCTGCTCCTTCTGTAGGCATTGCTGATATTGTTTGCCGTACTGTGGATTAAAGGTGAGTTGCAGCGGATGCTGTTCGTCGGCACTGTTATCCAGTAGCAGTCCGGTTTGCGGATCGTACATGACCCAACCAAGATGTCCGGCCCCTGGCGAATCAGGTGAGGCTGGCCTGCGGCGATCGAACAACTCAATGGCCTGTATGCCGTTAGCTCGCGGTTCAATATTAATTTCCAGCTTGTCCGCTGGCACTTTCTCCGCCCGGATCAACGCCTGATTGCTGCTGGCTAACAGCTTGACCAACGGGGTCTGGCAGTCAAACAGCGAAGCTGGCCGCTCGGGGGTAAAACCTGGGCCCACTGGCGTCACAGCCTGTAGCGCTGTCCAAGGCGCAAGCAGCACTATTCCAACTACGGCTAACGTGGCGAGCTTCTCCATTTCTATCCCATCTCCGGTGAGGCAGCATACCTGCCGGCCGCCATCATACCCGGCCAGCGGTGAGTTATGCCACACCGGCTACCCGCAACAGCGCCGTCACTGCCGCTGCAGCCAGCAATACCACGATTAACGGCGTTTTCCTCCAGGCTAATAATGCTCCCACGGCCACGCCACCCAAGCGAGCATAACCGGCAAAGTGTTGCCCTTCGAACAGCGTCGCGATCACCGCTACGGCCAGTAGCAACGTGGTGGCGGAGTCGGCGAGCAAGGCCTGAACCCGGTCAGAAAAGCTCAGGCTGCGGCCCAGCAGGAAACCGGCAAAGCGAAACGCAAAGGTACCGCTGGCCAGGATCAGAATGCCAATGATGAGTGTTTGGTTATCCATTATTTTTCTCGCTTTCTGATCAGTAAACCCAACAGTGAAAACAGCACCGGCATGCCAATCGGTACCAAAGGTACGCTAGCCAGGGCAATCAGGGTGCCGGAGCAGGCGGAAATACTGGTGCGCAGATTTTTCAACGAACCAACAATCAAGGCCAGCAAAATGGTGGGGAACACGGCGTCCAGCCCGATGGCATTGATATCGGGAATAAAGCTGCCAATGGTGCCGCCAATCAACACGCCCAACGGCCAGCAGGCGGCGATCCCCAGCCCACAGAGCCAGTAGGCTGCCCGTTTTTTGGTCAACGTTGGTTGCGAAATGCCGAATACCACGCTTTCATCGTTTATGATATGGCAACCCAATAACTTAAAGCGGCTGCGTTCGATCACCTCTTTCACTGCCATACCGAACGGCAGGTGGCGTGCATTCACCAGTAGCCCGGCTGCCGCTGCCGCAAAGGGGCTACCACCGCTGGCTACGATGCCGATAAACAGAAATTCAGAGGCACCCGCCAACACCAGTAACGACAGCATCAGCGGGACCCACAGCTCGAAACCCAGGCCGGTCGCCAGCGAACCATAGGAGATCCCTACGATGCCGTCTGCCAGGCAGACCAGCGCGATCCCTTTGATCACCCCTTTATCGAGCGAGGGGAAAAAGTTTTTAGCCATACTATTTTTCTCACTGCCTTTCTCAAAACGAACGGTTGTTCTATTATAATGAACACTTCAATCTCGATTTACAAGTCGAACGATCGTTCGTTATAAGGTGAGTTACGCGGCCTATGAAACAACCCATCAATATCATTGCTGAAGCCTTGGTGCGCGAACGCCAGCGCACGGGCCTCTCACTGGCAGAAATTGCCCGCCGGGCAGGAATTGCCAAATCCACGCTGTCACAACTCGAAGCGGGGAATGGCAATCCGAGCCTGGAAACGCTGTGGGCACTCTGCGTCGCGCTGGATATCCCCTTTGCGCGTTTGATGGAGCCGCAGCAGAGTAAAACGCAGGTGATCCGGCGTGGGGAAGGGGCTGCGGTGGTGTCGGAAGTGGCTAACTATACGGCGGTGCTGTTGGCAACCTGCCCGCCTGGCGCACGGCGGGATATCTATCTGCTGACGACCCAGCCGGGAGCAGACCGCCTTTCTCATCCACATCCGTTAGGCTCGGTGGAACACATCGTCATCACCCAGGGGCGCGCCTTGGTCGGGCTGGTGGAGGAGCCCGCTGAGCTGAATGCCGGGGATTATATTTGCTACCCAGCCGACCGGCCGCATATCTTCCGCGCCCTGGAGCCGGATACGCTGGCCGTGCTGGTCTCAGAACAAAACTAGCTCCGGCAAAAGCTTCCAGCGGTTCGCTAATTCCTCATGTAGGGCGCCACATGCTGCGCCCGCCCCGCTAACCCCAGCCGTAATCCCTTCGAGCAAAGGCCGCTAAACCAGACGGACCGACGGTCACTTTGCGGCCATTTGTTAGATCCCTGTCATGTTTTTGTTATTTGCTCATTCCAAAACGCACGTTTCGCTTGTTTGGGTTAAAAAATTTCATTAGTCTCAATTTTGAAACAAACGTTTGACAAGTGAATGAGGTGTTTAACAATTACATCAAGAACTCATTTCAATACATTGTTTTAAATGTTTTTTTTAATTACCTCCAAGTATCTCGCAACCAGTATTAACTGATGAAATACCGCGTGGAACAGGGCTTTAAGGCGATAATAACGAGCGGGTTGTTGTTTGAATGTAAAAAATATTTTTCATTAGCCGTCAAATCAACAGGCCTCTTCACTCTAACGATTAAAGGGTACAGAACATGAAGCTGAATAAATTGATCGTCACCTCGCTACTGATGTGCATGCTGCCAGCCTCGGTGTTAGCCAAAGATATCAAGATCGGCGTGTCGATGGCCTACTTTGATGACAACTTCCTGACCATCCTGCGCCAGTCCATGCAGAACAAAATGAAGCAGGAAGGTAACGTCAGCGGCCAGTTTGAAGATGCCAAAGGCGATATCGCACAGCAGATCCAGCAGATAGAGAACTTCGTCAGCCAAGGGGTCGATGCCATCATCCTTAACCCGGTGGATACCCAGGGCGTCAAGCCAATGATCAAGCTGGCGGAGAACGCCCGTATTCCACTGGTGTTCGTCAACCGTCGGCCAGAAGCCACGCTGCCAGCCGGTATGGCCTACGTAGGTTCAGATTCCAAACTGGCGGGCAAGCTGCAGATGGAGGAACTGGCCAAGCTGATGAACGGCAAGGGTAACGTGATGATCCTGCTCGGTGAGCTTTCCAGTGAAGCCACCCGTGACCGGACCCGCGGCGTTGAGGAAGTGGTGGCCCAATATCCGAATATTCATATCATCGATAAGCAAACCGCCAAGTTTTTCCGCAAAGAGGCGGTTGACGTGACGACCGACTGGATCCTCTCCGGTCAGCAGATTGATGCTATCGCTTCCAACAACGATGAGATGGCGATCGGTGCCATTCTGGCGCTGAAACAGGCGAAGAAAACCGGTGTGCTGGTAGCGGGTGTCGACGGCACGCCAGATGCCCTGGAGTTTATCAAGAAGGGGGATTTGAGCCTCAGTATCTTCCAGGATGCCAAAGGCCAGGGGGAAGGCGCAGTACAAACCGCCATTCAACTGGTTAAGGGTGAGAAGGTTGAAAGCAGCGTCATGATCCCTTACCAACTGATCACCAAAGCCAATTACCAAGACTTTGCCGACAAGAATAAAAAGTAATTACCAACCGGCCCCTTGCCTAACGGTGAGGGGCATCGTTCACAGCGTTCGGCAGGATAACGGCGGAGGTTATCAGTATGTATCCTTATGTACTGGAGGCGGAAGGCATCAGCAAGCAGTTCCCGGGCGTTAAGGCGTTGGATAACGTGTCGCTCAAGATCAAACCGGGCAGTGTGCATGCGTTAATGGGGGAAAACGGTGCCGGTAAATCAACGCTGATGAAGTGCTTAATCGGTATTTATCGTCCAGATGCAGGCACTATCAAGGTCAAAGGGCAGCCGGTGACGTTTAACGATACGCTGGCGGCCTTGCACTCGGGCATCTCCATGATCCACCAGGAACTGAACCTGGTGCCGCATATGACGGTGGCAGAAAATATCTGGCTGGGGCGTGAACCCGCCAAGCTGGGTTTTGTGAACCACGAGGAATTGAACCGTAAAACCCGCGAACTGTTGGCGCATCTCAAGATTAAATTAGACCCGGAAACTCAACTAGGCACGCTGAGTATCGCCAACCAACAGATGGTTGAGATCGCCAAGGCGGTGTCTTATAACGCCGACGTATTGATCATGGATGAGCCGACCTCGGCATTAACGGAAGGGGAAGTAGTGCATCTGTTTGCGATCATTCGTGAACTGAAGCAGCAGGGCAAAGGCATTATCTATATCAGCCACAAAATGGATGAGATCTTTGCCATCACCGACGAGGTCAGCATTTTCCGCGATGGCGCCTCGATCGCCAGTGATAAAACCGAGAACCTGACCAAACAGTCGCTGATCACCATGATGGTGGGCCGCGAGCTGACCCAGATGTTCCCCAAATTCAATAACAACATCGGTGAAGAGGTGTTGCGTGTGGCAGGGTTGCGGCGCAGCGGCTGGTTTCACGATATCTCCTTTGCGGTTAAGCGCGGGGAAATCCTCGGAGTTGCCGGGCTGGTGGGCGCAGGGCGCAGCGAAGTGATGGAGAGCCTGTTTGGTATGCACCCGGCCGAGGGGGGCGAGATTTATATTGAAGGCTTGCCGGTAAAAATAGACTCCCCCTCCAAAGCCATCGAGCAGGGGCTGGCATTCCTGACCGAAGACCGTAAAAAGTCTGGGCTGTTTCTGGTGCTGTCGGTGGTGGAGAACATGAGCATCGTCAACCTTTCCGCCTATACCAGCAAAAACGGGTTTGTCAGCCAGACGCAAATGGCGAAAGACTGCATGGAGCAAATTAGCAAGCTCAATATTAAAACCCCGACGATGGATCAGATTATCAATAACCTCAGCGGCGGCAATCAGCAGAAGGTCTTGATTGCCCGCTGGCTATTGGCGCAGCCGAAGATCCTGATCCTGGATGAACCCACGCGCGGTATCGACGTGGGTGCCAAGGCGGAAATTTATCGCCTGATCAGCGAATTGGCGCACCGTGGCGTCGCCATTATTTTGGTTTCGTCTGAACTGCCGGAAATACTCGGCATGAGCGATCGCGTCATGGTGATGCACGCCGGACGCATTACGGGGATCCTGGATAAAGATGAAGCAGACCAGGAAAAAATCATGGCGTTGGCCTCGGAATAACGCAAAGGTAAAACACAATGAATAACGTCAAAGTGGAAACTCAGCCAGTCAAAGCCTCGCTGTTTGCCGGTTTCAGCGGCAAGCTGCCGAAAGATACCGGCATCTTTATTGTCATGATTGGCATTGCGCTGATTTTTGAAATGCTGGGCTGGTACGTGCGCGATCAGTCGTTCCTGCTTAACCCGAACCGCCTGCTGCTGATCGTCTTGCAGGTGGCAATCATCGGCATCATCGCCGTTGGCGTCACCCAGGTCATCATTACCACCGGTATCGATCTCTCTTCTGGCTCGTTGATTGCCCTGACGGCGGTGGTGGCGGCCAGCCTGGCGCAAACCTCCGAAAGCATTTCGCCAATGTATCCGGGCCTGCTGGATTTGCCTGCTGCGATCCCCATCGGGGCTGGGATTGGGGTGGGTATTATTTGCGGGTTTATCAACGGGTTCTTGATCACCCGCACCGGTATTCCACCGTTTATCGCCACCTTGGGGATGATGGTTTCTGCCCGTGGTTTGGCACAGTATTACACCAAAGGTAACCCGGTCAGTTTCCTGTCGGATGGCTTCACCTCGATTGGCCAAGGTGCCATGCCGGTGATTATCTTCCTGGTGGTGGCGGTAATTTTCCATATTGCCCTGAAACACACCCGTTATGGCAAATACGTGTATGCCATCGGCGGCAACATGACCTCGGCCAGGGTCTCAGGGATCAACGTCAATAAATACCTGGTGACGGTCTACACCATTGCGGGTGGGTTGGCAGGATTAGCGGGCGTGGTACTGGCGGCACGAGTCAGTAGCGGGCAGTCGAACATGGGGGTGTCTTATGAGTTGGACGCCATTGCTGCAGCGGTCATCGGTGGCAGCAGCCTGATGGGCGGAGTGGGGCGCATTACCGGCACACTGATCGGCGCGGTGATCCTCGGCCTGATCAAAAGTGGCTTTACCTTTATTGGCGTAGATTCCTACATTCAGGACATTATCAAAGGCATGATCATCGTGGCCGCCGTGGCTATCGATATGCGCCGTAACCGCAAGAAGCTGTGATCCTCGCCTTGGCCGCCGGTGTGGTGACCGGCGGTTTGGCCAGGTGGGCAGGTTTATGCATCGCTGCCATTGATACGCCGGGCCAGTTCGTAACGCTCGCCCCAATATTGGTTATCCAGGCTGGAAACGGTGACGCCCATACTGGTAGAGGCGTGAACAAACTCACCCTCTCCGATATAAACGCCGACGTGGCGCTGACGGGATGAGGTTTTGAAAAACACCAAATCGCCAGTGTTTAATTCACTTTTAGCTACTCGCGAGCCCAGCTTCATTTGTTCACCGGTGCTGCGTGGCAAACTGACGGCAAACTCATCTTGAAACACGCGCTGCATATAGGCTGAACAGTCGATGCCTTTGCGCGAGTTACCCCCGAATTTGTATCGAACTCCTTCCCATCGGTCATAATGCGACAGGATTTTTTTTAGCTCCTGAGTATTATTGTGGCCGGAACTGGCTGAAGCGGAAAAGCTCATGCAAAAAGCTGAGCAAGTGAGAAATACGGCAAAAAATTTAAGCATAAAAGATTTCTGAAAGAGCAACTGAACGTCTATCCCTGTAATGGAGTGGCCGGATCGCCTGACTCATTCCCTGTGAATGATGGTAATATACACAGTTGTTGCTCAAAAATAAACCAAAAACAGGCTAATTATTAACCGTAACTATGCAGTTATCGGCTTGTTACTTTTGATAGCGTGCCTCTGGTTGGCTATGGAAACCCAGGAATGACGGGCAATCAAGGGATTAGTTACCGGTGGCAGATTTTGCCAACCAAAATTACAACATGTTGCTGCTGTCGGTTTATCGGCTGGGGATGGTAGTGGGATCTCAAATTGAGACGAATCATATTGGTAATTTTATCAATCGCGCCATTTTCGCCGGCGGTGAATGTTATTTTTTATCTAATTTAATGTTAATTAAATCGAAATAAATTAAGCCTCATCTGTGATGGTTTTCGCATTTAAAACTATCCCCTGCACAATACCAACCGCGAACGGCCCACTCTGCACACAATATGCATGCCCCGACCTCGTGCCGTACATCCATTATCAGGGGGGTTATCAGGCTGTGCCCTCGAATCGTAGCCATCAGGAGTGACAATCTGATCAAGGCCGTACAGGAGTGAGGTTCCATGACCAATTTGAATACTATTTTGCCCGGCGAAAAGGCGCAGACGACTGAAAAACCAATTGATAAAGTTGAAGAGATATTGCCCATTGCCCATCTTTTTACCCTGGGGCTTCAGCATGTCCTGGTGATGTATGCGGGGGCGGTTGCCGTGCCATTGATGATCGGTGGCAGCCTGGGGCTGGATAAGCTGCAGATTGCCTATCTGATCAGCTCCGATCTGTTTTGCTGTGGCGTGGTGACACTATTGCAATGCATCGGGATTGGCCGCTTTGCGGGTATTCGGTTGCCCGTCATCATGTCTGTCACCTTCGCAGCCGTCACGCCGATGCTGGCCATCGGAGCCAACCCCGAAATCGGCCTGACCGGTATCTTTGGTGCCACTATTGCGGCTGGAGTTATCACCACGTTGCTGGTGCCGTTGGTAGGCCGTTTGATGCCGCTGTTCCCAACCTTGGTGACGGGGATTGTGATCACCTCTATCGGCCTTAGCATTGTGCGGGTCGGGATAGATTGGGCCGCCGGGGGCAGGGGTAATGCCAACTACGGTAATCCGGCCTATATTGGCGTCTCGCTGCTGGTGCTGATTTTTATTTTGCTAATCACCCGGTTTAGCAAAGGCTTTATCTCCAATATTTCCGTGCTGTTGGGGATTGGCTTCGGTTTTGTGGTGGCACTGCTGATGGGAGAGGTCAGCTTTTCTGGCCTGGATGATGCCGCCTGGTTTGCCATCGTGCGCCCCTTTGCCTTCGGTTGGCCGACCTTTGATCCGGCTTCGATTATCACCCTGACGATCGTCATGCTGATCGTATTTATTGAATCGATGGGCATGTTTATGGCGCTGGGGGAAATTGTCGGTCGCCCAACCACCAAGCAAGATGTGGTCCGTGGGTTGCGGGTTGATGGCCTGGGAACCATTATCGGCGGTATTTTCAATACGTTCCCGCATACCTCGTTCTCCCAGAATATTGGCTTGGTCAGCGTTACTCAGGTGTCCAGCCGCTGGGTGTGCGTGATGGCAGGTTTGATCCTGGTGCTGTTCGGCCTGATCCCCAAAATGTCTATTCTGGTAGCCTCGATCCCGCAGTTTGTCTTGGGGGGCGCGGGTATCGTGATGTTTGGCATGGTGCTGTCTACCGGCATCAAGATCCTGACCAGGGTCAACTTCAATACCAATCGCTATAACGCCTATATTGTCGCCATCAGCCTGGGGCTTGGCATGATCCCGATTGTAGCGGCTGATTTCTTTACCCAGATGCCAGCGAGCCTGCAACCATTGCTGCATAGCGGCATTTTGCTCTCTTCAGTGGCGGCGGTGCTGCTGAATCTTTACTTCAATGGCTATCATCCGGAGGAATAATGCTGCCGTTTATTGATGATCTCCGTTAACAGTGGCTTGCCAGCCAGTGGCGATAACAGGTAAAAACACTGTTCGACATAAAAGGAGTAATCAATGCGGATAACCTTGGCCCAATTTACCTGCCGTGAAGGGGACATTGCCCATAACCTGGCCGCCGTGCTGGCGCAGATTGAACGTTGCAGCGGCCAAACCGACCTGTTGGTGTTGCCAGAAACGCAGCTTACCGGCTTTACCCATCCTGACGGCAATACGGACTATGCGCTGCAACTGCAAGGCCCGGAGCTCGCGCAAGTGGTGGCGGCAAGCCAGCGTACGGGGATTGCCGTCGCCGTGGGTTTTCTTGAGCAGGATGGCGCGCAGTTGTTCAACAGTTCGGTGTTGATCACGCCGGAGCAGGGCGTCTATCTGCATTATCGCAAAAGCCATTTATGGACCAACGAACGCGTTGAAGCGCAAGCGGGCGATCGCCTGGTCTGCGGGCTGTGGCGTGGGCGGCGTATCGGTTTACTGATCTGCTATGACATCGAATTCCCAGAGGCATCAAGAGCGTTGGCCCTGATGGGGTGTGATTTGTTGCTGGTTACCGATGGCAATATGGATCCCTATGGTCACGTGCATCGTAACGCTTTGCTGGCTCGCGCTCAGGATAATCAGATGTTTGTAGCAATGGCCAACCGCGCCGGGCATGGATGTGGGATGCAGTTTGCTGGTGAAAGCCTGGTTGTTGACCCCCTGGGGCGTGAGGTGGCCAGCCTGGGACGTGAGCCAGGAATAGTGCAGGCAGAGCTGGATTTTAGCCTGCTGGAAGCGGCTCGCCGCGAATATCGTTACCTGGAAGATCGGCGTTTGGCACTCAGTGGGGAGAGGCAGTGGCAGCAGCGGGATGATGAACAACGCTGGTGGCCGCTAATTCCGCGTTAACACCGCTTGCTGAAAGGCCAATGGCTTAGGTAAAGTCATAGCCAGATTGGTCACTGTAATTGATAGACTTGCAGCACTCTAAGGAGCCGTACCATGCAATTCCCCGCCCTGAGTAAAAGAATCGTGCCATTGGCTGCGCTGCTGGTGCTGTCGTTGCCCACAGCTTGGGCAGCACAAAACGCCCCAGCCCCGATCCCATCGGCGTTAATCGGCAACTGGAGCGTGACCAAGGTCATTCCCACCCAGACCGTGGGCTGCTGGGATGAAAAGCAGGCACAGCAGTTGGTCGGTAATAGTATCAACTATAAAGCAGACGGTTTTACCTGGCATGAGCAGAAACTGAGCAATCAGGGGGCGACTACCACCACGGTAGAGGCGCAAGAGTTTGTGGAAGACAACTCGGGAGATAATTCGTACGTCGATTTCCCGATTTTGGGTATCAGTACGCCTTCGGTGCAGCGAGTCATCATTCAGCATCAGGATGTCACCGTACCGGGGATCACCGATCAGGGGACTGAAGGCGTCCCCGGTGATAACGTGTTGGTGAAAGATCGTAATACGCTGATCTTCTCTCAATGCGGCGTGTGGTTTGAGGCGCAACGGCAGAAAAAATAGCTAGATGTTTGACGGTGGGGGCGCCGCTGCGCCCCTATGTTGTGAAACTGCTGGGTATCAGTTCGTCGGTTGGCAATCGGGTATTTCGAGTTTGCGTAACAGCGCGGGAATATCGACGGTGTCTATTTTATCGGCTTGCAGATAGCTCAGCGCATAGTCATGCCAAATACCAGACTCCAGGAACAGGATCATCAATTCACGGTCCAGATGATTTTCACTCGCCATGCTGACCAGGATATTGAGTGCTTCAGATAACAGCTTGCCCGGTTTATAAGGCCGATCGGCCGCCGTCAGGGCTTCAAACACGTCGGCGATCGCCATCATACGCACCGGAATGCTCATCTGCTGGCGGGTTAACTGGTAAGGATAGCCTTTGCCATCCATGCGTTCATGATGGCCACCGGCAATCACCGCCACGTTGGCCATGGTGCGTGGGAACGGCAGTTTTTCCAGCATGATGATCGTCTGCATAATGTGCTCGTTGATTTTATAGCGCTCCTCCTCACTCAGGGTGCCCCTGCGGATGCCCAGGTTGTATATCTCCCCGTGGTTATAGAGTAAGGTCGGCTCCTTGAGTTTGAAGTGATAGCTTTCGGGGAGATGGCTTTTCTCGTCGCGGTAGATGATATGTTCTTCTTTATCCGCCAGCAGTGGCTCCTGGGTAGGTAAGGAGGCGGCAGGGCGGCGGTTTTTGCGCGCTAATTCTTCCCGTGCCACGCCTGCGGTGTCATCCAGAGTGCGGGTCCATTGATATTGTGCGATCTGTTGAATGCGTGCTAGCGCGCTGTCTGACAGGAATTCGCCACCGATATTGCATTGGGCAATAAAATAGAAGTCCTCATCCAACTGCTGCAACTCATCGCGTAACTGTTGTTCTTCCTGTTCGGTAGCGGGGTTCGTAGCGTGCTTACGCAGGAAGTTAACCTCTTTTTCCCGTTTCAGCACCTCAAAGCGCATCCGCACCTCGTGAATGCGGTCGTAAATCATCTCCAGCTTGGTGGCCTTATCCACTATGGCTTCCGGCGTGGTGATTTTCCCGCAGTCATGCAGCCAGCAGGCGGTGTGTAGTTCCTCCCACTCATTGGCGGAAAGGGTAAAATCGGCGAACGGCCCTTGTTTGGCCTCAACCGCTGCATTAGCCAGCATTTTGGTAATGACAGGTACGCGCTGGCAATGGCCGCCGGTATAGGCGCTCTTGGCGTCGATCGCTCCGGCGATCAACTGAATAAAGGCTCCCATCAGATGCTTTTGTTCTTGCAGCAGATATTGCGTCTCTATCGCTACCGATAAGCTGCCCACCAGAGCATTAATCAGCTGTATTTTGGCTTGCCCATGTTCCGGGGCAGCTTCGGCAGGATTAAACAGCAGCAAGAACCCCATGAGTTGCTTATCATGAGTTTGCATCGGGACAGCCACGTAGCGCAGCGGCAAATGGGAGCCAAAGACCGTAAGCAGTTGGTCGGGGACATTCTCGTCAGTAAAGACTCCGGCAACGGTTTTACCTGCAAGAATTTGCCAAAATGCGCTGGGTTGCTGTGGATCAAACTGCAACGATGCTACCTCCGAGCTGGCCACCTCTTTTCCAGCCCAGTTGCAGGCTATGGGTGAAAAGCAGCCGGGCGTTTTGTCTGACAGGAGAATAATGCCGCCGCTCATGGTCGCGATTTTGCCAGTTTCGTTGAGTAAGCCTTGCATCTGTTGTGGGAAATTATCCTTGGCGGATAACAGGCTGCCCATCGAGATAAATTGCTTGAGCGTCAGCTTCATTTTGGACATGGCTTTGTGCAGGTCGTCCACTTCTTCAATCGCCGAGCGTTCCTCCGCCCGCTCATCAAAATGCAGATTGCTGATGGCGTCGGCATCCTGGCGCAGGCGGATCAGCGGTCGGGAAATACGTAGGGAGAAATACCAGACCAGCGGCAGGCTGAGCAGCAGCAACGCAAAGGCGATCAGGGTCGAGCGGTTGCGGATGGCGTTGGCATCGGCGGTCAGATAGACCGAGGGCGTGGCAATCACCAACTGGTAGCCTTGGCCTTGCCCCTTAAGCTTCACAACGGCTCCAAACCAGCTCTGCCCTTGTGCCGTAAATAGGCTGTTTTCGCCGTAATGGGGATCTAGCAATGTTTGCAGCACTGGGATGTGCGCAATGCTGTTCAGCCTATCCTGGCTTTTTTTGGGGGGGGCAGGCAGGCTGGCGATAGTTTCATTGGCAGCGTTAATGATCGCCGCCTGGCTACCCGGCGGTAGGTTTTGTTGAAGAAACAATGAAAGTGAAGCCAGCGAAACGTCCAAACCGATCACAGCATGGCCATCTGGAGCCTGGATGCTATAGGTGAAACCGGTCTCGCCGGTACCTTTGAAGGTATAGAGCGGGGAGGTAATCAGTTGCTGAGTTTTTATCGCCAACTGATACCAGGCACGCTCCCGGGGATCATAATTGTTATACGGCACGGTTTTAATCGCCATAACCTGCTGTTTGCCGTCCAAAAAGATACTCTGAACCTGGGGTGAAGTCTCTAAAAAGCGGTAGCTTTGCGCTAGCCATTCGGCATCTTCCGGCGCATTAAATAAAGCTCGGTTGGCAGGGGAGAGGCGACGCAGTATAAAGAAATCGCCGTTGGGATAAGCGCTGTATACCGCGTTGGCATAATCGTTTTGCTTGAGTATCTCGACCAGCGGGCCGATAAACGCCATGCGTTGTTCGAGCGTGGTGGCTTCTATTATTGGCATGCGTGCCAGCATATTCACCGACATTTTCATGCTGCGGGTAACAGAGTCCAGCTCCGCAGCAATGGCTTCGCCAGTTTTTTGATACTGCCGGTTGGTGCTGGCCTCGGTCAGTTTGGTGAGTTGGCTGTGGCTGAAAAATACGATCACGCTGCCGATGGAGACAATCAGCAAGGTAAACAGCGCGGCAATCTGGATATGCAGCGGATAGCGGCTTCTCAAACCTGTTATCTTTCCTGCCATGGTGCCCACCCTTGGATGCCAATTTTTAGCTTTTTTAAATTATAGACCAAGCAGGGGATTATCTGATTGGATGCACAATAAGTTATTGGTTTGATTTTAAAGTGAAATTTTTTGTTTCGTAGCCAAATAAACCAATGCGTTATTAAAAAATAAAGCTTTATGAAACAACGGCGACAAAGACAGCACTTTTGTTGCGCGCACGTTGTTCCTGGAACCGTTGAGGCTGTTACTTAACACCAAGCCTCTCCCTCAGTAGTGGCATGTAGCTATCGATGTTATAAGTTTTATCCCCGGTGATGCTGGCGCAGGCGTTATGGGCGTAAATAAAATAGCTTACGCTCACCGTTACAGCTGGATCATCTGCGTAACTAGAGTCGGGAGTTAACAAACTATATGCGTTGTCCATCAGGTGAGAAAAATGATTCTTTTCGTATTGAATAGGGGTGTAAAATAATATGTATGAAATGGCAATGGCAATACCAGAATGATCTCTTCTTATTTTGTCATAATTGCTCATCATACATGAATGGTAACGTTTGCAGTTCTTCAGTTCACGAGCATTACAATCATTGGTAGACATATCAACCAAGTGTCCTATTTGCCTGTTATCTATATACTTACCATTACATCCAAACATTAAGAGTATAGATGCTAAAATAATGTGTTTAAATTTTTTCAACTTTATTCCTCTCGACTAAAAACATTTGAAGGGCATCTGCATGGCCATAGTTGTTAGCTAAAGACTTTACTTCATTACCGTATTTATCAACATTCAGATTGGCATTTAATGCCAGGTTGTAATCCGCACCTGGACAACTCTCCCAAGGGCCACCCGTTCGAGCGATTAGATTGGCGGAGCTTCCATCTGCAATCGAATAATCAATGTAGATATTATCCCAGCGTTTGACATTGGCGGGTTTGGGGCTTTTGCCTTTCCTGGATACCGGATCAAGCGTTACCAATAGTTCAATCGGAATATCGGGGTTTTCCTTCGCCAATAAAATCGCCCGGTCCCCACCCCAGCTATGACCGACCAGCACGATCTTCTGCCCGGCAGCATGCCACTCTTTCATTAGCGGTGCGACTTTCCCACCACCATGTTCGGAGTAGGCCACATCCTGTTTGCGAGTGTTATCCTTGGTATCTCTACCATTTTTCTTCTCATAAGGAGCAAAAACAAACTTTAACAAAGGTTGAAAACTTGCGTCCATCGCGCCGCCAACAAACACCACCAACGTCTTTAAACAATTGGTGGTGATCTTACCTTGCTGCTCCTTTACGCTAGGTAAGATAATGTAGTCACTCGGGTCGTTATTCTTGTATTTATAATCAAAACCCGGAAAAATAATTCCATCCGATGCGCACATTATCTTGCCTCCAAATGCTTACGTAACATCAACAGTTCCTTTCTGATGCGTCGCTGAGTGTAGGCCACCAACTCAGCGAGCCGTTCGTCTTCCTGATTAATGTGGTTATCAGCAAAATGAGCCTTAACCCAAGGGTAGAGTGGGTCATCAAAGACTTTATGGCCCAGGAAGAACTGTAATGCCAGGATAACCGCCTGTCCGTGCAACGTGGTGATCCCATGCTCCTGAAACCAATTTTGATCCTGAGCTAATAGGCCAAACATCTGATGTATGGGAACGTACTGCGCACGCTCAGGGTAAAGTGAGCGTACATAATCCACCACGTGCTCCTCTTCATACATATAGGGTAACTGGTTAAGTTGCAGGGTTTTTAGCCTTTCCAGCGCTGCCAGGTAGATCTCTAACCTCTCGCCCATGCTTCGTACAAAAACCAGCCCCAACTGCTGATTTAACACGGCTAACTGCCCTGGCTCCTCTGCTGCGGTTGTCAAATAGGGCGCGACGATATGCTCAAGCTGGAGATCGGTATCAAAATAACAGCCTAAACTGCAGGCTAAATCAAGGAATTGGCAACGATCGTTAAAACGCTCCAGCCGGTGCGTTTGGCATTTTTCCGCGATAAGCGTAATGACCCGCTGGACCTGTTCATCGCCCAGCAGACGGGCGCGCTTCGGATATTTATCGGTAAAGTAGCGCTGTAGCTGGTTAACCTGTTCGGTCTGGTTTTGCTGCTTTAACTTGGCGAGTTGTGTTTCTTCCAGCGTTACTATCCCTGTCAGAATTGGAGCTGCCTGGGCAGGTAATTCAATCATCTGTTGCCGGACCCAAAGCGAGCTGAACACCCCCATCAGCTGATTTTGCTGGGACTCGGTGGAGGCCGCCAGGATTAACGGTAGAAACTGGGCGTCCCAATAGCGGAAAAATACCGTCTTCCCATCCGGCAAATGAATCTGCGTCAGGCCCCGTAAATGGTCGAGAATGCGCTGACGCGGCTGTTCACTGACTGCCAGCCATCCCCAGTCAGATGAGGCTGCTTGACTCACCCACGCTAAAAACGGGCTATTAACCGACAGCTCCACCAAATAGGGCATCACTTCGTGCCAATCTTTGTAGGCCGTATAGTGATAAATCCCTTCTGCAACACGGGAGCCATCCAGTTGATAGTAGTGTTTCAATGGCTGCGCATCGCTGACGCTGGACAATACCGCATACAACCGTTGTCCTGATGCGCAATTGGCCAGCCATTGCTGTAGTTGACTCTCCATATCTTCGTTTCCTCCGGCAAGCTGTCCCGATTAAATCGCGCAACCCTGTTGTTTACATCGCTCACACTCTTCGCAAAATGCTCGCGGTTGTTTAAACGCACTAACCTGTGCAGGATTTAGCGCAAAGGCAGGGATGCTGGTTGGGATGGGAATAACATCGGGCATTCTGCCACCCCATCCTCTGCCGGAGCCCGGGCTGCCGGTACCCACATCGAACGTGGGGCCGATCGTGACGCCACTGGGATCGATTTTTATAAAGCTGGAGCCGGCCTTTAAGGTGATTTCCGTGCCAGTTTCTATCACTATTTTAGTGCCGGACTTCAGGTGAATTTCCTGCCCAACCTCCGTCAATAAGGCGTTGCTGGCGTTAATGTGGAAATTGCTATTCACGGTCAGGGAATAATCGCTTTCTATCCGGTCACGCTTTTCGCCATTAACCTGCAGAAAATCATTGTGGACAATTTGTTGTCTGCGATCGTTGCCTATCCGCCGGTGCTCGTTGTGATCGATACGGGTGGAACTATCATGCAGCACCTCGGCTGTCATGTTCTTTTGCGCATGCAGATAGAGCTCCTCCTGGCCTTTTTCATCTTCAAAACGCAGTTCATTAAAACCTTCGCCCTTATGGGTTTGCGACCGGATCGACATCTGGGTTTTGGTGCCCGGCAGCTTGCCCGGGGGCAGGTTACTGGCATGATAGGTGCGGCCGATAATTACGGGCTGATCGGGATCGCCATTCAAAAATTCGACGATCACCTCATGGCCAACGCGCGGCACGGCCGACATGCCCCAACGTGGTCCCGCCCAGGGGTGTGATACCCGGATCCAACAGGAACTGCTGTCGTCGGTTCTGCCCGAGCGATCCCAGAGAAAACGGACTTTCACCCGGCCGAACTCATCACAAAAGATTTCTTCAGTGGCTGGCCCCGTGACAATGGCGATTTGTGCGCCATCAATCCGCGGCTTGGGCAGTAAAGCAGGACGCCAGGTCTGATCGTGGGGAATAAACGCAAACTGGCTGGTCACGATAGTTCCAGTCCCACCCGTGTTACTTTCAAGCGCTTGGGGTTGCTGCCCTGAATGGTTGGCTTGGGTGATTTGCCAACGCGTATTGAGTGCCTCCAGAGGATGGTTTTCCAAGGTAAAGCGAACGCCGGGTTGCAGCGTCGGGCAGTTGCTTGCCCCTTCACCCTGATGGGCATCGTTACGCAGCGCCTGGATGCGCCAGCGGGCAAAAGATTTACCCACCTCAGTGCTTTTAAAGCGCCCTGGGAAATCGTAATGAAAGTACCTACCGGGTTGATGCTCAGTATCGCGGGCATCATCGCCGAACTCTGCCAACCACAAGGGATCTTTAAAGGTGTAATCTTTCAACAGCACTTCGGAGAGGCGTAAACTTTCCCGGCGCTTAAAGGTGGTGACGCAGGGTTCATCCAACGAGGTAGATGACTGGTCGGGATAATAGGGGAGCGTCGGCCCGTCATGCAGTGCGGCGCAATCATCGGAAAACACCAACGTATGTTTGCCATTTTGGTGCTCAAAGAAATAGTAAATCCCTTCTTCTGCCGCCAGGCGATGAATAAAATCGAGATCGCTTTCATTATATTGGACGCAAAACTCACGTACGGCATGGGGATAGCGCAACGCGTGGGCGTAGTCGCTGATCTTGCTTTCTTTTAACAGGGTTTCCAGGATTTCCAGAAAATTTTGTTGCTGGAAAATACGTGAACGGTGTCCCAAACCGGCTCGCCAGAGCGAGGGACGAATGCTAAATCGATAACGCGTTTGATGAAGTCCGGCATCCCCTTGTTCGATGGAGGTGACAATGCCATTGACGACTCGCTGTACCTCGGTTTCACGCCAAATCGTCAGGGTCGCATTACTATCCAGGAGCGAGCGAAACTCCACGCTGGGCTTGGCGCTAGCCGCCTCAAGCTCTAGCGCGAACGGGCTGGAGAATTGCTCATGCAGCGTAAATCCCACCACCACAAAAGCGTCTGCTGGCAGCTTGCCAACACTTAACGTAAACCGCAGTCCACTGGCTTTCTTGCTCATCCTTAGCACGCGCTTTCCTCATTTATTACATGAATATATTCCATTCAATTACAACAAAAAATCCATAGATATATAAATAATATTAATGTATTTATGGCGAAATAACAACCAAAGGTGCTGTGTCAATGTGATCCAATACGACAGTGGGTGATTAAAACGCAGAGTTGTCCTGCCTGGCTTTATCGCGGATTGGTGCATTACGCCATTTTCATGCGAAATGTCATGGAAACCGATCAAATATAACCACTATATTTACATGGTTATAACCTTACTGACACCTGCCTACGCCAGCCAAGATAAGGAGATAACGTCAACGAAAGCGTGTTTTTTCAGTCAGCCTGTTCGGAAAGGATACCTATGAATCAATTTATCGTTGCGGAATCAGAAGCCTGCATTGGCTGCCGGAGTTGCGAGGTCGCCTGCGTGACTGCGCATCATCAAGGGGCATACCCAAGCAAGCGCGAATATTTTACCCCAAGAGTCAAGGTCATTCAGGGCACCCATGGTAATACGGCCGTGTTCTGCCACCATTGTGAAGATGCGCCCTGTGCCAATGTTTGTCCTACCGGGGCCATTGAACAGAGTGATAGCAGCATTCAGGTCAGCCAGGAGAAATGCATCGGCTGCAAAGCCTGCGCGGTCGCTTGTCCGTTTGGCATGATGACGGTGGTGACCGAAACGGTGCAGCCCGCCAATCATCGCCTGGCAGACAGCTACCAGAAGGTTGAGGCACAGAAATGCGACCTGTGCAGCGAGCTGAACCATGAGCCTGCTTGCATACGCGCCTGCCCAACTCATGCACTAAGCCTGGTGGACAACCAAACGTTGCTGGACCAGCAGCGAGAAAAGCGGCTACGTGCTGCGGCGCGCGATCACCATAGCCAACTGTTTGGCAGTGCCGCTAATCAAAGCCCAGAAGCGAAAGCCCCGAAGAAATCAACACCGATCCGTAATCTGCTGCAACAGCCTCGGGCACCTCGTCTGGAAGCCAGTAAAATCCCGCTAGAGCTGCGCAAAACCAGCTTTGCCGAAATCTACCAACCCTTTAATGAGCAGCAGATCCAGCAGCAGGCCGAACGCTGCCTGAGCTGCGGCAAGCAGAGTATCTGCTCCTGGACCTGCCCGCTGCATAACCAGATCCCGCAGTGGATCAAGCTGGCCAGCCAGGGGCGCATCTGGGAAGCGGCGGAGCTATCACACCAAACCAGCAGCCTGCCGGAAGTGTGCGGCAGGGTATGCCCACAGGACCGACTGTGCGAGCAATCCTGTACGCTCAATGAGCATGGGGGAGCCGTCACCATCGGCAACATTGAGCGCTACATCACCGAAACGGCCTTTGAAATGGGCTGGCGGCCCGATATGTCGGCGGTGAAAGACAGCGGCAAGCGCGTTGCCATTATTGGCGCGGGTCCAGCTGGGCTGGGCTGTGCCGATATCCTGGTGCGCCATGGCATCAAACCGGTCGTATTTGATCGCTATCCCGAAATTGGCGGGTTGCTGACCTTCGGCATTCCGGCGTTCAAGCTGAAAAAGGACGTGATGGCCAGAAGGCGTGAGATCTTCAGCGATATGGGGGTGGAATTCCGCTTGAATACCGAGATTGGCAAAGATATCTCGATGGAAACCCTGCTCAATGATTACGACGCGCTGTTCCTTGGCGTGGGGACCTATAAATCGATGCGTTCCGGCCTGGAAAATGAAGGTGCGCCGGGAGTGTATGACGCCTTGCCATTCTTGATTGCCAACACCCAACAGCTGATGGGTTATGCCGAAAATCCGAAAAGCCCTTACGTCAATATGGCGGGCAAGCGGGTGATCGTACTGGGGGGCGGTGATACCGCTATGGACTGCGTCCGAACCTCAGTACGTCACGGTGCTGAGCAGGTGATTTGTGCCTATCGGCGTGATGAAAAGAGTATGCCGGGTTCGAAAAAGGAAGTGAAAAATGCGCGGGAAGAGGGCGCAGAATTCATGTTCAACCTGCAACCGCTCAGCATCGTGATCGATGAGGAGGGTAAGGTCAGCGGCATTCAAATGCGGCGAACCGAAATGGGGGCTCCAGACAGCCAGGGCCGGCGGCAGGCGGTACCTGTTGAGGGCTCCGAGCATATCGTACCGGCGGATGCGGTGATCATGGCCTTTGGCTTTAGCCCGCATCGTATGGGCTGGTTGGCAGAACATAACGTCATGCTGGACAGGCAAGGGCGCGTGGTGGCGCCAACGGTGGCGGGTTATCCGTACCAAACCAGTAACCGCAAGATTTTCGCCGGTGGTGACATCGTGCGCGGCGCCGATCTGATCGTGACCGCCATTGCCGAAGGGCGCAAGGCGGCGGAAAGCATCGGCTATTACCTCAATGTGCTATAGCGCAGCTCAAGGAGAGACGGTATGAATCAGTTTGTCATTGCCGATATGAAACAGTGCATTGGCTGCCGCACCTGCGAGATTGCCTGCGTGATGGCGCATCTGGGGGATAATCCGTTGCCGATGACGGCGGAAAACTTCAATCCTCGCTTACGGGTGATGAAAACGCTTAGCGTCAGCGTACCGATGCTGTGCCGCCAGTGTGAAAATGCCCCTTGCCTGAACGCCTGCCCAAACGAGGCCATCTATAACCAGGATGGCAGCGTGCAGGTGCTCCAGTCGCGCTGCATTGGCTGCAAGACCTGCATGGTGGCTTGCCCTTATGGCGCGATGGAGGTGGTGGTCAATCAGGGTTATGGCAGCAATGGTGTCGCGTACCAACGGGCCCAGGCGAATAAATGCGATCTGTGTCAGGGGCGCGAAGCGGGGCCAGCCTGTGTTGAGGTGTGCCCAACGGCGGCGTTAACCCTTATCCGGCCAGCAGACCTGCAAGCCATGCAGTTGGAAAAGCAACAGCGCGCGGCCCGTGGTTCTGCGCCGAACCTGCGGTAAATTATCCATTACCTCCTACAACCCATTCTGCGTGATAACCGCGTGGAATGGGTTTTCTCTCAATATCAATTCCCCTCGACGTTTCTAAATGAAACGAATATCGCTGCTTTGCCTTTGAACGTGATGATCTTTCGGAAATATTACCACCATGCTGCATGCTATAATTCGTCGATATTCTGCACGGAACCTCTTTGTTAAGGATAAATGACGATGGCTCTTTTCCCAGGATTTAAAACCACGCTGTTGGCGGCATCGGTACTGTTAGCCTATTCCGGTGTGGCGCAGGCGCAAGACGTCACGCTCAACGATGTGACGGTCTTTATTCGTGGTGCCGAGCTATTCAACAGCAGCAAAGTGACGCTACCGGCGGGGGAAAGCGAAGTCGTCTTTACCAATATTGCCAGCGGGCTGAACGAACAGAGCCTGATGCTTGATGCCGATAACGGCGTGGTCGTGCAATCTTTCAGCATAAAACGTGATTTTCTTACCGAACATGTGTCGCCTGAAGTGGAGCAATTAACCAAGCAGATTGATGATGAGGTACGCGAGCAAAGCAAATTGAACGTGCAGCGGGAAGTGATCCAGGCGCAGCTGGCGGTGCTGGAAAGTAACCGGGCGCTGGGTTCGGAGAAAGAGGGCGCTTCCGTTGAGCAGGTTAATCAGATGCTTGAACTGGTCAGCCGTCGCATGAGTGAAGTGCTGCTGGCGGATATCGAGCTTAAAGAGAAGATCGCCGCGATTGACAAGAATATCGAAAAGCTGAAAAGCCAGTTGGACGAGGCTCAGCAGAAGACTGGCCAAACGGTGAATCAGGTGGTGGTGAAGTTTTACACTGCGAAAGCGGTGACCAGTAACGTTAAGCTGTCTTATGTGATCCCGGATGCAGGCTGGGTGCCGACTTACGATGTGCGGGTCAACAGCATTACCCAGCCGGTCAAGCTGAGCTACAAGGCCAATGTGTTTCAGAACAGCGGCATCAATTGGGATAAGGTCAACCTGACGCTTTCTAGCGGCAACCCAAGCGAAGGGGCGCAGGCGCCGAAGTTGCAACCTTGGTATCTCGATTTTTATCAGGACTACTCAAGTTCCAAGATGGCAATGTCGATACCCAGACCGGCACCGGCTCCCGTTGCTGAGATGGCCGCTGGCGCGAATGCTCAAGAGCTTGATGGCGCAATGGCCTCCAGAGCTAAACGCTCCCTCTCTGACTATGTGGTCACCGACGCTGGCGGTGTGAATACCCGCTTTAGCATTTCCCTGCTTTATAACATTGCTTCCGATGGCAAAGGGCATTCGGTCACCATCAAGGATGTGGACGTTCAGGGCGACTATCGCTACGTGGTGGTGCCGAAAATCGAACCGGATGCTTTCTTGCAGGTACAGTTAAAAGACTGGGAGCAGCTTAATTTGTTACCGGGCAAGTCCAGTATTTTCTTCGAGGGGTCATTTGTCGGCCAGGGGGATATCAACATCGCCGAGGCCAAAGAGACGCTGGATCTTTCATTAGGCCGGGACAAAAAGGTTATCGTTAACCGCGAAAACGGCAAGCAGCTGACCTCGAAGGCGGAGTTTTTTGGCAATTCGGTAAGCCAACAGTACTCCTTTGTCACCAGCGTGAAAAATACCCGTAAAGAGCCGATTAAGCTGGTGGTGATGGAACAAATGCCGTTGAGTCGTGATTCGGCAATTACTATCGATGGGCTGAAGTACGACGGTGCCAGCTACGATAAAGACACCGGTAACGTGCAGTGGACACTGGATTTACCTGCGAATCAGTCCGAGAAGTTCACCCTGTCTTATACGGTGAAATATCCAAAGGATAAGCGCGTTAGCAATTTATAATTATTGCCCTCACCCAAAAAGAGAGGGGACTGAACGTGCCACATCAAGGCTATTGCAGTCGCCCTCAATATCAGTTTGGCTAGAGGACGACTCTTGCACCTGAAAACGGCTCCGTACCAGCTCCCTCGCCCTTTGGGAGAGGGTTGGGGTGAGGGGAAAATTAGCCACCTAATGCCCTTGGACATCAACTTGCGTTGGGAATTACGCCGGTTTAAGACCCGGTTCGACCAGGCTGTAAACCTGCTGGTTGAGCGTTGCGCTATTCGCCAACTGATAGACGTGTGCAGCAACGTCCGCCCGCATCACAAATCCATGAACTTCTTGCCCCTGAAAGCGTTTTGCCTTGCCGGTAGCATTGCCGTTCAGCAGCCCGCCGGGGCGCAAGATGGCGTGATCCAGCGCGCTGGTCTGTAACCAACTTTCCGCCAGTGATTTTTCACGTACCGCCTGGCCAAAGCCCGCTTTGGCGCGTGGTGACAGAAACGGCCAACCGTCGCCACAGCCCAACGAGGTGACGAGGATCATGCGCGATATCCCACACTTTTCCGCCGTATCTATCACTGTCCGGTGGGCCAGATAATCCTGTGCGCCTCCCATTGAAGAGATGATCGTTGCGCTGGTACCAGCAGCTTCGCAAGCGCGAGTGACCGCAATGGCATCACAAGCGTCACCGAGATAAACCTGTACGCCTTTCTCCCGCAGGCGAGCAGCGGCATCAGGATTACGTACCACCGCAACCACCGGATGCTGTTCCGCCAGCGCAAGTTCCAGGGTTAGCGCGCCAACCCCCTTGCCACCAGCGCCAAAAATCAACCATGGTTTCATCGTTCACTCCTGTTAGAGGGTAGCTACCGTAATACGCGGCAGATCCAGTTGTTGGAGCAGCTCATCAAGAGACTGCAGAATATTGCTTGCCCAGAAGCGCCCTTCGTTGGTCAGGCGCAGGCAGGTTGAGGCGTCGCGGGTTAATCCCGCCCGATGCCACTGTGCGAGCAGCGGCTTCAGCTTTTCCGCATGAGGCGTCAGTTCATCAAGCGGAATGCGCGCGTTTTCCACGCCAGCCTGTAACGGTTGACGCCACTGGCTTCGGTTACCTGAGGTACGCATCATCATCATCAGTGGTTTGCGACCCGCGGCGATAGCGTCGTGCCAGCTAGTGAGGTTGCGCTCAATCATCCAGGAATAGCCGTTGACCGAGCCCCCCGCGCCGGAGCCAAAGGCCAGACAGTCTGCACCTTGCTTAATTAGCAGGTTGTACAAATTGCGCTCTCGCGTGGTGCGCGCCCAGTGGCTATTGCTGATACAGCGCCAGCCTGCCTGATCCATGAAATCGCAGCCTTGCAAATAGAGATCGCGCCGCTCGGCAGGTGAGGGAACGGAGGTGCGGCCAGTTTCCACAGCCTTACCCAGAGGCGTATTGGGCAGCAGATTAAGGGCGTAGAGATCGACACCGTCCAGGCCGATATCGCGGGCAATCGCCAGGTCTTCGCCCCAAAGTTTCGCATCCTGACCGGGTAAGCCAAATAGCAAATCGCACACTACGGCAGCACGGTCGCGACGAACTAGCCCTTCCATAAACGCAATGGCGCTTGCACCGTCGGAGGTTCGGGCCATTTTTTTGCGGATTTTGCTATTAAACGACTGAATACCAATCGAAAAGCGATTGGCTCCGGCATCCAGACAGGCGTCAATCCGTTCATCGTCAAAGTTTAGCACCCGGCCCTCGATGGTGATTTCGCAGTCTGGGGCCAGCGGCAGGCGTTCGCGTAGTGTGGTGATGATGCTAGCCAGATCCTGTGCGGCAAGTGCCGAAGGCGTTCCACCGCCAAAATAGACAGCATGGATTGGCGCAGACTGATGAAGTGTGCTGTCCGCTTCCATCTCGATCTCGCGTAGCAGCGCATCGGTGTAGCGGGTGCACCTGTCCTCCTCGAAACGGTTTTGGTAAAAGCCGCAGAAGGTGCAGTGGGTGGCACAAAACGGAATGTGTAGATACACCAGCCGTTTGCGGCTAGGCGCGGACTGGCCGATGACGTTTTGCCAGGTGGGTACCAGCAGCGATTTTTCCACGGGGATCGCGCCGCGCAGCGGCATCATGGCACGACGATCTGTAAACGGCTGATTGCCTGCCAGTGCAAAATGCGGGGTTAAATCCAGCTCAGTGTCATGTTTCAACTCAAGGTCCTTCAATAGGGCAGAACTGATGGAGACAGGGCTGCAAGGAAGCGCAGCCACTCAGACCTGTCATAGTTTAACTGAAAATGATTACCATTTGCATTTATATACTGACAATCGTCAGTAGAGTCTATCCGGCCAGCAGCCAATTAAATGCAACGTTGACTTGGGTCAAACTTTTCAGTGCCCAAAATTAAATTTTGGTTGCTGACGCTAACAAGCATTGCTAACGCTGGAGTTTATATGTACTATCGCCGCGTTTTCCCATTCATTCACTTTGCAAAGGAGGTACATCATGAATTATCAAGCACTGTTTACCCTTTGCGGGTCGTATCCTCAGGCATAATTTCCTGTTCTCCAGGTATTGCTAGGGCTACCGCCCGCCAAATCCAAAAAATTAGATAAAATATTAATCAGGATTGGTTATGAGCAATACTATTGGCTCCGTTACGCCGCGAGTTTCATTGATCGCGTCGGAACACACCTGGATTGAAGGAAATGCAATCCAACAATTAGAAATTACCGCCAAGTTGCCGGATATGGTGCGCGTGGTCGGGATGCCAGATTTGCATCCCGGCCGTGGTTACCCGGTCGGTGCCGCTTTCTTTTCACAACATCGCTTCTACCCGGCGTTAATCGGTAATGATATCGGTTGCGGTATGTCGCTATGGCAAACAGATTTGCTGGCGATGAAACAATCGCTGGATAAGCTGGAAAAAAATCTGGGCAATATTGACGGTCCGCTAGAGGAAAAAGCGTTGGGGGATATTCCGCCAGCGCTTCGCGATTATTCTCGTGCATTAGGCACCATTGGCGGCGGTAATCATTTTGCTGAACTGTTACGCATCGATGAAATATATCAGCCGCAGGCCGGTCTCGATAAAAAACGCCTGATGCTGTTGGTTCACAGCGGTTCGCGTGGCTTGGGCCAGCTCATACTGGAACAGCATGTGCGTGCTCATGGGCATCATGGCCTACTGGAAAATACCGTTGCGGCCAACGATTATTTGCAACAGCATCAACAGGCGCTGGATTTTGCAGGCTTAAACCGTCAACTCATTGCCCAGCGGATATTGCAGCGGTTACGCACTGCTGGCGATTGCCTGCTGGATATCCATCATAACCTGCTGGCGGCGGCCACCATCGAGGGCGTGAGTGGCTGGTTACACCGTAAAGGGGCTACGCCGTCGGATGACGGTCTGGTGGTGATCCCCGGTTCGCGCGGTGATTACAGCTATATCGTCCAACCGCTGCCTGCCGCCAGCAGTTTGTATTCGCTGGCGCACGGTGCGGGGCGCAAATGGATGCGCTCAGAGTGTAAAGATCGCTTATCAGCGCGTTTCAGCACCGAGCAGTTGGCCAGAACCCGCTTCGGCAGCCGAGTGATTTGCCGCGATCGCCAACTGATTTATCAGGAAGCGCCAGAAGCCTACAAGCCGATTGATAGCGTAGTGGGAGCCTTGCAGCAGGCCGGATTGGTCACGTTAGTGGCGCGTATGCAGCCAGTGTTGACCTACAAAACCAGCGGGGGGCAGTGATGATCTTATTACAGTTCTCTGCCGCCCAGGGGCCGGATGAATGTTGCCTGGCGGTGAGTTTGGCACTGCGTCAGTTCCACAGAGAGGCTCAGGCCATGCAGGTGGAACTGCATGAGGTTGAGCGGGAAGAGGGGCGCCTGCCCGGCACGTTGCGTTCGGTGCTATTGACGCTTAACGGCGAAGCGGCGGAGCCATTGGCCGCCAACTGGTGCGGGACGTTGCAGTGGATTTGCGAAAGCCCGTGGCGCACTGGGCGTTCCAGAAAGAACTGGTTTATTGGTGCAGCGCGTTTTTCTCCGGCAACGGTGCCAAAAGAGAGTGAGATCCGTTTTGAGACGTTGAAGTCCTCCGGACCAGGTGGGCAGCACGTGAATAAAACGGAATCGGCTATTCGCGCCACCCATATCGCTAGTGGCATTAGCGTCAAAGTGCAGATCGAGCGCAGCCAACATGCCAATAAACGTTTGGCGTATTTGCTGATCGCTCACCGTTTGGAACAGCTTGAGCAACAGCAACTGGACGAACAGCGTGCTGAACGGCGGATGTTTCACCATCAAATAGTGCGCGGTTCACCGGTTCGGGTGTTTAAAGGCGAAAGCTTTACGCCGCTTGCTTAATCAATATCGGCCTGATGGGGCAGGCCGGTAACCCTATAAGAAGAAAAGAAATGGAAACACATAAATATGGTCGGACGTACCATTATCCATTCTCACCGGGCACCACCAGTGACGATCGGATCAATAAACATTATTGGCAAGACATACGGTTAATCCCCTCACTGATCCATACGGAAAAGCTCGATGGTGAGAATAACTGCCTGAATCGGTATGGCGTATTTGCACGCTCCCATGCGGCACCGACGGTTTCTGCCTGGACGCGCCAGATCCGCCAGCGTTGGCAACTGATTAAAAATGACCTGGGCGATATCGAGCTGTTTGGGGAGAACCTGTATGCCACGCATTCAATCGAATACCGTGGCTTGCAGCAGGACTTTTATCTATTCGCCGTACGCTGTAAAGACATGTGGCTGAGTTGGCAAGAAGTGCAGTTCTACGCGGCATTATTTGATTTTGCCTGTGTGCCAGAAGTGGTACAGGATATGCCGCGCCAGACGGAACAAGAATACCGCTCGGCAATACTGGAGCTGGCGGGGGGCGTGGGGAGTTTTGCGCCGCACGACGTACATACCGGCTTGCCATGCACCATGGAAGGGATTGTCACCCGCAATGCGGCTGAATTCCCGGTGGCGCAGTTTTCCCATAACGTATTTAAGTACGTGCGTAAAAACCATGTGAAAACCGATCGCCACTGGAGAGTGAATTGGCAACGAGCGCGTATGGCGTACGAGTATCAGCAGGAGGATAAACCATGTGGTGCTTAAGTGAAGACAAGCAGTGGGGCAGGCTGGCGGATAAATTCCGCTGGGTGGCCGACATGCATCAAGTGCCACAAGATCCCCGCCATCATGCAGAAGGGGATGTGGCAATCCATACCCAGTGTGTGCTGGCGGCACTGACCGAGTCGGCGCAGTTTTTGGCGTTGCCAGAACAACAGCAGGAGCTGGTTTGGGCCGCCGCGCTGCTGCACGATGTTGAAAAGCGCAGTACCACGCGGGTTGCAGACGATGGTTCAGTGACATCACCCAATCACGCTAAACGCGGTGAGCTGACCACGCGCTCGATCCTCTATCGGGATATCGTTACGCCTTTTCAACTGCGTGAACAGGTAGCCGCCTTGGTACGTTTTCATGGTTTGCCGTTGTGGCTCATGGGGCGGCCGTCGCCAGAGCGGGCGCTGTTATTAGCGGCTTTAAGGTTGGATACACGGTTGCTGGCGATGTTGGCACGGGCGGATGTGCTGGGCCGCGAGTGTGACGACCAAAACGGCCTGCTGGATAACATCGAGCTGTTCGAACTGTTTTGTCAGGAGCAGCAATGCTGGGGTCAAGCGCGTCCTTTTGCTAGCGATAACCAGCGTTACCACTATTTGACGCATCCGCAGGCTAGCGTGGATTTTGTTCCTTATGAGCAATTTCAGAGCGAGGTGACGTTACTGTGTGCGCTGCCGGGAATGGGTAAAGATCGCTATATCGCGCAGCATGCCGCAGGGTTTGAGGTTATCAGCCTGGACAACATTCGCCGCCAACACCGGTTGTCTCCTACCGACAAAAACGCGACCGGCTGGGTCGTGCAGCAGGCCAAGTCGCAGGCAAAAACGCTGCTACGGCGGGGCGAGCCTTTTGTCTGGAATGCCACCAATATTACCCGGCAGTTGCGTAGCCAGTTGGTTGAGTTGTTTATCGCCTATGGCGCAAGGGTGAAGATTGTTTACCTGGAAGTACCGTATGCCCAGTGGCAGCGGCAGAATGCCGAGCGGGAATACAGCGTACCTGCTGAGGCAATGGCGCGGATGCTGGGTAAATTGGAGATCCCGCAGGCGGATGAAGCCCATGAGGTGGAGTTGCGGGTGCAGGACGCAAGCTAGCCTGTTTTTTGTGTACCCAAAGGACGCGGGGGCTAGCGTCTGGTGCTGAGCTAATATGTAGCACATGTTGTCCCCCATCCATGTGGATGGGGGACGTCACCGTAGATTAATTCGCGATCACCGTGACCAACAGCGGTGATTCAAACATCGCCTTCGGCGAAATAACCGACTCATCCCACGGGATTTGCGTTCCGTAGCGCTCCTTCAGTTTCTGCTGCACGGCAGGAGCACCAAAGTTAAATTCACGCACTTTTTGCAGCTTGCCGATTTGTATCCCTAGTGCGCGATCGTAAATCTTCCACACCAACTCTGAGCAATATAACCTCTCATCTGACCAGGAAAACTGCATGTCGTAGGGCTTCCCGGCAAAGCTTTTGGCCTGCTGGCGTATTTTTAGCTGCGCGGACGGCGTCATCATTTGCTCAGCGTTCTTCAGACGTTTGACGACAAAATGCTTTTTCTCTCCCCGATCGATCCAGGCGGCCAGCGGCGTGTATTTCACCGTCGATACCGCTTCAAATACGTAAGGCTTGCCATCACGCAGCAGAATGATACCCATGTGGCTGTAACGCGAGCCGGTGGCCTGCTGTATCGCCAGGCTCTGTGCCGAGCGGGAAGTGTGGAAAATGATGTCACCATCCTGCACGGCAGGTAGCTCGCGAGCTTGGCTGACCAACACGGTCATCAGGCCGATGGTGAGAAACAGAATTGCCCACAGGCGTTTGGTAAAAATCACGTTCAATCCCTCGAAGTTAGAATCTGGCGATTTTATCGGGGCTGTGTGAAGTGAGGATGAAGTGGTAGAAAAACGCTGGGGGGCGTATTGGCAGTCCTCATGCATTAATAAAAATAATGATATTTATCAATGTAATAATAACAATTCTATCATTGTGGTTAAAGGGTGCTTAAAGCAGGCCGATAGCTGTTCTATTGATGTTGTCACCTAAATAGGACGAAACCGGATGTTAGGGATCTACCGTATATCGATGAGAATGAAGCTTTTCATTGCTCTGTTTCCACTGCTACTGGCTTTATGCTGGTTTGCCGGGTCGGGTATGAAAACCCGTATCCATACCGAACGTCAGATGGATGCCATCGTTCAGTTAACGGCAATTGCGCGTGGTGCAGGGGATGTCGTGCATGAGCTGCAAAAAGAGCGTGGTATGAGCGCAGGTTACCTGGGCTCTGGCGGTGGGCAGTTTCGCACTGAACTAGCAGATCAACGTAAACTGACAGATGCGGCTATGGCGAAATTTAGCCAACTGTTATCCAAAACGGATAGCAGTGCATTGGAAGGGATTGATACATCGGCGATTCAGTTATTTAACGACCAAACCCAGTTACTGAGCGAGGTGCGTAATAACGTCAGCAATTTAAAGAGTGCGGCGCCACACGCTATTGGTTTCTATACCAAGACTATCGCCCAGGTGCTGGATTTTGTTGGCGGTATTGGGCATTTGACGACATCGGGCAAAATTGGCCAGGAATTGTCAGCGTATTACAGCCTGCTTAACCTGAAAGAACAGTCGGGAATAGAGCGAGCATTACTCTCGGGTGTTTTCTCTAGCGATCGTTTTGGTGATGGGCAATTCCGCCAGTTGAGTGATGTGGTGGGAAAACAAGAGGCCTGGCTTTCTGCGACTCGTCGTTTCAGCACCGCGGAGCAGGCGGTGGCGCTTGATGGCGCATTACGCTCTACATCGGCAACTGATGCCCTAAAGTATCGTGAGATAGCGCTCGATAAAGTGGCAACTGGTGGATTCAAGGTCAATCCTACCGATTGGTTTAAGGCTCAGACTGTGCGCATTGAAGTGCTGCGTCAACTAGAGAATCAAACCGCTGACACGTTACAAAAGCATGCGGCAGAGTTGTCACGTACGGCACGTAGCGAATGGATGACTTTTCTGTGCATCAGCCTTCTTTCTCTGGCCGTGGCCTTGGCGATAGCCATTGTCGTTGCGCGGAGTATCCATCTGCAACTGCAAGGAACGTTGAAAACGATTGGTGAAATGGAGGGTGATTTGACCCAACGCCTCAGCGTACCGGGTAGTGATGAGTTGTCAGCACTGAATCATGCCTATAATCAATCCATTGAAAATATTCAGCATATTGTTAAAGAGATTAAATCCGGCTCAGAGATCCTTCACCATGCAAGCAGTGATATCGCCGCTGGTAATCAGGATTTGGCGCAACGTACTGATGAACAGGCGGCATCTATCGTTGAAACTGCGGCAAGTATGGAACAAATGTCCACGGCGATCTCCCAGACTGCAGATAACGCCCGCGAAGCGGAACAACTCACGCTGGCAATGGAGCGCGATGTCATGCAGGCGAATCACGTGGCGAATGAAGCCAGCCAGAGCATGACGGAGATCCGTAATTCTAGCGAGCAGATTGCACGTATCGTGGCCTCTATTGACGACATTTCTTTTCAGACTAATTTATTGGCGCTCAATGCTGCGGTAGAAGCTGCTCGAGCTGGCGAGTCTGGAAGGGGGTTTGCGGTGGTAGCGAGTGAGGTGCGTAACTTATCTCAACGTTGTGCTAAAGAGGCGAGCCAGATCCGGGAGCTGGTTAATCAAAATATGGAAAAAATTGCGGAAGGCGTCGCCCGGGTTTCGGCTTCTGGGGTCGCACTAAAGGCGGCAGCAGATAATTCAGGACTGATGAAGCAATATGTTAGCGATATCGCTCAAGCCGCCAACGAACAATCATTAGGGGTGGGGCAGGTTCATCTGGCTTTGAATCAACTTGAACAAGTCACACAGCAAAATGCGGCTTTGGTTTCCCAAGCGGCCAGTGCCAGTCAGGTACTGGATAACCAAGCGGCAGCGATGACCAAATTAGTGAATCGGTTCATCGTATAATATTCTTGTTGCAAGGACGGTGGGAGTAATCCCGCCTCTTGCTCGATCATTCGTTTCGTAGCGTATTTTTATTATTCTTGATACGTCTCCGCTTTCCTGCATGCCGTTTACCGTATATTCCCTGATGTTTTTTCGTGTAAGCGGTATGTCGTTTTGTGCTGTGAGGGTGCATACTATCGCCCCTCCCAAAGGCGGTGGGCAAGGCTTTGGCGTTATCTGACAATAAAAAGGAACGGTGATGGAAAGGCGTAATTTTCTCAAGGGTGCTGCTGCGTTATCTTCTTTTGGGCTGATAAGCCCGGTCTGGTCTGAGTCGCGGAAAACGGATATCCCTGCGTCAACCTGCGTGGATAGCAGAAGGCGTTTTGTGATGACTCAAACGTATCAACTGAAAGCGCCAGCAGGCTCGGAAGGTAAGGCCAATCTGTGGATCCCGGTCCCCGTGGACACCGCCTTTCAGCAACTGAAGCACATTTCTTTTTCTGGCAACTATCAGCAGGCCTACCTCACGGCAAATAATACCTACGCAGCCAAAACGTTGTTTGCTTCCTGGCCGGACTCCAAAGGCCCGATGGAACTCAAGGTGGAAATGCTGATTGAAACCTTGGACTGGGAACCCCTGAAGAGCAACCAACTGGCCGAATGGCACCTCCCGCAAACCGATCTGGTGTTTCCCGCAGAGATACAACCTTATCTGAATGCGACCCCGCATATCCCGGTAGACGGTGTGGTGAAAGAAACGGCGTTGAAGATCGTCGGCGACGAGAAATCGCCTTTACAGCAGGCGCGGCTCATTCATGAATGGGTAAGAACCCATATGCATCGAGACGATGCGGTGATTGGCTGCGGGACCGGTGATGTAGGGCAAATCCTTAAGGCCGGTAAGCTGGGCGGCAAATGTACCGATATCAACTCCGTGTTCGTCGCGTTGTGCCGTGCCAGCGGGATCCCCGCGCGTGAGATGTTTGGTATTCGCCTCGGCGCATCCCGCAAGCTGGGGAACTATTCGAAGAAGGCATTTGGCAGCGCTGATCAACAAGGCGTGGCAAAAGTCAGCGGTGGGCAGCATTGCCGGGCGATGTTCTGGCTGGCAGGTTTCGGCTGGTTGCCAGCCGATCCGGCCGACGTCACTAAAATGCGTCTGACCGAGAAAAAAGAAAACGGCGATGCCGCCGTTGAAGCCGTCAATGATTACCTGTTCGGCAACTGGGAAATGAACTGGGTTGGTTTCAACTACGCCCGTGATTTCGCGCTTTCGCCAGAGGCAGAGCAGGGTGACCTCAATAACTTTGGTTACCCCTATGCTGAAGTGGATGGCGACCCGTTAAACTTCTACGATCCGGCCGAATTCAGCTATGACTATGTCTCTGTCGAACAGCGTTAAGGGCAGCGTAGTGACGCTGCTGGCGGCTTTGCTTGCCGCCGCAGCATCGACACTCTGTTGTCTCGGGCCGTTGTTGTATCTGGTGTTTGGTATCTCGGCTGCCGGGCTGACGGGGATCCCGGCGTTATCCTGGCTACAGTGGCCCATGATTATTGTGGCTATCGGATTGATGCTGCGAGGATTTTGGCGGCTTTATCTGTCGCCACGCCCGGTCTGCGTGAACGTCGTCAGCCGTCGGGTACTGATTTGGCTTTACTGGCTGTCGGTACCGTTGCTGTTGGCGTTGATGACCTACCCCTATGTATTACCTTGGATTTGGGAAATGATGGAATGAAGAAGCGCATTTTTCTGCTGTTGGCTCTGGTGTTGATTGCGCCGCGGTTATGGGCAGAGAACCAGAAAGTCACAATTGATATCAAAGCCATGACCTGCTCACTGTGCGTCATCTCCATCAATAAAGCGTTGCGCTCTACTGATGGGGTGATTAAGGCCAAAGCCTCACTGAAAACGCACCAGGCAGAAGTGATTGTGCCCGAGGGGTTTGATAATCAGCTATTGCTGACGGCGATTTCCCGTACCGGCTATAGCGGCGAAATCCAGGGCGTAGTGCCAGCCCCGTAGTTTTTACTCAGGATTGAACCATTGTGAACGCGGTACACGAAGCTGTGAGGGGATCGGCATGATAGCTGAGCTATGGCAGCGCTGATCCTTCTAAGTCGAACTCAGATCTCAGCGGGCGTCATGCCAAAAGTAAAAGTCCGATACCTGGAGTGTATCGCTGGAATTAGGGCATTTTATTTAAAAAGTAGGAAATGAAAGCCCACTCAGTTGCGTGGGTTTAAACGTATTCAGCACTTGTATTACACTCCGCGACTCAATAACCCTTTTCAGGCGTTAAAAAAACAGTCTCTTCAAGTTAATTGGGTATAAAGAACGGCAGGGTATCACCCTGCGGGTTCTCAGATCTAGAGCACTATCGCATAGGCGTTTGAATTATTTAAACTTGATATTTGGCAATTTCCTCTCAAATAACCGAAAAACCGTCTACACTTGGCAGAGAAATGCCGACCGCTATTCATTTTCTCGTATCTGAGTTAACCATTCAGATAGCTGACTTTTTTAGGGATTAACATGAAGACTATACAGAAACGTGTTGAAATGCCTGGGGTTGAAGAGATAAAAAGTAGCTTAATCAATAAGCTGAGATACGACTTATGTTTGGAGCTCAAGGATGCTACCCCTGCGGATATCTTTAATGCGTTGGCTTTGACCCTGCGGGATTACCAGCTGGATAGCTTTTTCAATACCAAACGTTGTCAGCAAGAGGCAAAAACTAAGCGACTTTACTATTTGTCGATGGAGTTCTTACTTGGCCAGTCGTTGCGTAATAACCTGATGAATCTGGGATTGTTGTCCTGTGCAGAACAGGCAGTGAATGAATTAGGCTTTAATTTTGAGAATATTACCATCCAGGAACCCGATGCCGCACTGGGCAATGGAGGATTAGGCCGACTGGCCGCCTGTTTTATCGATTCGATGGCCACGTTGGATATTGCCGCTTCAGGTCATGGCATCAAATATGAGTATGGTCTGTTTAAACAATCCATACAGAATGGCAAGCAGGTTGAACAACCGGATGACTGGCACAGCACCCATTCTCCCTGGTTGATTGATCACCCCTCACAAGTGATGCTAATCCCCATCGGTGGCCACATCGAAGAGAGCGAAGATATTGATGGCAACTACAATCCTATGTGGATGGACTGGAAGGTTATTGTTGGCGTCCCACACGACTACTTTGTCACCGGCTATGGTGGCAATACGGTAAATAAACTGCGCTTATACAGCGCGAGCGCTTCAGACTCATTTGATGTTCATATATTTAACCGTGGTGACTACCTGCGTGCAGTTAGCCAGAAAATAGCGTCAGAGAACATCTCTAAAATACTTTACCCGGCCGATGAGATTCAGTCAGGGAAGGAATTACGTCTGACGCAAGAGTATTTTTTGGTTGCCTGTACCTTACGCGATATTTTGCACGAATATGCTCAGCGCTCGGAAGACATCACCGCATTGCCCGATGCGGTTGCCATCCAGTTAAATGATACCCATCCGGCACTGACCATCGTTGAGATGATGCGTATGCTAGTGGATGAGTATCGCCTGGATTGGGAGATTGCCTGGAGCATCACACAAAAAACGTGCGCGTTTACCAACCACACGTTGATGCCAGAAGCGTTAGAAACCTGGCCTGTTGCACTATTTGAGAAGTTGTTACCGCGCCACCTGCAGATTATCTACGAAATCAACCATCGGTTCCTGGCAGAGATAGCTCAGAAATGGCCAGACAAACCGGAGTTACTGGTTTCACTCTCGTTGTTTGAAGAGGGGCCTGAGAAAAAAATCCGTATGGCCAATTTGGCCATTGTCGGCAGCCATAAAGTGAATGGCGTAGCTAAATTGCACTCCGAACTGATTAAACAGCAGTTGGTTCCTCACTTTTATTTTATCACCCCGGAAAAATTCACCAACCAAACTAACGGAGTCACGCCAAGGCGGTGGATCCAGCAAGCCAACCCGAAACTGGCCGAATTTTTGTCCCGCCAGTTAACCCCTGATTGGGTTACCGATCTTGATAAATTGCAGCAATTGAAAAAATTAGCCAAGGACAGCGCAGCCCTGGAGGAGATCCAGAGCATTAAGCGGCATAACAAAGAGGCGCTTTGTCGGCTTATCACTGCTCATCAGGGGATAAAAGTCGATCCGCTATCCCTGTTTGACAGCCAGGTGAAGCGTATCCATGAATATAAAAGGCAATTGCTGAATATTCTGCACGTTATTCACCTGTATCTGGGGATTGTTGAGTCTGGCAATACCTTGATACAGCCAAAGGTCCACCTGTTCTCAGGCAAAGCCGCGCCAGGCTATGCCATGGCCAAGCTGATTATTCAGTTGATTAATGAAGTGGCAAGGACGGTGAATAACGATCCGCGTGTCAAAGGGCAGCTCAACGTGCTGTTTCTGGAAGATTATAAGGTCTCCTTGGCCGAACATATCATTCCTGCCACCGATCTTTCAGAACAGATCTCAACGGCTGGCACAGAAGCTTCGGGCACCAGTAACATGAAGTTTGCCATGAACGGGGCCCTGACCATCGGCACGATGGACGGCGCCAATATAGAAATTCGTGACGCGGTGGGGGCCGATAATTTCTATCTGTTTGGTGCCGATGCGGCTGAAATCAACACTCATCGGCAGGCGGGTTCCCATAACCAGGCCTACCAGAATGATCCGGCAATCAGACAGGCTGTCGATGCCTTGGTATCAGGCCACTTCAACCTGGACAAGTCACTTTTTCAGCCGATTTACCGCATGCTGACAGAGGGCGATCACTACTGCCATTTGCTGGATTTTGACAGTTATCGCCAGGCCCAGCATCAGGCACTGCATGATTTTTCCCAACCCCAGTTGTGGCACCAGCGGACGCTGTTGAACATTGCTGGCATGGGGGGCTTCTCAAGCGATCGAACTATCAAGGGGTATGCTAACGAAATCTGGGGGATCCCTTGTTAAGGGGATCACAATAGATCTGGCCTCCTTCAGGGTTACTTCAACCTGAGTTGAACATAGGATCATGACGTATGGAACCGCTTACCCTCGGTCAGCCTTCTGAGACACTGCCAGTGACCGTGCTGATTGTAGATGATTCAAAGAGTTATCGGCATCTGATGGTTGCAGCCCTGACGAAATGGGGATTTAGCGTCTGTGAGGCAGAAGATGGTCAGCAGGCGTTGAAAAAATTAACCCAACGGCCGATCCATATCGTCATCAGCGACTGGGAAATGCCGGTCATGGACGGAGTCGCTCTGTGCCAGGCTATCCGCAGTGGCGATTTTGGCCATTACATCTATGTCATTCTGGTGACGGCCCGGCAGTCTCTTGAGGATCTGTTGACGGGGATGGAGTCGGGTGCCGATGATTTTTTATCAAAACCGGTGAATCAAAGCCAGCTGCGTGCCAGGTTGCACGCGGCGGAGCGTGTGCTGTCGCTCGAAAGCACGCTGGCAGCACGTAATGAAAAGCTCTCTTATGCCTATCAGCAAATAGAGTCCGATCTGCAAGTCGCTGCCAAGCTGCAACACAGTTTCTTACCCGCCCATAACCTGGTGTTAGCAGGGTTCGAATTTGACTGGATGTTTTTACCTTCGGCTTATGTGTCGGGGGATTTATTAAACTACTTCCCGTTGGGGGAGCGCCATATCGCTTTTTTTAGCGTAGACGTTGCCGGACATGGCGTAAGTGCCGCCATGCTGTCACTGGCAGTTTCACGTGAGTTTATGGCGGGCCGGATCAGCAGTCATTTGTTATTGGAGCACTCGGCCGAGGGGGAGAGGGTTCCTGTGTCACCCCACCGTGTAGTCGGGGAACTGAATCAGCGCTTTTGCCTGGATAATGAGCAGATCAGCAGTTACTACACGTTGATTTATGGCGTCATCGATATCAGTAATGGCAAGGGTACTCTTTGCCAGGCCGGGCATCCGACGCCGTTTATCATCCGCGCAGACGGCGAGTTATCTTGCGTTGGTGATGGGGGGATGCCTGTGGGGTTGTTTGAGGAAGCAGAATATGAAGATAGCGATTTTATGCTGGAGATCGGGGATCGGCTCTATCTTTACAGCGACGGGATCGTTGAATGTGAAGGTCAGCATCAGGAGCTCTACGGCGATCGGCGTTTACAGACATTACTGAGTGAAAGCCGACATTTGGCGAAGGAGCAAGTGTTTGCCAGGGTGGAGAATGCGTTGAATGCCTGGCGCTGTGATGAAGATGAGCCGGTGCAAAAAACACCCGTAAGGCCGTCTCAACCCTTTGCGGATGATATTTCGCTGATGGCAATAGATCGTATCGCGTAGTAACTTTCGCTAGACCAGAACAACTAAGACATTGTGAAAAAGGAGTCGTTATGAACTTTGAGATCCAGTCTGAGAGTGGCGTAGAAATTATTGCTCCTCTGGTCCGTCGCCTTGATGCGTCAGTCGCGGTGGTATTCAAACAGGAAATATTGTCTTTTATTCAGCAGGGTAAAAACAATATCCTACTGGATTTCAGCCATGTCGAGTTTATCGACAGCAGTTGCCTGGGGGCGCTGGTATCCATCCTCAAGACATTAAGTGGCCGCGGGGATCTGGCACTCTACGCCTTGAACAGCAACATTCAGAATATGTTCAAGCTGACGCGTATGGATCGAATTTTCATTATAGGCAGCGATCGTGCTGCGGCATTGAAGCTCATGCTGCGCTGAGTCTGGTTTTGCGCCGAGGGAATGTCATATGATAATTGCCAACGCCACGCTGTGTTTACCGGCATCATTGAACAGCCTCGCGCAGCTGAGCAACGAGCTGTATGGCTTTGTTGAACCGTTTTCGCTGGATCCCGCCCTGGTTTATCAGCTCGATTTGGCCTTGAGTGAGGCATTTACCAATATTGTCAGGCATGCGGTGAATTATGACGATACGCAGAATATCATGATTGACTTGGCGAATGAGGGCCATCATCTGACTCTGACGCTGTCGGATCCAGGTTCACCCATCCCGGATAACATTTTGCATCAATGGGCGCAGCCGCCAGATCTTGCTCCAGACCCTCTAGATCAAACCAGTTGGCCGGAAGGTGGGATGGGGCTGATATTGATTCAGTCCGTGATGGACAAAGTGCAGTATGAATCGGTCAATGGTCGCAATCGGTTGACGCTGAGTAAGAGCCTGTTGTAGGGCAGCTTGGCAGCAGTTATGAGACTTCCCTTGCAGCAGCGAGGGAAGTTTGCAGATGCTGACATAATTCATCCACACCGCGATATTGAGCAGTGATCTCAGCCAAATCAGCTAATGCCGCAGCCTGTTCGATATTCCCAAGCCTGCTTTCCAGGGGCTGGCAAACAAAGTGGAGGCACTCTCCTTTTAGCCGATGGGCGCTTCGCCGGATGGCTTCAACATCTTGTGCCTCTATGGCGGTATGCAGCGCATTTGTCAAAGAGGGAAGTTCCTCTAAAAAGATCGTCACCAACTCGTTAAATAAGGCCTTGTCATCACCTAACTGTGCCAGCGACTGAACGTAGTCGAAGATCTCTTCCTCTGGGCATACCTGAGCCGCATTAAGTGCCCGCTGGATTTCGCTGGCAAGATTATCCAACAGAATGGGTTTGCTGATATAGCCGTCGAATCCCTGAGCCAGGCATCTTTCACGATCGCCTTTCATCGCATGCGCGGTCATGGCAATAATGGGCAAATGCAGGCCTGATTGTTGCTCACCCGCACGAAGGAGTTTTACCGCTTCGATTCCATCCATTTCCGGCATTTGCAGGTCCATCAACACCAGGTCGTAGTCGTCTTGCTGCAACTTTTGCAACGCCAGTTTGCCATTGCCCACCACATCGCAGGTATGACCCAACTTACGGGTAAAGTTGATCGCCAACTGTTGATTGATCAGATTATCTTCCGCTACCAGAATGCGTATCCCATTACCTGTAGCCGGTGGCGGTGTTTCAACTGTGGACTCCGGAGCGATCATTTCTTGCGGAATAAAGGTGGCAGTGATGGTTTCTAGTAACTCGTTGGCATCAATGGGCTTGGTTAAAAAGCCCGAAACGCCTACCTTGCGCAATACGCCGGTGTCTATTCGGTTACCCATTGAACTGAGCATGATCAATTTACTTTGACGCAGCTCCGGCGTTGACATGATCTCTAGGGCCAGAGCCATGCCATCCATCTCTGGCATTTGCGAATCCAGCAGGATCAGCGGAAAACGCTGGCCCGTAGCCATCAACTCCAGTGCTGCCTGGCCAGAGTTGACCGTTTGTGGCTTGAGCCCGACATTGCGCAGCATGTCAAACAGTAACCTTAGGTTGGTTTCATTATCATCCACTACCAATACGTTCATCCCTTTTAGCCTGGCTGGCAACATTGTTACCGTTCGGGCGGAGGAGAGGGTATTAGGTAAAGAAAAATAGAAGCGGCTACCGTGACCAGGCTGGCTGGAAACCTGTAACTTGCCGCCCATCATGGCCACCAGTCGGGCCGAAATGGTTAACCCTAATCCGGTACCGCCGTATTTGCGGGTGGTTGAACTGTCTGCCTGGCTGAATGATTCGAAGATAACCGTCTGTTTATCTTCGGCAATACCGATCCCGGTGTCGATAATGCTGAATGTCAGCATATTCGGGTGTGTGTGTGAGGGCGCGATCTGCAATACCACTTCGCCGGTATGGGTAAATTTTAGGGCATTGCCAATCAGATTGGTCACGATCTGCCGTAAACGCAGGGCATCGCTGTGCAGAATAGTAGGTACATCTGGATGAATGTCTACCAGTAGCTCAATCCCTTTTTCGGAAAATTTAGGCATCAAGGGGCGGGTAATTTCATGGATTAGCTGCCGCAGGGAAAAGTCCTCAAACTCCAGGCTGATTTTCCCCGCCTCTATTTTCGAAAAGTCGAGAATATCGTCGATGATCTTTAGCAGGGCACGAGCGGAGGAATACACCATGTTGATGTAATCACGTTGTTCTTTATTAAGATTGGTTTCCAGGCACAATTGAGACATGCCCAGGATCCCATTCATTGGCGTGCGGATTTCATGGCTCATATTGGCCAGGAATTCACTCTTGGCCTGGTTGGCGGCGTGGGCTAATGCAACGGCCTGCTGGGAGGAGGCTTCCGCGTCCTTACGCTCGGTGATGTCCTGCAAAGTCCCAATGACTCGCTGTACTTCCCCTTGGATACTGACGCTGATGATTTGCCCTTGGATCAGTACCCAGCGCTCGTCGCCATTGCTGTGCCTGACGCGTACTTCACAGTCAAAAACAGGCAATACCGTTTTATTGGCTTCATGGAGGCAGCGCAGAACCAGTGGTAAATCATCGGGGTGAATGACTTGTTGCCAAAGCGAGGAGGAAAACTCATCACTCTCACAGCTAACCCCTAGCAGTAATAACAAGGCGTCGTTGACCTGCCATAGATCTTGGGCGCATTCCCAATCCCAAATGCCGATGCGGGAGTTTTCTACCGCCTGAATAAAATGACTATTTGGGCCAGACATGCTGTTAGCGTTCATTTTTACTGCCTTGATCGGCGTCATGGTGCAACTCAGCCTGTCGCCTCATGAACTCCAACCCCGGCGCCATAAAAATTGCCCAGGCGGTAAGCACTTCTTCATCACATTCCGGGTCGAGATCCCGCACCGTTTGCAAGACCGCCCGCCGCCAGTAGGCAAAAACAGAGGCGGGCAGATTCAAACCTTGTGAACTCTGTTCCCGCGCCACATGTTCCAGATAGTCGGCCACGATGTGGGTGGTGGCAACCGAAAGCATATAAAAAAAGGATTTGTAGATGATTTTTTTGTGCGCTTGCTGATGTTCGGGCGTGGGCTGAATGTTCAGCTCTTGCGTACTTTCAATGAACAATCGGTAGAAATGAGAGAAAAACAGGTCGCCCTGATCTTTGGCGGTGATCCGATCGTAACTGCTATTGAACAACACTTCATAGTTGGTACTCACGGCATGCTCTCTTTTGATTCTTACCCAATGTCTGTCGTGGCACCTCTTCTCCCGATGAGAAGGGCCAGGGAAGGTGGTGACTTCGCCCTAAGAGAGCAAGTCGTTTTCCTTAAAGTAGTCTAGTTAACGCTTGGCGAAGCGCAAGGATAGGGGGTTAAAGCGCATGGCTTTTTTGCTATGAGCGGGGCGTTCGGCGTGGACTGCCTGCTTTCAACATGGTAGAGACAGTGCAAATAACAAAAAAATCCACGCAGTGCGTGGATTTTCAGTGCTTTACTTAGTCTTCATAAATCATACTGAGATGCTATGAGATGAGTGACATCATTTAGACGTTAAACAAGAAGTTCATCACATCGCCATCTTTAACGACGTAGTCTTTCCCTTCGGAACGCATCTTGCCGGCCTCTTTGGCACCTTGCTCACCCTTATAGGTGATAAAGTCTTCAAAGGCGATGGTCTGGGCGCGGATAAAGCCTTTTTCAAAGTCGGTATGGATTTTACCGGCCGCTTGCGGTGCAGTAGCGCCAACCGGGATGGTCCAGGCACGCACTTCTTTTACGCCAGCGGTAAAGTAGGTTTGCAGATTGAGCAATTCGTAACCTGCGCGGATCACGCGGTTCAGACCGGGTTCTTCCAGCCCCAACTCTGCCATAAATTCAGCGCGGTCTTCATCTTCCAGCTCTGCAATGTCGGATTCAACAGCGGCGCAAACCGCAACCACCACGGAACCTTCTTCGGCAGCAATCTTGCGTACAACATCCAGATACGGGTTGTTCTCAAAACCGTCTTCGTTGACGTTGGCAATGTACATGGTCGGCTTCAGGGTCAGGAAGCTCAAGTAGCGGATCGCGGCTTTATCTTCAGCAGTCAGATCCAGTGCACGCAGCATACCGGCGTTTTCCAACTGTGGCAGGCATTTTTCCAGTGCGGCCAATTCGGCTTTTGCATCTTTATCGCCGCCTTTGGCTTTCTTCTGCACACGGTGAATGGCGCGTTCGCAGGTATCAAGATCGGACAGCGCCAACTCGGTGTTGATGACGTCGATATCGTCTGCCGGATCCACTTTGTTATTCACGTGAATGATGTTGTCATTCTCAAAGCAGCGCACCACGTGGCCGATGGCTTCGGTTTCACGGATGTTGGTCAGGAACTGGTTACCCAGGCCTTCGCCTTTGGAAGCCCCTTTTACCAGGCCTGCGATATCAACGAATTCCATGGTGGTGGGCAGAATGCGTTGCGGCTTGACGATCTCGGCCAGTTGATCCAGACGTGCATCGGGCATCGGTACCACGCCGGTATTGGGTTCAATAGTGCAGAACGGGAAGTTAGCCGCTTCAATACCCGCTTTGGTCAACGCATTGAACAGGGTGGATTTGCCAACGTTAGGCAGACCGACGATACCGCATTTGAATCCCATGTTTATATCACCTTAAATATCTTGACTATCAACAGGTTAACATTAGCCTGCTGCATAAAGGACGAAATTATCCCCCTATTATACACGTAATGGGCAGTTATCTCGATCTGCCCGTTGCTGGCGCTATCACCCGAGGTGTTCCTTAACGGCTGCTAACGCCCGGACCGGGTCAATTTAACGTCGATAGAGGTGTTCTGCAGGCAAGGTACAGATCTAACTTGAACACATCTGGCAATAGGACATGGAACACTAATATCGAAGATTATTCCGGGTATTTGTTATCAGATATTTAGTAATAAAAGTGAGTTAATATTTCATTTTAAATGTATGTTTGATCGTAAAGGCACTTTTTGCATAGGGTTATTCTTGGATTTTCCTCACCCAATGAAACAACGTGGCAACATATCATAATAAAATCTGGCGGATTTCAGCGGATAAAGAGTTACCGAACGTTAAACCGTAAGATGTTACTTATCTTATGTTGGGCTATCTAGCCAGGCTAGGAAAAACTCATTAATTTTAAGCTGGCTTTTGCTTTAAATATGATGATTATTTAATCATTATTTCGTTTTTTAGGCATGACCATCAATAGGGTTGGTGTGCATTTATTTGTTTTTATTGTATTTTTTATTTTATGGGATTATTCTTTGTATTGAGTCTAAATAGTTAATTTATTTAATAAGTGATTGTAATTGCTTTTTGTTTTATAAGAATTATCTGTTATTTATTAATGGAAACATCCTGTAAATGGCATAGGATGTTTCTATGTAAATATAAGTAATTTCTTAATTATATTGAGGTAGTTTAAGGAAGATAAAGATAAATTTATCTGCAAGTATTGTTGGGCGTATTTTTTTAAGATATTATCCGCGTCTTATTGGTTGTGCCATTTTAATTCAAGGAGGAATTTATTCCATGAATGGGATTGATGTGCTTTCTGCACCGATTTTATTATTACTTTCGGTTATTTCTTTTATTATTCATTTCCGCAACGAGCGGAGGAAGAGCCTGATTGAGCGGCCTTTTTTTGCTGCAAGTGTGGATTTGAAAAAGAAAAAGAAAACCACGTCAGAGGTCGTTGATGTTGTTGCGCAAAACAGCGTGCAGCCAAACTGTACTCGTAAACTGTGCCGTTATTGCCCGATAAGTAGCAGGCCAAGCAAGTGAAAATCACATCACTTGGCCTAACCGCTTAGCTAGTCGCTTTAAACGCATGCAAACGATTCATGGCTTTAGTCATACCTTCCTTCAGCAAGATCTCTGTGCAACGTAACGACTCATCGATGGCATCATCAATCAGCGTTTGCTCTGATGCTGGCGGCTTACCCAGCACAAAGCCTACCACCTTGTTTTTATCACCTGGGTGGCCGATGCCAATGCGCAAGCGATAAAAGTTCGGGTTATTGCCCAGCCTGCTCTGGATATCCTTCAGGCCATTGTGGCCACCGTTGCTGCCGCCTAATTTGAGTTTCGCCACTCCCGGTGGCAGATCCAACTCATCGTGGGCTACCAGGATCTCTTCCGGCAGAATGCGGTAGAAGGTAGCCAAAGCGCCAACGGCTTTACCACTCAGGTTCATAAAGGTGGTAGGAACCAGCAGCCGAACGTCGTTACCGGCCAGATTCAGGCGTGCGGTGTAACCGAAGAACTTACTCTCTTCCTTCAGCGGTTGGTTGTGGCGTTGCGCCAGTAGGTCAACATACCATGCGCCGGCATTGTGCCGTGTCTGGGCATACTCTGCGCCCGGGTTGGCGAGGCCAACAATCAGTTTGATACTGCTCACAAGAGATTCACTATGCTAGAAAAATGGAAAGGGCGTGCCCGTTGCCTTCCAGGTTGCGATCGCCTGAGGTTTCACAGCGGCACAGCTCGAAATTTATAGGCCGTTAGTGTACCTGCCTGAGTGCAGAATGACAAAAATCTGGTGTCCCCCGTTAATAGCTGAAAAATGAATAATACATTAGTAAAACAATTCAGTTATCTCGCTAACTTTTAACATAAAGTAAAGAATTGTCAGCCTTTAGTTGCCATTTGTGATCGGTCACGCAATACCCATGCTGAAATAATGACTATACTTAACTAATCAAAGTGGGATAACGAGTTAGGGTTTTCCCTCTATTGGCACATGGCACTCTGGAGGTGGCATATGAAACGTAAAAACGCTGAGGTCATTGGCAACGTTTTAATGGGAATGGGTATGGTGGTAATGGTTGGCGGGGTGGGATACTCTATCCTGGCTGAAGTATCACAGTTCAATTTGCCGCAGTTCTTTGCCCACGGCGCCATCATGAGTATCTTTATCGGCGCCTTGTTGTGGCTGGCCGGTGCACGTATTGGTGGGCGCGAGCGGGTAGCAGATCGTTATTGGTGGGCAAAACACTTTGATAAACGCTGCCAAAACAACCCGCGCCGCCCGTCACATTGATTAACCACAACCAAGGATCTGGCGAACAAAGGCAAGGGAGTCTGGCCGTATAAGGTTTAAGGTTATGTCCCACATCCCGTAAAAAACCCGTTGTTGCTCGCGCTTCAACGGGTTTATTATTTTCAGGGATGTTCACCCGAACAACCTGGCGCAGTGGAGATAAACCGCGCCAGAGAAGAGATTAATGTTCGAACATCGCGGAAATTGACTCTTCATTGCTGATACGGCGGATAGCTTCAGCCAACATACCGGACAAGGTCAGAGTACGCACGTTTTTCAACGCCTTGATTTCTGCTGACAGCGGAATAGTGTCACAAACGATCACTTCATCAATCACCGAGTTCCTGATGTTATCCACGGCGTTACCGGAGAAGATCGGGTGCGTGGCGTAGGCAAATACGCGTTTGGCACCGCGTTCTTTCAACGCTTCGGCTGCTTTACACAAGGTACCACCGGTATCGATCATGTCATCGACCAGTACGCAGTCACGGCCTGCCACGTCCCCGATAATATGCATCACCTGAGAAACGTTTGCGCGAGGGCGACGTTTATCAATGATGGCCATGTCGGTATCGTTAAGCAGTTTGGCGATCGCGCGGGCGCGCACGACACCACCGATATCTGGGGAAACCACGATCGGGTTTTCCAGGTTCTGTTGCAACATGTCTTCCAACAGGATCGGGCTACCGAATACGTTATCTACCGGGACATCGAAGAAACCTTGGATCTGCTCGGCATGCAGATCGACTGTCAATACGCGGTCAACCCCTACGCTGGAGAGGAAGTCGGCAACAACTTTGGCAGTGATTGGCACACGCGCAGAACGCACGCGGCGATCCTGGCGGGCATAGCCGAAGTAAGGAATTACAGCAGTAATACGACCTGCGGAGGCGCGACGCAGGGCATCAACCATAACAACCAGTTCCATCAGGTTGTCGTTGGTGGGTGCACAGGTGGACTGGATGATGAAAATATCACCGCCGCGTACATTTTCGTTGATTTGCACGCTCACTTCGCCGTCGCTAAAACGACCTACAGCGGCGTCACCAAGGCTGGTGTACAAACGGTTGGCAATACGTTGTGCTAGTTCCGGGGTGGCGTTACCAGCAAAAAGCTTCATATCAGGCACGAGAAGAACCTCAGCATGCGTCCAGAGAAGATATTGTCATACGGTCTTCGCCAAGGGGCAGTTGGCGACGCCGACGCAATATACATACGGGTGTGTAAAACTAACTTGAACTGCAGAGCAGCGCAGAGATGACAGGGCCAGGTAGACGACCCTGCGCAACGACACGTTGAGCTACGGCTCAAACTGCCCAGAACGGATGCGATGTAGTGGTGAGACGTTAACGCCACGCGCTACAAATCCACGCAACCAGGCCGGGGCTTGATTTAACACCTGAAGAGCGGCGGGCTCGGAGTCGAATTCTGCAAACACACAAGCACCTGTGCCAGTCAGGCGTGACGGCGCGTATTGTAACAGCCATGAAAGAAGCTGTTCAACCTCGCGAAAACGTTTTCTTGCGATCGGTTCGCAATCATTTGCGTAAGGTGCCTGTAATAGGGCGTTCAGCGGGCGAACCGGGGTGTCTCTTTTTAATTCGGCATCGGCAAAAATCACCGGTGTGGGGATGCTGACACCGGGATGAGCGACCAAATACCACTTTTCTGCCGGATTTGCCGGCTGTAGCTGCTCACCGATCCCTTCGGCAAAGGCGGCATGGCCGCGCACAAATACCGGGACATCGGCACCGAGGGTTAGCCCCATATCTGCCAACTGGTCGTCGCTCAGGCCACATTGCCAAAGTTCATTCAGTGCGACCAGTACCGTTGCCGCGTTGGAAGATCCTCCGCCAAGGCCGCCACCCATCGGCAAACGCTTGTCGATGCTGATGTCTGCCCCACGCGGAAGGGTGGCAATGGAATGGGTAGTGCAATGTTGCTGTAACAGACGAGCGGCCCGGACAATCAGGTTCTGCTCATCTGGCACCCCTTCTACGGGCGTTAGCAGCTGGATCTGGTCATCCTGGCGGGGAACGATGGTGAGCGTATCGCCGTAATCCAGGAACTGGAACAGCGTTTGCAACTGATGGTAGCCGTCTGCACGACGGCCGGTGATATAGAGAAACAGGTTCAGCTTTGCCGGGGAGGGCCATTGATGGATCATCACTTGAGCGTCCAGTTATCCATTTTCAGCTTGATGCGTTGATCGCCCTGTTGCAGTTCAAGGCGGCTCGGTAACGGGATTTTGAGATCGGTGTTGTAGTCCTGATAGGTGACGACCCAGGTCAGATCGCCCTGCTTGTAGGTCAGCTTGTTCAGGCGGTACTGGGAGTCTAGGCTGAAGTCGGTGGCTTGCCCTGGCAGGCCAAGCATCCACTGGCGCAGGTTATCCAGCGGGATCTGCATGCCGGTCAGCTTGCGGATCATCTCTTCCGGGTTGTCGCTGACATAGCGTTTGCCCTGGTTATCCGTGAGCTGCACCACGCTTTTTTGCACGTTCAGCTCCAGCTCGGTGCTGCCAAGCGGGTTGGTCAGCAGCAGGCGGTAGCGGTCGGGTGTGTACTGTTGCCAGAAGAAGCGAGCGTAGACTTTCTTCTGATCGGTCAGATAAGCAAAAGCGCCCCGGGTCTGATACTGCTCAAGCTGTTGCACCGCTTGCTCATGAGCGAGCCACTGCGGAGACGTCGGGCTGGTAGCCGGGCCAGGTTTGGTGAGGGTACAGGCCGTCAGCACCAGGCTGGCTAATGGGATCAGGCGAAGCAAACTAACTTTGCGGATAGGCATAACGTTTTGTTGTCCTTTTGTCCTTGCGGGGCAGTGCGGGTTAGCATTTCTGCCACCACGCTAACGGGCGAGTGGCGTAACGTCAATAATACAATGGCGCAAAAGCCTTGCAGCAAGGGTGGCGTCTGGCGTGGGGAGGATTGTAAACGATGGCGGAGCTTTTTGGGTCGGAAATCTGTGGGCACAGCCTTCAGAACGAGTCTGCCGTCTGAGCGCGCCGTATAAGGGCGCGCTTTGGTGGATCAGAAATCGTAACGCAAACGAACAACCGTCATATCGCCCAGATTATCGGTGCTGGACGTCAGCACGTGCTCAACGTCGGCGCGGAAACCGTAGTCGAACTGGAAGGAGACGCCCAAGCCATTATCAATACGCTGATAGTCGCGGCCTGTGGTGTACTGCAGGCGGTCGCCCATAAAGTAAGGCATGATGGATTTCACCGCGTATTCGCCTATCGGGAAGCTATAACCAGCGAAATATTCAATCCCCCAGGCATCCCCAGCGAAGTAGTCATTCACCTGCTTTTTCTTGGTAGTCAGGAAGTTCTCATACCAGCCGCCGCCAAAGCTGAGTGTCCAGTTGTCCGGTTTCCAGCTCAGTGCGGTACCTAAAATGTTTTGATTGTAGTCTTTACTGTCGTCGCTATTGGGGTTGCGCATCTCGGCGCTGGTGTAGTTCCAGGCTGTGCCCCAGGTCAGATCTTTACTCAGATGATAATCCACACCGAGTGAACCGCCGCCCTTACGTTTGTAGCGCAGGCCGTTACCAGGCAGGTATTCGTCATCGTTGAACAGGTAAGCGGCGTAGATATCGGCGTCGCCCACGGTTGTTTTATATTTCAGCATGCTGCGTGAACGGTAGGAGCCGTCATAGTCGCCGTTAATGCCGTTGCCTGGTGCCTGGGCCAGCATGTCGTAATCCCAGATGTCGGTTTTGGCCCCGACCACGTCGTAGTAAACGCTGTTTTGCTTACCGAAGGTCAGTTGACCCCAGGTTTTGCTTTTCAGGCCGGTATACAGCATACGGCGGGAGGTGTTGTTGGCCCCCTCGGCGTAGTGGTTATCCCAACTGAACAGCGCCGGGATGTTGACGCCTAACTCGTAATAGTTGATCCAACTGATGTCATCGAACAGGTAGTAATCGGTGGCGAAGCGAAAACGCGTACCGCCGTCAAAACCGTTGCGTTTATAAGAACCTTTATCGCCATCGCCAGTCATCATGTTGAACTGCGGGCGAATACTGCCACCAACGGTAAAAGTGAGGCGGCTGAGGGGATCGCCCGCTTGCGGATCCTGCTTTAATAAGGTGATTTCACCGTGTGCGGCAAATGCGCTACAACCCGCTATCAGCCCTGCGGTAACCGCTTGGCTTAATCTACGTAATTTCATGGAACGTCCCTTTTTACGTGCTGCTCAAGATACGAAAACCCATCCATCGGCCAACCACGCCTGGGGCTTTCTGGTTTGCTCACTTTCCGGTGACAGAAAGTGAAATCCTGTAACGGTTTTTATGTAAATAATTCGCTAGCTAACCATTTGGCCGAATTATGGGAACATGCCGAAAAAATTGCAATTAAAACAATGGAAACCGTAACTCATCGCGATTATCAGTCATGTGTAATGTTAAGCCGTGGGAATACGAAGGATGCCGCCAAACAGGCTGAAAGGGGGAGTTTGCAAGGGGTGACATTACATTTCAGCGTTTTTCCCTTGAGGTTTCTGATGAGTTTGAAACATACCTGGTTTTGTCGTGTTGACTGATTTGTCCGACCAATACCAGCGATTGGCCGGAAGATGCGGTTGTCACTTTAATTGATGTCGCGCATCAAGTAGAATGCCGGACAACGAGAACCCGTACCAAGAGAAGTATTACTCGAAGCAATGACCCTTCTGGCGTTAGGTATTAATCACAAAACCGCTCCGGTTTCTCTGCGAGAACGGGTGACCTTCTCCCCAGAGTCGATCGACAAGGCGCTGAATAGCTTGCTGCAACAGCCATTGGTGCAGGGCGGCGTTGTGCTGTCTACCTGTAACCGTACCGAGCTGTACCTCAGCGTGGAGCAGCAGGATCATCTGCATGAACAACTGGTAGCCTGGTTATGTGATTATCACCATCTGCGTCCGGAAGACGTACGCAAGAGCCTGTATTGGCACCACGGCGACGAGGCCGTCAGCCACCTGATGCGCGTTGCCAGCGGGCTAGACTCTTTGGTACTGGGTGAACCCCAGATCCTCGGGCAGGTAAAGAAAGCCTTTGCCGAATCCCAGCGTGGCCAGTCACTTTCCGGTGAGCTGGAGCGCCTGTTCCAGAAATCCTTCTCCGTTGCCAAACGTGTACGCACTGAAACCGAAATCGGTGCCAGCGCGGTATCCGTTGCCTTCGCCGCCTGTGCGCTGGCGCGTCAAATCTTCGAATCTCTTGCCGAACTGAATGTGCTGTTGGTCGGTGCAGGGGAAACGATCGAGCTGGTTGCCCGCCATCTGCGTGAGCATAAAGTGCAGCATATGATCATCGCTAACCGCACCCGTGAACGCGCTCAGGTACTGGCGCAAGAGGTGGGGGCAGAGGTGATCTCATTGCCGGAGATTGACGCACGCCTGGCCGATGCCGATATCATTATCAGCTCCACCGCCAGCCCGTTGCCCATCATCGGCAAGGGCATGGTTGAGCGGGCACTGAAAGCGCGCCGCAATCAGCCGATGTTGCTGGTGGATATTGCCGTTCCGCGCGATATCGAGCCGGAAGTCGGTAAACTGGCGAACGCCTATCTCTACACCGTGGACGACCTGCAGGCCATTATTCAGAGCAATATGGCGCAACGGCAGGCGGCGGCCGTACAGGCCGAGACCATTGTGCAGCAGGAAAGCAGCAATTTCATGACCTGGCTGCGCTCACAGGGCGCGACAGATACCATCAGAGACTACCGTTCGCAGGCCGATCAAATCCGTGCGGAAATGGAGTCAAAAGCGCTGGCAGCGATTGCTCAAGGCGCTAACGTGGAGCAGGTGATCCATGAGCTGGCCCACAGATTAACCAATCGTCTTATTCATGCCCCTACCAAATCCCTCCAGCAGGCCGCCGGTGATGGCGACATGGAGCGGTTGCACATTTTACGCGACAGCCTCGGGCTGGATCAGCATTAGTTCTCTTTTATTAACAGGGTTTAAAACCACGCATGAAGCCTTCTATTGTTGCCAAACTGGAAGCGTTACAAGAGCGCCATGAAGAAGTTCAGGCGTTGCTCGGCGATGCCGGTGTCATTGCCGATCAGGATCGGTTCCGTGGCCTGTCGCGCGAATATGCGCAGTTGACCGACGTCAGCCGTTGTTTTCTGGAATGGCGTCAGGTGCAGGACGACCTCGCCACGGCAGAAATGATGCTGGACGATCCGGAAATGCGTGAAATGGCGCAGGAAGAGCTGAAACAGGCCAAAGCGGCGACGGAAGAGCTGGAGCAGCAGCTGCAGGTGTTACTGCTGCCGAAGGATCCTGACGATGAGCGCGACTGCTTCCTGGAAGTGCGCGCCGGAACCGGCGGCGACGAAGCGGCTATCTTTGCTGGCGATCTGTTCCGTATGTATAGCCGTTACGCTGAAACTCGCCGCTGGCGGGTTGAGATCATGAGCGAAAACGTGGGCGAGCACGGCGGTTACAAAGAGGTGATTGCCAAAGTGTCTGGCGACGGCGTTTACGGTCAACTGAAGTTTGAATCCGGCGGTCATCGCGTTCAGCGCGTGCCGGAAACCGAATCCCAGGGTCGTATCCATACCTCTGCCTGCACGGTGGCGGTGATGCCAGCGGTGCCAGAGGCGGAACTGCCAGAAATCAACGCGGGCGATCTGAAAATCGATACCTTCCGCTCTTCCGGGGCCGGTGGTCAGCACGTTAACACCACCGATTCGGCGATCCGTATTACCCACTTGCCGACCGGCATTGTGGTTGAATGCCAGGACGAACGTTCACAGCACAAGAACAAAGCCAAGGCGATGTCGGTGCTTGGGGCACGTATCCGCGCGGCAGAGATGGCGAAACGCCAGTTGGCAGAGGCTTCTACCCGCCGCAACCTGTTGGGCACCGGCGATCGTTCCGATCGTAACCGCACCTATAACTTCCCGCAGGGGCGCGTGACCGACCACCGCATCAACCTGACACTGTATCGTCTGGACGAGGTGATGGAAGGCAAGCTGGATATGCTAATCCAGCCGATCGTGCAGGAATACCAGGCCGATCAGTTGGCCGCACTCTCTGCCGAGCCTGAGTAATGGATTATCAAACCTGGCTGAAAACCGCGACTTTACGCCTGACGCACAGTGACAGCGCCAAACGCGATGCGGAGATCCTGTTGGGTTTCGTGACCGGTCGGGCCAGAACCTACCTGTTGGCATTTGGCGAAACTCCGCTGACGGCAGAGCAGACTGAGCAGTTAACGGTGCTGCTGGCTCGCCGTGAACGCGGGGAACCGGTGGCGTATCTGGTTGGCGAGCGTGAGTTCTGGTCGCTTCCGCTGTCGGTTTCGCCCGCTACGCTAATCCCACGCCCGGATACCGAATGTTTGGTGGAGTTGGCCCTGGAGCGTCTGCCCGCAGCGCCGTGCGCCATTCTGGATCTTGGCACTGGCACCGGCGCGATTGCCCTGGCGTTAGCCAGCGAACGGCCAGACTGCCAGCTTACCGGCATCGATCTGCAACCGGAAGCCGTGGCGCTGGCGCAGCATAACGCGCAAAAACTGGCGATTAACAATGCGAGCTTTTTGCAAGGGAGCTGGTTTACGCCGGTCGCCGGGCAAAAGTTTGCGCTGATCGCCAGTAATCCTCCCTATATTGATCAAGCCGATCCTCACCTTGGACAGGGCGATGTCCGTTTTGAACCCGGCACTGCGCTGGTGGCCGCCGATCAGGGGCTGGCCGATCTGGCAACGATCGTGCAGCAGGCCGCAGATTATTTAGAGCCGCAGGGTTGGCTGTTGCTTGAGCACGGTTGGCAACAGGGTGAAAGTGTACGTACCCTTTTGAATACTGAGGGATTTATCGCGGTGGCAACGCATCGCGACTATGGCGGCAACGATCGCGTGACTCTGGGCCAAAAATCACTATAAGAAACCAAGGAAACCACTATGGCCGCTTACATGGCGCTAAAACATCTGCATTTATTAACGGTAGCCATCAGCATTACGTTGTTTGTTCTGCGTTTCTTCTGGAAGTGGCGTGCATCGCCGATGATCAACAAGCGCTGGGTAAAGATCACGCCGCATATCAATGATACGGTGCTGTTTGCCACCGGCATTGCCCTGGTGGTGATGTTTAAGCTTTACCCGCTGCTTGGCATGGACTCGTGGCTGACCGAGAAGTTGTTTGGCGTTATTATCTATATCCTGTTGGGTTATGTCGCATTGGGCAAGAAGACGCAAAGCTGGAATATCCGCACCTTGGCATTCGTTCTGGCACTGGGCTGTCTGTATCTGATCGTTAAACTAGCCACGACAAAAATACCGTTCTTGATGGGATACCTATGAGTAGCATTGCCGATTTCGAATTTAACACTTCCTCATTGAGTGAGGGAGTGATCCTGGTGTCGAAGGTTATCCGGCGGGACTTCCCGGTGGCGGAGGTAGAGCGCAAGTTACAGCAGTTGACTGAAGAAGCGCGCGCAATCATCCCGGACGATCTCAACCAGGATCAGCAGTTGGAAGCGCTCATCGAATTATTCTTTAAAACCTGGGGATTCGGCGGTGCCAGCGGTGTTTATCGGCTTTCTGACGCCATCTGGCTGGATAAGGTGTTGGAAGCTCGCCAAGGTACGCCAGTCTCTCTGGGAACCATTTTCCTGCATATTGCCCACCAGTTGGATCTGCCGCTGATGCCGGTGATTTTCCCCACTCAGTTGATCATGCGTGCTGACTGGCTGGATGAGGAGATGTGGCTGGTTAACCCGTTGAACGGAGAAACGCTTAACGAACATCAGTTGCAGGTTTGGCTCAAGGGTAATCTGGGGCTGGGGGCTGAACTGGAAGATGACGATCTGGACGAATCGGAAAACATTCTGGTGGTGCGTAAGATGCTCGATACGCTGAAAGCCGCGCTGATGGAAGAAAAACAGATGGAAATTGCGTTGCGGGCCAGCGAGGTGGTACTGAGTTTTGACCCGGACGATCCCTACGAGATCCGCGACCGTGGTTTGATTTATGCCCAGCTGGAATGCAACCATATCGCCATTTCCGATCTCAACTATTTTGTCGAGCAGTGCCCTGAAGACCCGGTGAGTGAAGTGATAAAAATTCAAATCCACTCTATCGAGCTCAAGCAGGTCACGCTGCATTAATTCACTGATTCCGATTTATTAATCAATAAGGTGCAAGCATGGAACAGAAAGTAGTCAGCATTGGCGACATCAAGGTAGCGAACGATCTACCGTTTGTACTGTTCGGCGGTATGAACGTACTGGAATCTCGCGATTTGGCGATGCGCATCTGCGAACACTACGTCACCGTGACGCAAAAACTGGGCATCCCTTACGTTTTCAAAGCCTCTTTTGATAAAGCCAACCGTTCATCTATCCATTCTTACCGTGGCCCAGGCCTGGAAGAAGGGATGAAGATTTTCCAGGAAATCAAAAGCACCTTCGGCGTGAAAATTATCACCGATGTGCATGAAGCCGCACAGGCGCAGCCAGTTTCCGAAGTGGTTGATGTGATCCAACTGCCAGCCTTCCTGGCACGTCAAACCGACCTGGTTGAAGCCATGGCGAAAACCGGCGCGGTGATCAACGTCAAGAAACCGCAGTTCGTCAGCCCGGGCCAGATGGGCAATATCGTCGATAAGTTCAAAGAAGGTGGCAACGATCAGGTTATCCTGTGCGATCGCGGCAGCAACTTTGGCTATGACAACCTGGTGGTCGACATGTTGGGTATCAACGTGATGAAGAATGTGACCGGTGGCCATCCGGTGATCTTTGACGTGACCCACGCCCTGCAAACTCGCGATCCGTTTGGTGCGGCTTCTGGTGGCCGTCGCGCGCAGGTTGCAGAGCTGGCTCGTGCCGGTATGGCTGTAGGTTTGGCTGGCCTGTTTATCGAGGCGCACCCAGATCCAAGCAATGCTAAATGCGATGGTCCTTCGGCGTTGCCGTTGGATAAGCTGGAACCGTTCCTGGTACAGATGAAAGCCATCGACGATCTGGTGAAAAGCTTCGCTGAGCTGGATACCAGCAACTAACGGCTGCTGACAAATAGCGCTGTGGGGGCGCCGTATGCTGCGCTCGCCAATCTGAAGGCCCGACATGAATCTGTCGGGCCTTTTGCTTTATTGGGCGTTTAGCGCGGTCAGCGCTTCTGGCAGGGTGGGGTAGAAATGCAGCTTGCCATCGATTGGCTTCATGCGCGCACGAGCCAGGGTTTTTAGCGGCTGGAACGGAATATCGGTGATCACCAGCTGTTTTTCGGCGGGCAGGGCGTCGATATAACGTTGCAACGCGTTGAGTCCCCCGGCATCCAGCACCGGCACGGCATCCCATTGCAGAATGATGGTGTGGTAGTTTTCACCGCGTACCAGCAGATCGTTGAACACGCGTTCGGCAGCGGCGAAGAACAGCGGCCCGTTGACGCGCAGCACCAGCCGGCCATCCTCGGCGCTCAACTCGCTCAGGCGGGTCATGCGTGCGATTCGGCGCATAAACAGCAGTGAGGCCAGCACGATGCCAACGGTAATGGCAATCACCATATCAAACAGCACCGTCAACGACATACACAGCAGCATCACCAAAATGTCGTCTTTCGGTGCCCGGCGCAGCAGATAAACCACTTTATGCGCCTCGCTCATGTTCCAGGCAACCAACAGCAGCAGCGAGGCCATCGCCGCCAGCGGTAAGTAGGACAGCCATGGTGCCAGTACCAGTAAGGACAGCAGTACCATTAACGAGTGGATGATAGCTGAAACAGGTGAGGTTGCCCCTGCCCGCACGTTGGCTGCCGAGCGGGCAATAGCGGCCGTCGCGGTGATGCCGCCGAAGAACGGAGCGATGATGTTACCTGCGCCCTGGCCAATCAGTTCGGCGTTGGAGTGATGCTTTTTGCCCGTCATACCGTCCAACACTACCGCACACAGCAGCGATTCGATCGCCCCAAGCATCGCCATGGAAAAGGCTGCCGGTAATAGGGCGGAAAGCAGGTGCCAGCTCAGTTCTGTCGGTTTACCATCGCCAGCAGGCAGATGCCAAGGCAATAGCCACTGTGGCAGGATCGGCGGGATACCTTGGCCCTGGCTGCCGTCGGCCAGTTCGAAACTGAAGCGGGAGCCAATGGTCGCAACCTGATGATCGAACTGAGCCAGGATAGCCATCACCGCGGTGCCAGCCAACAGGGCGGGCAGGTGGCCGGGAATACGCAGCCCCAGCTTCGGCCACAGCAGCAGAACCACCAAAGTGACCGCGCCAATCAGCGTATCGCCATAGTCCAGAGTGGGTAAAGCATGCAACAGCGCGTTGACCTTGCCGATGTAGTTTTCCGGCACTTCCGCCAGCCGTAAGCCAAAGAAATCCTTCACCTGCATGGTGGCGATGGTGATGGCGATCCCGGAGGTAAACCCAAGCGTGACTGAAAGTGGAATGTACTCGATCAGGCGGCCAAGCCGCGCTAACCCCATAATCAGCAGGAATACGCCAGACAGCATGGTGGCAATCAATAAGCCAGAGAGCCCAAACTGCTGTGAAACGGGGAACAGGATCACCACAAACGCCGCAGTGGGGCCGGAAACGCTGTAGCGTGAACCGCCGCTGACAGCGATCACGATGCCAGCAATGGCGGCGGTATACAGCCCATACTGGGGGGGAACGCCGCTGGCAATGGCCAGCGCCATCGCCAGAGGTATGGCAATGATGCCGACGGTGACCCCGGCAATGGCATCTTTCAGCAGACGTTGAAGGGAATAGGGTTCACGCCAGCAGGCATCTATCAGGGCGCTAAAAGGGCGGATACCGTTGATTTCGTGCGTTTTCATCTAAGTTGCAAACCAAGTCTATAAAAGAGAACGGAATGGCGGGCCATGGAGGTCCGTCTCGGAATAGCTGGTAGATACCATACCCCTTTCTGCCCGCCGATACCTAGATTTGTATCAAAGCATCAGGATCGTGATTAATTTATATTTGTTCAGCGGATCATTTGCGCCAAGCGCCAGCCTGTGCAGATCGTCCGCTGTTGATTGGGGGAAAAGCGCAGCTTTTATCGCTTAGTGTACTGAGGGCAAGGGTAAGCCTAGAAACTGAGCAAGAGTGCTGACCAGTAGATGATGGTCTTCGAGCTGAGGGGAGCCAGAAAGAGAGATGGAACCGACGCAACCCACATTGAGCAGGTTGATGGGGAATGCGCCGCCGTGGGCGGCATAGTCACGTACGCTGAGGCCATATCTCTCTTCCAGCGTGACTTGCCGTTGTTGCAGGCGTAATCCCACGGCATAAGAGCCTTTATGGAAATGGTTGACCACGTTACGCTTGCGCCGCACCCAGTCGGCAATGTCTGGCGTTGCCCCTGGCATGGCGTAATAAAACAGCGTTTGTCCGCTTAGCTGAATTTCTATAGCGATGGGTAATTGGCGATGTTCTGCGGCATTTTTTAGCGCCAGGCCCAGCTCCCACGCGGTGGCATGGTCGAAATGGTGGAAGGTAAGGTCCGTTTCTTGTGTCGCCAGCGCTTGCAATTCATCATCGATATTCATCAGATTTTCCCCGTGGTGTGATGGATAACAGACTATCCTGAACTGAGGATAGGACATAGATTGCCTGGCAATAACATATACCCGCCTGGTCATTGTCATTTTTAGTATGGTGAGTGCTGTCGGAAGCGGTATTACAGGGGGCCGTTGCCAAAAATAACCCGAAAAACAACATTGCCGCATCCTGGAGTATGCCGAATAGTTATGACATATATTGCGTCGATCTCGTCTTTTTACAGTGACGCGTGCATCACCTATGCCACGCTGTCGGTAGCCTACTTTGCACTTAGCAGAAACGCCCCTTTTTCCTACCAGTCCGCCGTGTGGAAACGGGTGTTATTTGGTGTGCTGGCGGGGCTGGCGGTGCTGTATCTGAATCAGTCTCGGCTGTTGCTCACCGGTAATATTTATTACAGCTTTGCCATGATCCCGATGATTCTGGTGCTGTTTTTCGGTGGTGCAGTCAGTGGGGTGGTGTGCTATCTGGTGAACTTTAGCTTTAACGGCGGCTTTACGCTGGATAATCTGTTTATCGGTTCGATCGTCTTGCCGCTGCTGCTAACGGGAGTCTGGCGGAAAAAATCGAATCGGGTGTTTTATCTTACCATTGGTATCATTGCACTCTACCGCATTGCCGTGGTCTGCTCGTTGGTCAACTTCCGGGAACTGTGGCTGGATATTCTGTTGTATCAGGCCGCATCGGCGCTGTGCCTGGCGATTTGCTACCACGCCCTGAGCTTTAAAGAGCGCCATATTAACGCCTTTTTCTCCATGCGCAGCAAGGCGACGACCGACAGCCTGACCCACATCAACAACCGTGCCAGCGTGGACTACAAAATGATGCTGCAGCATGCCCAGCGGGAGTCTTGTGGCCTGATGTTGCTGGATTTAGACAATTTCAAACAGGTCAATGATACCTATGGCCATTTGGCTGGTGACGGCGTGTTGGCCAGCGTGGGGGGCATTCTGAAGGATTGTGTACGTGATGAGGACTTTGTCGGACGTTACGGTGGTGAGGAATTTATGGTCATCACGTCCAGTTATGAACCGCAGCATATTGCGGCCGTGGCGGAACGCATTCGCAGCCGGGTGGAAGGATTTGATTTTATTACCGAGAGTGGGGAGGCGATGCGGTTGACCATCTCTATTGGCACCTCGCTCTACCTGGCCGGTATGTCGGTGGAGAAAGCGATAGAGATGACGGATGAAGCGCTGTATGACGCTAAACGCGAGGGTAAAAACCGCGTGGTCAGCAGCCGTTTGATGTCGCTATCACAGTTGGGGAAGAGGTATAGCCCTATGGCGGCTAAGAAGTCTTAGCCTGGCCCGGGTGCAAACTATGCTTTCTTTGACGCTTTTACTTTTTCCCCTCCAGCGTTGTTGCGTCGGTTTTATCGACGACAGCAACATTGTTTTCGGCATAATCCAACTCTTTAGATAAAAAGTAATTAAGGAATGTACGTATCACGGCAATGATTACCAGTTTAATCAACTCTTCCATGCTAGGGTTGATTGTCGTTGCCAGGATATCAGCCGCTAATTGAAACTCTAACGCTAAAGCAAGCCAGGTTCCAAAGCGCGCCCTTATCAAATAGAGTATGGACTGACTTTTAACTTTGGTTATTGTGGTATAAAGTGCCTTTACCAGCCCGACAAAAACGCAAATAACGGAGAGAAACTCTAAAAAAACCTGTAGCATTAGAGAGAAATAGATAATTATTTCTTTGATACTTTCCAATTAGTTAGCTCCGTTTTCCATGTTTCTTAGCCTCTCACAGACAAACCGTGCTTAGTTGCTGGCTTGGAATAGGGCGTTTTCGCACAGGCCCGTAAAGGATTTTACTTTTCGCTACGCTTGTTGTTTAAGTGGAGTGAGAAACACTTATTGAAATAAGCTTTGACGTGATCTTCCATCGCGTGAACTTTTTCATCAATGCGCTGGCAAAGGAACTCATCACTATTCATTGCCTGGACTCGTTGTAATGCTATTAAGTCAATTTCTCTTTTTTGTTCTTCAGTCAATTCGCCGTTAGTATGCTGATTAGTCATGATGATACCTGTGTCGTGAGTAAAGTAACTAAATTATAGCGCTATGAGTATAGTAGCAAATACTTTCTAACTTTTGCTTAAACAGAGTATGGTGATAAATTGTCCGATTGTATCGTCGAGAGGCTACAGCTACCTTGACGCCGCCCCCCTCACCCTCAAGGGGACCGAACGTGCCACAATTTGTCTACTGTATCTGACCGCAGCTCTGGACCCGCTCCCTCTCCCCAATGCACTGTTAATGTGGCACTCGATCTATATTGTGGGAGAGGGGAAATGAGTAGTATGAACTGACAGCCAATAGCTCAGTCTTTCTTGTTTTATAGCGGTGAGTTCGGGCTTGCTTCGCAAGCTCACCCTGCGGGCGGCCCGTCGGCCGTCCAAAATGTCTCTGCGCTGCGAGCCATTTTGTCGAACCCTGTCGAGGTTTCTCACCCCTCTCTGACTGTGTTACATGCAAAAAAAAGCCTGAACGTGAATTCAGACTTTCTCTTGGAATATGGCGGTGAGAGAGGGCTTGATTCGCAAGCTCACCCTGCGGGCGGCCCGTCGGCCGTCCAAAATGTCTCTGCGCTGCGAGCCATTTTGTCGAACCCTGTCGAGGCTTCTCACCCCTCTCTGACTGTGTTACATGCAAAAAAAAAAGTCTGAACGTGAGTTCAGACTTTCTCTTAAAATATGGCGGTGAGAGAGGGGTTCGAACCCTCGATACACTTACGCGTATACACACTTTCCAGGCGTGCTCCTTCAGCCACTCAGACACCTCACCGTACGTTGCGCGTTACTCAGTGCAACGGGGCGCTACTATAGGGAGAGTCGGTTAACCGGTCAAGAATATTTTTACGGTTTTAGCTCAGGTGGTTAAGCCGTCGCCGCTTTGCCGTAAATCAAGGCCGGAATACCGCGTTTGTTTAGCCCAGCACCTGTTGACAGGTGCTGTTCAAAAACGAACTTCATTGCTTGCCCCAGCGGCAAGGTGGGGCAAGCCTTCAGGGCATCAAACCAACAAAGACCGTCTTTTTACGTGGACCCGTCATCAGCGACTCCAACTCTTCGACACAGGCTTGGTAGTGCGGGGTCGTTTTGTGGAAGGCAACCGCTTGTTCATCGGCGTAGGCCTCATAGATATAAAAGCGCGTGGGGATGTCCGGGTCCTGTAACACATCGAAGCGCAGGTTGCCCTTTTCCTGGATCGCGCCCAGATGGTTTTGCCGAAACACCTCGATAAACCGTTCAACCTTGTCGTCATGAACGTTAATTTCGACCAGGGTAACGTGCATAATCAGCCTCCTTGATTGGGGCGGGCCTGGAAAACCGGCCCGCATTTCAGCCGTATCAGCCTTTTTCGCTGAGGAAAAGTTCGTAGGCGTGTTCTACAGTTTCGTTCTGATGAACGATGGCGTGCACCGCCTTGATCATGGCAACCGGGCTTTCTGACTGGAAAATATTCCGCCCCATATCTACCCCGGACGCCCCTTGATCGATGGCCTGAAAGCACATCTCCAGCGCTTCCCGTTCTGGCAGTTTCTTCCCACCGGCGATGACGATGGGAACTGGGCAGCCAGCCACAATGCGTTCGAATCCTTTATCCACGTAGTAAGTCTTGATGATTTGCGCCCCCATCTCGGCGGCGATACGCGTGGCCAGTGAAAAATAACGCTGATCGCGCGCCATATCTTTCCCGACGCCAGTCACCGCCATAGTGGGCATGCCGACTTTCAGACCCGCATCGATCAGTTGGATGATGTTTTTAATCGACTGGTGTTCATGTTCCGTACCGATATAAACCTGTGCGGCGACGGCACAGCTATTCAGACGCACCGCGTCGTCCATGGCGACAGCCACCGCCTCATTGCTCAATTCGGTCAGAATGGAGTTCGCTCCGGAAGCGCGCAGGACGATGGGTTTGTTGGTGGCTGGCGGGATCACGCTGCGCAGAATACCCCGAGTGCACATCAACACGTCTGCATGCGCAAACAGCGGCGCAATGTTGATATCAATCCGCTCCAACCCGGTCGTCGGTCCTTGGAAATACCCGTGGTCGAAGGCCAGCATCACGGTTCGGTTAGTGCGGGGGTTAAAAATGCGTGCCAGGCGGGACTGCATGCCCCAATCCAACGCACCGCACCCTTTTAAACTAAACAGGGCATTTTGCTGCGGTTGGTCAATATGGAAGTCTTTACCATCTTTGATGTCATCTAAATCAGCCATTGTATTACTCCCTTCAAACAGTCGGGGCGATAGGTTAGAAGTTGTATTTGTCGATATTGTCTTTATTGAACACCACGCGCTCAGGTAGCAGCACGATGCCATTGCCTTTTGCCTGGTAGTCGTAGCCTTGTACGCTGTTTGGTGAAACCTCTACCTGGCCCACACCAGGGATGTCGAGCTTGTCGCCAACCTTCAATTCACCGTTTTTCAGTAGGGCGTTGGCCACGTAAACCGAAATTTTCCCCTGTTCTACCACGTCCCACAGGCCGAACTCTTTAACCGTGCCGCGCTGAATATAAGGGCGCATGACGTTTGGGGTGCTGAACCCCACAATCGCCACATTGTCACGCTTGAGGTTTTCTGCCGCCTGGGCCGCTGCGGGCAGGGCATTGGCATCCGGGGCGATGATGGCGTCCAGATCGCCATAGGCTTTCAGGATCCCTTCGGCGGTTTGCAGTGACTTGGTGGCATCGTTGTAACCAAACTGCGTGGTGACCACCTCCCAGCCCGGATGGTCTTTTTCGATTTTACGCTTGGCTTCATTCACCCATTGGTTTTGGTCGGTAACCGTCGGGCTGGAATAGAAAAAGGCGACCTTGGCCTTTTCTTTCTTCACCTGATTGGCTGCCATATCGACCAACATGCCTCCGAGTTGGGCTGGCGTACCCTGATTGATGTAATAAGAGCGGCATTCGGGCTTGGTGTCTGAGTCCCAGGTCAAGACCTTCACGCCACGCTGCATGGCACGTTTTAACGCCGGGCACAGCCCTTCCGGGGAGACGGCAGAGACGATAATGGCGTTATAGCCCTGGTTAACGAAGTTGTTGATCAACTGCACCTGGCCGGAAACGCTGGGTTCGGTTGGGCCATCGTAGGTTACGTCAACGCCCAGCTCTTTCCCCGCTTCTAATGCTCCATTACCTCCGCTGGTGAAAAAGCCGACGCCCACCAGTTTGGGAATAAAGGCAATGCGCTCTGCCGCCTGTACGCCAATGCTTAGCGAAGCCATGCCGAGTACGCTTAAAAGTGCGATTTTTTTGATACGTTGTAGGGTCATGTTGTTCTCCGTATATCGCGTTGTCAGAAGATGTGTCCTGGCTCAAACCTGATGTGTGCTGCGTTGTCGTTGGAGCCACTCTCGGATTTGATGCCGATGCAGGCTGATGGAGCGGCCCATGACGACAATAATCAGTAGCGCCCCGGAAAGTGCGCTGGAGATTTGATTAGGCACGCCAGCCATTTGTAATCCTTGTTGCAGATAACCGACCAGCAAGACGGCTACGGCGGTACCGAGAATGGAACCTGAGCCGCCGTAAATATTTGCCCCGCCAAGTACTACCGCCGTGATGGCTGGCATCAGGAAGGAGGTGCCGAGGTCGGAACGTGCCGAGCCAAAGTAGGAAACCAGCAGCACCGCAGCAATGGCTGAAGCAAATCCAGTCATCGCATACAGGGCGCACAGCGTTCGGTTAACCGGGATCGCACTGTATTGCGCTACGCGCTGGCTTTGGCCAATCAGGAAAATGTTGCGCCCGGCGTGTGTCCGGTGCATTAGCAGCCAGCACAGCAGGACACAAACCATAAAGAAGGTCAGCGGAATTGGCAGGCCGAACACCGTCAGGTTGGCGAAATCGGTAAAGGCCATCGGGAATCCGCCGATGCCTTCATAGCCGGTGGCACCAGAAATGCCCGAAAGCAGCAGGGCGCTACCGCCAAACAGGTACATGGTGCCGAGGGTGATCACTAAAGGATTGATACCGGTGTAGATGATCAATCCAGCGTTGATCAAACCGCACAGGGCGCCCAAGGCCAGCGTTATCGCTATTGCCAACGGCAAGGGCAGACCCGCCTGGAACATCACCCCTAGCGCAATGGCGCACAGACCAATGGTGGAACCAAATGAAATATCAATGCCGCCACTGACGATCACCATGGTTAACGGCAGTGCCACAATGCCAATACAGATAAAATCGCTGGTGCTGAACAGCAGGACATTAATATCCAGCATGCGTGGATTAACGACCCCGAATGCCAGGATCTCAATCAGCAGCAGGGCGGCCAGCGCCAGTTCCCAGCCGAAACGTCGCCATTGTGCCATCATGCGATCTCCCGTTTTTTTCCCTGGGTAGGGAGTTGGGTGGTGTGAGGGGATGTGGGGGGCGAGGGAGGGGGATCGATAAACCGGGCATATTTCTGGCGGCGGATATTGTTTTGCAGGGCGCAGCGTAGGCGGCCATCAAACACCAGAACCCCCAACAAAACCAGGCCAGCGATAAAGTCGTTCCACCAGGCAGGAATGCGCAGCAGTACCAGCACGCTGTCGATCTGCGTCAGGAAATAGGCACCCAGAATGGCCCCCACCACCGTGCCAGAACCACCAAGCAGGCTGATACCTCCCAGCACGCAGGCGGCAATGGCCTTCATTTCCAGGCCGGTGCCGGTCTGGTTGGGAATAAAGCCAATCTGTGCAGCAAACACGATCCCGGCGAGCGCCGCCATTAGCCCATTAAGCGAGAAAGCGATGATGCGGATAGCCTCAGTGCGGATCCCGAGTTGACGAGCACCCTGCAGGTTGTCACCGGTCGCATAGAAGCTGCGGCCAAATGAGGTTTTCAACAGTAACCAGGCGATTAACGCCACCAGCAGTAAGGTTAGCCAGCCAATCGGTGAGATGCCCAGCAGCACCGGTGAAGAAAGTTGCTTGAGCGAACTTGGCAACCCCTCAATCCATTTACCTCCGGTCCATAGCAGCATGATGCCTCGATAAAGACCAAGGGTGCCCAGGGTGGCGACTATGGCAGGAATTTTAAACCAGGCGACCAGCACCCCATTAAAAAAGCCCGCCAGTAAACCGAGTAACAGCGTGACGCTAAAGGCAACGGGCAAGCTGTATCCGGCATTGAGCGTTATCCCAAGCAGCACCGCACACATCCCGGTGATGGAACCGACCGAGACATCAATGTTACGGGTCAGCATGACCAGCGCCGCACCGATGGCCAGCAACATCAGGATTTGCGAACTGCTGAAGATCATGGTCAGCGTCTGAAAACTGAAATAGCTGCTATCAATACTCCCCAGTAGCGCAAACAGAGCGATGATGGCCAGCAATGCCGTCAGCTCTCGGTTGTTTTGTATCATCTTTAGCATGAGGTCTCCCCGTTGGTATGAGGTTGATAGGAGGAGGGAGATGCAACGTGTTGTTCGCCAAAGGCCATATGCATAATGGTATCCACAGTAATCTCTTTGCCACACAGTGCGCTGCTTGCCACCTCGCCCTGATGCATGATGCAGACGCGGTCGGACATCATGGCTATCTCTTCGAGATCGGATGAGATGAACAGGATCGCGACATGCTGCTGGGCAATGCTCCGAATGAGCTGATAGATATCGTTGCGTGCACCGACGTCGACGCCACGGGTCGGTTCATCGACAATCAGCAGCTGTGGCGCTGCTTCCAGGCATTTGGCGATCAGTATTTTTTGTTGATTACCGCCGGACAGGGTGCGTGCCGGTTGTTCAGGGTGGTTGAATTTGATATTCAGCGCCCGGCGATAACGTTCAAGCGTGGCGTTATCACGCTGTGGATGGGCCCAGAACCCGCCGGTATTGTGGGTCAGGGCACAGACGTTCCAAGATAACGATGAATCCAGGTACAGCCCGGAAGACTGCCGGTCTTCCGGTAAATAGATCAGCCCACGCTGCAACCGCTGGCGAGTGCTCAGTTCAGCGATCTCTTCACCATTGAGCATGATGCTGCCCGCACTGGCTGGGCGCAATCCATACAGCGTTTCAGCCAACTCGGTACGCCCGGAGCCGACCAGGCCAGCCAGACCCAGGATTTCTCCTGCGTGGACGTTGAGTGTTACCTGCCGGAAGCCTTCACCAGTGAGCTCCCTCAACTGCAATACGGCTTTGCCCTGAGGGTTGGCTGGCCGATTGCCAGGCAGCTCGAGCCACAGTTTCTGGCTGGCGGAGAGATCCACATTACGGGCTGCAGGGGTGATTGCCTGAATAATCTCATCCGTGGTCAGCGAGGCGGTTTTCCCCGTTAGGGCGATTTTGCCGTCACGCATTACGCTAACGCGGTCAGCAATCTGGCGTATTTCCGGCAGCTTATGGGAAATAAAGACGATACCGACACCTTTGCCAAGCAGTTCATGCAGGCGGGCAAATAATCGGTCCGTCTCGGCAGGCGTCAGCGACGCCGTGGGTTCATCCAGGATCAGGATCTGGGAATCACGCATTAATCCCCGCATGATCTCAACGATTTGGCGGTCAGCCACATCCAGCGACCCTGCCATGCTGTTGGGTTCAAGTTTGCATCCCAACAGTTCGAGTAACTGCTGCATTTTTTCAACCGCAGCCCGCTTGGCAGGCAGGCCAAACAGAATATTCTCTTTAACCGACAGGCTGGGGAATAACAGCGGTTCCTGCGGCACCAGATAGATCCCCAGTTGATGCGCTTTTACCGGGGTCAGGCTGGCACAGCGCTGGCCATTGATCTCGATAGTGCCGCCGTCCGGTGGTACTACGCCAGCAATGATCTTCATCAGCGTGGACTTCCCTGCGCCATTACCGCCGAGCAGGGCATGTACCTCCCCGGCATGCAGGGTAAAGTCGATGCCTTTCAGCACCTCAACACCGGAATAGTGCTTATTGATATTTTGTACACAGAGCAGAGGTGGATCTGAGTATTCACCGGTTTGCATCTTGCCTCCGTTCACTCGAAGACGAGTGACTGAGTTGAACAAATATTTTTTAGAAAACTAATTGTTCATAACCTTAGTCATGGTTTGGCGATAAAACCATCACTGCGATCACGTTTTTTGAATAATTGTATGCTAATAAAACCGATGTTCAAATTTGGTGTATATTTGTGGCATGACTCACAGCTATTGTTGAGCGATAGCGGAACAATTGTGTTCAAGTTTTAAAAATGTTCAAAGAGAAGCGGATTTATGACGATAAATGACAGTGCATTGATAACCGAACATGGCATGTGTGAGGAGGAGCAGGTGGCCCGCATCGCCTGGTTTTACTATCACGATGGGCTGACGCAAAGCGAGATCAGCGCCCGGCTTGGGCTGACGCGCCTTAAAGTTTCGCGTTTGCTGGAGAAAGGGCATCAGTCCGGGATCATTCGGGTGCAGATTAACTCCCGCTTTGAAGGTTGCCTACAGTATGAAGATGCATTGAAAAAACACTTTGACCTGAAAAACATTCGCGTATTGCCCGCGTTGGCCGAGGCTGATGACAGCGCGAGGTTGGGGATTGGTGCGGCACACATGCTGATGGAGTCCCTGGAGACACAACAGTTGCTGGCGGCGGGGTTTGGCGAAGCGACCATGAGCACCCTGAAAAGACTGAGTGGCTTCATTTCTTCGCAGCAAATTCGCCTGGTCACGCTTTCCGGTGGCGTAGGGCCTTATATGACCGGGATTGGTCAGTTGGATGCCGCCTGCAGCGTCAGCATGATCCCAGCTCCGTTGCGCGCTTCCTCTGCCGATATTGCCCGTACCCTGCGGGATGAAAATAGTGTCAGGGACGTGCTGCTGGCAGCCCAGGCTGCCGATGTCGCCGTAGTAGGGATCGGGGCGGTGAATCAAAAAGATGCCGCCACCATTTTACGCGCTGGCTATATCACCGAAGGCGAGCAACTGATGATTGGCCGCAAAGGCGCCGTTGGCGATATTCTCGGTTACTTTTTTGATGCCAGCGGCGCAATCATTCCCGACATGCAAATTCATCAAGAATTGATAGGGCTGAGCTTGAGCGCGCTTGCCACCATACCTACCGTTGTCGGGGTTGCGGGGGGAGTACCAAAAGCCGAAGCGATCGTGGCGGCATTGAAGGGCGGCTATATCAACGCGTTAGTTACCGATCAGGACACGGCGGCAGAAATGCTCAAGCTTATTGGAAAGTAAAGGTTAATAGCGATGTAACAGACTGTCTCAAACACCAGCCGAGGACAAACTCATGGCTCGACTCTGTACTCCTGCCACATCAGGCCAATACCTGATGGCTCTGGATGCCGGTACCGGCAGCATCAGAGCGGTAATTTTTGATTTGGAAGGCAATCAAGTCTCAGTAGGGCAAGCCGAATGGCAACATTTGGCGGTCCCTGATGTACCGGGCTCCATGGAATTCGATCTTGCCAAAAACTGGCACCTCACCTGCCAATGCATCCATCAGGCGTTAAAGATGGCGGCCATTGCGCCGGAGGCGATTGCGTCCGTGGCTGCGTGTTCAATGCGTGAAGGGATTGTGATCTATGATGCGGAGGGACAGCCGATCTGGGCCTGCGCCAACGTAGATGCACGCGCAACGCGTGAGGTCAGCGAGTTAAAAGAGATCCACCACCATACTTTTGAAGATGAGGTATACCGTTGTTCAGGGCAGACGCTGGCGCTGAGCGCCATGCCCCGGCTGCTGTGGTTGGCGCACTACCGTCCTGACATCTATCGCCAGGCCGCCGCGGTCACCATGATCAGTGACTGGCTGGCTTATATGCTCAGCGGTGAACTTGCGGTTGACCCATCAAATGCCGGGACTACCGGGTTGCTTGACTTGGTCACGCGAGACTGGAGAAAAGGCCTGTTGGAAATGGCGGGCCTGCGTTCGGATATTCTTTCACCGGTAAAAGAGACGGGAACACCACTGGGGGCGGTGACGGACAACGCTGCCGCACTGTCAGGTTTGCGGGCTGGTACACCGGTGATTGTCGGGGGCGGTGATGTTCAATTGGGATGCGTGGGTCTAGGTATCGTCAGACCAGCGCAGACCGCCGTATTAGGGGGAACGTTCTGGCAGCAGGTGGTGAACCTCCCTGAGCCTGTCACCGATCCCAATATGAATGTGCGCATTAACCCACATGTGATCCCGGGCCTGGTTCAGGCTGAATCCATCAGCTTTTTTACCGGGCTGACCATGCGCTGGTTCCGTGATGCCTTCTGCGCCGAGGAAAAGCTGATTGGTGAACGTCTGGGCGTGGATACCTATGCCTTGCTGGAAGATATGGCCAGGCGGGTCCCATCAGGTGCTCATGGCGTTATGCCCATCTTCTCCGATGTCATGCGCTTTAAGAACTGGTATCACGCCGCTCCCTCATTTATCAACCTGTCGATCGATCCGGAAAAGTGCAATAAAGCTACGTTGTTCCGCGCCCTTGAAGAGAACGCGGCCATAGTGTCGGCCTGTAATCTACAACAAATCGCCGAGTTTTCAGGTGTCAAAGCCGATTCGCTGGTGTTTGCCGGCGGTGGTTCAAAAGGCACGCTCTGGAGCCAGATCCTGGCCGATGTCACAGGACTGACCGTACGAGTCCCGGTGGTTAAGGAAGCGACCGCGCTGGGATGTGCTATTGCGGCTGGCGTGGGGGTAGGGGTCTATTCGTCGTTGGCTGATGCGGGGGAGAGCTTGGTGCGTTGGGATAGGGAACATATCCCGAATCCAGAAAACAGTGAAGTTTATCAACAGGCACGTCAAAAATGGCTGGAGGTGTATCTGGATCAACTTGGTTTGGTTGATCACGGATTAACGACGTCAATGTGGAAGGCTCCTGGCCTTTAAAGGAGGGTATCATGATCAAGACCAATGAAATGGCGCATGACTATCGCTTCGGCGACAATGGCCCAAAATATCTGATCCGTGGGCCGATGTGCGATATGGGCGTCGTGGTGTTGCAGCCAGGCCAGTCATTCAGAAATCACCGCCACAAGGAGGTTTGCGAAGTCTTTTATACTCTCAGTGGAGAGGTGTGTCTGTATCTGGAAGGCGAGATGCAGATACTGCGTGAAGGAGATGTGTTGCAGTGTGATCCGGGCGAGGCACATTTTCTGGTCAATACTGGCTCGGTACCGTGGAAAGGGGTATTCGTGAAATCGCCGCATATTTTAGGGGATAGCCATCCCGCAGAGCCTGAGAGCTATTAGGGAGCAAGCCTGAGCTCTCGCCTTGAAGCCAGGTGATTTAAGTTGTCGTGTTCTGTTTGGCATGTTAAATAAAACATAATACTAAAACAGGTACTTAAAAATCTTATCCTCTCAAGGACAAGCGAGTAACAATGCAGATAATGAATGTTAAACAGGCCAGGATAATCAGTTTCATCTTTGTGATGGGGGGGATCCTGCTGCTGTTGCCGTTGCATCTTCTTACCTGCTTTATGGCGGGTTTTCTGGTTTACGAGATCGTGAATATCCTTACGCCACATTTTCAGAAGGTGATTGGCGGCCATCGGGCCAGATGGCTGGTTGTCGCGGTGATCAGTACCTTGGTGGTCGGCCTGTTGATCACCATTGTGGGGAGTCTCGTCGGCTATCTGATGCAGGATATGAAGAATATCTCTGGCATCAACACCCGTATTGCGTTCATCCTGCAGGATGTCCAGCAAGAGGTGGCAAAATATCTGCCGGGCTATCTGCCGTTGAGTGTAGAAGAGCTGAAGAACGAGATCCTGAGCCGACTGCAACAGCACATCGCTTTGTTACAGACGATGGGCAAGAGCGTACTGCATGGCCTGGTGACCATGCTGATTGGGATGGTGCTCGGTGCCATAGTCTCACTGTATAACATTGATAGCAGCGAGGAGCGGCCATTACTGAAAAGTGAGTTGATGAAAAGGATTTCGCTGCTATCACAGGCGTTCCGCAATATTGTGTTTGCGCAAGTTAAAATATCGGCAATCAATACCTTCTTCTCGGCTATCTTTATCCTTGGTGTGCTACCACTGTGTGGGATCCATATCCCGTTGGCGAAAACGCTGGTGGTGTTTACCTTTATCTTTGGCCTGCTGCCGGTGATCGGCAATCTGATCTCCAACACCATTGTTTTCATCTCTGGCCTGTCGGTTTCACTCGGAGTGGCGCTGATTGCGCTGCTCTACCTGATCGTCATCCACAAGTTTGAGTATTTCCTCAATGCCCGTATTGTTGGCACTAAAATCAGGGCTAACTCTTGGGAGATCTTGCTGGCGATGTTGGTCTTTGAGGCGGCATTCGGTCTGGCTGGTGTGGTTGCCGCTCCTATCTATTATGCTTATCTGAAAAGTGAACTTAGAGAAGCTAAGCTGATTTGAGGGGCGGGGAAGGGGCCATTTTGCGAACCAACTATGTTTTTGCAAAGTAGGTAATGAGTTCAGATGTGCGGTAGGGCAAAGTTGAAATGTCCGTGATGTGCCAGAAGCGGACGTATCAACATAACTCAATGATAACAAGAAGCAGAGTAAGACTGTGAGACCTTCATGGTCCTACTCTGAAGTGTAAATTTTAATCCCATTAAAGTTAAAAGCAGCGCCACTATTAAAGACAGTCGCAACACTTTTAACAGGTCTAGTCAGGTCGACATACAACTCATACGAAAGAAGGAAGATGCTTTTGCAAGATGTAGGCTTTACAAAAACCGTATACCCATCGTCATTTAAAGAATGAGTCGTCAGTTGTTTGTTTCCCTGGATGGGCCCAAGGGAGCCGGTAAAACCACACTGTTAGAGGCCATTACAAAAGTATTAAGGGCTGACAACAAGAAGGTGATCCGACTCTGCGAGAAAAAAAGCGATCCCTACAGGGCGGAAACAATGGCCCTCGTTAACAAGCACGCCAGAAATCCCACCCTGGATTTGGAATTGGAGGTTTGTGAGCGCTTTGCTGATAGCCGTGCTTGGATTTCCCAGCATGTGCTGACTAAGCAGCCACTGGACAGCATTATCTTGATGGATCGCTGGTACCCTTCGGATGCCGCGTTTCGGCAAATGGTTCCATTCGCAGAGATTTTACAGCTTAATATTGAACGAAACGTGCGAGCGCCAGACCTGCATGTCGGGGTGATTACTGCGCCTGATATTTCATGGGCAAGGGCCACGGCCCGATCGCGTGGGCTAGGTAGTACAGTGATTTCTAAGGTGGAGGAGCATGTCGCTTGTACCAGGGCATTCGAGCGAGAAATTGCAAATCACGGCTGGGTTTTATGCCGTAATGAAGGAAGAATTGAAGACGCAACAATGCAGGTCATTTCTGAGATTTACAGTATGCTCGGATCCCCCGCCTCAGCGGCTTCCTACGCTCCCCCGCATTCATCTGCGGGCCTGGTTGCAGGCTGAATCGTTGCTCGTAAATCGACAAATTGAAGGGTAGCTTTGTGCCAGGAGCTGACGTTGCTGAGATCAGTGTGTGTTATTCAACTGGTTCAGCTCACTGATTCAATGTTCGCAATCTTCAGTACCTGCCTTGTAGAGCGCTCTCTAGGCGGGAATTAACTTGTGTTGAAATGTATGGATTTAGACGACCATCTGCATCTAGTTGTTTTCCTTGTGGTATTGTAGTAAACATAAAGATGTTCTGCTTTACTCCTACCATCGTTTTTGAAAGGATAAGGGTGTGTAATTATGAGTTATTACCATATTGTTGTTGAAACCATTGACAGGGATGCAAATAAAAGATTTATAAAAATAATAGAGTATGATAGAAGAGACCTTGAAGAAATTAAGTCTGAAGTAATAAATCCATACTCTAAAAAAGAAGAGGTTTATATTGACGGTGCATATTTAAAGCCTGCTAATATTCGCTCACTTAAAATCAAAAAATCAGAAATGAGTTCTGCCGAGCTGACCACGAAAGCAAACAATGAAATTCCAGATGGTTTCATTACGTATATTACTAGTGAAAATGTAATTTCAGGTGATGGATATACCACAGATATAACCAGGGATTTAATTAGGGAAGTCACTGAAAAAAATTCCATTTCTTCTAGAGAAACTGCTGTTCCTTTGAGCCTCCATGCTGACAACAAAAAGGTTTTCGTGGTACACGGGCAGGATAACGCAATTAAGTCTGAGATGGCTAGGTTCCTTGATAAAGCGGGTCTGGAACCCATCATACTGCACGAGCAGGCTAGTTCAAGCAACACGATAATTGAGAAAATAGAAGCACATAGTAATATTGGTTTTGCGGTAGTGCTCTATACCCCCTGCGATATAGGGGCAAAAAAAGTTGATAACCCTGAACTTAAATCAAGAGCAAGGCAGAACGTAGTATTTGAGCATGGTTATTTTATTGGTCGCTTAGGTAGGTCCAGAGTTTCTGCTTTGTTAGTGGAAGGTGTAGAGGCGCCTAACGATATTAGTGGTGTTGTATATATTGACTTAGATACCCGAGGCGCATGGAAACTTGATCTGGTTAAAGAGTTGACAGCCGCAGGATACGATATCAACCCTAAAGCGTTCATGTAGCTGATTATTTGACTTTTAGTTAACTAGACCTGTAATTATTTGGCGAGCATTGCATTAACAATAATACTCGCCTTTTTATATAATCACTCATTGACTGTGACCTTTTCCTTGTTGGTTAAAACATGGGGATGAGATTAATACTTATAAAAGAGTTGATAACGTTTGCGTACTTCCTCTGTGCGCTCAAGGCCGACTGTCAGATAAGATAGCGTTCTATCCGCGGAAACTGTTAGTTCAGGTTTGAGCTAATACAGCTTAAGCCTGCGGATTTTCACGTAGATCTTGATTCGAACTAGCAAAGATAACAAATCCGGCCGTGCCAGCGGCCTTTTTTATGCTCGCCCGGCTGGCACGGCCACAAACCTAACCCTGTAAGGTGACACTTAAGCGTGTCAGAACTGCGCAATAATCACTTTCACTTTTCCTTCCGCATCTTTAGATTCCAGATCGGTTTTCACACCCAAAGGATTATTTATGTAGCAATCCGGGTCATATACAAACAAGATCAGCGTATCGCAGTCCTGGTGAGCGCGGTAGCGTGCCATATCAATAAGCAACTCCCCGCCAACTTTACCGGCTCCCAGCGATTCACGGGTTTTCTTCACCTCGATCACAATTTTCTCTTTTTTCAAAAGAAAGTCCTGTCTTGAGGCTGCGCCCGCAAAGCTGGGGGTATACTCTTCTGCCCTTATATCATTAAAGTGAAGCGTCAGCAGCGCATAAACCATATCCTGTACGTCATACTCATCATTAACTTCAAGCGGTGCACGGCCGCTGTGCCGTCTCTTTAACTGGCGAACAAAGGCCGGAAACCTGTTAAGAATATTAAGCACGAGGCTCAGCGCTGAACTTTCTTGAGGTGCATTCGTACTGACAGCAGAGTGCGCAAGATCATCTCTCGCCGCATCAAACAACGGCTTATAACTTCTTATCAGGGTTTTGTAATTACTAGACCAACTGCTGTTTACAGTATTGAATTCATTGTAATAATCAGACTCTTTTCCGTAGCTGTCCTCTATTAACTTTTTCACTCTGGCGATCCAGTTTTTATATTTACCGGAATCAACATAGGTTTCCATAATGTGAGTGAGAGCGCTCTGCTCAGTATATTTTGTGGAAATGAGCGTCTCATAATCTTTCTCAAGCGCCTTAAATCTTTCTTCCAGTTGTTGGTTTGTCATGGTGCCTTCCGGGCTGCATAGTTGGGTAACAAAGTATGTACGTATAGAAATTCTACCATACTTAACTTTCTTTCCTTCACACTGGACGTAACAGTCATTCTGTCCAGTACCCCCCGTGATCCTGCCAGCTGCGGCATTCCGCTGTCCGATCGCCAGAATGAGACAGGACAAAACCGCCCGGAAATGCAAAACTGTCCAGTACCGTACGCGCCCCAATCCGATTTATTTACTTCATAGCTTTTCAGTAGAATGAATAAATTTTTTAATTTCTGCGGTGATTAGTATCGGACGGTACTATGTCTGCTTATCGCTCATAGTCGACGATGGATCCTATTCGCAAGCTCACCTTGCGGGCGGCCGGTCGGCCGTCCAAAATGTCTCTGCGTTGCGAGCCATTTTGTCGAACCTTGTCGAGGCTTCTCACCCCTCCCAGTGTGGGGAATATTGACTAGTCCTAGCATAGGTTGACACTTTTTTGTCTGTTGACACTCAAATACAACTATATATATCAGTGAGTTATATTGGTTTTGCGGTTAAAAAATAAACTGATTGACTCAGGCCTCGCCCAATAATCACGCAGCTGTTTATAGAGTAAAATACAGTAAAGTCAACATCATTCATTATGGTAATGTAGGTAGCGTTGCGATCTTCTCTGGCCGTTATGTCGAGCTCAATTGAGCTCCTTTTACTAAGTGTATAACTGACATATTTACTGCCGATGAAACAGAAGTACTGCATGATGAATACGGAGTTTCTGGGGCGAGTCTATTGGCCGGATTTGCCTCGTTGGCGAATTAATGCGACTAATGCGGACACCATGACCTTGGTGTCGGCTGGTGTGACTGGTTTAGGTACTGAGTGCCCTAATTTATATGTTATCTCAAAATCAGTTGGCTCAGGCTTAAGTTGACACACAGGGAAGTGAGGGAGGGGCGTGGATGGATAATAGGGAAACTTTTTGAATAAATATAGAGGGAATACAGATATTGATCTTACACATAAAACAACTATTTCCTTCTTCCCTGCCAAGCCCCGTTTGGTAAAATAACTAACTCGGCAATCATCTTGTCGGAGTCGCTCATGAGCCATGCTAGTGCAAGGACACAAGTAAAAGCAGCAGACTGGAGGCTGTAATTCAGGGGCGGTAGCCTTGTCTGATGAGAGCAGTAAACAAATGGCGGCATACTAGGTGTTAAAGTGTTCACCCTTGCGGGCTAACCACACCAGCAAAGCCCTAGCCCAGCACATGCGTATAGATCTGCGTTGTGCGTACATTGGTATGCCTGAGTAGCGTCTGCACTGTTCGGATATCACTGCCACGGTGCAGCAGTCCGGTAGCGAAAGGTATGGTAACTGACAGGTTTATGCAGATTGGATTGTCTGACAGCTTTCTGTATTGCTCTGACGTGAATGTGATGGAGAAAGATCTGCTTGCTCGTCTTCATCCGTGCAAAGCCCCGCCGATGGGAAAAGCCACTACCACTAGAATGAACGCCCGGCACTGGAGGTACCTATGTTATAACGCAAATGGTAGGCTGATGAGTGCTTGATAAAAGATGTCCTGTTGTTCCTAGGCGTGAAACATGCTCCAGTAGTGGTGCGATCAAGGGGGCAGGTAAGAGCGTTGTACGTTCTTTGGCTTCTTTATTAGCATGAATGGTGATGACCTGCCTGTCAAAGTCTATATCCTTGATGCGCAAACGTGCGGCCTCCGCTACACGTAAGCCTGCGCCTTACATTAGCGAAGCCAGTACTGACCAAGCCGAGCGATCAGCGCAGTGGCTTTCTCTAGTGTCAGCACGTAGGGAATACGAACCGTGCGTTTCTCGCTTACCACTGCTATGTTTTTAAAGCTATATTTATTACTTAATGTGTAGATTGTCATTAATATTTGGAGGTTATGATGAAAAATCCATTTTGGTTCAATATTATTCAGCAATGGAAACTTATGGGGAAAGGGCAGTATGGGGTTACATTTCCTTTTCTAATGGGAGCTATTGCGCATAAAAATAGCGAAAAAACTGACATTGAAAGTGTATTTCAGTTGATAATTAATGAACCAGTAGATGGGTATTACAGTGAGGTTCGTTGGTGCGGAAATATCGATGAGCCAGTTGTTTCAATCAAAAAAATTGAAGATATAACTAAAGTGGCTATCAAAGCAAGCTTTTCTGCTCGTAGCTCAGACACCACGTCACTAGGATTTACTGAAGACTTGATGTCGTTTTTTCACCTAGATTGTACAACGGCAGATGAATGTTTAAGTAAGTTGATATCCTATACCGAAAAGTACGTGAGTAATGGTCAATTTTCTAAGGAATTGAATAGAGAAACATTTGAGCGTGAATTTACAGTATTCTCTTCTGACGATATTAAGTTCATTGAAGATATTCGTGCGTTGACAGATAAAAACTGACAAATTGTTTAAGAGTGATTCTCAATGCGTGACATTTTTACTATGCGTTGTGTTTAGGGTGGTTTGCGGAGGCGGCGATATCGCATTGCTAACACCTTAAAATAGCATTGTTTTATAGAAAAAAACAGTATAGGTATACTTGATGAGTACAGTTAAAACAAGTCATAATATTGATGAGTTGATAATTGAGTTCGATCGGTTAATTTCAAACATTGAAAAATGGCTTAAAAAGATTAGACCTCGAACAAATGTGATGAATACTAGATTTGGTAATATTCGTCGAGATCTCGAGAATATTTTAGAACTTAAGCCTGTAGAAATGGCTAAGCTTTTAGAAATTGTAATCAAACATAACTAATTGAATGTTATTTTTGATAACGGAATTGACTTCAATGATGATGATATACTGAAAATTATTGAAGGTAAGTACGATCTTTCTCAAGATGATAAAGAAAAATACCACGACTTTGTCTTTGAATTCGTCATGGGAGTTAGATTCGTTTTGGCTATTAGTGACAGCGATAAAGTTAACTTGTCAGGTCGGGGTGACGTAACAATTGGCAATAATATTGCAATTGAGTGTAAAAACATTCGAAGCCTTAAAAACCTAGTCAAAAATGTCGACAAGGCGAAAGATCAAATTGAGAAGAGAGTTGCGATGAATGAAGTTAAATTTGGATTTGTTGCTTTAGATATTTCGAACATCTTCCCAATGGAGAAGGCTCAAAGCTTTGTTCAAAGAATATTCGAAGTCTTTGCCCAAAACCATGCCAGACTGAAGGATTTTCAGCGATTTGATCAAAGTGTTATTGACAGTGTTTTAGAAGACGTAAATTTTCAAAAGTTAATTCAAAGTTACATCATGCATGAGGCAGAAACGTCACTCTATAGTGCTTTATCTCTTCGCTATGCAATGGGCAGTTGTGTCTTTGGTATAATTTTTCAAATTAATCAGTGCTTTGTGGTTCAATATGAAGGTCTATACTTACCTGTACCAACTAGGGGGATGACTTACATTTTAAACACAGACCTTTCTGGAGAGGGCTACAAGAAAGTTCAAGAGTTTATTCATGGATTGGCAGTCGGCTTTTAGAAAATCATAACAAAGCTTTTAAGAGTAATTCCAACGCTTGGCACTTTTAGTTTAAGGTTGGATTTTGTGTTTATGGAGTAATGCTTTAGGTTTAGTGATAGAGTTGCTCACACGTTAATGTGGCGTTAGTTGCTTGGAAAGTTTGGAGAAAAATGAGCAGTATTTTCTATAAAAAAACACAAACAGGACCAAATTCCATCATGCTGCTGGATATTGCCGGTTTTGAGTTGGCATACCTCTGGGGGCTCAATCCGGCATACGGACATAACAGATGCACCCAGAAGTCCTGAGGTTTTAATTTTCTTTTTTCGACATTGTTTGTTGCGCAAACTAGCAAACAGTTGATCCGCACCCTACGGGCGGCCCGTCGGCCGTCCAAAATGTCTCTGCGCTGCGAGCCATTTTGTCGAACCCTGTCGAGGATTCTCACCCCTCCCAGTGCGGGGAATATGCAAAAAAAAAGTCTGAACGTGAGTTCAGACTTCTTCTTTAAATATGGCGGTGAGGGAGGGGTTCGAACCCTCGATACACTTACGCGTATACACACTTTCCAGGCGTGCTCCTTCAGCCACTCAGACACCTCACCGTTTTGTCATCGGCAACGGTTTACGCTGTCGACGGGCGCTAATGTAGGAGAATCTGATCCCAGCGTCAATAGCCTTGTGCCATAACCGCGTGCGTTTAGCCAAACTTCCAGCAATCTGCTGATTTGTCGCACGATAATTCCGCCTTCTCCCTGCCAGTTTATTCTTGCATCGTGTGGCAAAGCGCGAAAGGATAGCTAAAAATCCACCCAAGAAGGGAACCGGCAGTGAATATTATTTTCTATCACCCGTTTTTTGATGCGCAAGATTGGCTGGCAGGAATGGCGAAGCGCTTACCACAGGCGAATAACCGGGCATGGCAGCCGGGGGACGATCGCCCGGCGGACTACGCGCTAGTATGGCGGCCACCTTATGAAATGCTGGCCAACCGCCGCGATCTGAAAGGTATCTTTGCTCTTGGGGCTGGAGTAGACGCCATTCTTGAGCAGGAACGCCAGCATCCAGGAGTCCTACCGGCGGGAGTGCCGCTAATCCGGCTGGAAGATACCGGCATGGCGCAGCAGATGGATGAATACGCGTTAGCCGGTGTGTTACGCTATTTCCGTCGTTTTGATGAATATCAGTTGCAGCAACAACAGCAGAACTGGTTACCGCTTGAGCCTCATCAGCAGAGTGATTTTACCATCGGCATCCTGGGCGCCGGGGTGTTGGGGAAAAGCGTGGCGCAAAAGCTGGTGGCGTTCGGATTTAACGTCCGTTGCTGGAGCCGCAGCCCCAAGCAGATTGAGCAAGTACAGAGTTTTGCTGGGCAACCTCAGTTAGCGGCGTTTCTTGATGGCACGCGGTTGCTGATCAACCTGTTGCCTAATACGCCTGAAACGGCGGGTATCCTCAACCGCCAGCTGTTTAGCCGTTTGGTACCGGGCGCTTACCTGATCAACATTGCTCGCGGTGCCCATCTGGTGGAAGACGATCTGCTGGCGATGTTGGCACAAGGGCAACTGGCGGCCGCCATGCTTGACGTATTCGTCAATGAACCTTTGCCGTCCGCTCATGCTTTCTGGCGTCATCCTCGTGTCACTATTACCCCGCATATTGCTGCAGTTACCTTGCCGGAACAGGCCATGGATCAGGTTAGCGCCAATCTCCTGCGGCTCGAGGCGGGTGAACAGCCTTCAGGCCTGGTTGATATTCAGCGTGGCTATTGATGCTTTCACAACCCGCTAACATGTCGATAGCCGCGTTAACTGCTATCATGAACAAGGATTGGCCGCCATCCGCTGACTCTGGCGAGCGCCTAAGAAGGAGAAAGAATGTACCCCGTTGATTTACATATGCATACCGTAGCCAGTACCCATGCCTATAGCACCCTGCACGACTATATCGCCGAAGCGAAACACAAAGGTATAAAACTGTTCGCCATTACCGACCACGGGCCGGATATGGCCGATGCGCCACACTACTGGCACTTTATGAACATGCGTGTGTGGCCACGCCTGGTGGATGGCATTGGCATTTTGCGCGGCATTGAGGCCAATATCAAAAACCTGGCCGGTGATATTGACTGCACCGGTCCCATGCTCAACGAAATCGATCTGATCATTGCCGGGTTCCATGAGCCGGTATTTGCACCTCAGGATCGGGCCGCCAACACCGAGGCGATGATTGCCGCCATGGCTCAGGGTGATGTCCATATCATCAGCCATCCGGGCAACCCCAAATATCCGGTCGATATCCCGGCGATTGCCGCAGCGGCAGCCAAATATCAGGTAGCGCTGGAGCTGAATAACTCTTCGTTTATTCATTCCCGTAAGGGCAGTGAATCAAATTGTCGTGCAATAGCTGCCGCAGTGCGTGACGCTGGCGGCTGGCTGGCATTAGGCTCTGACTCGCACGTGGCTTTTGCTCTCGGTGGTTTTGAACATTGCGAGCGTATCATTGAGGAAGTGAATTTCCCGCAGGAGCGCATTTTAAATGTGTCACCGCGCCGGATCCTGAACTTTCTTGAGCAGCGTGGCAGACCGGCAATTGCGGAATTAGCCGATCTGTGACATCGTCACGGCAAATTTTAGTTTTATAGGGTGTTATCATGAATGAGTTTTCCGTTGTCTGCCGGGTGTTAGGTACGCTGTTTTACCGCCAGCCGCAGGATCCGTTATTGGAGCCGCTGTTTACCTTGATCAAAGAGGGTAAACTGCAACAGCACTGGCCGCTCGAGCAGGACGAACTGCTGACTCGTTTGCAACAGCATTGTACCGATCCGCAGTTGGCCGCCGATTTTAACGCCCTGTTTGTCGGCAGCGAGTGCAGCGTCTCACCACTGCGCTCGTCCTACGTTGAAGGTGCCAGCGAAGCGGACGTGCGGGTATTTCTCCAACAGCGTGGGATGCCATTAGGCGAAGCGCCAGCCGATCATTTCGGTTCGCTGCTGCTGGCCGCCTCCTGGTTGGAGGATCAGTCGCAGGAAGATGAAGTCCAGGCACAAATCACGCTGTTTAACGAGTTCTTGCTGCCTTGGTGTGGCCGCTTCCTGGGTAAGGTTGAAGCACACGTCACCAGCGGTTTTTACCGTACTCTGGCAGAGATCGCTCGCCATGCCATCGCCGCCATGTGTGATGAGCTAGCAGAGTATGAGCAGGATGAAGAAGGGAAGGACGAAGAAGAGTAAATGTGAGAGGGCGCAGCCTAGACTGCGCCCAAAAGAATTAATCGGTGAACGGGATCACCAACTGACCGGGCTTCACTTCCAACCCTTTAGCCAGCTTGAGTGCCATGGCTTCCGTTTTGCTCTTATCCGCGTCGAGAACATACACTGGTTTCTGATCGAAATACGATTTCAACGACTGATTCAGGTAAGGCGATAGAGCTTTCATCACCGTATCCATCTTCTCCGGCTGCACCTGGTAATCGACCAACTCCATGTCCTTGAGGAAGATCGCTCCCTTTTCGCGGTCGTAGACCGGTTGCGCCTTCAACGTTAGCTGCAAATCGGCGGCCTGTGGGCCGAGGATCGAGGTGATGTTGACCTTGGCATTGCCGGAAAGCGTTACCTTATTAGGTTCTGTACGACCAATCTGGCTCTGCAACTGGGTTAGCACGATATTGGCATCAACCAACCCCGGAACGCCGATCTGCTTTTGGTAGTCGTTATGTTTTTGCAGGTAATTATTCACTTCCTGCTCGCTGACGCTGTATTGGGTAAGCTGGTTACAGCCGATAAGCGTACCGGCAACGACCAGGGCGGCCACGCCCATCAGGATCTTCTTCATTCAAACCTCGTAAAACGAAAATGTGGCAGACTTTGACTGTTGCAAACCAAAGGCGACTGCCAGCAAAGAAAAATTTCAGCTTGCAGGATAACAGATGACACGGCGCAAAGGGTTTTTTACCTAGTCGGATAAGGCTGAAATTACCTATCGCCGCAGCCGCCATACCAACAGCACCACGCCTCCCAGACAGGTTAGCCCGCCGAGCGCGGGGAACAGAGGAATGCCCCAAAGCTGGCTGGTGGAGCGCATGAGATAAGGAGCCAGGCCCAGTGCGAATGCCGCCGTGACGATAGCAATGGCCAGCGTGACCGCTGCGCGTTCCAGAGCTTTGCTCAGTTGGTTAAGGTTCTTGACGTTGATTTCAGCATCGATCTTGCCTTGCTTTAACCTGCGCATCAGCAAGCGAATGGCCTGCGGCAGTTCCTCTCCGGCATCCAGCGCCTCACCACCCAGCAATAAAGCACGACGGCGCAGCGCTTCGGGTGTATAGCGCTGGAGCATCACCTGGCGCAGCATTGGTTTCAGGGTGGCAACAATATCAAAGGCGGGATCCAGGCGGTGTAACACGCCATCTGCGGTGATCAGCGCCTTGAATAACAGCACCAGATCGGGTGGCAATGGCAGTTGATGCTCACGGGCCATCACTAACAGGTCGGTGAGTGCCTTGCCTAGCGTCAGAGTGCTCGAAGCCTGCTTATCGAGAAAGTTTTGCGCAGCCTGTTCCAGATCGGTCAGATCCAGTTCCTGGCTGTCAGACCAGGCGATCAGCGTATTGACGATGCCGTCGCTCTGGCGCTCCGCAATGGCCTGTAGCAACAGCAGAAGCTGGTTACGCCGCCGTTCCGACAGTTGGCCAACCATGCCAAAATCGATAAACCCTACGTGGTTGTCGCCCAAAGCCATCACGTTACCGGGATGAGGATCGGCGTGATACAGCCGATGTTCCAGCACCATGGTCATAAAGGCCTGCGCACCACGCTGTGCCAGCAACGGGCCGTCGAATCCGGCAGCGGCTAATTGCTGCGGATTTTCGGGGGCGATGCCGGGCAGATATTGTTGTACCAGCAAGCGTTTTGACGAGTGCTGCCAATAAATTTTCGGGATCACCACTTCGGGCTGTTTGGCAAAGTTTTCCGCAACCCGATCGCAATTATTACCTTCATGCGTCAGATCCAGCTCGTGATTGAGCGCGGTGGCCAGCGTTTGCACCATCTGGTGTGGGCGATAACGCGCCAGCGCCGGGCTTTGTTGTTCCACGGTTTCGGCCAGATAGGCCAACAGGCGTAGATCGGCATGAATGGTTTTGGCTAATCCAGGGCGCAACACTTTCACCACCACCTGCTCGCCACTGTGCAGGCGGGCGCGGTAGATTTGTGCCATAGAGGCAGCGGCTAGCGGGATCGGATCGAATTGGGCAAATACTCGTTCAGGGTCACCGCCCAGATCGGCGGTGATCTGCGCGGCCAGCTTTTCCCAGGGTAGGGTTGTCGCCTGGCTATGCAGACGCTCCAGTTCGTCTGTCCAGCGCTGTTCCAGCAGATCGGTGCGGGTGGCTAGGATCTGGCCGAATTTAACGAAGGTTGGCCCCAGCGCTTCCAGGGCCGCGCGCAGGCGTTCTGGCAATGTCTGATTATCGGCCTCCACGCCGCCGCTGCTCAGGCCGCCAAGCATTTTGCCTAACCCCAGCAGCCTGATGACATCCTGCAAACCGTAGCGGATCAGTACGGATGAGATTTCTTGCAGCCTGGCGCGGTCACGAGCGGTGACAAAAAACATTTTTAGCATCTGCGCGTGACTCCCTTATCGCCGTTGTGGATCATTGCTCCATATCGAACAGCAACGGAATATCAACTCGCTGCGCCATGCGGTTGCGGTAAGCCTCCACGTTGTCCGGCAGGGCGACACCGGCCACGATCGATAGCGAGCGTAACAGCGGAAACAGATGGATATCATCTTCACTGAGAGTGCCGTTGACCGCTTCCGATGACTGGATCAGCGGGGAAAGCGTGGCCAGATCCTGTTCCAACTGGGCGATCAGATCGGCGCTGTCGGCCAGTAACACGGCAAAATCACCGCTGGCCGCCTGTTTTTTGTCGCTGAAATAGCGGCGTGCGTTGTCAGTGGCGAACTCTTCGAAATCGGCATTGGCAAAGCGCGGTAACAGCAGTTTGTTGACGTAGGTGGCAGTGTATTGCAACCACGCGGTGATGGCCGGATTGGTTTTCCCCGTCAGTAGCGGTTTGCCGTCCAGGTTATCGACGTAATGCACGATATCCATGCTTTCGGGTAGATAGCTACCGTCGTCTTTTTGCAGGATTGGCGCCATTTTCTTGCCGATCATACTGATGGGGGTGATTTCGTCATCGCTTAACAGGGTCACTAAACGTACCGGCAAATCCTTGAGGCCGAAAATCATGCGGGCCTTTACGCAGAATGGGCAGTGATCGTAAATAAACAGTTTCATGCATGCTCCTGTTGTCGGGGTTGGCAGCCAGTCTTGGCCGCTGCGCAGGTTGTCGTGGGATGATGCGCCATCATAAGCCTTTCTGCGCCGTTTTTTGTACTATCAGGATAGCAACTTTGGCAGGTTTGGTCGCCAGAGACTGGGCGCAAGGGATGCTTCCGGGCAAAAATCAGCCACCACGTAGGATCGCGGGGGCTGCGGTACGCGGATTAAATTGCCAGTACAAGGCAAACAGCGTGATAAAGCCTACCAGCCCCAGCAGGAACCAGGGCAACTCCGGCATACCCATCGCATTGCCGGTGTCATACATCCAGCCGCCGCCGGTATAACCCAATGCGCCACCGAGTGCCAATCCCAGGCGGCTAAAGCCCATATAGCTGCCGCGTGCCCGTGAATCGGCCAGTGAGGCGCTCAGGGTCTCACGTGCCGGTTCGGCGATGATCGATCCCAGGTAGAAGCAGCAGATCAGAGTAAACACCGCTTGCAGGCTGGTGGCAAAGCCGACAGGCAGCAGGCTGAGGGTCATCAGCAGCAAGCCGGCCATCAAGCGTTGTTCCAGTCGGAAGTGCTTTTCGCTCCAATGGGCCAGTGGGTATAGCAATGAGAGCGATAGCGCAGCTTCGATGGCGTACATCCATTTGACCGCCGACGGCGAACCGGCGATCTCGTTGACCACGATTGGCAGCATCAACATCACCTGCACCGATAACATGTAATAGCCGGTCAACGTCAACACATAGGTCAGGAAGCGGCGATCGCGCAGTACGCGCATCATGCCTTCTTTCATCGGTGCCCGAATGGTAGAGATCCGGTAATTGGGTAACAGCCAGGCATTCCAACCTGCGGCCAGCACAAAAATACCCGCGCCTACCCAGCAGACGAAATGGAAGTCGTACTGCAGCAGCCAGCTGCCGATTAACGCACCGATAACGGCACCGGCGCTGTCTTGCATCATCAGCAGCGAATAAAAACGGCTGCGTTCATGTGGACGGGTCAGTTTGATCACCAGCGCGGTACGGGGCGGATCGAACAGGGTGCCGCCAATGGCCGACAGCGCGCAGGAAAACCACAGTATCCAGGGTTGATCGGCCATCGCCATGGTGGCAAAGCCTGCCGCACGCAGCAACATGCCGGTGACGATCATCGGTTTGGCGCCAAAACGGTCGGCAATCGCTCCACCAAAGATCCCCAATCCCTGCTGAATGAGCTGGCGTAATCCCAGTGCCAACCCCACGACCACGGCCGCCCAGCCAAGTTGATCGACAAAGCGAATAGAAATAAGTGGGAAGACGACGAAAAAGCCTAAAACCACCAACAGGTTATCAAACAATAAAAAATACTTACCCAAGCTCCGAGCTTGCGATACCAGAGACATGCTTCACCACGAGCAGTTAAAAGGAGAGAAAGACTACCCGGTTATTCTCTACCCAATACGTAATGTCTGATAGGGGGGTGATAGATAATATTTTTTAATCGTCAATACGTTACCTGAGTGGCAAAACTACACTTAAAAATGGGCAAAACAGCTAACTGGCTATTTACTGAGCGCTCAGGGGCTTACCTGCTGGGCGGGCTACGGTTATATTACCGGGGGAATACGCGGTTTTACGCCGACAGTCTGCCATGAGTCATGTGAGATAATGCCTGACCCTGTAGATGTTGACCCAATCAATACTTCTTATCGAACCGTTCTGACCGCGGGGGAAATGATGTTTGGCTATCGCTCTGCATCACCGAAAATACGCCTTACCACCGACCGGCTGGTTGTCCGTTTAGTTCACGAACGCGATGCCTACCGCCTGGCCGAATACTATGCCGAAAACCGGGCGTTCCTGAAGCCCTGGGAGCCGGTGCGCGATGATAGTCACTGTTACCCCTCTGGCTGGCAAGCCCGCCTGGGTATGATCACGGAAATGCAAAAGCAGGGCAGTGCCTACTATTTTATCCTGCTCGATCCGGAAGAACTCCATGTGTGCGGCGTCGCCAATTTCAGCAATGTGCTGCGCGGCTCGTTCCATGCCTGCTTCCTGGGATATTCCCTGGGTGAAAAGTGGCAAGGGCAGGGGCTGATGTACGAAGCGTTGCAAACGGCCATCCGCTATATGCAGCGTCAACAGCGGATGCATCGCATTATGGCCAACTATATGCCGCATAACCAACGCAGCGGTGCGTTGCTGACCCGGCTCGGCTTTGAACGCGAAGGCTATGCCAAGGATTACCTGCTGATCGACGGACAGTGGCAGGATCATGTGCTAACCGCATTGACCAATAAAGAGTGGCAACCGCCACGCTGAGGCCGTAACAATGAAATATGAATTAAATGCCAAAGAAGCCCGAGTGATCGGTTGCATGATGGAAAAACAGGTGACCACGCCTGACCAATATCCCCTTTCCCTCAATGCTATTACGCTGGCCTGTAATCAAAAAACCAACCGCGAGCCGGTGATGGACCTGTCGGAAAGCGAAGTTCAACAGCAGCTTGATTTGCTGTTAAGAAGGCACTTCCTGCGCACCTTAAGTGGTTTTGGTAATCGGGTAGTCAAGTATGAGCAGCGTTTTTGCAACTCCGAGTTCGGCCAACTGAAACTGTCACCGGCCGAAGTGGCGGTGATTGCGACCTTGCTATTACGTGGCGCACAGACGCCGGGTGAACTGCGTACTCGCACCAACCGGATGCATGAATTCAACGACGTCAGCGAAGTGGAAGAGGTGTTGCAACAGTTGTCGACCCGTGAGGATGGGCCGTTCGTGGTACGTTTGCCGCGTGAGCCAGGCAAGCGTGAGAGCCGCTTTATGCACCTGTTCAGCGGCCAGATTGATGCGGCTCCGGCTGAAGCCGAGGAGGCCAATGCGGGTGAATTGACTGAACGCGTGGTGCGTCTGGAGGCCGAAGTCGCTGAATTGAAACAACAGGTGCAGCAGTTGCTGGCGCGGGGTTCACATGAGTAAACTTCGTATCGGGGTCGTGGGTTTAGGTGGCATCGCGCAAAAGGCTTACCTGCCAATTCTTTCTCAAGCGGTGGACTGGCAGTTTATAGGCGGCTTTTCACCGAATCAGCAAAAAGCCCAGCCGGTATGCGATAGCTATCGTATGCCTTATTTCTCTCGTCTTGATAGCCTGGCACAACAGTGTGATGCAGTGTTCGTGCACAGCAGCACGGCTAGCCATTTTCAGGTAGTGGGTGAGCTGTTGGCGCAGGGCGTACACGTCTACGTGGATAAACCGCTGGCGGAAACGTTGGAACAGGGCGAGCAACTGATCGAGCTGGCCGCAAAGCAGGGTGTGGCACTGATGGTGGGCTTCAACCGCCGTTTTGCGCCGTTGTATCGCCAGTTGAAACAACAAATGCAGCTACCGGCCTCGATCCGTATGGATAAACACCGCGCCGATAGCGTAGGGCCAAAGGATCTGCGTTTTACCCTGCTGGATGATTATCTGCACGTGGTGGATACCGCGCTGTGGTTGGGTGGCGGGAGCGCCAGCTTGCAGAGTGGCCAGTTGCGCGCTAACGAAGCGGGCGAGATGCTTTACGCGGAACACCACTTTGCCTGCGGTGACACCATCGTTTCCACCAGCATGCACCGGCGTGCAGGCAGCCAACGGGAGAGCGTGCAGGCGGTTACCAACGGTGCGGTCTATCAGCTGAACGATATGCGCCAATGGCTGCGGGAAGACCCGCAAGGCGTGCTCGAGAAACCAGCCCCAGGCTGGCAAACCACGCTGGAACAACGCGGTTTTGCCGGTGCGGTGCACCATTTTATTCAGTCCATCAGCAACCAGACCGTGCCGGAAACCGCCGGAGAACAGGCCATTTACGCCCAGCGATTGATCGAGAAAATGCTGCGTGATGCCAGTTAACCCTATGTAACATATGGCGGTAGCTATTAGCGGCGCGGAGCCGTAGACTAACGCCACTCAACTGACGCCTGCCGATGCAGGCGTTGATATTTACCCGTCGTACTCATCAGAATAACCACATGAATCTACTTAAATCACTGGCAGCCGTTAGCTCGATGACCATGTTTTCACGGGTGCTGGGCTTTGCGCGTGATGCCATTGTGGCACGCGTTTTTGGGGCAGGGATGGCTACGGATGCTTTCTTTGTGGCGTTCAAACTGCCAAACCTTTTACGGCGCATCTTTGCTGAGGGGGCTTTCTCCCAGGCGTTTGTGCCGATCCTGGCGGAATACAAAAGCCAGCAGGGGGAAGAGGCGACGCGCACCTTTGTCGCCTACGTTTCCGGCCTGTTGACGCTGGTACTGGCGGTAGTGACCGTACTTGGCATGCTGGCCGCGCCCTGGGTGATTTTTATTACGGCGCCGGGGTTTACTGATACGCCGGATAAGTTTGCCCTGACCTCGTCACTGTTACGTATCACCTTCCCATATATCCTGTTGATTTCGCTGGCCTCGCTGGTGGGGGCGATCCTTAACACCTGGAACCGTTTCTCCATTCCGGCCTTTGCGCCAACGCTGTTGAACGTCAGCATGATCGGCTTTGCGCTGTTTGCCGCACCGTACTTCAATCCGCCGGTGCTGGCTTTGGCCTGGGCGGTGGTAGTTGGGGGCGTGCTGCAACTGGGTTATCAATTGCCACATCTCAAGAAAATTGGGATGCTGGTATTGCCGCGCCTGAAGCTGAATGACGCAGGCGTATGGCGGGTGATGCGCCAGATGGGGCCAGCGATACTGGGGGTTTCGGTCAGCCAGATCTCGCTGATCATCAACACCATCTTCGCTTCGTTCCTGGTCTCCGGCTCGGTTTCGTGGATGTATTATGCCGACCGCCTGATGGAATTCCCGTCTGGGGTATTGGGTGTGGCATTGGGAACCATCCTGCTACCGTCCTTGGCGAAGAGCTTCTCCAGCGGTAACCATGACCAATATAACCGCCTGATGGATTGGGGCCTGCGTCTGTGCTTTGTGCTGGCTTTGCCGAGTGCCATTGCGTTAGGCATCCTGGCCAAGCCGCTAACCGTCTCGCTGTTCCAGTACGGCAAGTTCTCCGCCTTTGATGCGGCGATGACCCAGCGTGCGCTGGTGGCCTATTCGGTTGGTTTGATGGGCCTGATCGTGGTGAAAGTGTTGGCACCGGGTTTCTACTCGCGCCAGGACATCAAAACGCCGGTCAAGATTGCCATCATTACGCTGATCCTGACTCAGGTGATGAACCTGATATTTATTGGTCCACTGAAGCATGCCGGGCTTTCGTTATCGATTGGTCTGGGAGCCTGTCTGAATGCTTCTCTGCTGTATTGGCAACTGCGCAAGCAGGATATTTTCCAACCGCAACCCGGCTGGGCGATGTTCCTGTTCAAGCTGGTGGTTGCCGTGCTGGTGATGGCGGCGGTACTGCTTGGCGTGATGTGGCTGATGCCAGAATGGGATCAGGGCAATATGCTGGCTCGTTTACTGCGTCTGTCGGTCGTGGTGGCTGCGGGGATTGTGGCCTACTTCGCGGTGTTGGGGATCCTTGGTTTCCGCCCTAGAGACTTTGCTCGGCGGGTAGATTGACTTCCAACCGCTAATGCGACCTCAGACTGCTGACTAACCCCACTTTTTCAGGTGGGGTTCTTCTTTTTTAGCGACCGCAGGTCGCGATCGCAATATTTTTCCATAACCACATCAGTTGACCTGGCTTCCCGTCTATAGAAGCCTTCTGCTCCTCCTGAACCTCGTTCAGCCACATATAAAGACGATAAAGAAGCTCCAACAGCGCCATCTTCCGTCAGATGGCACACCACCGAGGTAAAATAACCCGCATCCACACCCACGGTGACCGTATCACGACTGAACCGCTCCACCTGCCGCGCCAGCCTGCCGATGAACGGCTGGCTGCCATGCACGTTGCCCTGTATCCAAGATGATGCCGTGCTTGTCGTCCACCGTGAATGGTCCAGATTGAAGAAGCCCTTCGGCTTGTTGTCCCGGTGCATGAAGCTGCTTTTCGGGGCGGTGGTGCTGATTTTGGTGTTTTTAACCGTGTCATTTTTGGGGACTTTTCTTACGGCGGGCAGCGATTTTTTTCGCGTTGCTTCCTGTCGGCCTCCACGGCATCATTCAACTGTGTGAAGTATTCACTGACACCTTCAGGGCGCAGTTCATTCACGGCCTTGCACGGGTTGGCATCGGCTTTCAGATGAGTACTGTCGGTGTAAAGCACACGTCCGTTTGCCATGCTGCCATTGAGAGCCTGCCCTATGGTCTGGATTTCCTTGACCAGACGGCGTTCGGAAGGAACACCGAAGAGGTAGCCCAACAGCATCATTTTAATCAGACGACGGGGTCGATAGCGGGCCTGCCATTATAGGGGCAATAGAGGTGAGCAACGGCATCGCGGATAAATTCAAAATCGATGGCGGCATCAATTTTGCGCACCAGATGGTCTTCGAGAACCAGTTGATCATGGGGGATGGTTTTAATCTGGTATTGCTGGGGAGAGGGTTCTTTAAGCATGGCAGTCAGTCCGTTTTTTCACTGACTTTGTCAGCAATCTGAGGGCGCTAACGCAACCTGAGGCTTATGTAAATTGTTACTAATGTCACTTGCCATTGCTGAAAAAATGTTGGCGGTAACCCTATTTATACCTAGTTAATACGCACGGATTATCCTTTCACATACACTATGTTGATCATGTAGAAACCAGACTTTTGAATACCATTAAATTTTCAATGGAGAACAGGGGGTTAAATAAGCTAATAACTGCGAATATTACTCACGTCGGGATCTAAATCGCTTTGCTTAAAATAGCGTATTTTGACCAATATTCAATTGGGTATGTGCTTATGAAGGATAGCGAGCTCGACGTTAGGAGGATAGTAGTTTTATAAGTCAGAATAGCTGTTAATGATGTGTTCATTGTTAGAAAAAAAACGTAATAACATGAAGCGCATCACGTTTTTGACCTTAAAATGCGCTTTTATGTGTATTTCACACAGCGTTATTGATAATGATAATAGATATCATCTACGGAAGGCGATAGGAATCAATAAAGGGAGGCTTGAATGAATGACTTTGAAAGCAACGTGACAGTAGCAGCGGCGATTATTGTCAAAAATGAAGAGCGCTGTATTGCTCGCTGCATCGACAGCTTACTTCCACTTTTTCAAGAAATAATCGTTGTTGATACAGGATCAACAGATAATACGCTTAAAATATTAAATGGCTATTTAGCTGATGGAGTTAAAATATTTCATACTGAATGGGAAGATAGTTTTTCAAAACCAAGGAATCTTGCCATAAGCAAGTCAATATCTAATTATGTTTTTTTTGTTGATGCAGATGAATATGTTGTTTCTTCAAAGCATGAGGTTTCAAAGATATTTGTAAAAATAAACAACCATAACAATAGAGACCTTGTTGCAATTTGTCCTAAAATTAAAAATCATGATGGTGATATATCAAAGGATATACGAAGAGGATTTGCTAATAACGGAGGTTTTTTCTATTTTTGATATGTCCATGAAGAGTTGAGACGAAAAGACAAAAATAGGATGATCGACATCAGTGTTGATATTATTATCAATCACGATGGTTATACTCATGATGTTTTAAAAGCCAAAGGAAAATATAATAGAAATAAACGGCTGAATTTAAAAAACTTATCTAAAGAGCCTTTGTATCTTCGCTGGAAATTCTTTTACTACCGAGACTGCTTCGAGGGGACTCCACCCGATGAAATTTATAAAGGCTTAGCGAAAGCAATAAAATGCGAAGAGTTAGAACCGTTAAGCATGACAAATATAAAGATGGAAGCCTATACCTTTTCCATCCTTGATCTGATGGCGAAAGCAAAACTAAGTATGATGGATAATGATAAAGAATTTTATGAGGTGATTGAACTCATGGATGCTATCATTCCTTATAATAGCAATGGTTTTTACTATAAACTTATTTATGAATTATTCAAATGGAAATGCAAGTGTAGAATATCAATCAAAGAAATTATAGAGTATAAAAGAAAAAATAAAAAAGTCCATGAAGGAATGATTCATTCAGAGGGGTTACATATTGATGCTGCGCTTTCATTTTATCTTAATGAGATTGGTATGGTGAAACAGGCAAGAAAGCTATTGCTAAGTGTTAGGGATAATGGATTTTCCACGGGGATTGTTAATCAATACTTGAACAGTACAAACACACTAAATTATGAGGGTGACAATGGTAAGTAAAAGAATTTACTTTATTTACAGGCCCAGCCCGACATTTGGTCGGTCTCCTATCCAAGGTGCAGGTGGCGGTTTGTTCGGTTTTTACAAAGAAGATAAATACATTACAACTTTGCAGGATTATCTAAATAAAAAAAATCTCAACTGGCTCGTTGAGCGGGATGACACTGAATCAGATATAGAGAAACTTATAGAGCAAAATGCTCAATTACTGGTTTGCGCACCCGGATTACGCTTCCAGTTCTATCGTAATGGTTTTGATAAAAAAAATATTATTTATCTTAGCACAATGGAATATGTGAGCAATAATATTAACCCTGTTGTTAAACGAATAAGGGAAATAAGTAATGAATAAATATCATGATTTAGTTTTAAGAGAAATAACAGATGAAATTGAATTGATGTCCGTTGGTGGCAGTGGTGGTGGCAGTGGGCAATGGGAAACTGGAGCGGCAGGGGTTTGGGCCGGAGTTATGGATGGGTTAGGCTATAGTTGTTCATTACCTGGTGGATTTTATGGTCCAGGTACTTCTGTAGCAACAGGTTCCGGAACTTGTGTAGGAGGTAACATGGGATCGTCTGACCCCATATGGGGAAATTGAGAAGAGCCTAATCAAACAAACGTAAACTGATAGGATTATATTAAATAATGGTTCGTGGACTAACAGAATGCCATTTTAAATAAATACCAATTCTACTTTTTGCAATATTAGCCCGGCCTTTCGCCGGGCTAACCACCAACCTAGCTATTGAGGAAGATAAACACACTAAGCTATCCTGCGAAATTGAGCAATTAGGCTAAAACCGACTGGGCTTATTGAAATACACGCCAACAGCGCGGAGGCGCAATGCTGATGATAGTATCAATGGTACATATCAGAAGTCCTTGGGGATGTCATTAGCATCAAGGATCATGAGTTCATATTGGTACTGATGAGTGAGCGTTTTTTATATGGAAGCCAGTCCGTTATTGGCACTGGCTTTAGTAGAGTCAAGCTTTGATCGTCAGATAAGAACTTTGTCAGCAATCTGAGAAGTCGGTAACGCGACCTTCTTCAGATTGATGACAAAGGCTAGATGGGAGCGCATGCAGCGTCCCTACATGTTACATGCGTTCGACGGTTTCGATCCCGAGCGTATCCAGACCGGTTTTCAACGTTTTGGCGGTCAGCAGTGCCAACTTCAGGCGGCTCTGACGGGCCTCTTCGCTTTCGGCGTTGAGGATCTGGCAATGCTCGTAGAAGCCAGAGAACAGCCCCGCCAGGTCATACAGATAGGTACACATCACGTGCGGCGTACCTTCACGGGCGACCACGGTGAGGGTTTCTTCGAACTGTAGCAGGCGAGTTGCCAGCGCGATTTCACGCTCTTCTGTCATCACCAAAGGTAGCGTCAGGTTGCTTTCGTCTACGCCAGCACGCTTGAACACCGAGGCAACGCGAGTATAGGCATACTGCATATACGGCGCGGTGTTGCCCTCGAAGGTCAGCATGTTATCCCAATCGAAGATGTAGTCCGTGGTACGGCTTTTCGACAGATCGGCATATTTCACTGCACCGATGCCGACCGCGTTAGCCACGTTCTGCATTTCGTCGGCAGGCATATCCGGGTTCTTCTCGGCAATCAGTTTGCTGGCGCGTTCAACGGCTTCATCCAGCAGATCGGAAAGTTTGATGGTGCCGCCTGAACGGGTTTTGAACGGTTTGCCGTCTTTCCCCAGCATCATGCCGAACATGTGGTGTTCCAGCGAGACAGAGTCTGGCACGTAACCTGCTTTGCGCACGATGGTCCAGGCTTGCATCAGGTGCTGATGCTGGCGCGAGTCGATGTAATAGAGAACACGGTCGGCACCCAGGGTCTCGAAACGGTATTTGGCGCAGGCGATATCGGTAGTGGTATACAGGTAACCGCCATCTTTCTTCTGGATGATGACACCCATCGGATCGCCGTCTTTATTTTTGTACTCGTCCAGAAACACCACGGTGGCGCCTTCGCTTTCTACCGCCAGGCCTTTCGCCTTGAGATCGGCAACGATGCCCGGCAGCATGGCGTTGTACAGGCTTTCGCCCATGACGTCATCTTCGGTCAGGGTGACATTCAGACGGTTATAGGTCAGTTGGTTCTGCGCCATGGTGATGTCCACCAGCTTGCGCCACATCTTCAGGCAATATTCGTCGCCGCCTTGCAGTTTGACCACATAACCACGGGCGCGCAGAGCGAAATCTTCGTCTTCGTCGTAGTTTTTCTTGGCTTCGCGGTAAAATTGCTCCAGATCCGACAGCCCCATATCGCTGGCGTGCTCGTTTTGCATCTTTTCCAGGTAGGCGATCAGCATGCCGAACTGGGTACCCCAGTCGCCCACATGGTTGGCGCGTACCACTTTATGGCCCAGGAATTCCTGGGTACGGGCAGCGGCATCGCCAATAATGGTGGAGCGCAGGTGGCCCACGTGCATTTCTTTCGCCACGTTGGGCGCAGAATAGTCGATCACGATGGTTTGCGGCTTAACGGGGGCAATGCCCAGCTTAGCTGCGCCCAGGGTGGCATCGGCCTGACGGGCAACCCATTCGCTGTTCAGGAAGATATTGATAAAGCCCGGGCCGGCAATTTCCACTTTGCTGCTGATGTCACCCAGGTCAAGCAGTTGCACGACTTTCTCTGCCAGTTGTCGTGGCGGCATACCAAGTTTTTTGGCAACGGACATCACGCCGTTGGCCTGATAGTCACCAAACTGTGCTTTCGCGGACTGACGAACCTGAGCTTCGCAATCTGCAGGCGCACCTGCGGCAATCAGCGCCTGGCTGACCTTATCTGATAGAAGAGCCTGAATATTCACCGGGTTACCTTAAATGACAAACGAGGGCCGTGCAGTACGCCCTCCGGATCAAAAGGTGGTTTTACTCTGTTGGCCTGCAAAACGCCTTGGCGTACAACTTGCAGTCCAGCAGGGACGACGCCACACATCGCAGACGACGCTCAACCACAAAACAGCCTGCAATTGTAACCGATTGACGGCACCGCGTCAGTAGTTGACGCGGGCTGGCATGGTGAAAGATAGGGAAAAGAGAAGGCCAAAATGGTAAGCAGGTGAATCAAACCGTCCGCGGTCATTGGTTTGATGGGAGCGGATTAATGGTAGCTTTAACGCTTTTTATTGCCTCGTCCAGAGCGTAACACACTATTCTGGCGAGTTTTGAAATGGCGATAAATCGCGTAGCCAGCAATGGCTATTAAAACAAGGGATATACCTAACAGGGTCATGTTTATTTATCCAAAATCAAATGCTCTCCTAACCTAACTTATTAACGTCACCTAATCAATTATAAGAATGCTGTTTAGGATTGTTCGCATGATTATCTTTTTTTGATAATAAAAACATTGTGTTACCTCGGTGTTTGAGAGGGGTGTAAATTTCATTTCAAGCGATTTTTATACATTGGCCTTGAGAAAGCGTAAAACGACAAATCGTTAGGGAAACTTAAGGGTTTTAATGGTGGCTTAATTAAGTGCGGACTAAGATGATTCTTGATCATTTCTTGCTTCCTGAAGGATAACTCGGCCTAAAATAGGCACTAGCGCTAAAGAAACAGCATTATGTCCATCCGTTAGGTTTTTATTCTCTGATCCATAGCCTCCAGGCGATTCGACGTGTAGATTATTGGCCTGCCAAAGATCCTGGAGAGCCTGAGAAACTTATGACTACCTTGTCATCGATCGCCGAACTTAACGACCTGACGCTGGATTTACCTCGCTTTGAACTGGCGCTGGAGCAGTTTGCACAACGGCTTCATCTTGAGCTGGCAAAATTCATCGCAGACCATATCTCGCTGCGTTGCCATCAGAACAGCACCGCCGATCGTTGGCGGCAGGGGTTGCTGCAATGCGGATCGCTGCTTTCGGAAACGATGATTAACGGCAGGCCGATTTGCCTGTTTGATCTCCGTCAACCACTGAAGGTTGGCCCTTGGCAGATTGATTGTATCGAGCTGCCATACCCCGGTGAGAAGCGCTATCCGCATGAAGGATGGGAACATGTAGAGCTGGTGCTAAGCGGCGATCCCTCTACCCTGTATGCTCGCGCCCTGGAACATCTGGCGGACGAAGCCTTGCTGCTACCTGGCATCAAACTTAAGCAGAGCTCACCTAAAGGTGAGGGCGAACGCCTGGCCAATCCGACTCTGGCGATCACCGATGGTAATGTCACCATCAAATTCCATCCGCATCATATTCGTGACATCGTGGCCAGTGAACGGGCGAAACCGTAGCGTTTCGTTCGTTGCCGGTTTCGAATGGGGGCTTACAGGGAAAAATGATGCGTTCGCGTTATTTATCAGACTTAACGCCGCCACTGTGACTGCGATCGATCCATTCATCAAAATTGAGTGCCATAGTTAGCACCTTGTGCCGTTAAGACTTTTATCAGGTTTTCATCCTGTGGCTTATAGGCGATGGGTGAACGTTTGCTGTAGCATTTTTGACCGTTATCTGGGGGTAACAATAATGAAGCTGGAAGTTTGTTGCTATAGCGTCGACTGTGCCATGACAGCAGAGCATGCGGGCGCTGACCGCATAGAATTGTGTGCTAGCCAGAGTGAGGGCGGATTGACGCCGAGCTTTGGTTCGTTACGGCTGGCACGGGAGCGGGTAACGATACCCGTTCATCCAATAGTGCGGCCGCGTGGGGGCGATTTCTGTTACAGCTCCGTCGATTTCGAGATTATGAAGAACGACGTGGCGCAAATCCGCGAGATGGGTTTTGCCGGTGTGGTAATCGGCATGTTGGACGACGAAGGGCATATCGATCTTGCGCGGATGCGCGAGGTGATGAAATTAAGCGGTGATATGGCGGTGACCTTCCATCGCGCGTTCGATATGTGTCAAAACCCGATGGTGGCGCTGGAGCAACTGACGCAGCTAGGCGTGGCACGCATTCTGACCTCTGGGCAGCAGCAGAATGCCGAATTGGGCTTGCCGCTCTTGCGCGACTTGGTGCATGCCAGCAAGGGGCCGGTGATCATGGCCGGTGCAGGTGTCCGTTTGAGCAATATGCATAAGTTTGTGGATATCGGTATTCAGGAATTGCATAGCTCGGCCGGGCATACGGTACCTTCCACCATGCGTTACCGTAAGGCGGGTGTCACTATGTGTGCCGATAATGAGTTTGACGAATTCAGCCACTACTGCGTGGATGGTGAAACGGTCGAGGCGATGAAGAACGCGTTGGCCATGCTCACTCCTGCCTAGTGAGATAGTAGGGGCCGCATGCTGAGAGCGTTAGCAATGGCCCAACGGTGTGAGCCCTGTTTGAAGCCCCGAATATTCGGGGCTTTTTGCTTCTGTGCGCAAAAAAAGCCCTGAACAGGGTAGAGGTGCTCAGGGCAAACAGGTTCAATACTTCACTGGTGTTGGCGCGATACCAACACTTTAACTCTAGTTAACGATGAGTCACTGTCTTAAGTTTAAATATTGATAAAATGTAACTGGCAGCGGTGGCTTATCGCAGGCTCTCCACCCAGTGAAAAATGGCCGAGAGCATTTGCACGGTGCCGCCGATATTGAATATGACGGCGAGCCATATGCCAGCCATGATGGTAAGCAATGCCATCAACAGCCTGTCAACGCTTATCATTAACCATCCTTATGAATTTGTTGGATTTTGTCCAGTCTACCACACCAGTGAAAGCGTTCAACCCTGGACGCTGAGCCCCGATTGGTTTTTCCCGCGATTGTATTGCCAGCGTTGACACACATGACAGGAAGCGACACGTAACCGCCGAGACGATACCGTTTGTCGGTGCTGGTGCTCAAGCCGCACGAAACAAGATCAACCGCTTTTGGTCAGGAGGATACATGAGAGTTTATGTTGTGTGGTTAATGCTGGTTTGTTGTTCATTATCGGGCTGTGTTGCGGCCTATTATCGTTAACGGAGGAGGGGGAGATGCGTTATTTACTGATTGTTGGGCTTGTCATGTCGTTAACGGCTTGCGCCACGCTGTATTACAGGTGAATGATGAGATATTTAATTTTATTGCTGGCATTGGCATTGACGGGTTGTGTTTCGGTGTATGGCCCAACTAAAACCGGTAACCAGCCCGGCAGTGCGGCTGAAACTGCCGCTGGCGAGCCGACTGCTGGTGCGAAGCCCACCTTGATAGGCAACCGTAAGCCGGATGAGCTGTTAACTCGTGCCGAGGCAATTTTTGTGCAGAAAGGGTTAAAGGCCACGGTTGTCGACCCACATCTGGGGATCGTTGGCACGACGGGCAATGATGCCGAGCTGGCCAGCCTGTATCTGATTTGTTCAGACCAGCCAGGGCCGTCTAATCTGAATGTGACCTACCGGATCCTGGTGCAGATTTTTAGCGCTGGAGAAGGGACTAACGTGATGGTGCAAGTCAATGGCGTTGCGGGGCTAGTGGCGGGAGATGGCAACGACAAGGTCAAGCCTTTCGAGTGTTCATCCAGCGGAGTGTTTGAAAAGGATCTGCTACAGGCTTTGAGAAAATAACAATACAACTAAAAGGGCGTAGCATTGCTACGCCCTTTTAGTGAGTTGATTAAGGCTTACGGTTTTTTGGCGATCAGCACGGCGCGGATCGGTGCCGGGTAGCCTTCAACCGTTTTGCTCGGATCTTTGGGATCGAGAAACTCGGCCAGTGACTCGCTGGTCATCCAGTCAGTGCGGCGCTGTTCTTCGGTGCTGGTTGGGCAGATATCGGCAATCCTGACGTCCACAAATCCGCATTTCTCCAGCCAGCACTTCAGCGCTTCGGCAGACGGAATAAAGTAGACGTTACGCATCTGCGCGTAGCGGTCGCCCGGCACCAATACCTGATGACGATCGCCTGGTACAACCAGCGTTTCCAACACCAGTTCGCCCTCGGAGACCAGTTGGTTTTTCAACTGATACAGGTGATCCAACGGGGAGCGGCGGTGATAAAGCACACCCATCGAGAAAACGGTGTCGAACGCGGCCAGCTCGGGCAGTTGTTCAATACCCAACGGCAACACATGGGCGCGTTGATCGCCTCCCAGCAGTTTACGTACCGCTTCAAACTGGCACAGGAACAGCTGCATCGGATCGATACCTACCGCCAGATGCGCTCCGGCACCGACCATGCGCCACAGATGGTAACCGCTGCCGCAGCCCACATCCAGAATGGTCCGGCCAGCCAGCGGGGAGATATGAGGCAGCACCCGATCCCACTTCCAGTCGGAGTGCCATTCGGTATCGATATCGATGCCGTAAAGTGAGAAAGGCCCTTTGCGCCACGGCATCAACGTACGCAGCATTTTCTCAATGCCTTCGAGCTGGCCAGGTGACAGCGGTTGTTCCATCTCGGCACGCACGCCATGCAATAAATCCAACTGGGTTGGCGTGAGGGAAGGTAGGTGCTCTACCGAATTGAACCACTGCTTGAACTTGCCATGCAGCGATTCTCGTTGCCAGGCGGTGATTTGTGCCGGCAGCGTATCCAGCCAGTGGCTCAGCGGGCTTTTGGCGATGCGCTGGTAGAAGTCTCCAAACTCGATCATGCGGTTTCTCCTGATTTCAGGGCGATCAACGAGCCGAAGTTGAAACATTGGAACCAGACTTCTGCATGTTCAAAACCGGCTTGCCGGAGGCGCGCTTTATGCGCTTCGACCGAATCGGTCAGCATCACGTTTTCCAACATGCTGCGCTTTTGGCTGATTTCCAATTCGCTGTAGCCGTTGGCTCGTTTGAAGTCGTGGTGCATGTTGAACAACAGTTCACCGACGTCCGTATCCTCAAAGCTGAATTTCTCTGACAGCACCAAGGCACCGCCCGGACGTAGCCCGCGATAAACCTGTTCGAGCAGGCGCAGCCGATCGGCCGGTTCAAGAAACTGTAGGGTGAAGTTCAATACCACCATCGAGGCGTTTTCGATGGTAATGTCTAAAATGTCCGCCTCAATGACGTCGACTGGCGTATCGGCGCGAAACGCATCAAGATGGCGGCGGCAGCGCTCTACCATCGCGGGGGAATTATCGACCGCAATAATCTGACAACCTTCGACGCTGATGTTCCTGCGCATCGATAGCGTGGCCGCGCCGAGCGAGCACCCCAGGTCATACACCCGGCTGTATGGCTGGACAAAGCGTTCGGCCAGCATGCCAATCATCGAAATGATATTGGAGTAGCCCGGTACGGAACGCTGGATCATGTCTGGGAAGACTTCAGCAACGCGCTCGTCGAAGGTCCAGTCGCCCAGTTTGGCGATCGGGGCGGAAAAAAGAGTATCGCGGTTTGGCATAGCGGCAAATCAGGTCAGAATTCGAAGGGGCGTATACTAACAGAAAAGCGGCGCAGGCAGAAGCAGGCGGCGTGGCCGCCTGAGCAGAGGGGATATCAGTGCAAACTGAAGATAATGTCCCACGGCAGATAAACGATATTGGCTATCACCATCAGTATCAGAGAAATATAAGTAGCCGCCATACCCGAACGGCGCCAGCGGACTTCACGGTTACGTAAACCGTAGTAGTGAACCAGTCGGCCTGCCATCAGCAGCAAACCACACAGATGCACCATCCAGACTTCGGCACCGTTCATCTCCATGATCACCAACAGGATGGCGGCGATCGGGATGTACTCCACGGCGTTACCGTGTACGCGTATCGCGGTTTGCAGCTCATAGAACCCGCCGTCACCATAAGCGACCCGGTACTGCATTCTCAACCTGACCACGTCATAAGAGAGTTTGATCAACAACAATGCGCCAAGCACCACATAGAGCGCGCTTACCATTCTTAACTCCATTCGTAACCAAATCTGGCAACGAGCATCATAACTGCCATCATCGCGACTGTCGCGAGGAAATATCCGATGGGACCCATCAGATTAATAGGTTAAAACAAGGCTTCTTGCTCTGGCCAGCCCGGAGGCATCGATAAATTCGGAATTATGCCGTATAGCCCTTGCCAGATTTTCTGTGCCTGCTGCGGTGAATCGCTGTTATCTGGCGTGTGAATAAACAGGTAGGGCTGATGTTGTTGCGCCCAGTCAGGCAGCCTCTGTTGCCAGGACTCGAACCAGCGCTGATTGTCCGCCAGCACGTCACCGCCGATAAAGCGGATCAACGGGTTGTTGGCCGTTACCACTGCATGCACCGGCAGCTTGGGCTTTTTCTGTTGTGCATCGCGGATCGCCGGGCTGTGTGGCTTGGCATGGTGAAGTGGGCGGCTATCGAGGATGGTGCGGTTAATACCTCGTTGGTGCAAACCCTGATTCAGTTGGCGTTCTGCGTCACCCTTGGCGAAAAATTCCAGATGGCGGACCTCGACTCCGTAGGTAAACTCCGGCGGTAAGGCATCAAGAAAAGCCCAGAGAATGCCCAGATGCTCGGGTGCAAAGGCAGCGGGCAACTGCAACCACAGCTGTCCGATACGCCCTTCAAGGGGGCGCAGGCAATCATAAAACGCCTTGATATCGGCTTCACAGCCGCGCAGTGCTGCTTTATGGCTGATCGCTGACGGGAATTTAAAGCAAAAACGGAAATCATCGCCGGTCATATCGCGCCAGCGATGGACAATTTCCGCCTTGGGCAACGCGTAGAAGGTAGTGTTACCTTCCACGCAGTTGAAGTAGCGGCTGTAGTCCGCCAGATCGCGCAGGCCGATGCGGTTCCAGGCCGGATGTTGCCATTGCGGTAATCCAATATAAATCAACGGTCATCTTCCCTGCTTTACATTTTGGCAACAACGTTAACGTTATCTGCGCCGCCTTTCAAGTTACGGCGGGCTTATAGCGCCGCAAGGATTTCACTGGTGCTTCGCACACGGGCAATACGCGGGAAGATATTATCGAAGGCGAACTGGTGCATCTCGGCGCTGTAGGTGCTGCACATGTCTTCGGCGATCACCAACTCGTAGCCATGTTCCCAGGCTGCGCGAGCGGTAGACTCCACGCCAATATTGGTAGCGATACCGCCCAATACCACCGATTTGATACCCCGACGACGCAGTTGCAGATCCAGATCGGTACCATAGAATGCGCCCCATTGACGTTTGGTGATCAACACATCGCTGTCTTGTACCGCCAGCGCTTCGGGGAATTCCCACCAGGACGCTGGCAGCCCGCCGACCGGAGACGGTGAAGGTTTATCTACTGGCTGCTTGAGCGCTTCGGCAAAGGAATCAGACCAGCCGACGCGCACCAGAAACACGGGGGCATTCAGCGCGCGAAAGCGTCCTGCCAGATGGGCCGCATGGGTGACGACTTGGCTGGCACTGTGCGGGCCAGCGGCGTAAGGTAAAATGCCGTGTTGCAGATCGATCAGGACCAGGGCGGTGGTTTGGGCATCAAGTTTTAGCATTGGGAGCATCTCAGGGGTAAAGTGGATTTAAGGTTGTGCTACTGGCATATGAAAGACGACGGGGACATAGGCTACGTGATAAAACTGCTGCCAGTTAATGGGAAATTTGTTAACCGATGTGTTGTTTCTTAACGTTCGGTACCATTTAGCGTTGCAACAATGCCGTGTTCGCTCTTATCTGGCGCATGAATTTCCTTTATAATGACCGCCTTTTTTCACCAATCTTTAATCCAGCGATCTATGCCGATTTATGAATATGCATGTGGCTCATGCCAACATCGATTAGAGAAACTACAAAAATTTTCCGACGCGCCGTTGACTCAATGCCCGGCGTGTGGGCAGCCCGCACTGACCAAGTTGATCTCTGCCAGCGGTTTCCAGTTAAAGGGTACTGGCTGGTATGCAACAGACTTCAAACCGGGTGATAAATAACAATTCGTCAGATAACAGCCGTGCGGAAACAGCAACTGTTGCCAACCTCCGGCGGAATCGGCTTAAGTCAAAAGGATAGCGTATGCGTACTGAATATTGCGGGCAGTTGAATCTGGCCCACGTCGGCCAGGAAGTCACTTTGTGTGGTTGGGTCAACCGCCGCCGCGATCTGGGTGGCCTGATCTTTATTGATATGCGTGACCGCGAAGGCATCGTGCAGGTGTTCTTCGATCCGGATCAGAAAGCGGCCTTCGACAAAGCCTTCGAACTGCGTAACGAGTTCTGCATCCAGATCGTCGGTACCGTGCGTGCGCGCCCGGAAAGCCAGGCCAACAAGGATATGGCGACTGGCGAGGTTGAGGTGTTTGCCCACGCGCTGGAGATCATCAACCGCTCCGAACCGCTGCCGTTGGACTCGAACCAGACCAACAGCGAAGAAGCGCGTCTGAAATATCGCTACCTGGATCTGCGTCGCCCAGAAATGGCCGACCGCCTGAAAACCCGTGCCAAGATCACCAGCTTTGTGCGCCGCTTTATGGACAGCCACGGTTTCCTGGATATCGAAACCCCCATGCTGACCAAAGCCACGCCGGAAGGTGCCCGTGACTATCTGGTACCAAGCCGCGTGCATAAAGGTAAGTTCTATGCGTTGCCGCAGTCCCCACAGTTGTTCAAACAGCTGCTGATGATGTCTGGCTTCGACCGTTACTACCAGATCGTCAAGTGCTTCCGTGACGAAGACTTGCGCGCCGATCGCCAGCCGGAATTCACCCAGATCGACGTGGAAACTTCTTTCATGAGCGCCGAGCAGGTGCGTGAAGTGATGGAGCAACTGGTGCATGAGCTGTGGCTGGACGTGAAGGGCGTCGATCTGGGTAAATTCCCGATCATGACCTTTGCCGAAGCGATGCGCCGTTACGGTTCCGATAAGCCAGACCTGCGTAACCCGCTGGAGCTGGTGGACGTTGCCGACCTGGTCAAAGACGTTGAGTTCAAAGTGTTCTCTGGCCCGGCGAACGATGCCAAAGGCCGCGTGGCCGCGATTTGTGTTCCGGGTGGCGCACAGCTGACCCGTAAGCAGATCGACGAATACGGCGCTTTCGTTAATATCTACGGTGCCAAAGGTTTGGCATGGTTGAAGGTTAACGATCGTGCTGCGGGTATGGAAGGCGTGCAAAGCCCGATTGCCAAATTCCTCAGTGCCGAAGTGCTGGAAGCGATCCTGGCGCGCACTAATGCGCAAACCGGTGACATTCTGTTCTTCGGTGCCGACAGCTTTAAAATCGTTACCGACGCCATGGGCGCGCTGCGCTTGAAAATTGGCCGCGATCTTGGCCTGACCAAGCTCGACAGTTGGGCACCACTGTGGGTGGTCGATTTCCCAATGTTTGAAGAAGACGGCGAAGGCGGCTTGGCGGCGATGCACCATCCGTTTACCGCACCGCGCGATATGAGCCCGGAAGAACTGCAAAAAGATCCTACTTCAGCTATCGCCAATGCCTACGATATGGTGCTGAACGGCTATGAAGTGGGTGGCGGTTCCGTGCGTATTCACCGCAGTGAAATGCAGCAAACCGTCTTCGGTATCCTTGGCATCAATGAGCAAGAACAACGCGAGAAGTTCGGCTTCCTGCTGGATGCGCTGAAGTACGGTACGCCTCCGCACGCCGGTTTGGCCTTCGGTCTGGATCGCCTGGTGATGCTGGTAACCGGTACCGAGAACATCCGTGACGTTATCGCCTTCCCGAAAACCACCGCAGCAGCCTGTCTGATGACCGATGCACCAAGCTTCGCCAACCCGGCTTCGTTGCAGGAGCTGGCGATCAGCGTAGTGAAGAAAGCCTCAGCCGAACAAGAGAGCGAGTGATGAATTACAAGCGGCCCGAGTCTATTCTGGTGGTGATTTATGCAAAATCCAGTGGCCGGGTGCTGATGTTACAGCGGCGTGATGATACGGAGTTCTGGCAGTCGGTGACCGGCAGCCTTGAGGACGCCGAATCGCCGCCGCATGCCGCACAGCGCGAAGTCATGGAAGAGATTGGCATCGATATCGCAGCAGAGGGGCTGCCGTTGTTCGATTGCCAGCGCTGTGTGGAATTTGAACTCTTTGTCCATTTGCGACACCGCTATGCGCCGGGAACCACGCGTAATAAAGAGCACTGGTTCTGTCTGGCGTTACCTGATGAGCGCGATCCGGTCTTGACCGAACATCATGCTTACCAATGGCTTGAGGCGTCCGAGGCGGTCAAACTGACCAAGTCCTGGAGTAATCAGCAGGCGATTGAAGAGTTTGTGATCCATTCTGTCCAGTAGTTCTTTTTGGAGATATTTTTTATGGCAGGTCATAGTAAATGGGCCAACACCAAACACCGCAAAGCTGCACAAGATTCCAAACGCGGTAAGATTTTCACCAAAATTATCCGTGAGTTGGTGACTGCCGCCAAATTGGGCGGCGGCGATCCGGGTTCGAACCCACGTCTGCGTGCGGCTATCGATAAAGCGCTGTCTAACAACATGACGCGCGATACCCTGAACCGTGCTATCGCCCGTGGCGTAGGCGGCGATGATGATACCAATATGGAAACCATCATCTATGAAGGTTACGGCCCTGGCGGCACCGCGGTAATGATCGAGTGCCTGAGTGACAACCGTAACCGTACCGTGGCAGAAGTGCGCCATGCCTTCACCAAGTGTGGTGGCAACCTGGGTACCGACGGTTCCGTGGCCTATCTGTTCACCAAAAAAGGCGTGATCACCTACGCACCGGGTCTGGATGAAGACACCGTGATGGAAGCCGCGCTGGAAGCGGGTGCCGAAGATATCCAGACCTATGACGATGGTGCCATTGACGTCTTCACCGCCTGGGAAAATCTGGGTGAAGTGAAAGACGCGTTGACCGCCGCAGGCTTTGAGGCAGACTCGGCCGAGGTTTCCATGATCCCGTCCACCAAAGCGGATATGGATGCGGAAACTGCGCCTAAGTTACTGCGCTTGATCGACATGCTGGAAGACTGTGACGACGTGCAGGAGGTTTACCATAACGGTGAGATCTCCGACGAGATCGCTGCAACGCTGTAATGCAAGTGAATGATGGCGTTGCCAACCGGCAACGCCAGGCAACAATCAATGCAGGGTGGTGGTAGCAATGGCGATCATACTGGGTATCGATCCCGGCTCGCGCGTCACCGGCTATGGCCTGATCCGCCAGCAGGGCCGCCAACTGACCTATGTTGCCAGCGGTTGTATTCGTACCGTGGTGGATGATATGCCGACGCGCCTGAAGCTGATTTATGCTGGCGTGAGTGAAATCATTACCCAGTTTCAACCGGACTTCTTCGCTATCGAACAGGTGTTTATGGCCAAGAATCCGGACTCGGCGCTTAAGCTGGGGCAGGCGCGGGGCGTGGCGATCGTTGCTGCCGTCAATCAAAACCTGGAAGTGTTTGAGTACGCGGCGCGCCAGGTGAAACAGACGGTGGTCGGTACCGGTGCGGCGGAAAAGTCTCAGGTGCAGCATATGGTTCGCTCATTGCTGAAGCTGTCTGCCAATCCGCAGGCGGATGCCGCGGATGCGTTGGCTATCGCCATTACCCACTGCCATCTCAGCCAGAACGTGCTGCGTATGAGTGAAGGGCGGTTGAATCTGGCGCGCGGGCGTTTGCGTTAGAGCCGTTGACAATGTGGCAGTGTTGCTAAATGTCAGTAATCTGAGGCTGGATATTCATCCAGCCTTTTTTATGGTATAAGCTGTATCAATACTGCGTGGCAGTGCGCCACGTGCAGGGATCCATTCAGGAGGGGTAATGATAGGTCGTCTCAGAGGAATTATTCTGGAAAAGCAGCCACCGCTGGTGTTACTTGAAACCAATGGCGTCGGGTATGAAGTGCATATGCCGATGACCTGCTTTTACGAGCTGCCGGAGCTGGGGCAAGAGGCTATCGTGTTTACCCAATTCGTGGTGCGTGAAGATGCACAGCTGCTGTATGGGTTCAATGATAAGCAAGAACGAGCGCTGTTCCGTGAGCTGATTAAAGTGAACGGCGTGGGGCCAAAACTGGCGCTAGCGATCCTTTCAGGCATGTCTGCCCAGCAGTTTGTCAGCGCGGTAGAACGTGAAGAGATCACTACATTGATCAAATTGCCAGGCGTGGGTAAGAAAACTGCCGAGCGTCTGGTCGTCGAAATGAAAGACCGCTTCAAAGGCCTGAACGGCGATCTGTTCAACAACAGCAGCGAAATCCCCCTGCCGGCCAGTGCGGCCAAAGCGGCGGAGATGGATATTGAAGCCGAAGCGGCCTCTGCGCTGGTGGCCTTGGGCTATAAGCCACAGGAAGCCAGCCGGATGGTCAGCAAGGTTGCCAAGCCGGGTGCGGATTGCGAGGCATTAATCCGCGAAGCATTACGTGCCGCTCTGTAGGCAGGAAAGGGGTAGACCATGATTGAAGCCGACCGCCTGATCTCTGCCGAGCCGTTCAATGAAGAAGAGGTGCTGGATCGCGCGATCCGTCCTAAGCTGCTGACGGAGTACGTTGGCCAGCCGCACGTGCGTGAGCAGATGGAAATCTTTATTCAGGCTGCCAAACAGCGCGGCGATGCACTGGACCATCTGTTGATCTTCGGGCCGCCTGGGTTGGGTAAAACCACCTTGGCCAACATCGTGGCCAATGAGATGGGCGTTAACCTGCGTACCACTTCTGGTCCGGTGCTGGAAAAGGCTGGGGATCTGGCGGCAATGCTGACCAACCTGGAGCCCCATGACGTCCTGTTTATCGACGAAATCCACCGTCTTTCGCCGGTAGTGGAAGAGATCCTGTATCCAGCGATGGAAGACTATCAGCTGGATATCATGATCGGTGAAGGCCCGGCGGCGCGCTCAATCAAGCTCGACCTGCCACCGTTCACCCTGGTTGGAGCCACCACGCGTGCCGGTTCCTTGACCTCGCCATTACGCGATCGCTTCGGCATCGTGCAGCGTTTAGAGTTCTATCAGGTGGCCGATCTGGAGCATATCGTTTCCCGCAGTGCCAACTGCCTGGGGCTGGATCTGTCTACCGATGGGGCGCATGAAGTGGCACGTCGCGCCCGCGGTACACCGCGTATTGCCAACCGTTTGCTGCGCCGCGTGCGCGACTTTGCCGAAGTTCGTGCCAACGGGGTGATCAATGGCGAAGTGGCCATGCAGGCGTTGGATATGCTGAACGTCGATGCGGAAGGTTTCGACTATATGGACCGCAAGCTGTTGCTGGCGATCATCGACAAGTTTACCGGTGGCCCGGTGGGGTTGGATAACCTGGCGGCGGCAATCGGTGAAGAGCGTGAAACGATAGAAGACGTGATCGAACCTTTCCTGATCCAACAGGGGTTTATTCAGCGTACTCCGCGTGGCCGAATGGCGACCAATCATGCCTATAAGCACTTTGGTATCGAGCGGGAAGAGAAGTAGAAATCCAGGATTTACGCCAGGGGAGTCCCTGGCGTAATGAGATCAAGCCTGCTGCTTTTTTGACAGGCTCAGTACAAACAGCACCGCTGCGCTTAACACTACCGAAGGCCCCGCTGGCGTATCGTAAAACGCCGAGAAGGTCAGCCCACCGGTGACCGCAATTATCCCTACCAATACCGCATAACCGGCCATTTGTTCCGGAGTACGTGCAAAACGCCGTGCGGTTGCCGCCGGGATAATCAGTAGTGACGTAATAATCAGCGCGCCGACAAATTTCATGGCCAGCCCGATGGTCAAGGCGGTGACCAGCATCAAGATGGTGCGTGCGCGGGGCAGGTTAACGCCATCGACATGTGCCATCTCCGGGCTGATGGTCATCGACAGCAGATCGCGCCATTGCCACCAGAGCACCAGCAGCACAATCACCACGCCGGTGCCGATCATCCAGATATCGCTGATCGTCACCGACAGCAAATCCCCAAACAGATATGCCATCAGATCTACGCGCACGTTGGACATCAGCGCGACCACCACCAGACCCAGCGATAGCGCGCTATGCGCCATAATGCCGAGCAGCGTATCGATCGACAGCTGCGGGCGGCGCTCCAGCCAAACCAGCACCAGAGCCAACAGCAACGTGACGGCAATCACAGCGTAAAACGGGTTGACGTCCAGCAATAAGCCGAAGGCAACGCCTAGCAGCGAAGCATGTGCCAACGTATCGCCAAAGTAAGACATCCTGCGCCAGACCACAAAGGAACCCAACGGGCCCGCCGCCGCAGCCAGCAGCACACCGGCCAGCCAGCCGGGCAATAACAGTTCAATCATGCCTCACGGCCCCCGGTTTTTTTCAGCACAATTCTGCCTTGCAGGTCGTGACGGTGATTATGGTGATGGCGATAGATCGCCAACTGCTCAGCGCCCCGGTTACCGAACATGGCGATAAACTCCGGGTGCATTGACACCACTTCTGGCGTGCCGGAGCAGCAAATATGTTGGTTCAGGCACAGGACGTCGTCGGTTTTGGCCATCACCAGGTGCAGGTCATGGGAAACCATCAGCACCGCGCAGCCCAGCTCTTTGCGCAATTGGTCGATCAGGTCGTATAACGCCAACTGGCCGTTAACGTCCACCCCTTGCGTGGGCTCATCCAGCACCAGCAACTGCGGTTGATTCAACAGCGCTCGTGCCAGTAACACCCGCTGGTTTTCGCCGCCGGACAGTTTTTGCATAGGCTGTTCCAGCAGGTGCGCAGCCTGTACGCGTTTGAGCGCGGGCAAGATATCGGCCTTTTTTACCCCGGGTTTGAGCCGCATAAAGCGGTTGACGGTCAAGGGCAGGGTGGCATCGAGATGCAGCTTTTGCGGCACATAGCCAATGCGCAGCCCAGGCAGACGTTCCAGCGTGCCTTCCGTTGGGGCAATTAAGCCCAGCACTACGCGAACCAGCGTTGACTTGCCGGCCCCGTTAGGCCCGAGGAGCGTCAGAATACGACCCGGTTGCAGGTTGAGAGAGATATTTGTCAGTACCCGCCGGGTACCAAAAGAAACAGAAATATTTTTTAGCGTTGCCAGTGTAGACATATCGTGATTACATTTTGCAGAACTAACCGAATGTTATAATATCACGCTTCTTTGCTGAAAACGACGGGATTACTGATGATGGGACAGAAAAATAAATGGCTGCAACGCACTCTGCTGGCGGCGGCTTTGGTGATGGCGGGCAATGCAACGGCCGCCGTAGTGACCTCTATCCGCCCGCTGGGCTTTATCGCATCCGCTATTGCAGATGGGGTCACGCCTACCGAGATTTTATTACCGGACGGCGCCTCGCCCCACGACTTCGCCTTGCGCCCGTCGGACATTCAGCGGCTGCGTAGCGCCGACCTGGTGCTTTGGGTCGGGCCAGATATGGAGGCTTTTCTGACCAAATCCCTGACGCAGCTGCCCGCGAATAGGCAATTGGCGATCGGTGAACTGCCTGCGGTACAGCCGTTGTTGATGAAAGGCGATGACGACGATGACCATGATCATGCAGCCGAAGCGCATAGTCATGCGGATGGCGACGATGGACATGACCATCATCACGGTGACTATAATATGCACGTTTGGCTGTCGCCAGAGGTGGCAAAAGTGACCGCGATCGCGATTCACGACAGATTATTGGAACTTATGCCGCAAAAGAAGGACAAATTAGACGCAAACCTGCGCCAGTTCGAGGATCAGCTAGCGCAAACTGATAAAAATCTTGTTAAGATGCTAACGCCTGTGCAAGGTAAGGGATATTTTGTTTTTCATGACGCTTATGGCTACTTTGAAAAACACTTCGGCTTGAGCCCACTGGGCCATTTTACCGTTAATCCCGAAATTCAACCTGGCGCACAGCGTTTACACCAAATTCGAACACAGTTGGTTGAGCAGAAAGCAGTCTGCGTTTTTGCTGAGCCACAATTCAGACCGGCCGTAATTAATGCCGTTGCCAAGGGTACCACTGTGCGTTCTGGAACGCTGGACCCGCTGGGCACCGGCATCGAACTGGGGAAAGACAGCTACGGGAACTTCCTGACAGCGCTGTCCAACCAGTACGTGAGCTGCCTGAAGTAAAGATTATGAGGATATTATTGAGTGCAGAAGATAGTCCGAACTATCACTCTGGCGTATAACAACCTGCCTCGGCCCCATCGCGTAATGCTAGGGTCGTTGACAGTCGTTACGTTGGCCGTCGCTGTTTGGCGGCCTTCCGTTTATCACCCAGAACATAACCCTATCGTTAAAAGCGTCGAGTTGGAAGCCAACCAGTTAAGGGCATTGCAGCCCGAAGCCAGTGAACCTATTGATGCCGACCAACCTACCCCCGATGATGACATCCCTGAGGATGAGCTGGACCAGAAGGTCGCCGGAGAGGAGGGTGTGCATGAATATGTGGTTTCTACCGGTGACACGCTCGGCAGTATTCTGACCCAGTACGGCATCGAAATGTCGGATGTTTCGCTGCTGGCTTCGCAGAACCGCGATTTGCGTAACCTGAAAATTGGCCAGCAACTCTCCTGGACGCTTACCGAAGATGGCGATCTTAAGCGCCTGACCTGGGAGGTTTCACGCCGTGAAACCCGTACCTACGATCGCGTAGGCAATTCCTTTAAAGAAACCAAGGAAACCCAGAAGGGTGAATGGCGCAACAGCGTGCTGAGCGGCAAGCTGAACGGCAGCTTTGTCAGCAGTGCCTCGGCGGCTGGCCTGACCCGTGCCGAGATCAATGCGGTGATCAAAGCCCTGCAATGGCAGCTTGATTTTCGCAAGCTGCGCAAAGGCGATCAGTTCGCGGTGTTGATGTCGCGTGAAGAGTTTGATGGCAAGAGCGAGCAAAGCCAACTGTTGGGCGTACGTATGCGTAGCAGCGGCAAAGATTACTTCGCTATCCGCGCCGATGACGGCAAGTTCTACGATCGCCAGGGTTCCGGTCTGGCACGTGGCTTTATGCGTTTCCCGACCATGAAGCAGTTCCGTATTTCTTCCAACTTTAATCCACGCCGCGTAAATCCGGTGACCGGGCGCATTGCACCGCATAAAGGTGTCGACTTCGCCATGCCGGTCGGCACGCCAGTGTTGGCGGTGGGTGACGGTGAAGTGGTGATCGCCAAGCGCAGTGGCGCGGCAGGTAACTATGTGGCGATCCGTCATGGCCGCCAATACACCACGCGCTATATGCACTTGAAAAAGCTGTTGGTCAAGCCAGGGCAGAAGGTGAAACGTGGCGATCGCATTGCACTTTCCGGTAACACCGGCCGCTCTACCGGCCCACATTTGCATTATGAAATGTGGACTAACCAGCAAGCGGTTAACCCATTGACGGCTAAATTGCCTCGCTCTGAAGGGCTGATGGGGAAAGATCGCAGCGATTATCTGGCACAGGTGAAGGAAGTGGTGCCGCAGCTGCAGCTGGATTAACCATCGCTATCCCTTATGATTTCCCATCGGCCTGATTTCGGGCCGATGTTTTTTTATTAATGCCTGCTCGAGATAACGATAGCTGCATTTTGTCAGTGAACGGTGATGGTTTTAACCTGGCTCACCCGCCTGACTGCAACTAGGTATATAGTTTATATCTTCCGAGCAGGTGCGTTGAATAAAGAGCAGGTCATGCAAAACGAGAAGAAATCGAACGTAGAGTTCATCCCACAATTTGATAAAGCCTTCTATCATCCGCGCTACTGGGGCGTTTGGTTGGGAACCGGGCTGATGGCCGGTATTTCTCTGGTCCCTGCTCGAATGCGAGACCCATTACTGGGTGCGATTGGTAAACTGGCTGGCAAGGTTGCGAAAGGGGCACGACGCCGCGCCCGTATCAATCTGCTCTATTGCATGCCGGAACTGCCAGAACAGCAACGCGAGCATATTATCGATGAGATGTTTGCTACCGCGCCGCAATCGATGATCCTGATGGCAGAACTGGCCTGTACCAAACCGGAAAAGGTGCTCAAGCGCGTGCGTTGGCACGGTGAAGACGTGCTGGATAAAATCCGTGAGGAAGGCCGCAACGTGATTTTCCTGGTGCCGCACGGCTGGGCCGTTGATGTGCCAGCGATGCTGATGGCTGCGCGTGGGCAACCCATGGCGGCGATGTTTCATAACCAGAGCAACCCACTGGTCGACTATCTGTGGAATAGCGTGCGCCGCAAGTTTGGTGGCCGCATGCACGCCCGCAACGATGGTATCAAGCCTTTCATCAGTTCGGTGCGCCATGGTTATTGGGGCTATTATCTGCCCGACCAGGATCACGGTGCCGAGCACAGTGAATTCGTGGATTTCTTTGCGACCTATAAAGCCACATTGCCTGCGGTCGGCCGCCTGATGAAAGTCTGCAAAGCGGCGATCGTGCCGCTATTCCCGGTTTATGACGGTAAAACCAGTATGCTGGACATTTATATCCGTGAGCCGATGGATGATCTGGCCGAAGCCGACGATGTTCGCATTGCGCGCCGCATGAACGAAGAAGTGGAAAACCTGGTGGGTCCTAATCCGGAACAATATACCTGGATTTTGAAGCTGCTGAAAACGCGCAAGGAAGGTGAGATTGAACCTTACTCGCGGGACGATTTATATCGTTAAGGCAGTTCTCCACTTCAACCGACTCGTACTCCAGGGGAGTTACACGTGCTGCTAAATGGACGCAGCACGTGTAACGCCCGTACAGTCTAGCCTTGTCGTTTCTTACAATTTCAGCAACTTTTGACAATCTGCAACGACGGACCAGCTCCTTGCCTCTCGGCAGGTAATAGCTAACCACACGTTATGTGGGCGTTAGAATTGGCCTCGGGTTGATGTTATCGACTCGGGGCCTTTCTCTTTGTATCCACACTTTGGCTTCAGATACCAAGATCCAGAGCACCCATGCGTCGTATATTCATCAACCGCTGTGGATTTTGGGCAGACTCTTAACAATGCACCATACAGCCCTGTTGGATCAGCGGTTCAAGCACCGCAGGATAATGGTCGAAATCATTCCAACGCAGATCCAGTCGCCGCAGATTTTTCATTTGCGCCATGCTGGCCGGTAATTCGCTTAATCGGTTTGCACGCAAGTCTAATGAAACCAGTGAACTCAATGCACCAAAGTCTTCAGGTAGCCGGGATAACTGGTTGAAACGCAGGTTGAGGGTGGTCAGCTTGGGCAACTGGCAGAATTGATCGGGTAAGTACGCAATGGCGTTGTTTTCCAAATCCATCACCTGTAACTCTGACAGCTGAGCGATCTCGCTGGGCAGGGTAGTGAGACGGTTTTTCATCAGGTGCAATTCACGTAGTTGCTCCAGCATACCGATCTCTGAGGGCAACGCGGTAATGGCGTTATTGTAGAGACGCAACTCTTGTAGCGAGGCCAGAGCACATAGCGCCGAGGGGATCTCTGTCAGTTGATTATCCGTCAGATTCAGGTAGCACAATGCTTGTAGTTGGCGCAGCGAATCTGGCAACTGGCTAAAGCCGTTATCACTCAAATACAGATATTTTAATTCACGCAACTCGCCGATTTCGGCTGGAATTGTTGCTGCCTGATTGTGGCCAAAATCCAGCATCTGCAACTGGTTTAACATACCGATTTCAGCGGGGAACAGGGCAATCTGGTTGCAGGAAATATTTAGCACTTTCAGGCCGTGGTGGTGAAATATCCGTTCTGGGAAGCTGGTTAGGCGATTATTGTACAGGCTGATTTTTTGCAAGGAGGATCCACTGAGGCTTTCCTCGCTTAGGTTTTCCAACTGCTGGTTATCGAGATCCAACGAACCCTGAGTGTGTTGCCGGTGATGCTGGTGCAGCATGAATGACTCTCCAAAATTGCGGATATCGACTGATGGTACGCAAGCGGGGGAGGTGGGGGAACAAAAATTTGGCGGTGTTGACCTCGAATGCCAAAAGCACCCGAGGGTTTGGAGAGGTTTACGGCTTAAAAGTTTGAATGGAAACCGACGCCGGCGCCCGTGGCGTTGCCGTCCCAGCTAACTTGCATGGTGACGGCACTGTCTTGTGAGGTACTAAATTGCATACCACCCGCGATGGAGGCTTCACCATCATATTCCCCGGCGGCAACGGCGTAGCCAGACTCATTGCGGTTATAATGCAGCGAACTGACCGCTTGCGCCATCGCACCGACTCGTTTGATATCTTTGGTGTTTTCATCGATATCCTTGCGGTTGGCGGCAATATCATGCGAGTTCTGATTGATCGCGGCACTGTTGCTGGCAATACGGGAACGGTTAAGAGCAACGTTGGCGCTATTTTGTTGAATGTAAGCACCCTGTGCGGCCTGTTCGTTACGTACACCGCGCAGAGCAACGACATTGGCGTTAACCAGTGTCATATCCGCATCTTTGCCTTTAGCCCCTTTCTTACCAGTGATGGATTGTCCGTCTTTGCCATCGGCACCGTTCTTACCATCAATACCGTCGCGGGGGATATTAGCCGAGGCATATTTTCCGGCGGTTAATGTGCTCTGTTCGTTTTGCCGATCGTCCTGATGTGAAGCTGGGGCATTCTGATGTGTCGGATTACCTTCGGGATTGTTGTGGTGATAGGCAGCGAGTTCCTCTGCGGCAGCTTTGGCGGTATCGCGCTGTTCCTGAGTCGCGTTGCTGTCCAGATGCGAAGAGCGATCAATCACTGGCGCATCGAGATGGGGGGTAATCAGCGCCTGATGGGGGAGAGTATTTACCGTCGGGCTGGTGTAGGTTAAGCCGAGGTCTTCTAACACTCCTTTAATATTTGTGCCTTCAGGAGCACGCTCGATGAAGCGTTGAATTTTCTGATTTATTTCTTCCTGACTCATGCCTGATTGGATGGTTTGCAGCTCTGTCAACGCACCTGCGAAGCTATCCGCATGGGCGATACCGCTAATTGCGGCCAGCGTGATTAAAGAAGCAAGCAGGGTTTTCTGGATGGTCATTTCTACTACCTATCATTAAGTCATTAAGGTTGGGGAGCTTGATATGACCATCCATAGTCTTTCTTGCTTCTATAGACATTGCATAAACAATCACAGTCTTTGTTTTGTGTTTATAGTCTTTATTTTGTCAATTCTATGTATTGGTAAAGGCTTTTTATTGACTGTTATCAATTTTAAATGACTTACATAAATGTGTTGACTTGATGACTTTCGATCGAAGACTTAAGGCGTTTCAAGTGAGGTGTATTACGCTGGGATGGTAATTGCTAACAGGTGTGGATTATATCCGTGGGCAATGAATTTTGTGAAGGTCTGGCAGATTAGGTGTACTAGGGACGGAAGCCGTGTGAGATGAGAGAGGTAGTCTGGAGACTAGTAGGTCACGTTGCGCCGGACCGTTTCCAAAACCTCGGTCAGCGCAACTGACTATGTTATGACTTACTGATAGTGAAAATCAAAGTCTGCTATGGTGCAGTCACCTGCCAGGCCAATGGCTGCTGATAACGTGGCATAGTAGCTATCAAGGCCAACCGCCTCAACCGCTTCAATCGCGGGTTTGATCCGCATGCAGTAGAGATCAGGGTAACCCTTTTCAACCACCTTGTTGTTAGGGATCTGCTCGCCACACACCGCTTTATAGTAGGTTCTAACGGCTTGCTTGACGCTGGTTGGGGCCTGATTAACCGAAACTTGCTCGCCAAGATCCATCAGCTTTTGCAGGGTGGGGAAGGTGTCGGTCGTCACGCATTCGCGCAGTCTGGCGAAGAAGTTAAGGAAATACTCCACCGAACCCAAGTCCGAAATCTTGGGTTTGGTTGATTTACCATTACGATTGCCTGCAGAAGATCTTGCACCAACTGAGGGGATCAGCTTGTCGAGGTCAAGATTAAACAGATTGTCGGCAATCTCGCGCCGCTCTTTTAGCGGTATTTCCAGCATTTTGGCTATCAGTGCCTTGGCGGGGGCATCGAGCAGACCATGATTGGTGAGCCATTGCGTGCGTGAATATTCTCTTTTGGTCCGCGCCCAATCTGGTGGATTATCCGAGTGGAACAGCGTGGATTTGCCTTTGCTGTCAAAGGCGATATAGGTGCCATCCGCAAACTGAAAACGGGTGTTTTTAAAGCTGCCGATGGTGGTGTTAATGACCAGTACGTCTTTGACAAATTTGGCGACTTCAGGTGCCATGACGAAACTTGTCGAGCTATCGCTGTTAATGACTTCCTTCAGTTTGCTGACGTCGGTCACCTTGGCTGGCAGTAAGGGGAATTCAAAAAATGCGTGTATCATTTATCTGATTGTCCTTTGATTAACCTTTGTCTAATCCAATACTTATTAAAGTTTATCACCTCTTCAAGCTGTCTGTTGCTACTAATTATGATAGCTAGCGCACAGATGGCTTGATGAACTGCTTTTTAGTCTATGCAAAGGAATGGAAGAAAAGCTCAAAGGTCAGCACCTGGGAGACGGAAAACGTTGTCCAGGTATTAAAAAAGCCAGCCGGTAGAGTAACCGGCTGGCTTATAACAGCGTGTCGAAATAACTAAATCAGTCTACGCGCAGGATACGGCTGGTATTGGTGGTGCCCACGGTGCTCATGACGTCACCTTGGGTAACCAGCACCAGATCGCCAGACACCAGGTAACCTTTATCACGCAGACGGGCGATAGCGTCATTAGCGGCGGCAACGCCATCGCTGTGGCTGCCGAAGTAGACCGGGGTAACACCACGATACAGCGCCGTCAGGTTCAGCGTGTGCTCATGGCGTGACATGGCGAAGATCGGCAAGCCGGAGCTGATACGCGACATCATTAGCGCGGTGCGTCCAGATTCGGTCATGGCGATGATGGCGGTAACCCCTTTAAGGTGGTTAGCGGCGTACATGGTCGACATGGCGATGGCTTCTTCGATATTGTCGAACTGCACGTCCAGACGGTGCTTGGATACGTTGATGCTTGGGATTTTCTCTGCGCCCAGGCAAACACGCGCCATGGCGGCTACCGTTTCGGCTGGATACTGGCCCGCAGCGGTTTCGGCAGACAGCATGACCGCATCGGTACCATCCAGCACGGCGTTCGCCACGTCCATCACTTCGGCACGGGTCGGCATCGGGTTGGTGATCATCGATTCCATCATCTGCGTGGCGGTGATCACCGCACGGTTCAGTGTACGGGCGCGACGGATCAGTTTCTTCTGGATGCCCACCAGCTCCGGATCGCCGATTTCGACGCCCAGATCGCCACGGGCAACCATGACTACGTCGGAAGCCAGAATGATGTCATCCATCGCTTCGTCGCTGCATACGGCTTCAGCACGTTCTACTTTTGACACGATTTTGGCGTTGCAGCCTGCGTCACGTGCCAAGCGGCGAGCATAGTTCAGGTCTTCGCCGGTACGTGGGAAGGAGACGGCCAGGTAGTCGACACCAATTTTGGCGGCGATCAGAATATCGGCTTTGTCTTTTTCGGTCAGAGCTTCGGCAGAAAGGCCGCCGCCCAGTTTGTTGATGCCTTTATTGTTCGACAGCGGGCCACCTACGGTGACTTCGGTGAACACTTTCATGCCCTGAACTTCCAGCACTTTCAGCTGTACGCGGCCATCGTCCAGCAGCAGCACATCGCCAGGAACCACGTCCGCAGGCAGGCCTTTATAGTCGATACCGACTTTTTCTTTATCGCCTTCACCCTTGGTCAGATTGGCATCCAGCAGGAATTTATCGCCGATGTTAAGGAAAATCTTGCCTTCCTTAAAGGTGGAAACGCGGATTTTTGGCCCTTGAAGATCGCCCAGGATAGCGACATGACGCCCCAGCTTGGCCGCAATCTCACGCACTTTATCTGCCCGTGCCTGATGGTCTTCTGCATTGCCGTGGGAAAAGTTAAGCCGAACTACGTTCGCACCAGCAGCAATAATCTTTTCCAGATTATTGTCGCGGTCGGTAGCCGGACCCAGTGTGGTAACGATTTTGGTTCTTCTGAGCCGTCTGGTCATGTATTACTCCGTTGACTTGTGACGCAAGTATTGGTGTTGCTGAACGTCAGATAACGAAACCGGATGAGGGGGCCGACGTTTTTCGCCTACCCAATGTTCATCTGGGTTATCTGTATGAACGAGCTATCAGGGTACAACTATAATCCCGCGGGTCAACTTGTGATCTGACCGGCGGTTTTTAAATCCGTTTTCAGTCGAAACTGTTGGGGACGATCCCTTTATCAAAGCGCGATTCTTTCAACGCTTCCTTGACCCGCTTCAAGTTATCTCTGAATTTAGCCCCTCGACGCAAGGTAAATCCAGTGGCCAGCACATCAATCAGGGTCAACTGTGCAATTCGGGACACCATGGGCATATAAACATCGGTATCTTCCGGCACGTCCAACAGTAGGGGGAGGGTCGCAGCCTGGGCCAACGGTGTATCTTTCGAGGTGATGGCGATGACCGTGGCGTCATTCTCTCGTGCCAGATGCGCCATCTCGACCAAATTCTTGGTGCGCCCGGTATGGGAGATTAATACAACGACATCTCCCTCGACGGAGTTCATGCAGCTCATGCGCTGCATGACGATATCGTCAAAATAGACCACCGGAATATTGAAGCGGAAAAATTTGTTCATGGCGTCGTGCGCCACGGCAGCAGAGGCCCCCAGGCCGAAGAACGAGATTTTTTTTGCCTGGGTAAGCAGATCAACCGCACGATTGATTGCGGTAATGTCGAGATTTGCCTTTACTGTATCCAGGTTGGCCATCACCGACTCAAAGATCTTACTGGTGTAAGCGGCAACGGTGTCGTTTTCTTCGACATTGCGGTTTACATAGGGTGTACCGTTGGCCAGACTTTGAGCCAGATGCAGCTTGAAATCGGGGAATCCTTTGGTTTCAAGGCGGCGGCAAAAGCGGTTAACGGTCGGCTCACTGACATCGGCCAATTTGGCCAGCCGGGCGATGCTGGAGTGAATAGCGGTTTGTGGGGAGGCCAGGATCACCTCGGCGACTTTCCTTTCCGATTTGCTCAGGAGCTCCAGATGGTTCTGGATTTTTTCCAGCGTATTCATATAACGAGAGTCACTCATGGTTTATACCTGCCGGACACCTGCTGTCACTGGTGATCCATAGGGTATGTCGATTTCAATCAAAGGAGAAATCAATCCGGTTTAATGAAAATATACTACGTGCTGGTAAGCGTTGGCAGTGTCGACAAGGGATAAGCTGGCTTTTTTCACCAGAACATGACCTGTGTCTAACTTTCATAATGGTAAAAGAGTGTCAAAAAAGATAGAAAATTACAGTTTCCCCCGTTGCCAGCAGCGTTAGCGCTACGTCAGGGATAACGCCGTAGTTTCTAGGGCTTTTTTTCTGCTTTTGATCCGGGTTTACTGGCCGTAGCGAAAGAGAGTACATTAGTAATGTAAGAAAATTACAAATATCCTGCATCGAGGAGATGAACATGGCGGTAACCTCTACAGCCCAGGCCTGTGACCTGGTTATTTTCGGCGCAAAAGGCGATCTGGCGCGTCGTAAACTGCTGCCTTCCCTGTACCAGTTAGAGAAAGCCGGTCACATCCACCCGGATACCCGTATCATCGGGGTAGGCCGTGCCGAGTGGGATAAAGAAGCTTATACCAAGGTGGTCAAGGAAGCCCTGGGCACCTTTATGAAAGAAAAGCTGGACGATGAGCTTTGGGCCACGCTGAGCGCACGCCTGGACTTCTGCAATCTGGACGTCAACGACAGCAAGCACTTCGCCGAGTTGGGCAAGATGCTGGATCAGAAACATCGTACCACCATCAACTATTTCGCCATGCCGCCAAGCACCTTTGGTGCCATCTGCAAGGGCCTGGGCGAGGCCAAGCTGAATAAAGAACCGGCGCGCGTGGTGATGGAAAAGCCACTTGGTACTGACCTGGCATCCTCACGGGTGATCAACGATCAGGTCGCTGAGTACTTTAACGAATCCCAGGTTTACCGCATCGACCACTATCTTGGCAAAGAGACGGTACTGAACCTGCTGGCGCTACGCTTTGCCAACTCCCTGTTTGCCTCCAACTGGGATAACCGCACCATCGATCACGTGCAGATCACCGTGGCGGAAGAGGTAGGTATTGAAGGGCGTTGGGGTTACTTCGATCAGGCCGGGCAGATGCGCGACATGATCCAGAACCACCTGTTGCAGATCCTGACCATGATCGCCATGTCACCACCGGCGGATCTGACCACTGACCGTATCCGTGATGAGAAAGTGAAAGTGCTGCGCTCGCTGCGCCGTATCGATCAGACCAATGTCCGGGAAACCACCGTGCGCGGCCAGTACACCGCAGGCTTCGTGCAGGGTAAAAAAGTGCCGGGCTATCTGGAAGAGGAAGGGGCAAACAAGAGCAGCAACACCGAGACTTTTGTGTCCATCCGCGTCGATATCGACAACTGGCAATGGGCTGGGGTGCCATTCTATCTACGTACCGGCAAGCGTTTGCCGACCAAATGTTCAGAAGTGGTGGTGTACTTTAAAAACCCACCGCTGAACCTGTTCCGTGACTCCTATCAACAACTGCCACAGAACAAATTGACCATTCGCCTGCAGCCGGACGAAGGGATCGAAATCCAGGTATTGAACAAGGTGCCGGGGCTGGATCACAAACATCGTTTGCAAACCACCAAGCTGGATCTGAGTTTCTCGGAAACCTTTAACCAGGAACACGTGGCCGATGCCTATGAGCGTCTGCTGCTGGAAACCATGCGCGGCATTCAGGCGCTGTTTGTGCGTCGTGACGAAGTGGAGGAAGCCTGGAAGTGGGTTGACTCAATCATGGATGCCTGGAAAGCGGACAACGAAGCACCTAAGCCATACCAGTCTGGGACTTGGGGGCCGGTGGCTTCCGTCGCGATGATCACTCGCGATGGCCGTTCGTGGAACGAATTCGAATAAGCAGCAGTTAACCAGCTCCCTCTCTCGCCCTAACCCTCTCCCAAAAGGAGAGGGAACCGATCGAGCTCTCCGCTACCCTGGTGTTCTTTCTGAGGCCAGAGGTAGATTGAGACCGATTTATTATCGGAGAGGCCTGGGGTGAGGGGCTGGTAACACGTCAACAGAATTAGCCTAGGTGACCGGCGTCAGCCTGTCTGCTGGCTTTTAGCGGTGCGATCGGAATCTGCAGCGATGCGGAGCCCTGTGGCAGGGGCGTGCCAACACCAACCGAAAGTAATGGAGAGAATGACGATGAAAAACTGGAAAACCAGTGCAGAACAGATCCTGACGGCAGGCCCCGTAGTTCCGGTGATTGTGATTAACAAACTGGAACACGCTGTGCCGTTGGCCAAAGCACTGGTTGCGGGTGGCGTGCGTGTGTTGGAAGTGACGCTGCGTACCGCCTGTGCGATGGACGCGATTCGTGCGATCGCCAAAGAAGTTCCTGATGCCATCATTGGTGCGGGCACGGTGATCAATCCACAGCAGTTGCAAGAAGTGACCGAGGCCGGTGCACAGTTTGCCATCAGCCCTGGTCTGACCGCCGATCTGCTGAAAGCCGCCACCGCAGGCAGCATTCCGTTGATCCCGGGTATCAGCACCGTTTCCGAGCTGATGTTGGGGATGGATTATGGCCTGCGCGAGTTTAAATTCTTCCCAGCGGAAGCCAACGGTGGCGTCAAGGCGCTACAAGCCATTGCCGGGCCGTTCTCGCAGGTGCGCTTCTGCCCAACCGGCGGTATCACGCCAAACAACTACCGTGACTATCTGGCACTGAAAAGCGTGCTGTGCATCGGTGGTTCCTGGTTAGTGCCTGCGGATGCGCTGGAAAGCGGCGACTATGCTCGCATCACCGAATTGGCGCGTGAAGCCGTCAAAGGTGCTACCGCCTAAACCCGCGTTCGCTCCTGCTGATGCCAATCCTCTGTGATTGGCATTTTTTTTGCCTGTAAATACCACAACTTCACATTTTGCGGTGCAACGATGGCCTCATTGATCGATATAGCAAATGCACTGAGGTTACAATCGCGCGCACTGTCACTGAACATCGACGAACTTAAGGTGTTGAAAATGCCCTGTATCCTCCATTGGGATATGAAGCACTTCGTTGTGCTGGTCAGTATCAGCCGCGGACGAGCAGTTATCCACGATCCGGCTTTCGGGCGTAAGGTGATGGAATTGCATGAGCTCTCACGGCACTTCACCGGGGTAGCACTCGAACTGTGGCCCGACAGCGAATTTCAACCAATCAAGCAGCAGAGCAGGTTACGTTTTCGCAAGCTCATGGCCAACGTGCACGGCCTCAAGGGGGCATTGTTTAAGATCTTCTGTCTTTCGATAGTGATTGAAGCCATCAACCTGTTGCTGCCGGTTGGCACACAGTTGGTTATGGATCATGTCATCCTGGCTGGTGACCATGACCTTTTGGCTTTGATATGCATAGGATTGTTGTGCTTCATTTTATTCCGTACTGGCGTATCCATGCTGAGAACGTGGATTTCCATTGTTATGGGGGCGCTGATAGACGTACAGTGGAAGGCGGGGTTTTTCGATCATCTGCTGAAACTGCCTCTTTCTTTTTTCGAAAAGCGCAAGCTGGGTGATATTCAATCCCGCTTCGGTTCGCTGGATACAATCAGAACCACCTTCACCACCAGCATCGTCAGCAGTATTATCGATGGCATCGTGTCAGTAGGCGTGTTTATTATGATTTTGCTTTATGGCGGTTGGCTAGTGTGGGGGGTGTTCGGCTTCACTGCGGTATACATCATCTTACGGCTATCGACATACCAATATCATCGGCAACTGTCTGAAGAGCAACTGGTAAAGGGCGCGCGGGCAAGTTCTCACTTTATGGAGACGTTGTATAGCATTGGTACCTTAAAAGCATTGGGATTATCCGAGACTCGGGCACAGTTTTGGTTAAACCTGAATGTGGAAACGATTAACGCTGGCATCAAGTTAACCAAGCTGAATATGATAATACCAACACCAGATTATCATTGATTCCATAATGAAAATTCTGAAAGTAGCGTTGAAAAAAAGTGAGAGCATCTCGTGTTTATAAATAACAAGCATTAGTGGTGGCGTAAAAAATGAAGCTCTAGATGTTAATGATTAAAATAAACCTTACAATACAAACGATATGATTTATGCTAGTCAGTAGGTACGGATGAGGCATTGACCCTGTTGGCCAATAACGGTTGAGTTTGGCCATTGTCTATAATGCATTTAAATGCATATAGGTGATCTTAACATCATATTTGTAGTGATTAATTTATTGAACCACTCCCTTTAAGATGTTATCTTTTTCATTCCATTAGTAGGAAATGGAGGTTTTATGTTTTTAGTTCTAATGGTCTTACAGTTTGTTGTCGCTTTTATCGCATATGATTATTGTGAAAAAAGAGTAGATAAATTAAATAGTAAATAACCTAAACAAGCAGGGTCGTCTTTTTTCGACTCTGCTTTCTATTTCATCCACGAAGAAGTTAGGCTTGACACCGTTTCCATCGTCTGTTCTGTGAAGGATTGGTGAGTATTTAAAAAAACCAATAATGTAGACTCAGATATATCTTGTGGTAGTTCTAATCATTATTCTACCATCATCTGAAAATACACCTAGGCAGCCGTTTCTGTTGAAATTCGACTGCTAATGAAATTGCCGTAGGTGATTATCCTATTGTGCTTGTAATATCGAAAATAAAAGATGTCGGATCATATGATTTATTACCTTGATAATCATGGAGGAATGATAGTTCAATACCCGTTAATGCTCTCATGTAGACTCCATCCTTGTGAATGGTGACATACAAAAAAGATGCCATTGTAGAACCATAAATTGCCGATGTTATAAGTCCAATCGCGTATTTAATGACTTTCTTTTGCTGCAATAGTATAAAATATTAAATGCTAATGATAATCATTTATGAAAAAGCTACAGCGATTAAACTGAAAAGTCAATAGATGTTTCCATAATTATTCCCAAGGTCCGCTTGGAAAATGGTATATCCCACCATAAGGGCTTCCGCAGGTAGTTAATGCTGGCTTTTTGTATTGATGAAAGAAGGGGTAATCCTTCTAAATATAATCAGTATCTATAATTGTTGACGATTGGGGTTCTGATGAAAGGAGCAATGGCAATAACATTCCCTCAAGGGTAAATATCACTCCATGAGTGCATGGAATATAGCAAGTCGAATAGCTAGGGGAACTCTCTATCACTTGCTAAGGCGCATGCTACCTGAATTTTTCGCATTTAAAAGTCGCTGAAGTTGTCCAAAGGCTCGGACAGAAACCTGGTTTTTTGCCTGCAAATGCCACAACACTCCATTTCGCTGTGGCCGTCTTCCACACCCCTGTATTAGGATGACCTGTGGCGAGATGGACCGTAAACTTGCCAATTACCGTCTTTTTCTTCTTTATAATTAATAATAACAACAGGTTAAAATGAAACGTAAAGATGCAGTTCGCCAGGAGCTGGAACGTCTTACCCTTACGCTTAGCCGGGAAACGCTGGAACAAAGCGCTGGCGGTTTCGCCGCGGAAACCATCGCTTTCAACCTGGGATTGGCGCGTAACTCTGTCAGTAAAGATCTCAACGAGTTGCACGGTGATCGGTTGGTCATCAAGATTAAATCCCGTCCCGTGCTGTTTTTGCACCGGGCAGTCTGCGAACAGTTGATTGAGCAGTCGCTGCCAGATGACAGGCTGGAAGCCAAAGACTTGCTGGATCTATTACCCGCCAAAGCCTTGCCGCAGCCAGCCAGTGATGACCCTTTTCATACGGTAATTGGTTATGACCGCAGTCTGCGGCTGTCAGTAGAGAAGGGCAAGGCGGCGGTGCTTTATCCCGGTGGATTGCATGTGTTGCTTACCGGGCCTTCCGGGGTGGGGAAAACCTTCTTTGCCGAGGTGATGCACCAATTCGCCACGGTGCAACAGCCACAGCGCCAAATCCCGTTGGTGTATTTCAACTGTGCCGAGTATGCCCATAACCCGGAGCTGCTTTCGTCCCATCTGTTTGGTCATAAACAGGGCGCGTTTACCGGCGCGATCGAAAGCAAACGTGGCCTGATCGAACAGGCGGACGGTGGCTTTCTGTTGCTCGATGAAGTTCATCGCTTGCCCTACGAAGGGCAAGAGAAACTGTTTTCGATCCTCGATAAAGGTGAATATCGTCCACTGGGTTCAAGCGATAAAGCCCGCCCCATCAGCGTACGGCTGATTTGTGCTACCACCGAAAGCCCAGACTCAACGCTGCTACGCACTTTCCTGCGGCGTATTCAGGTGTCGATTGCCATACCGGCGCTGCGGGAACGCTCGCTGGAGGAACAGGTAGAAATCATTACCGGTTTCTTACAGCTCGAGAGCCGCAAAATTGGCCGTATTATCCGCCTGGATAAGGGATTACTGCTCTATCTGTTGGAGAAGCCACTGAGCGGCAACATTGGCCAACTCAAAAGCGATATCCAATTCCTTTGTGCCCAGGCTTGGGCCAGTGGGATGGGACACAGTAGCCCAAGGTTGCTGCTGGATAAGCGGCTGATGGACGTACCGCACTCAGCCAGCGCAAGCAGCCGCCTGCTGGTGGATGCGCTATTTGGTCAGCAGGAGTATCTGGATATCAGCTCACAGCCTATGGAGCAGCTCAAGCAGCATCTGAGCGCCTTGAGCAGCGAGCAGGACAGCGATCTGTTTTACACCTATCTGACGCGCGAATACGTCAACCTGCGCAACAGCAACGTGCCGCCGCAGGAAACCCTGTCAATCCTGAAGAACAAGCTACGCACCATTTTTGAATATGGGTTGTACAGCCGCAACGGAGGGGAAAGCGAGGAACGCTATTATGGCGGCCAGGTTGAGCAACGCATCACCCTGTTAATCGGCTGCATTGAACAGGTGTTGGGTTTCCCGCTGCCACAGAATATGGCCGGTCATCTGCGTAAACACCTGCTGGCACTGCTTTCCTATGTGCAGAAAGGGCTAATCCCTAACCTGTACTCCTCCAGCCTGATCCTGGATTACTGCAAGGATGAGTACGACAACGCCAACCAGCTATGTCGTAAAATCAATGAAATCTTCCACATCCAGTGCCCGTCGACGGAAATCGTCTACCTGTGCCTGTTTTTGAAGGAGTGCCGTAGTTTCCGCCAGCGCAAGGAGGTTAACCCTGACTGCGGTGCCATGTTGATCGGCCACGGTACTACCACGGCCAGCAGCATGGCGCACTATGTCAATCGGGTGCTGGAATGTGAGTTGTTTACCGCCATCGATATGCCGTTCGAGCAGTCGGTGCATGACACATTGGAATTACTGATCGCGACACTGCGGGAAAAGCGCTATCAGCGCTTGATCCTGATTGTGGATATCGGCTCGTTGGTGCACTTTGCCAGCACCGTCAGCAAACTGTTCCATATCGATGTGCTGCTGATCCAGAACATCACCATGGGGGCGTTGCTGGAGATTGGGTTGGATCTGACCTATGAAACCAGTGATTTCGTCCCCTTGATGGAACTGATGACCAGCAAAGGGATTGCCCACCAGCTTTACGACCAGCGGGAAGATGAGACCGGCAAGGTGTTGGCAATCTCCTGTATCACCGGGATGGGCACGGCGGTGAAGATCAAAAAAGTGCTGGAGGAAAGCTTCGGTGAGCTGATGGCGGAAGATACCCGCATGGTCTTGGTGGATTACAACGAAGTGCGCAGCCTGGAGCGGTTGCGTCAGGCGATAGGCGGTAACGAGCGGCTGGTGGGGATCGTGGGCACCTTCCAGCCCGGCTTGCCGGATATCCCGTTTATCGCGTTGGAAGAGCTGTTCTCCGAACAGGGGCCGGAACTGGTGCTCAGCCTGTTAAACCCGGACCTTGGCAGCGCCGAACGCCAACTGCAAGTGGAGCGTTGTTCAATGCGCTTCATCAGCGCGCTGACGCTGGAGAGCATCATCAACCATATTTCCGTGCTCAATCCCCAACGTATTCTGCAAGAGATCGAAGCGGTGTTGCATCAGATTTGCCGCACGCTGGATCTACAGCCCTCAAGGCAAGTGACACTTCGCTTCCTGATCCACTGCTGTTGCATGGTGGAGCGTATCGTTTTAAGCCACAAACCGTTACAGATTGCCCTGGATGCTCAGCAGGATATCGACCAGCAGGCGTTTTCTGTCATCAAAGACGCGTTTTCGCCGATTGAACGTGCCTATTCTATCCGCCTGTCTGATGCGGAATATTTTTATATCTACGAGCTCCTCTACCGCTAAACCCCACCCAGGTGGGCCTTGATGGCCCACTATCCACTGACCTCCTCCCGGCGTGCCACAAAGTTGGCACAGGCATTGCTATATCTCTAGGGAGCGGAAATTTTCAATGACTTTCAATAGATTGCCAGGAGGCCATTTTGGCTGCATTACCACAGATTTTACTACTGACCCACGGTGGCTGGGGCCAACAACTGCGCGAAAGCGTCCGCATGGTGATTGGCGAAACCAGCGGGGTATTCGATATCGCGCTGATGCCGGTCGACACGCTGGCGGAGTTCCATGAGCGCGTTGAACAACAGGTAAAAACCATGCCGGAGGGCTCATTGATCCTCACCGACTTTATCGGCGGCACTACCTCCAACGTGGCGGCACGCTTGAGCCGTGACTACGCCATCGGTGTGATTTCCGGCCTGAATGCCACCTTGCTGCTGGCCGCCATCGATTTACGCGAACAGGGCAATCTTCTCAACCATCTCGATGAGTTGGTTGAACTGGGGCGCAACAGCTGCCTCGATGTAGTTAAACAAATTAAATCAATAATATCAGGGGAAAAATAATCATGGCCAACATCGTTTTATGTCGCATTGACAGCCGTTTGATCCACGGCCAGGTCGTCACCAAGTGGGTTGGGCAGTCACAAGCCAACCGTATCGCGGTAGTGAGTGATGAGCTGGAAGCCGATCCGTTTATGAAAAGCATCTATCTGATGGCCGCTCCGCCGAATGTGAAAGTGGATTGCTATAGCAACCAGAGCTTTGCGGCGGCTTGGCGGGAGAACCAACTGGGAGAGGGCAACGTATTGGTGCTGTTCCCGAACCTGGCTACGGTGCAACAAGCGGTGGTTGACGGGTTTGACGTCAAAAATATTCAGGTAGGTGGCCTGGGTGGTGGGCCGAACCGTAAAGCGGTATTCCAGAACATTACGCTGGATGAGGCTGATGTGACGATCCTGCGCGATCTGCAGCAACGCGGCGTGACGGTATTTTTCCAGACCATCCCGGAAGACAAGCCGCAGGCACTGGCAGATATTTTGAAGAAGTTCTGATATTCGGCATCTGATCGATTAGGAGCAATAACATGGATAACTTGACCGTTGCCATCTGTATGGGGCTGTATTACTGGTTTGCCCGCCTGCGCTTGGGCTACACCCTCTCGGGGATGTTGGTTCAACCCATCGCCATCGCGGTCTTCGTCGGCTTCCTGCTTGGAGATATGAAAACGGCGATGATTATCGGTGCCGGGATGCAGCTGGTGTATCTGGGCGTCACCTCTACGCCGGGCGGCAACGTCCCTTCAGATCCGGCGCTGGCGGCCTGTATCGCGCTGCCGATTGCCGTGAAAGCGGGAATGGATCCCAATCTGGCGATCGCGTTGGCAATCCCGTTTGGGGTGATCGGCGTGTTCGTTGACCAGTTACGACGTACCGTGAACGCCGTCTGGGTGCATATGGCCGATAAGCACGCGGAAGAGGCCAATATCAGCGGGATCATGCGCTGTGCCTTCCTGTATCCGGCACTGCTTGGCCTGGTGATCCGCTTCCCGGTGGTGTTTGCCGCCAACTATTTCGGCCAGGGCGTGGTCGAGAAATTCCTGGCGCTGATGCCACACTGGCTGACCCACTCGTTCGAAATCATGGGCGGCATCCTGCCAGCGCTGGGCTTTGCGATCACCATCATGGTGATCGGCAAGAAAAGCCTGCTGCCTTACTTTATTGCCGGATTCTTCGCGGTGTTGTATCTCAAGGTCGACATCATGGCGATGGCCATCTTCGGTACCTGCGCGGCATTCCTGGTTAAAAACATGGCCAAAGGTGAAGGAGCCTGATCATGAGCAGCGATATCATGCAACACGAGCTGGTGGAAAGAGCACGGCAAACCAACGTGCTGACCAAGCGGGACATCACCAAGGCCTGGTTTATTTACTGGCTGGGAGCCGAAGTCTCCAACTCTTACGAGCGTTTACAGAGCCTGATTTTCTGCGCCTCAATGACGCCGATTATCAAAAAGCTCTATCCGCAGAAAGAAGAGCAGGTTGAGGCGCTGAAACGCCACCTGAACTTCTTCAACAGCGAACAGACTTTCGGGGCAGTGATCCAGGGCGTAGCCATTGCCATGGAGGAGCAGAAGACCCGTGGCGAGCCGATTTCCGATTCGTCCATCACCGGGATTAAAACCGGCCTGATGGGGCCGCTGGCCGGGATTGGTGACTCGGTGGTCTGGGCGGCGATCATGCCGCTGTTGATCGCCATCTTCATACCTTTCGCGGCTAACGGCAGCGCCATGGGCGGCATCATGCCGGTGGTGTTGTATACCGTGATCACCATGGCGATCAGCTACGGCTTGGCCCACAAAGGTTACACGTTGGGAAGGGAGTCAATCATCGGGCTGTTGCAAGGGGGCAAGATAAAAGAGTTGATCTACGGGGCCAACGTGCTCGGGCTGATCATGATGGGGGCGCTGTCTGCCAGCTACGTCAAGATCACCTCGCCACTGAAAATCAGCGCGTTGGAAGGTTCCGAAGTGGTGGTGCAACAGATCCTGGACTCCATCGCCCCCGGCCTGTTGCCGCTGGCTGCGGTGTTTTCAATCTACTTCTATCTGGTCAAAAAAGGGCCGCGCTATACCACCATTCTGCTTTCGGTGGTGGTACTGAGCGTGGTGTGTTCCCTGCTAGGCATTTTGTAATGGAGCAACGATGAATATTTATCAACGGCTCGGGCTGAAACGGGTGATCAATGCCAGCGGCAAGATGACCATCCTTGGTGTTTCTTCGGTGCCGAAAGACGTGATGACGGCCACGGCCGAGGCGGCGTCAGCCTTTGTGGAGATTGATGCGCTGGTGGATCGCGTTGGCGAACTCATCTCTCAGCATACCGGTGCGCAAGACAGTTATGTGACCTCCTGCGCTTCCGCCGGGGTGGCTATTGCGGTCGCGGCAGCCATCACCCAAGGGGAGCCGGAGCGGGTGGCGCAGATGCCGTGCAGTGAAGGTTTGGCGAATGAAATCGTCATGCTGCGTGGCCACAATATTGACTACGGCGCGCCGATCACCACCGCTATCCGGCTAGGAGGAGGTAAGGTGGTAGAGGTGGGGCAAAGCAATCTGGCTGCCCGCTGGCAACTGGCAAAAGCCATCACGGCGCAGACGGCGGCACTGTTTTACGTCAAGTCGCATCACTGTGTGCAAAAGGGCATGGTTGCGCTGAGCGATTTTGTCGCCGTGGCCCGTGATGCCGGGTTGCCGCTGATTGTTGATGCGGCCGCAGAGGAAGATTTGCGGGCTTATGTGGCAGCCGGGGCCAACATGGTGGTGTATAGCGGAGCTAAAGCGTTGGATGCACCGACCTCTGGTTTTGTTACCGGCGACCGGCAATGGATCGCCTGTTGCAAAGCTCAGCATAACGGCATTGCGCGAGCGATGAAGATCGGTAAAGAGAACATGGTGGGGCTGGTGATGGCGTTGGATCATTATCAGCAGCATCAGCCGGACTGGAGCCGCCAATTACCCGCGCTGCGCGAATTGGCACAGCAGATATCCGCGTTGCCCGGCCTACAGGCGGAGATCGAACAGGATGAAGCCGGGCGAGCGATTTATCGGGTGCGGGTAAGCGTGGACGCCTCCAGATCAGGATTAACCGCCTATCAGGTGGAAGAGCAACTGCGCACTGGCGAGGTGGCGATTTACACCCGTCATTACTGGCTGAATCAAGGCATCTTCAGCTTCGATCCACGGGCGCTGCGCGACGACGATTTTGCATTGATTGTGGCGCGGCTGACGGAAATTGTGCAACAGGCCAGGGGGCAACATGCAACAGCTTGATTTTTACCAGGGGCGAGTGGCCATCAACGTGCTGGCCAAAGATATCCCTAACGCATTACAGGTACACCATGCCGCCGAAGGACATGCCGCTATCGGTGTGATCTCGGCGCAGTTTACCAACGTGGAACAGGGTGTGGCCGAGGTGAAGCGCTGGATGGAGCACATCCCGGCGATTTCCGTTGGTTTGGGGGCGGGGTCAGCGGCACAGTTTTATAAGGCGGCAATGATTGCGGCGGCCACCGCGCCCGCACACGTCAACCAAACTTTCACCGGCTGTGGTTTTGCAGCAGGTGCATTGGCGGCCCGTGGCATCAGCAATACCTGCATTAATGCCTTGATCTCGCCGACTGGCACGCCAGGGAAGGTGATCATTTCCACCGGGGTTCACAGCAGCCAGGGCGAGCCTGCCGTGGTGAGTTGTGACAGCGCGGTGCGTATGATCCTCGATCTGGGGGGGCACGCGGCCAAATTCTTCCCGATGGGCGGCTTATCGTCGCTGGCAGAACTGCGCGCATTGGCGGAAAGTTGCGTGCGCAATGGCATGACCATGATCGAACCCACCGGCGGGATCGATACGCGAAACTTCCTGTCAATACTGGAAACCTGCCTTGACGCCGGAGTCGCCAAGGTAATGCCACATGTTTACAGTTCCATCATCGATCCGCACAGTGGAGAGACCCGTGCCGAAGAGGTCGCGTTGCTGCTGGAAGGCATCAAACAGATCCTGCGCTAAGGTGCGTGGTGCCTGAATCTGCCGAACTTGCCGGCTAGCGAAATTCTCACAAGGCTCAGGTGAAAACCCGAGCCTTTTTTTAATTTTTAAAAACATTAAGGCTCTTATTTATAACTCATTTTTTTTAACTAAATGTGAAAACGGCGGTTTGCTTTCTGATTTTCGCTATGGTAAAACTAATGCAGTTGAAAATTTTACATTCATGAGGATATTGGGCAAATCGCACGGTGTGCGGCTGAAGATAGAGAATAATTATGATGAAACTTAATGGAACGCCTCTCAGAACATCTTGTTGCCAACTTTTCCTTTCTGCCATTCTTGCCAGTGAGCATCACTGGTGCAGCGAGCTATAGCGTCTTTCTCCCTTAACCGGTGCTGATGACTGGGTTCGCATCCCGTCGTTTGGTGTTGCCGGGCAAACTTCTTTAATACGTTTGGGTAGGTTTATCCCCAGAGATTTCTATATCTCAAGCGCCGCCGTGCGCCTGTTTGATGAGATAGATTGGGATAAATACGCCTTAGCGTGCGTGATTCGCCGTTTGGGAGAAAAATTATGATTTATTGGATCTTTTTAGGCTTTGCCATTACCGCCGAAATTATCGGCACCCTGTCCATGAAATACGCTAGCGTCAGCGGCGGCATGACCGGACACATCGTCATGTACGTGATGATCACCTTGTCTTACATCATGCTGTCATTAGCGGTAAAACGCGTGGCCCTGGGCGTTGCTTACGCCTTATGGGAAGGGATCGGTATCCTGTTTATTACCCTGTTTAGCGTGATGCTGTTTGATGAGCCAATCTCTGCGCTGAAAGTGCTGGGTCTGGTGGCGTTGATTGCCGGGATCCTGCTGGTGAAATCTGGCACCCGCAAGCCACGAAAACAGGTCAGCCCGCGAGGTGACAACCATGCAACAGCTTGAGTTGTACCATATTGGGTTTCTGGCTTTGGCCATCGTACTGGAGATTGTGGCCAACATCTTTCTGAAGATGTCTAACGGTTTTAGCAAAATTTGGCTGGGGCTGCTGTCTCTGGTATCGGTATTAGGGGCGTTCAGCGCGCTGGCGCAGGCGGTAAAGGGGATCGATCTTTCGGTGGCTTATGCATTGTGGGGCGGTTTCGGTATCGCGGCCACTATCGCCGCCGGTTGGATCCTGTTCGGTCAACGGCTTAATGCCAAAGGCTGGATGGGGTTGGCCCTGTTACTGACGGGGATGGTCATTATCAAACTGGCTTAACAGCCAAATAAAAAACCGCAGGTATCTACTCTTGGTTTAAGGGTATGACCTGCGGTTTTTGTTTTACAGCGCCGCGATGATCTTGATTTCAACTTTGTATTTAGGATTCATCAGACGCGCTTCTACGGTACAACGTACCGGCGCGCTGCCTGCAACAACCCAGGCATCCCAGGCGGCATTCATAGCGGCAAAATCATCGCCGTTGGCCAGGAAAATGGTGGCGTCTAAAATCCGGCTCTTGTCCGAACCCACTCGCTCCAACAGCACATCGATAGCGGCCAAGGTGTTGGCGGTTTGCGCCGTAGCGTCATCGTCAAGATTTTCCGGGACGCTGGTGTAATAAACGGTATCGTTGTGGATCACCGCTTCTGACCAGCGCTGTGCCGGATCAATTCGTTCGATATTCATGCAATTATCTCCTTATCATCAACACCATAAGCGTATCACAGCCGGGAGCGGATGTGTGGGAGTGGATAAAGTCGGTGGTAGCAACGTGGCAGGCTTGGCATAATCACCGCTGAATGATACCGGCAGAGAGATAGCGTGGCAGACGATTTCGCACCAGAAGGCGCACTAGCGCAGGCAATTAAAGGGTTCAAACCCCGTGAACCGCAAAGATTGATGGCAGAGGCGGTAACGGAAGCCATCAATTTCAAACAGGAACTGGTCGTCGAGGCAGGAACCGGCACCGGTAAAACCTACGCCTATCTGGCACCGGCGCTGCGATCAAAGCGCAAGGTGATCATTTCCACCGGCTCCAAGGCCTTGCAGGATCAGCTTTACGCCCGCGATCTGCCCACCGTGGCCAAGGCATTAAAATATAAAGGCAAGCTGGCGCTGCTGAAGGGGCGTTCCAACTATCTGTGCCTGGAACGTCTGGAGCAGCAATCCATGGCCGGTGGCGAACTGGCTGGCCAGACGCTGATCGATCTGGTACGGCTGCGCAGTTGGTCAACCCTGACGGAAGAAGGGGATATCAGCTCGTGCAGCGATGTGGCGGAAGACAGCTTTGTCTGGCCATTGGTGACCAGCACCAACGATAACTGTCTGGGCAGCGATTGCCCACTATATAAAGAGTGCTTCGTGGTCAAGGCCCGACGCCGGGCAATGGATGCCGATGTGGTGGTGGTTAACCATCATCTGTTTCTGGCGGATATGGTGGTCAAGGAGGGCGGTTTTGCCGAACTGATCCCGGAAGCGGACGTGATGATCTTCGACGAAGCGCATCAGATCCCGGATATCGCCAGCCAATACTTCGGCAAGCAGCTGACCAGCCGCCAACTGATGGATCTGGCCAAAGACATTACCATTGCCTACCGCACCGAGGTACGCGATAGCGCACAGTTGCAAAAGAGCGCCGATCGCCTTAGCCAGAGTACGCAGGATTTCCGTTTAGCGCTGGGGGAACCGGGTTTTCGCGGTAACCTTCGTGAGGTGCTTTCTCAACCTAACGTCCAGCGCGCCTTGCTGCTACTCGATGATGCGTTGGAACTGTGTTACGACGTGGTCAAGCTTTCCCTTGGCCGTTCGGCGTTGCTGGATGCCGCCTTCGAGCGTGCTACGCAGTTCCGCACCCGTCTTAAGCGGCTCAAAGAGGTTAACGAACCCGGCTTCAGCTATTGGTATGAATGTAACTCACGCAGTTTTGTGTTGGCGCTGACGCCATTGACGGTATCAGACCGCTTCCGCGAGATGCTGGATGAAAAGCCGGGCAGTTGGATTTTCACCTCGGCAACGCTGTCGGTGAATGAGCAAATGGGTCACTTTACCGACCGCTTGGGGCTGAATAAGGCCAAAACACTATTGTTACCCAGCCCGTTTGACTATGCCAATCAGGCGCTGCTATGCGTACCACGTTTCCTGCCTTCGCCGAATCAACCTGGTGGCGCACGTCAGCTGGCCCGAATGCTGCGGCCAATGATTGAGGCCAACCGGGGCCGCTGTTTCTTCCTCTGCACTTCGCATCAGATGATGCGTGAGCTGGCCGAAGAGTTCCGCGCCACCTTGACGCTGCCGGTGCTGTTGCAAGGAGAAACCAGCAAGGGTCAGCTATTGGCGCAGTTTGTCGAAGCGGGCAACGCGTTACTGGTGGCAACCAGCAGCTTCTGGGAAGGGGTGGACGTGCGCGGTGATGCGCTCTCCTGCGTGATTATCGATAAGCTGCCGTTTACCTCGCCGGACGACCCTTTGCTGAAGGCGCGCATTGAAGATTGCCGTTTACGCGGTGGTGATCCGTTCAACGACGTGCAACTGCCGGATGCGGTGATTACGCTCAAGCAGGGGGTTGGCCGTCTGATCCGCGATACTGACGATCGGGGCGTGCTGGTGATTTGTGATAACCGCCTGGTGATGCGCCCTTATGGTGAGGTGTTCCTCAACAGCCTGCCGCCAACGCCGCGTACCCGCGATCTGGCGCAGGCTATTGCTTTCCTCAAGGGTGAATAGGCGCGACTTCCGGGGTGTGCTACAATGCGCGCCCTGTATGAAACCACTGATATTTCCCGCCTGAGGTTTGGCATGTCCACGCGAATTTTAGCGATCGATACGGCGACGGAAGCATGTTCTGTCGCTATCTGGAATCAAGGCGAAGTTCACGCCCTGTTTGAACTGTGCCCACGCGAGCACACCCAGCGCATTTTGCCGCTGGTGCAGCAGGTGCTGGCCGAATCTGGATTATCCCTTTCACAACTCGATGCCTTGGCCTTTGGCCGTGGCCCCGGTAGCTTTACCGGCGTGCGTATCGGTATTGGTATTGCCCAAGGGTTGGCGCTTGGCGCCGAGCTGCCGATGCTCGGGATTTCCACGTTGCAAACCATGGCGCAAGGTGCCTGGCGCATGACCGGCGCACAACGAGTGTTGGCGGCAATCGATGCCCGCATGGGCGAGGTCTATTGGGGCCAGTTTGAACGTCAGCTTGATGGCCAGTGGCTGGAAAGCGAAGGGGAAGCGGTGCTGTCTCCACAGCAGGCTCTGGAGCGTGCGCAGCATTTGCAAGGCGATTGGGAGCATGTGGGTACCGGCTGGCAAACCTACCCGGATTTGGTTGCCGGTTCCTCGCTGCACGTTACCGACGGGCAAATGCTGTTGCCGCAGGCCGAAGATATGCTGCCTCTGGCGCTACAGGCTTGGCAACAGGGCCTGGCGGTCAGCGTGGAAAATGCTGAGCCGACCTATTTGCGTAATGAAGTGACATGGAAGAAGCTACCGGGACGCGAATAGTTTCCTATAGTTAATCTACAGTTGTCGCCGATAGAAAACAGCTCCGCCTGCAACTTGCGCTAAGGTGTGTTGTCGAAGTTACAGCTAAATCAGGAGATTGCGATGATGTTAACCCGTACTTTGAGTAAAAAGCTGTTAACGCTGGCAATCGCAGGCAGCGTGTTGGCGCTCTCTGGCTGTGTGACTATTCCGGATGCCATCCAAGGCACCAGCCCCACGCCGGTCGATCAACTGTCGATGGTGCAAAACGCGCCGAAACAGTTTACCGGTGCAGAAGCACGCTTCGGCGGTACCGTCGTTGCGGTGGCTAATGAACGTGGGCGTACCATTCTGGAGATTGCGGCGGTGCCGCTGGATTCTGGCGCTCGCCCGATATTGGGGGAACCTTCGCAAGGCCGTTTGCTGGCTTCGATTAACGGTTTCCTCGATCCGGTCGACTTCAGAGGGCAACTGGTCACCGTGGTTGGGCCGATCACCGGCCTACGGGACGGCAAGATTGGCATGACGCCTTACCGCTTTGTCACCATGGATGCGACCGGCTTCAAGCGTTGGCGCATTGCCCAGCAGATTGTGATGCCACCACAGCCTATGGGGCCGTGGGGCTGGCATAATGGCCCGTGGGGCCCAGGCTGGGGCGGGGGGTATGGCTGGTATAATCCAGGTCCGGCGCAGGTACAAACATTCGTTACGGAGTAAGGGCGCAGGTTTCAGGTCTCGGCAAGTAGGATAGTTTTTACACTTTAGGGCGGCTTAATGGCCGCCTTAACTTTTTTTGTTGTGCGGTTGCGTCGGCAATTAGTGACGCACATCGCAACCTGAATATTGTTTAAAACCCAAACTGGTACGCTGAGTTAAAATATTGTTAAAGTTTGGCTGCAATTTTGGGGGCTGCGATGATAATTAGTAATGATTTCAGGAGTAATAGCTTGGAAAAGGTCTGGTTAAAACGTTACCCGGCGGATGTTCCGGCAGAAATCGATGCCGATCAATACACATCCCTGATCGAAATGTTTGAGAATGCGGTTGCCCGTTATGCGGATCAACCCGCCTTTATCAACATGGGTGAGGTGATGACCTTCCGCAAGCTGGAAGAGCGTAGCCGAGCGTTTGCTGCCTACCTGCAAAATGAGTTGGGGCTGAAAAAAGGCGACCGTGTGGCACTGATGATGCCCAACCTGTTGCAGTATCCGATCGCCCTGTTCGGCATCTTGCGGGCGGGGATGGTGGTGGTCAACGTCAACCCGCTGTATACCCCCCGTGAGTTGGAACATCAGTTGAACGACAGCGGTGCCAGCGCGATTGTCATCGTCTCCAACTTTGCCCACACCTTGGAAAAGGTGGTGTTCAAAACGCAGGTTAAACACGTTATTCTGACCCGTATGGGCGATCAGCTCTCCGCAGCCAAGGGGACGCTGGTCAACTTTGTGGTGAAGTACATCAAGCGGCTGGTGCCCAAGTATGACCTGCCGGATGCCATCTCGTTTCGTAGCGCGTTGCAGCGTGGACGCCGTCTGCAATACGTGAAGCCAGATATTATCAATACCGATCTGGCGTTCCTGCAGTATACCGGCGGCACTACCGGCGTGGCGAAAGGCGCGATGCTGACCCACCGCAACATGCAGGCCAACCTGGTACAGGCCAAGGCGGCTTATGTGCCGTTACTGCGTGAAGGGCAAGAGTTGGTGGTCACCGCCTTGCCGCTGTATCACATCTTTGCGTTGACGGTGAACTGCCTACTGTTTATCGAGTTAGGTGGCCGTAGTCTGCTGATCACCAACCCACGTGATATTCCGGGCTTGGTGAAGGAACTGGCAAAATACCCGTTCAGCGCCATGACTGGGGTAAATACCCTGTTTAATGCGCTATTGAACAATGAAGATTTCCAGAAACTCGACTTTTCCACGTTGCGGCTTTCTGTCGGCGGAGGGATGTCGGTGCAGAGATCGGTGGCGGAAAAGTGGGAAAAGCTGACCGGGCATCATTTGCTGGAAGGTTATGGGCTGACGGAGTGTTCTCCGCTGGTTGCTGGCAACCCGCATGACTTGAAGCATTACAGCGGTAGCATCGGCCTGCCGGTGCCATCTACGGATATCCGGTTGGTGGATGATGACGGCAAAGATGTACCGCTCGGTCAACCCGGTGAACTTTGGGTTAAAGGGCCGCAAGTTATGTTAGGCTATTGGCAACGCCCTGAGGCGACGGACGAAGTGTTGCGCGATGGTTGGTTGGCGACTGGGGATGTCGTTACCGTGGATGATGAGGGCTTTATCCGCATCGTTGACCGTAAGAAAGATATGATCCTGGTTTCTGGTTTTAACGTCTATCCGAACGAGATCGAAGAGGTCGTCAGTCAGCATCCGAAAGTGTTGGAATGTGCGGCCATCGGGGTGCCCAGCGATGCCTCGGGTGAGGCGGTGAAGATTTGTGTGGTGAAGAAAGATGGTTCACTCACCAAAGAAGAGTTGCTAACCCATTGCCGTCGGCACCTGACAGGGTATAAAGTGCCAAAAATTGTTGAGTTCCGTGACGAACTGCCGAAGTCGAACGTCGGCAAGATCTTACGACGGGAACTGCGTGACGAACAGAAAAAGCCCAAGGCTGCCGATGCCGCCTAGGCCAATCGTTACTGCTCCTTTTCAACAGCGCCGGTGAATAGCCGGCGTTGTTGTGTTTGAATCATGAAAAACCACCAAGAGAATGATGTTTTGAATTATCAGTTGATCACTACCGACGCCGGATTGCAGCAGGTCTGCGAGCAGGCAAGAAACTACGCCCAGGTGGCGCTGGATACCGAGTTTGTCCGCACGCGTACCTATTATCCGCAGTTAGGCCTGATCCAGCTATACGATGGTGAACAACTTTCCCTGATCGATCCGCTTCCCATCAAGCAGTGGCAACCCTTTATCGACCTGCTGGCCGATACCGCCGTAGTGAAATTTCTACACGCTGGTAGCGAGGATCTGGAGGTGTTTCTGAACGCCTTCAAGACGCTGCCGACACCGATGGTCGACACCCAAATCCTGGCGGCCTTCAGCGGCCATACGCTGTCCTGTGGCTTTGCCAAGCTGGTGACGGAGTATATGCAGGTCGATCTCGATAAGAGTGAATCGCGTACCGACTGGCTGGCACGACCACTGACCGAGCGCCAATGCGTTTATGCCGCGGCTGATGTGTTCTATCTGTTGCCGATGGCCAAGCAACTGGTGCAGGAGACCGAGGAGGCGGGTTGGACCGCTGCAGCCGATAACGAGTGCTGCTTGCTCTGCCAACGGCGCAGTGAGGCGCTAGCGCCGGAATTGGCCTATCGTGAAATCACCAATGCCTGGCAGTTACGTCCGCGCCAGTTGGCTTGCCTGCAAAAACTGGCTGAATGGCGTTTGCGTCAGGCGCGCGAACGCGATCTGGCGGTGAACTTTGTAGTGCGTGAAGAGAACCTATGGGCCGTGGCGCGCTATATGCCGGGCTCGCTCGGTGAACTGGAGGCGCTGGGGTTGAGTGGCCCGGAGATCCGCTATCATGGCAAAACCCTGGTGGCGCTGGTGGCGCAAGCGAATGCTCTGGATGAATCAGCCTTGCCGGCACCGTTGAGCAACCTGGTCGATCATCCTGGCTATAAGAAAGTGTTCAAGGAGATTAAGGCTGCCATTACGTTGGTGAGTGAGCAGAGTGGCCTTAGCGTCGAACTGCTGGCTTCGCGGCGGCAGATTAACCAGTTGCTGAATTGGCACTGGAAATTGAAAGAGAGTGACTCGCTGCCTGAGTTAATCAGTGGCTGGCGTGGCGAGCTATTAGCCGCGCCGTTGCAGGCGATCCTACAGGATTATTAATCGTTAAATATCAGGCGGGGCAGTTTAAAACAAACTGTTCCGTTTCATCTCGCTAAAAATAAAGCGAAGAAAATCTTGATCGCCAGCATTCACCATAAAGAAAGTGGTGTCAAAAAGAACTGAGAGTTGTCTCAATAGCGCGGAGTTTTTATTTTTACGAGCGCGTTTATAACTGGACGAATATACAGTGACCTCCTGTATAAAAATATACAGGAGGCACTCATTGCATCGCAATCATTTAGGCGTTTCTTCCGATTCCGGTAGCGTCACGTTAAGTTCAAGTACCGAAATATCGTCCCCTTTCTGCTCGAATTGCACGTGCAGCATTTCGGGGTCGATCTGAATGTATTTACAAATTACCGCAAGAATATCGCGCTTTAAATCGGGCAGATAGTGGGGTTCGCTGTCCCCACGACGACGTTCTGCGACGATAATCTGCAGCCGTTCCTTGGCTACACTGGCTGTTGATTTTTTGCGGGACAGAAAGAAGTCTAACAGAGCCATGGTTTATCCCCCAAAAAGGCGTTTCAGGAAGCCCTTTTTCTCTTCTTCGATGAAGCGGAACGGGCGTTCTTCCCCTAACAGGCGGTGAACGGTATCGTCATAGGCCTTACCGGCATCGGACTCACTATCAAGAATAACAGGTTCGCCCTGGTTAGAGGCACGTAATACCGACTGATCTTCCGGGATCACGCCAAGCAGTGGAATACGCAGGATTTCCAGCACGTCTTCCATGCTCAACATGTCGCCACGGCTGACGCGGCCCGGGTTGTAACGGGTTAGCAGCAGATGTTCCTTGATCGGGGATTCCCCTCTCTCGGCACGGCGTGATTTGGAAGCCAGAATGCCCAGGATACGGTCGGAGTCACGTACTGAAGACACTTCCGGGTTGGTGGTGATGATGGCTTCATCGGCAAAATACAGCGCCATCAAGGCACCGGATTCGATCCCTGCAGGTGAGTCACAAACCACAAATTCGAAGGCCATCTCGTCGAGATCGCTGAGGATTTTTTCCACGCCTTCACGAGTCAGTGCGTCTTTGTCACGGGTTTGCGAAGCGGGCAGAATATAGAGGTTGTCGGTGCGCTTGTCTTTGATTAACGCCTGGTTCAGCGTGGCGTCACCTTGGATAACGTTCACGAAATCGTAAACTACCCTGCGTTCACATCCCATGATGAGGTCAAGATTACGCAGACCGATATCAAAGTCGATCACCACGGTTTTCTTGCCATTCTGGGCCAAGCCGGTCGCAATGGCCGCACTTGATGTGGTCTTGCCAACGCCCCCTTTACCCGATGTAACAACAATAATGCGTGCCATGAAATGGATTCCTTGTCAAAAGGGCTTAATTTAAAGGTTGTATGGTTAAAGCATTATCCAACAGGCTGAGCCTTGCTGCCTGCCCGAGGTACTCGGACGGGATCTGATCGCTCAACCAGTACTGCCCTGCGATAGAGACTAGCTCAGCACCCAGGTGCGTGCAAAAAATCTGACACTGGGTATCGCCAGAGGCGCCAGCCAGTGCACGGCCACGCATGCTACCGTAAATATGAATATTGCCGTCGGCAATCAGTTCGGCACCGGCGCTGACGCTGTTGGTGACGATCAAATCGCTGTTACGGGCGTAAATCTGTTGACCTGAACGGACAGGAGTACTGATGATGCGTGTTTTGGCTGGGGCATTATCAGGCACTGGTGCGATCACCGGAGCCTGCGGGGCCGCCTTCTGGCCTTTACCTTCATTGAGCAGTGGCAAACCGGCGCGGGCGATGGACCGTTTCTGCCGCTCATCTTTGCAACCGCTGATGCCGACCACGCGCAGCCCAGCCGCAGTGACAGCCCGTTGAATTTCTTTCCAGTCTGCGTCGCCGTTCAGCGTAGCAACATTAATAACAACAGGGGCATTTTTGAGAAAAGCTGGCGCTTGTTCCACCTTTTCTTGCAGTGCCTGGCGTATTACCTCGGGTTCGCAATTATGTAAATGAACCACCGATAGGGTAAAACTGCTGCCTTTTAGCTCAATTGGCGATTGTGACATCTATCCTGACTCAGTCTCAGCAACTTAAATCCCCGGAATACCACTCGGGGTGCGATATTCCGAAGTACTATAAGCATGTTATAGTCAGAGTTATATCCAGGCAAGACGCTGCCTCAATTAAATAGAGTTTTAAAAATGTTTTGTGTCATCTATAGAAGTGCCAAGCGCGATCAGACTTATCTTTATGTCGAAAAAAAAGACGATTTCTCTCGGGTGCCGGAAGATCTGATGAAAAGTTTTGGCACTCCGCAGTATGCCATGATGCTGTCGCTCGACGGGCGTAAGAAATTGGCCTCAGCGGATATCGAGAAGGTGAAAGAAGCCCTAAAACAGGAAGGGTTTTATCTGCAGTTCCCACCGCCGGTGGAAAACCTATTAAACCTTCATTTGTCTGACGCCAACAAATAATCTGGCGTCGATTTTCAACCCTGTGTTAACGCCAGCTTTTAAGCATCATCTGCATCTGGCGGCAGGTCGTCACAGGTAGGGAAAATCATGAAGAAGATGTCGATGATGCTAACGCTGCTCCTTTTGGCTGGCTGCGTTAAACAGGTGGGGGCGGCTCCTGCGTCTGCACCTGTTGCACCGCCTGCCGGGAGTACGCTGGCGGAAACCGGGCGTGATCCCGCGGAGTTCCCGGCCTATGTGGAACAACTGAAGCGGCGGGCCATCAAGCAGGGTATCCCAGCGGCTACCGTTGAGAACGCGTTTGCCAACGCGCATTTTGTCGATCGGGTGATTAATGCCGATCGTAATCAGTTGGAAAAGAAAATTACGCTGGATGATTACCTCAGCCGAGTGTTGCCCACGTGGAAGATCCAGCGGGGCCGCGAGATGCGTCAGCAATATCAGCCACGGCTGGCACGAGTGACGGCACGTTATGGCGTCCCGGAGCAATATATTGTCGCGCTATGGGGTATGGAAAGCGCCTTTGGCAAGATACAGGGTAAGGAAGACGTTGTTTCTGCGTTGGCGACGCTGGCGTTTGAAGGCCGCCGTGAAGCGTTCTTTACCAAACAGTTGATGGCAGCCTTACAGATTATTGAGCAGGGCCACGTTGATGCGGGCAACCTGAAAGGGTCTTGGGCGGGGGCGATGGGGCAGAGCCAGTTTATGCCGACCTCGTTTTTGACCTATGCCGCAGATGGGGACGGTGACGGTAAAATCGATATCTGGAATAATCTCGACGATGTGTTTGCCTCCACCGCCAACTACCTGGCTACCGAAGGCTGGCAGCCTGGGGTTGGTTGGGGCCGTGAAGTCAAACTGCCCGCGCAATTCAATGCTGAACAACTAGGGTTGAAAGATTCCCAGGGGCATCGCGAGGAACAGTGGGCGGCTAAAGGGGTGGTGTTAGCGGATGGATCACCTTTACCAGCCTCAGGCTTGCGTAGCTGGGTGATTGCTCCAGATGATATGCAAGGACGCGCATTCCTGGTTTATGATAACTTCCGTACTCTCATGCACTGGAATCGTTCGTATTATTTCGCGATCAGCGTGGGAATGATGGCCGACGGTATCGGTCAATAGGTCGGTAACTACCAGGTGCCTGGCATGGCACCCCGTACGTATCATGGGCTGAGATTATCTGGCCCTTACACTGTGGTTGGGAGAGGCGGTATGTATCAACATAGAGACTGGCAAGGAGCGTTGCTTGATTTCCCGGTAAGCAAAGTGGTTTGCGTAGGCAGCAACTACAGCGATCACATCAAGGAGATGGGGAGTGTCACCCCGCCTGAGCCGGTGTTGTTTATCAAACCTGAAACGGCATTGTGTGATATTCGTCAACCGGTAGCGATCCCCAAGGGGCTGGGGTCGATTCATCATGAAGTCGAGTTGGCGGTGCTGATTGGCACCCCGTTAAAGCAGGCCAATGAAGATCGTGTGGCCCGTGCCATTGCGGGCTATGGCGTGGCGCTGGATTTGACCTTGCGCGATCTGCAGGCCGGCTTCAAGAAGGCGGGGCAACCTTGGGAAAAAGCCAAGGGGTTTGATGGCTCTTGCCCAATCTCCGGCTTTATTCCTGTGGCTGAATTTGGCGATCCGCAAAATACCGAGTTGTCTTTGTCGATCAATGACGAACTGCGCCAGCAGGGCAATACCCGCGATATGATCAATCCTATCTTGCCGCTGATCGCCTATATGAGCCGTTTCTTTACGCTGCGTGCGGGCGACATCATTCTGACCGGTACTCCTCAAGGGGTCGGGCCAATGGTTTCCGGCGATATGCTGAAAATTTCGCTTAACGGTAAAACCCTCAGTACCCGAGTGATTTAATCCCGCTCTGTCTTTCTGCCTGTCGGGCTTTCTGGGTGCTGCAGGCAGAAACCTCTTTGGTGCCTTACACTGTAATTATCCATGTTGGATGTCGTTGCAGCTGGCAGGGGCAGCCGGGGAAACATTTCCTTTTGCGCTGAGTGTCTATATAGTGTGCCCCCTTGAACCTGCTTGCAGGTGGTTTGTTCATTTACCTATTTTCGGAAGTCGATATGTCACAACTCCCTTTTTGGCAACAGAAGACGCTGGACGAAATGTCTGAGGCAGAGTGGGAATCGCTGTGCGACGGATGTGGGCAATGCTGTCTGAACAAGCTGATCGATGAAGATACCGATGAGATTTACTTCACCAACGTGGCCTGCGATCAGCTCAATATCAAATCCTGCCAATGCCGCAACTACGAGCGCCGCTTTGAGCTGGAAGAAGACTGCATCAAGCTGACGCGCGAAAACCTCACCACGTTCGACTGGCTGCCGCCAACCTGCGCCTATCGCCTTATTGGCGAGGGTAAACCCTTGTTCGACTGGCACCCGTTGGTCAGCGGATCAAAAGCGGCAATGCACGGTGAGCGCATTACCGTACGCCATATCGCGGTGCGTGAAAGCGAAGTCGTGGATTGGCAGGACCATATTCTTAACAAACCTAGCTGGGCTAGGTGAGTAATGGTATGTCGAAATAAACTAACTAGCTGTATCGAATAGTGTTACAAGTGAGAGTAGAACGCCGACACGCCGTGAACCTGTCCACGGGGGGCTTGGGGGGGCGAATCGCGCATCCCTGCGCTCAACGGGCGGCTAACCTGCAATGACGCCCATCTGTCTCAAGCTTGTGGTGTCGCGGTATTAAAAGCGGTCTGGGCAGTAGGCTTATCGCACCACCAAGACCGAGGTTTTGGCATACCTGACGACCGATGATGCCGTTGTGCCAAGCAAGAAGGTAGTGATACTTGGCCTGCGCGAACCGACAACGATCAGATCGGCGCTGATCTCATCTGCAAAATTTAAAATCCGATCCCGTGGCGCGCCGATCTCTACCGAACAGTGCACTCGACCTTCCGGGATATCAAACGCCGTAACGGCTTTCTTTAACTCCGCTAGCGCAATTTGTATCCGCTCATCATCGCTGGGCAGCAACCGCTCGGGGTGCGACAGACCATACTCATAATATGAGAGCATGGGGGAAAGTACGGCGAGGAAATGGATATGCGGGTAGTCGATGCTTGCCAGTGAATTAATAGTGGGAATGACTTTCTGTGTTAACTCGATTTCTGCCAAATCAATGGGCGCTAAGATAGTCTTGTACATACAACCTCCATAATGAGTAGGTGATGTGCATACTACTGCGTGATTAATCTACCAAATTTGCTGCAACATTGGGGTGACACAGATCGAAGTTATGGCCGATCCACCGAATAACCCGCGGATCGGCTGAAAAGCCAGGTTTCTATATCAATGGCTTGTGTAACATGTCTTGCAAGACGTTCAACGGGGCATGGTGCGGGTTTTTCATGGCGCTCACTGGTAAAATAAAGGTTTGTTCCAGCATATATTGCCCGGCCATGGCGGCATGCGGGGTTTGATCGGAAAAACAGATCCAGCTGCTTCCAGGGGGGAATTCAACCGCCTGCTGGGGGCCGCTTTCCTGATAGTCTTTATCTGCCTTCATCGCATCGTGCATTTGCAGCATCAGGTGATCGTAGTGGCTACGTCGTGTTTTGGTAATGCCAACTTTATTTTGCAACCAACTGGAGAAGGGCGAATAACGTTTCAGGCGTGGCAGAAAACGTTGTGCCAATTCCGGGAACGGCTCCCCAACGCGCCACTGGCGGCTTTCACCATGAGGGTTGATGTTGGTGAATATGCGTAAAATACGGTTGCCATAATTGGGGCGCGAAGGGAACGCATCCACATGCAGGCGGCGGTCGTCCTTGCGCCATGAGGTCGTGGCTGTCCAGGCGGATATCGGATGCAGGCGCAGGCTGTTGGTGGGCATTTGCACTGCGTGCCGATATTCGGGCAGGACGGAATTGACTAAATGCTGGCAGGCTTGATAGTGCCGAGCCAGTAATTTATGTACCGCTTCGCGTTTGGCCTCAAGCGCAACCCCCGTCAGCTTTTGCTGTTCTGGCTGGTAGCTAATATTTTTGCGTTTAGGATCGACCAACTCTGGGGTGAGTAAGGTTTTTTCCGCGTCGGTCAGATTAAAGGCCAGATGAGGGAAATAGAGCACCTTGCCGCTTTCCAATTCGGCTACTGCATCCAGATTGGCACAGGAGGTGGCATTCCAGTCTAAATAGGGCAGCGTTGTGATGGCCGATTGCAGATTGATTTTATTTTCTGACATAGTGTTCCCTTGCTCAAAATACCCTGTCTATCTTATTGGCTGCGACTGTTCAGTGGGTGAGCGCCTGCGGCATGGTAGACGTAGGCGTTTATCATGCAGAGCATAGCCGAAATAGCCCCCTAATCGGGCAGCCAAGTTAAACGAAAGTTAAACGAGAGGGTAAATAAATCAGGGCGGATGAGGGGAGTGGCTTATATATGTCATCATTTTATTAATATCCGCCCTAAAGTATTAATATGGTGAATGAAAACGGCCAATCAGTGATTAAGTGTAGTCAATATATCTGTGCTTGAAAGGGCGGAATTGTCAAAGATTGGGCGAGATATCGGCGGGGAGCCACAACAAAACTTAATGTTATGTAAATTACGCCGTAATCGCCTGGGGGATGCTTCTTTTTAAACAAAATCTTAGGTAGCTTGTCGGCACCTCCGCCCTGTGATGAGAATGTGATGATGAAGATGGTGCGCCTGTTTGCCGTGGCTGGAGTACTGATTGTGCTCGTGTATTACTTTACCCATACTTGAAGTTGTTTGCTTACCACACGCGATACGATTGATGATCCTAACGGGTGCAGCGTCATGCAGTTCCCTATGCTGTGAGCCCGGAGATAGGTTGTCAGCGGCCATAAAAAACGGCGCCCTCAGGCGCCGTTTTTGCGATGTTAAACCGTTAGCGGCCAAACAGATCGCGTTTACGTTGGCGGACAAATTGGCTGAGCAGAACCACAATCCCGATCAGCAAATAGGCAGCAAAAATCCCCACCAGCCACTGTGGCATTTCCAACGACAGGAACTGCCACTGACGCACCGAGCAGTCACCCGAAGCGTGGAACACCGCCGGTGCCCATTTGTCTAGCGGCAGCCAGGATGGGAAGCTGACAAAGAAATCACAGGTATTAAACGGCGATGGATGCAGCTGGATCATCGTGTGTTTCCAGGCTAACTGCAGGCCTTCCCAGGCGCTGTAAATCCACAGCAGGATCGCCACATAGCGTAGCGGCGACTTTGGTGCCAATGCACCAAGCAGCGACGCTCCCAAAATCCCGAACAGCGCGACACGTTCGTAGATACACATTACGCAAGGCTGTAGCAGCATCACGTGCTGAAAATAGAGGGCCGCCAACTCCAGTACCAATGCAGTCAGAGCCATCAACAGCCAAGCACCGCGCCCCTGTGAGCAGCGGTTAAAGAATTGCAACATATCTATATTCTTCCATGCAGTAAGCAATTGAACCGGCAGTGTAAACCAATTCATCCCCGCTGCCAGCTATCTAACGACGATTCAGTGAAAAATATCGTCGCTTGCAGGGTCGGTCATAGCGGCTAATGTGCAGCGATTGGGGCCGTCGCGTCAAGTGGTAGCGGCGTTAACCAGTGCCATTGGGTAAACAGGTCCGTTAACGGTGCCAGGGTATGCTGCACACACAGCAGGCCAACCAGAGTCAACACCAACGTGTAAGGCAACGCCATCCAGACCATGCGGCCATAAGACAGGCGTACCAACGGCGCCAGGGCAGAAGTCAACAGGAACAGGAAAGCAGCCTGCCCGTTGGGTGTAGCCACCGATGGCAGATTGGTACCGGTGTTAATCGCTACCGCCAACAGTTCGAACTGTTGCAGTGAAATCGCTCCATCCGCCAGTGCCGCCCGCGCTTCGTTAATGTATACCGTACCGACAAAAACGTTATCAGAAACGGAAGAGAGCAGGCCGTTGAACAGATAAAACAGGGAAAGCTGTGAGCTCGGCGGTGCCTGTAACACATAGTGGATCACCGGAGTAAACAGCTGCTGTTCAATGATCACCGCCACGACGGTGAAGAACACCGTCAGCAACGCGGTAAAAGGCAGGGCTTCCTGAAAAGCTTTGCCGATCGCATGCTCATCGGTTACGCCGCACAGCGAGGTCGCCAAAATGATCACTGAAAGGCCAATCAGGCCCACTTCCGCCAGGTGGAAGGCCAAGGCAATGACCAGCCAGAGGCCGATTAACGCCTGTACCACCAACTTCATCTTTTCCTGGCGGCTACGCTTGGCCGTTGCCTGGCGATCGAACTCTTTCAGTACGCTACGCACCTGTTCCGGCAGTTTGGTGCCGTAGCCAAATACCGCAAAACGTTCAACCAGCAGGCAAACCAACAGACCGCAAACGAACACCGGCAGCGTGACGGGGGTCATGCGCAGGAAAAATTCGCCGAAGCCCCATCCGGCACTTTTGGCGATGATCAGGTTCTGCGGCTCGCCCACCATGGTCATCACGCCCCCGAGCGCGGTGCCTACGCCTGCATGCATCAGCAGGCTGCGCAGAAATCCTCGGAACTGTTCTAGCGTCTGTTTATGGTCAGCATCTTCCAGGCGGCTATCGTCACTAATATCGGTCTTCTGATTGGAGGCAACGTTATGGTAGATCGAATAAAAACCCGTGCCGACGCTAATCACTACCGCCACCACGGTCAGAGCATCCAGGAAGGCAGAGAGCAGTGCCGCGGCAACGCAGAAGGATAGCGATAGCAGCATCTTTGAGCGGATGTTCAGCAGCAGTTTGGTAAACACAAACAGCAACAACTGCTTCATAAAGTAGATGCCTGCCACCATAAACACCAGCAGCAATAACACCTCAAGATTACTGGCAATTTCCGCGCTCACGTGTGCGGGGCTGGTCATGCCGACCAACACTGCCTCAATGGCCAGTAGTCCACCGGGCTGTAACGGGTAGCATTTCAGAGCCATCGCCAGAGTAAATATAAACTCGATAACCAGTAACCAGCCTGCCACGAAAGGGCTGACCAGAAAAAACACCAAGGGATTGATCACCAGAAAACTGATGATGGCCAGTTTGTACCAGTCGGGGGACGCCCCGAGAAAGTTCTTTACCAAAGCCGAGCGTATTGTCATATCCATGCTTGTTTTTGCGAAACCTTAAAGTGAGTTGGCTCGTCATACCCTAACAACGGCAGTGGGCCTGATGCAAATTAGGATGTCCCAATAGACTGAAATTTCGGCGAAGTGGTTTTTTTCATCTTTTTGCCAGCTTATGCACACTTTCGTTTATTGTTTTTGGCTCGCGCTATGTGATGCCCCGGCGATCTGGTATGATCTGCCGATTACAATTACTGATTATCGTCGTTACGGAACATCAAACACATGGTTATAAAGGCGCAGAGTCCTGCCGGTTTCGCGGAAGAGTATATTATTGAAAGTATTTGGAATAACCGCTTCCCTCCCGGCTCTATTTTGCCCGCGGAACGTGAGCTTTCAGAACTGATTGGCGTCACGCGCACCACATTACGTGAGGTTCTACAGCGATTGGCCCGTGATGGCTGGCTGACTATTCAGCACGGTAAACCGACCAAGGTGAACAATTTCTGGGAAACCTCCGGCCTTAATATTCTGGAAACCCTGGCCCGGCTCGATCACAACAGCGTACCGCAGCTGATCGATAATCTACTGTCGGTACGGACCAATATTGCCTCGATCTTTATTCGTGCGGCGGTGCGTAACCACCCGGAGCAGGCGCAGGAAGTGTTGGCTAAAGCGGCGCTGGTTGACGATCAGGCGGATGCCTTCAACCAGCTCGACTATGAAATTTTCCGTGGTTTGGCCTTTGCTTCGGGCAACCCGATTTATGGTTTGATCCTCAATGGCTTGAAAGGGCTATATACCCGCGTTGGTCGTTATTACTTCTCCAACCCGGAAGCGCGCAAACTCGCACTGACCTTCTACAACAAGCTGTCTAGCCTGTGTCATGAGAAGATGTACGATCAGGTGATGGATTGCGTGCGTAACTACGGTAAAGAGAGCGGGGCTATTTGGCAGAGCATGCAGGGCACTATGCCAAGCGATTTGACCGAAGCGCGTCGTTAATTCGCGTCATTCACGAAATCAGATAGTTGAAGGGGCGCTGCATGCGCCCCTTTGTCATATTGCTACTTTATAATGCGTTGGGTCTTGGTGGGCAGCGGTCCAGCAATTCTACGCTGCCATCTTCGTTTTGCTGCTCCAGAATAATGTCGAACCCCCACAGACGATGAAGGTGTTTCATCACTTCTCTGCGGCTTTTATCTAATGGCGCCCGGTCCTGCGGAATGTAGCGCAGCGTTAATGAACGATCGCCACGCAGATCTACATTCCAGATCTGAATATTGGGCTCGTGGTTACTCAGGTTGTACTGAGCCGACAACTCCTGACGTATCGCCCGGTAGCCCGCTTCGTTGTGGATCGCTGAAATCTCCAGGTAATTGTTGCGGTCGTCATCCAGCACGGTAAACAAGCGGAAATCACGCATCACCTTCGGTGACAGGAACAGGCTGATAAAGCTCTCATCCTTGAAGTCACGCATGGCGAAGTGCAGGGTATCCAACCAGTCTTTGCCGGCGATATCCGGGAACCAATAGCGATCTTCTTCGGTCGGCGACTGACAGATCCGCTTGATGTCCTGGAACATGGCAAAGCCCAGCGCGTACGGGTTGATGCCGCTGTAGTATTGGCTGTTGTACGGTGGCTGGTAGACCACATTGGTATGGCTGTGCAAGAACTCGAGCATAAAGCGATCCGTCACGCGCCCTTCGTCATACAGGTGGTTAAGGATGCTGTAGTGCCAGAAGGTGGCCCAGCCCTCGTTCATCACCTGCGTTTGTTTTTGCGGGTAGAAATACTGGCTTACCTTGCGCACGATACGCAGCACTTCACGCTGCCAGGATTCCAGCAGCGGGGCGTTCTTCTCCATAAAGTAGAGAATGTTTTCCTGCGGCTCCCGTGGAAAACGCACGGCCTGTTCCGGCAGGGCTTCGCGATCGACTCGCGGCAGGGTTTTCCACAGCGAGTTGACCTGGCTTTGCAGATACTCCTCACGGCTCTTTTGGCGGGCTTTTTCTTCCACCAGCGAGATTTTTTGTGGCCGTTTGTAGCGATCGACCCCGTAATTCATCAGCGCATGGCAAGAGTCCAGCAGCTTTTCTACTTCTTCCACGCCATAGCGTTCCTCACACTCACTGATGTAATGGCGGGCAAACAGCAGATAATCGACGATCGAACTGGCGTCGGTCCAACTGCGGAATAGATAGTTATTTTTGAAAAACGAGTTGTGCCCATAGCAGGCATGAGCCATAACCAGTGCCTGCATGGTGATGGTGTTTTCTTCCATCAGATAGGCAATACACGGGTTGGAGTTGATCACGATCTCATAGGCCAACCCCTGCTGGCCATGTTTATAGCGCTGCTCGGTTTCGATGAACTTTTTACCGAATGACCAGTGGGTATAGTTGATCGGCATCCCGACGCTGGAATAGGCATCCATCATCTGCTCGGAGGTGATGACCTCGATCTGATGCGGATAGGTGTCGAGCCGGTAATGTTTGGCAACCCGGTCAATCTGTTCCAGATATACCTGCAACAGGTCGAATGTCCAGTCCGGTCCATCGCTCAGACGTTTATCTTCCTTAACCTTTTTCTGTGTCGAAGTAGTCATCAGCGCACCCTCGTTATGAACGGCGTCGGCTCTTTTGGCAGACCCTTTAACAATGATAGTCCAAGTCGTAATAAATCGTTTGAAATCATCTGTGCTGGGCATTGATAACCACTTGCGGCAGCTTCGCTCAAACCGGCTTTGCGGCCTGTGGCGGCACTCAATCAGGCATTCGAACCGTGAAGCAGAGGAAACTGATGTGCAATGGAGGTGGTTGGAATTATTAGCCTGAAATATTTAATTAAACAGATTTATATTCTTAATGTTGCGAGTCGTCATTCCAGGTGCCACTGGAGATTTTCGCCGATGTCTTGTGGGGATGCAGAGCCTGTTTTATCGTCAAAATGCGCTTTAACAGTATCTTATCGTTATTTTTTGACCGCTATTGCCAAAGACGGGCGCATCGACGATAAAATAATTGTGAATGTTGTCACGATTAATAAACGAGTTGTTGAGTAGTTTTTTCCACTGAGTTAATTTCCTGTTATTGGTAGATTGTGCTTTATCGATCCTTGGGCTGGAGTCAGCGATGAGAGTGGTTATTTTAGGTAGCGGAGTGGTAGGGGTTGCCAGTGCGTGGTACTTGGCAAAAGCGGGCCATGAGGTGACGGTGATCGACCGTCAACCCGGGCCAGCCTTGGAAACCAGTGCGGCCAATGCCGGGCAAATATCTCCGGGTTACGCCGCACCTTGGGCAGCACCTGGGGTACCGTTGAAGGCGATTAAATGGATGTTCCAACGTCACGCGCCGTTGGCAGTTCGCCTAGACGGCAGCAGTTTCCAACTGCGTTGGATGTGGCAGATGCTGAAAAACTGCGATACCGCCCACTATATGACCAACAAAGGCCGTATGGTGCGTCTGGCGGAATACAGCCGCGACTGCATTAAAGCTCTGCGTCAGGAAACCGGTATCCAGTACGAAGGCCGTCAAGGTGGCACACTGCAACTGTTCCGCACCCAGCAGCAGTTTGACAGCGCGGCCAAGGACATTGCCGTGCTGGAAGATGCCGGGGTGCCTTACAAACTGCTGGAGGCCAGCCAGTTGGCGACGGTCGAACCGGCGTTGTCGCAGGTTGCTCACAAGCTTACTGGCGGCTTACAACTCCCGAATGATGAAACCGGGGACTGCCAACTGTTCACCCAGCAGTTGGCCAAGCTGGCTCAGCAGGCTGGAGTCAACTTCCTGTTTAACCGCAACGTTGAACGTTTGCTGGTGGAAGGAGATAAAATTACCGGCGTGCAGTGTGATGGTGAAATCATGACTGCCGATAGCTATGTTGTGGCGTTCGGCGCCTATTCTACCGCGCTACTGCGCGATCTGGTGTCCATTCCGGTTTATCCGTTGAAAGGTTACTCATTAACCATCCCGATCGCCGATGAAGCGGCCGCGCCATTCTCTACCGTGCTGGACGAAACCTATAAAATTGCCATTACTCGCTTCGATAAGCGCATCCGTGTGGGCGGTATGGCGGAAATTGTTGGCTTCAATACCCAGTTGGAGCAGAAGCGGCGTGAAACGCTGGAAATGGTGGTACGCGATCTGTACCCGAACGGTGGACGGGTTGAAGAGGCCACATTCTGGACGGGGCTGCGCCCGATGACGCCAGATGGCACGCCTATCGTGGGGCGCACCCCGCTGAAAAATCTCTATTTAAATACCGGCCATGGCACCTTGGGTTGGACGATGGCCTGCGGCTCCGGGCAGTTGCTTGCCGACTTGATCTCTGGTATCACCCCGGCCATTGCTTCAGACGATCTGGCGGTGGCGCGTTACCGCGCAGACTTTCGGCAGGGACCTGTTGTTCCCTTGAATGACGTGCACCCGGCACGCTGAACCCCAATCTGATAGGAGAGCCCATGCCTCGCCCGATTACCGCTACGCTGCATTTGGCCGCGTTGACCAATAACCTGCAGGTAGTTCGTCGTTTTGCTCCGTCGGCTAAAATCTGGGCCGTTGTTAAGGCCAATGCTTATGGCCACGGTTTGCAGCATGTCTGGCGCAGCCTGGGCGAGAATAGCGATGGTTTTGCCATGCTCGATCTGGCCGAGGCAGTGTTACTACGCGAATCTGGCTGGCAGGGGCCGATTCTGTTGCTGGAGGGTTTTTTCCAGCCCGCCGACCTGATGCTGATCGATCGTTACCGGTTAACCACTGCGGTGAACAGCGACTGGCAACTACAGGCGATTGCCGAAGCGCGTTTACAGGCCCCACTGGATGTTTATCTCAAGTTGAACAGTGGTATGAACCGCCTAGGGTTTGCCCCAGAGCGCTTGCACAGCGCATGGTTAACCGCAAAGGAGCTGCGTAATATTGGTTCGATAACGCTGATGAGCCACTTTGCCACCGCCGACGGTGCTGAAGGCGTAACGGAGCAAATGGCCGTGATTGACCGCGCCACTGCTGCGGTTGATCTGCCGCGTTGTCTGGCCAACTCGGCGGCCACCTTGTGGCACCCGCAGACGCAGGGGGAATGGGTGAGGCCGGGGGTTATACTTTATGGCGCATCGCCCAGCGGCAACTGGCAGGACATCGCCGACACCGGTTTGCAACCGGCGATGACGCTGAGCAGCAAAATCATTGGCATCCAACAGCTGCAAGCGGGAGATCGGGTGGGGTATGGCTGGCGTTATGCTGCCAGTGGAGCACAGCGTATCGGCGTCGTAGCCTGTGGTTACGCGGACGGCTATCCTCGCCATGCTCCTACCGGCACTCCGGTTTGGGTGGACGGTATTCTGACGCATACGGTAGGTTCAGTTTCCATGGATATGATGACGGTGGATTTGACGCCGTGCCCGCAGGCAACCATTGGCACTGACGTCGAACTGTGGGGGAGGAAATTGCCCGTCGATGATGTGGCTGCCGCAGCCGGAACCTTGGGTTACGAGCTGCTGACAGCCTTGGCGGCACGAGTGCCTATTGTTATTGAGAAATAGCTTCAGGCGATCTTTTTCAACTGCCCTTTGATTTGCTTGCTGCGCTGCCGTGCGTGTAGCGCCAGCAGGCAACCTACCAACATCACTAACGCCAGCGACAGTTTGGGCTGCAGCGGTAACGCCATGGCGATCAGGCCCAATGCGGCACCTCCTGCCATCTGAATAAAGCCTACCAGTGCTGAAGCCACACCTGCTTCGTTAGAGTAAGGCTCTAACGCATAGCTGGTTGACGGCCCCATGACAAAAGCCAATCCGGCGCAGGCGCAGGCCACGGGCAGGATATAAGCCAACCAATGGCTTTGTGCAGCTTCACCCAGCAGTGCCACGCCCAACACTAAAGCTAGACAGCCTAACCCCATCAGTATGCCGCCGGTCGCCAGACAGAAAGGGCGGCCAATCTTGTGAATGATGCGGTTGGCGACAAAGCTGACCAGCATGATCCAGAAACCGTTGGCACCAAATACCAAAGAGAACTGCAACGGTGTTAACCCGGCGGTACCCATCAGCACGTTAGGTGCTAATGACACATAGGTCAGCGCCATCCCCATCGCCCCGGCATTAACTATGGCAAAGGTAATAAAACGGCGATCGCCAAGAATGCGCAGATACTGTCTTACAGGCAGCCCTTTGACTGCTACGGTAGTGGCGGGGCGGGTTTCTGGTAGGAAGAAGATGACCAGCAATAACACCGCCGCGGCGTAACCGACCAGGAACCAGAATGGGGCGCGCCAGCCGAAAGCTTCTGCCAGCAAGCCACCTAGCAGCGGGGCCAGTGCAGGAATGATATTCAACGTGCCGTTGAGGAAACCGAAAGCTCGTGCGGCGTCATCGCCATTCATCCGATCGCGCACGCCACTGAATGCGACAACGGCGGTGCAGCAAACGGCTACGCCTTGGATCAGGCGCGAAGCGACAAAAATTTCCGCCGTTGTCGCCAGCGCGGCCATGGCTGCGCCCACCATGTAAATGAGGATCCCGGCGATGGCCACCGGCTTACGGCCGTAATTATCTACCAGCGGACCGGCGATCACCTGACCAAGACCCAATACCAGAATAAACAGCGAAATAGTGGATTGGATCAAGGCTTCACTGCTGTTAAGGCCTAGGGCAATGGCAGGAATGGTGGGCAGATAGAGATCGATTCCCAGAGGGCCGAGCAACACCAGGCTAAGCAGGAGAAAGAGAAATTTTTGCATAACAAAAATGGCACATCCGAATGACAAAGAGGACTAGAGTAGAGATCCCAACCGCAAATGGGAAGCGATAACGTATTGATGACAGGCAGGAAACCGTTTGCGCTTGATTTTCCCTGGCGCGATCATTTTGCCGCGGGCTGGCGGTAATAAAGCGCTGAAATGGTATCCGCAACGTAGCGTGCCTGGTGTTTGGCATCATCCAGCGCCCGGTGTGGTGTGCCTTCAAACGGACGCTGTTTCTTGGGATTGAAACCATGCAGCTCTGCCAGAGTAATGATAGTGCGGGCATCTTGGGTATCCCAGAACTTCCAGGGGCAAGGCATTGCCAACTGGTAGTAGGCATGTTCCAGGATCGAACAGTCAAACTCTTTGCCATTACCCCAGACTTTCACCGTGTCGGTGCTGTGCATATGAATAAAACGGCTCAGGTTGGTCAAGACCCGCTTGAGACTTTCGCTGCCTCCGAAGGCCAGTTTACGAGCTTCGTCTGACTGTTTTGCCCACCAGGTCACGGTATCCAGACTGATTGTCCGGCCCGGTTGTTCCTGCTGGCTGTTTACTGCCGCTTCAAATTCTGCCCCTAACTCACCGGTCTTGGGGTTAAAAAACACGCCGGCAACCACCAGGATCACCGCGCTCGGGGTAATATCCAGCGTTTCAATATCTAGCATCAAATGGTTCATGGGGTCTCCAGGCTGAACAAGATCGTGATGGTACTGCATACAGTCTGGCAGAATATCCAGTTACTTTGAAATAGGCGAAAACGGTCTGTTCACGGTATGATGACTTTAGTCATGTTGCAGAGTTGGTAGCTAGCGTTGAGAACACTTATTTTTATTCTATGTATGATCGGCTATCTGCTGGTATTAGGCTATTTTGGCGTTTACGTTACCGATAAAATCTGCGAAAACGCCCAAAACTTAAGTAAACTCTGCCGCATGGTGGATATCTCTGAACCTCACATCCCGCAGCCACCCGTCACCCCAGATAGTCGCGGGTGAGTAATAGTGTCAATATCGCCGCTATCCCGACTAACACAGCCCATTGGCGCCAACCAAAGCGCGCCAACCATTCCTGTTGCACCTTGTTAGCGTTGAATTGCCTGACGGACAGAGTACCAGCCAGCAACAGCGTCATGACGACCCAAACCAGGCTCAGGCTGGTGACGGAGAACTCAGTGTGCAAAATATTGGCGTAATACAGGCGCATGACCATAAAGTAGATCAGCAATACCCAACTGAAGCCGCTGCGTTTCTTCAGGATCTGACTGAGCAGAAAAGCGATAAACAGGCTATGAGCCATGGAGATTAACGGTGATTCAAAGGGGTGGCGAACGCAAGTGTTGTAAACCGCCAGATAGAGATTAAAGACCAGTAACACATACACCGTATAAACATACCAGCCATAGACCACTTTCAGTCTTCTGGAGGGGGCTGAAATGGGATTTACTGTTTGAGTCATGCACTCTCCTTGAGTTATCCAGATTTATAGCACTTAACAGCTAAATGAAAACTAAACGCCTCAACAGCATAACCTGCTGAGAAAAAGGTTTTTTCTATGATGAAGCCCCATTTATAAGCCAATAAACCCGCCTGAAACGCCCATCACCAGAGTGCATTTTGCTACTTGAATTCATTGTTGGTAAAGATAATAATTATCATTGTTATTAGTATTTGTTATTTAACAACATCAGAGCACCGTAACCTCTGTACATCAAACTGGCCAGCGTTGCCGGCGCGGTAAGTTTTCGGTGCAATTTCAATGGATCCCATGGGGAATACAGGTATGCCTGCGTTTTTTCCTGCCAGTCGCTCTTATCTTTACTGCTCGTTAGCGATTTTCCTGCCACTGACCTCTTTTGCTGAAGATACCCTCGTGGTAACGGCCAAACCCGCCGATACGGCGGAAACGGCGACGCATGGCTATGAGGCCAGTACCAGCCAGGGGGCCACTAAAACGGATCGGCCTCTGGTACTCACTGCACAATCCGTCTCCGTAGTAACACGTCAACAGATGAGCGACCAAGGGGCTTTGACGGTTAACGATGCGCTGAAATATACCCCAGGCGTTTTTACTAACTTCTCTGGTGGCGCGACGCGTTACGATACTATTGCTCTGCGCGGATTTCACGGTGGCGACGTCAATAACACCTTCCTGAACGGCTTACGCCTGCTTAGCGACGGCGGCAGTTATAACGCTTTGCAGATCGACCCTTGGTTCCTGGAACGCATCGACGTGATTAAGGGCCCGTCCTCCGTGATGTATGGGCAAAGTATCCCTGGCGGGTTGGTGGCGATGACCAGCAAACGGCCGCAGTTTGCGAGTGAAAATCACGTCAATGTGATGGCCGGGAACAACAATACCAAAGGCGGTGCGTTTGATTCGACTGGGGCATTGAACGATCAGTGGGCATACCGTTTGACCGGCATTACCCGCACCAGCGACACCATGTATGACCATCAGCGTGAAGAGCGCTATGCGATTTCGCCTTCGTTGCTGTGGCAACCGGATGAAAATACCTCTTTGCTGCTGCAGGCCAATCTGCAAAAAGACCCTTCCGGTGGCTACCACAGCGCGGTGCCGTCAGACGGCAGTATTTATACCACCAGTGGGGACAAGCTGGGCCGGGGATTTTTTGACGGCGAAAGCAGCCGCAATGTGTTCAAACGTTGGCAGCAAATCTACAGTTATGACTTCTCACATAGTTTTAATGACGTCTGGTCATTCCGTCAAAATGCCAGCTACACCCACTCCAACGTGGAGCTGGAGCAGGTTTACCAGATTGGCTGGAACGCCGACCGCAGCGAGTTGAACCGTTGGTACAGCGGCTCCAATACGTCATTGGATGCTTATGCGGTGGATAACCAACTGGCGGCGGAATTCGTAACTGGCGCGTTGGAACATAAGGTGATGCTGGGGCTGGATTATCAGCGTTTTACCAATAACCTGTGGGAAGAGTCTGGTTCGGCCACGCCGTTGAATCCGTTCACCGGCGTCTCCGGCGGGCCAGGTATCACTATTCTCAGTCATACCGATTCTAAACGGCGTTATGAGCAGACCGGAGTCTATCTGCAGGATGAAGTCAGCCTCTACAACTGGTATCTCAATCTTTCCGGGCGCGTTGACCGTTTGGAAACCAGGAATACCGTGCTGAATACCGATTCTACCGATGCCCGTACTGACGACCACTTTACGGGCCGCGCCTCTCTGCTGTACCACTTTGACAGCGGTTTCTCGCCGTATATGAGCTACAGCTCTGCGGTGACGCCAGCGGTCCTGGCCGATAAAGAGGGGCATCTGCTCAAACCGACCACCAGCGAGCAATATGAGGCTGGGCTGAAGTATCAACCTCCTGGCAGCAGCTCGATCTATAGCATTGCCCTCTATGACCTGACGCAGAATGACGTAGCCAACCGCGTGGTGAAGGATAGCTACTATGTGCCTGCCGGTAAGGTACATTCACAAGGGATTGAACTGGAGGCCCGTAGCCAGGTGAGCGAGCGCCTGAACGTCATTGCGGGTTACAGCTATAACCAAGTGAAATTCAAAGACGCCGTTGACGGTAACGATGGCAATACGCCATACCTGGCACCTAATCAGATGGCCTCTTTATGGGGGCAGTATCAGGCGGGGCTGGGTATCAATCTGGGGGCTGGCGTACGTTATATTGGCAAACAGTGGGCGGATAATGAGAATACCCTGCGTATTCCTTCGGTCACGCTGCTGGATGCTTCGGTGCGCATGGATCTGGCCAGCGTAAAACCGTCGTTGAAAGGGGCTTATGTGCAGTTGAACGCCAATAACATGACAGACCGGGAATATGTTGCTGGCTGCTATGGCACTGGCTACTGCTATTGGGGAGCGGGGCGTTCGGTTATCGCTACTGTGGGCTATGACTTTTAACGGCTAAACCATACTCATCCCGCTGAACGTTAGCGGGATGAGGCGCTAAAACAGCGAAAACAGCAGCACCACGGGCAGGCTGAGTGGCCAGGTCAGGCCGATGATCAGCGCGCTAAGCAGGCGGATGGGGAGGGTATCGCGGCTGACCAGAAAAGTGATAATCATCGAAACCAACAGGCCAATAAAATAAACGTATTGCGTGACTTCCCACAGCGATAACATGAAAACCATCCCGGTAATTTTTACCGCTCATTCTAGGCGGCTCCCCACAAGTAATCAATGTGTTAATGTGGTGTAAAAGGGTGGGAAGGGCGGCTTGTCGCACGGGAGAAAGAGCGCCTTATCGAAATTAATTATAAATAGCCCTTGCTAATAACTCTGGGTTATGAGTAAATAGCGTCATCGGTTTGAAGTACAGACCTTATGAAAGCAGTTTTAGTAAAGTAGTTCTCAGTATTAGCGATATCCGACAGATACCTCTTCTTCCGCGAATTTCCTTCTAGTGCCCCCATAAGTTTCCACTGAATTGCAGACCTCATTCGCCATTATGGCGGCCTAAAAAAACAATGAAGGAAGTATCTATGTCTAATAAAATGACTGGTTTAGTAAAATGGTTTGACGCTGGTAAAGGTTTTGGTTTCATTTCTCCTGCTGATGGCAGCAAAGACGTGTTCGTACACTTCTCTGCAATCCAGGGTAATGATTACAAGACGCTTGATGAAGGCCAGCAGGTTGAATTCAGCATCGAAAATGGCGCCAAAGGCCCATCAGCGGTTAACGTTACAGCAATGTAATGTGACTCGGTAGTGTGGTTGAAACTTGCAATAGCGATGATGGTTTAGGCCGGAGCAGACAAGCGAATTAACACTACCACATCAATCCCGGCCTGGTGCCGGGGTTGAATATATCCTCCTTGCCATGAGGGTAGACAGAAAAGCCAATTTCACCAAAGTTTGCTTTTCTGTTGTGAAAAGGCCGTGCTTAGGCCGTGCAATGCTGGAGTGTTCGATGGACGCTTGCGCCGCATCATGACAGCCGGGAAAGCGACCGGCACTACTTTTAACCCTGGCGTTTACGCCGGGGTTTTTTACATCCATTTTCCCCGCACGAAAAATATTTCCAGATTACTGCATCCAATATTCTCGTTCACTACGTATATGGCTATGTGAGGACATCTTCCCACATCACCCTTCGAGGATATGACCATGAAAAAGCTTCTCTGTACTGCCCTGTGTTCATCACTGTTGCTCAGTAGCGTCTCAATGGCTGCCATGATGTCCGATACGGTAATGGTGGGCGGTGCCGCCATGTACCCCAGCAAAAATATTGTCGAGAATGCCCTCAACTCCAAAGATCACACTACACTGGTCGCTGCGGTAAAGGCTGCTGGCCTGGTTGATACTCTGCAAGGCGCCGGTCCGTTTACGGTGTTTGCTCCGACCAATGAAGCCTTTGCCAAACTGCCAGCCGGAACGGTCGATACCTTGCTCAAACCTGAGAACAAGGCGGCACTGACCGGAGTGCTGACCTACCATGTGGTTGCTGGCCGCTATGATATGAAACAGTTGGAGAAGAAAATCAAGGAAGGGCACGGCACAGCCGAGCTAAAAACGGTGAATGGCCAACCGCTGTGGATTATGAATAACGGCCCCCACAATATTCAGCTCAAAGATGGTCAAGGTCATATTGCCAACATCAGCACCTATGATGTTTATCAGAAAAATGGCGTGATCAACGTTATCGATAGCGTACTGTTGCCAAAATAAATCCCGTCTATACTAGGTGCAGGCTGCCAAAAGGCTGCCCGCACCTTGATAGGACAGGACATGACCAAAGCACTTCCCGAACAGCATGTCGAATTGATGCAGGCCGTTGCGCTTGGCGACCGCAACGCGTTTGAACAACTCTATCGGCAAACCTCGCCCCGATTGTTTGCCGTTGCTCTGCGTTTACTGCGTCGCCAGTCCTGGGCCGAAGAGGTGTTACACGAAAGCTTTATCAGCGTATGGAATCGCGCTGCCAGCTATGACCCCAATCTCAGCTCCCCTTTGACCTGGCTGACGCACATTGTGCGCAACAAGGCTATTGATTGGCTGCGCGGTGCCGGTGGCCGGGCGGGTCAAACGGAAGAGGAGTGGCTGGATGACCTGGGGGCGAGCACGGAAGAACCTGTCAGTCAGTTGCTGCTGGGTGAGGAGGCTGGAAAACTGGCCGAGTGCCTGAACCATCTGAACGTTGAACAACGGCAGAGCATTGTGTTGGCTTACTACCAAGGCATGTCTCATGGTGAGGTTTCGGCACATCTGCAACAACCGCTTGGCACGATCAAAAGCTGGATCCGCCGGGCGTTGGATCATTTGAAAAACTGTGTGGGCCTATGAAAAGCAAAGGTGAGTATGACTCGGCTTTAGCAGCGGAATATGCCTTGGGCACGTTGCGCGGGCCCGCGCGGTTGAAATTTGAACAGCGTATCCAGCGGGAGCCGACGCTGGCCGCCTTGGTTGCACGTTGGCAAACGCTGCTGGCTCCGTTGGATCTGGCGCTGACCCCAGTATTGCCACCAGAACGCGTGTGGAAAAAAATCCAGCTTAGTTTGCCCATTGAGGTAGTACCGCGACGTAAACGCTGGGATTATCTTGGTTGGGCGCTGGCAGCCGGTTTGGCCGCGTTGTTGCTGGTGCCGCGCTTTATCACACAGCCGCCGGATTTTGCTCCGGCAGTGGTGCTCAATGCGGGTCAGCAGGGCACAGGGCAATGGATTGTCAGCATGGACAGTGGCAAACGCCATCTGAGACTGACCCCGCTTAACCCGCAAACGCTAGCCGTAGCCAATAGCCTGCAACTGTGGGCGATCCCGCCGGGTGAAAAGCCGCGTTCCTTAGGGTTGGTTGCCGCAGAGAAGCCGACCGAGCTGGCAGTGAACTCGATGACGCTGGCGCAGGGCATGACCATTGCCATCAGCCTCGAGCCTGCGGGTGGCTCACCTACAGGGCTTCCTACCGGTCCGGTGCTGTACAGCGGCCAGTTAACTTCGCTCTGATCTGATTGATATTCCTGCCGATGATTTTTCACTGACGGTGACAATAATCGGTGGGTTTTTCTCATCGCGAATGCCAACTATTAGCAGATGGTGAGTTGTGGCATGGCTGGTACAACCCCTTCGAGTATCCCCAATCCTTCTTCTTAGCGATACTGTTCATCCAAGCAGTGGCTTGGATTGGTCAGGGGTTTCTCAAATGCAGACAAGTGAACAAAATGCTGGCGGTCGCTCTCTTTACTGGAAATTTGCCAAGGCTCAAGAGCTGCGGGATTTGGTGAATCGCCAGTTGGCCGAGTGCGAGGTATCTCTATCATGAACCTGGCAGGGCTAATCCAGTTTTCCAAAGGCCATTGGCAGCTACTGATGATCTTAGGTTTCGCAGCCCTGTTGTTTGGCATGAGTCAGCGTATTGATGCGTTGAATGCCGACATAGGCCAGTACCGGAAAGATAATGAGGAGTTGGGCAGTGCATTGAATAGAAGAGATGAAACCATCAATGCGCTGAAAGGTGCAGCGGATGCCGATCGTCGTGCTACCGAACAACAGCTCCAGATTGAACAGCAAAAGAGAGTGAAAGCCGATGCTGAAAATAGAACGTTACGCAAAGCGCTGGAGGATAACGACTGCGGTCATCAGCGGTTGCCTGCTGATGCTCTCGATATCCTGCGCGGAGCAACCAAAACCGGTGCCACCGGCTCCACAACTGATCTACGTATACCCGCCAGCGGCATTGCTACAGCAGTGTGAGAAGACACCGTTTACCGGGGAGACTTTCGGGGATGCTGTCATGGCCTTGCAGGTGAGCCAGAATGAGCTTGATATCTGTGCCTCACGTATCGAAGCGTTGATCAAATGGCAGTGCTGCTGAATTTATAGCGGTTGAGCATGTTAGAACTTGGCGGAAGGGTGAGGATGCCGTGCCACTGGGAGCTAAAACGGCCAGCTAACTCTCGTTGCTGGCCGTTTTCTATTAGATCACGCGGTCTGCTTGTGGAACAGTTCCCTGAACACCGGATAGATATCATCCGGCTCGCGGATATGCTGCATGGCAAAGTTTTCAAACGTCGCCTGCAGATGCTCATATTCACGCCACAGCGTCTGGTGAGCACGGCGGGTAATTTCGATATAGCTGTAGTAACGCACCATCGGCAGAATGTTTTTTGACAACAGTTCATGGCACAGTGGTGAATCATCAGCCCAGTTATCCCCGTCCGAAGCCTGAGCGGCATAGATATTCCACTGTGCAGGATCGTAACGCTCCTCGACCACTTCGTTCATCAGCTTCAGGGCGCTGGAAACGATGGTGCCGCCGGTTTCCTGTGAGTAGAAGAACTCCTGCTCATCCACTTCCTTCGCCTGGGTATGGTGACGAATATAGACCACCTCAACGTTTTTATAGGTTCGGCTGAGGAACAGATACAGCAGAATATAAAAGCGTTTGGCCATATCTTTGGTTGCCTGATCCATTGAGCCAGAAACATCCATCAGGCAGAACATGACCGCTTGGCTTGAGGGTTCAGGCCGACGTTCGTAGTTCTTGTAGCGCAGGTCGAAGGTGTCGATAAACGGCACGCTGTCGATTTTCTTGCGCAACTCGGCAATCTCCTTACGCATGCGCTCTTCTTCCAGCAGTTGCACCGGTTCGGTGTTTTCCAACTGGGCAAGGCTGTCTTCAAGCTCATGCAGAGCACGTCGTTTACCGGCGGTCATGGCGGTTCGTCGCGCCAGCGAGTTTTGCAGCGAACGCACCACGCTGATATTAGCCGGCACGCCGTTGGCGGTGTAGCCAGCACGGTGGGTTTTGTATTCGGTCAGCTGTTTGTACTGATTTTTCTTCAGGTTGGGCAGCGCCAGATCCTCGAACAACAGGTCGAGATACTCATCTTTGGAGATCTGGAAGACAAACTCATCCTGGCCATCCCCATCCTGGCTGGCATTGCCTTGGCCGCCGCCACCTCCGCCGCCGCCTTGTGGGCGTTCAACGCGGTCATTTTGTACGAAGTGATCGTTACCTGGATGAACGCGATGGCGTTTACCGCCACGCCCTTGATGGAACATTGGCTCGTTGATATCGCCACCGGGGATCGAAACCGATTCCCCGCTGTCCACGTCGGTGACCGAACGCTTGTTGATGGCTTCGGCAATCGACTGTTTGATTTGCGACTTATAGCGACGCAAGAAGCGCTGGCGGTTCACCATGCTCTTGTTTTTGCCATTCAGCCGTCGGTCAATGAAATACGCCATACATCCCCCAAACAACGTTGCCAACTTTCTCTACCTTGGGGATTTCAGGCGACAACCCGAAATCCCCAGGTATAGGCTATCTATGACGTCAGCGGTCGTCGGTTTATGAAGATTTTCTCACCCGCAGATACCATTCGCACAGTAGACGAACCTGCTTGCGGGTGTAACCTTTCTCCATCATCCGGTCAACGAAGTCATCGTGTTTTTTCTGCTCATCCGTTGAGGTTTTAGCATTAAAGGAAATGACAGGCAGCAGCTCTTCGGTGTTCGAGAACATTTTCTTCTCGATGACCGTACGCAGCTTCTCGTAACTGGTCCAGTTCGGGTTCCGGCCGCTGTTATTGGCACGGGCACGCAGGACAAAGTTGACGATTTCGTTGCGGAAATCTTTCGGGTTGCTGATACCCGCTGGTTTCTCGATTTTCTCCAGTTCAGCATTCAATGACTCACGGTCAAACAGCTGGCCGGTATCCGGATCACGGTACTCCTGATCTTGGATCCAGAAGTCTGCATAGGTCACGTAGCGGTCAAAAATATTCTGGCCGTATTCCGAGTAGGATTCCAGATAGGCGGTCTGGATCTCTTTGCCGATAAACTCGGCGTATTTCGGGATCAGGTAGCCTTTCAGGTGCTCCAGGTATTTCTCCGCCAGATCCTGCGGGAACTGCTCACGTTCGATCTGCTGTTCCAGTATATAGAACAGGTGTACCGGGTTAGCCGCGACTTCGGCATGGTCAAAGTTGAACACCCGAGACAGAATTTTGAAGGCGAAACGGGTCGAAAGGCCGTTCATACCTTCATCCACCCCGGCATAGTCACGATATTCCTGATACGACTTGGCCTTCGGATCGGTGTCTTTCAGGCTTTCACCATCGTAGACACGCATCTTCGAATAGATGCTGGAGTTGTCTGGCTCTTTCATACGCGACAGTACGGTAAAGCGAGCCAGCGTTTCCAACGTGCCAGGGGCGCAAGGCGCGTGGGTTAGTTCGCTGTTATCCAGCAGTTTGTCGTAGATTTTAATCTCTTCCGACACCCGCAGGCAGTAAGGCACCTTGACGATGTAAACACGGTCGAGGAAGGCCTCGTTATTTTTGTTGTTGCGGAAGGTCACCCATTCCGATTCGTTAGAGTGCGCCAGGATAATACCGCTGAACGGCAGGGCAGAGATCCCCTCGGTACCGTTGTAGTTACCCTCCTGGGTGGCGGTCAACAGAGGATGTAGCACCTTGATCGGCGCTTTGAACATCTCTACGAACTCCATGATCCCCTGGTTGGCACGGCACAGTGCGCCGGAGTAGCCATAGGCATCCGGATCGTTCTGCGCATGGTTTTCCAACTTACGGATATCCACTTTACCGACCAACGCAGAAATATCCTGGTTGTTCTCGTCGCCCGGTTCGGTTTTGGCGATGGCAATTTGTTCAAGTATTGAAGGACGAACCTTCACCACTTTGAATTTGGTGATGTCACCGCCGAACTCATGCAGGCGTTTCGCGGCCCACGGCGACATAATGGTGCCAAGATAGCGCGTCGGGATGTTGTATTCTTTTTCCAGAATAGTGGCATCCTCCTGCGGGTTGAACAGGCACAGCGGATGGTCGTTGACCGGGCTGCGCTCGCCGTTGGCGCTCAGGGTGTAAATCGGCACACGCTGCATCAAGGCTTTCAGCCGTTCTGCCAGCGAGGATTTACCGCCACCCACCGGGCCCAACAGATAAAGGATTTGTTTCTTCTCTTCGAGGCCCTGGGCAGCGTGTTTCAGGTAAGAAACTATCTGTTCGATAGCTTCTTCCATGCCGTAGAACTCCTCGAATGCCGGATAGCGTGCGATCACGCGGTTGGAGAACAGGCGAGACATACGCGACTCAAGCGCGGTATCGACCATGACTGGTTCACCGATAGCCATGAGTAGACGTTCTGCCGCATTGGCATAGGCACTGCGATCTTGCCGGCAGATGGAAAGAAATTCCTGCAGTGTGAACTCTTCGTCCTTGGCAGCTTCGTAGCGCTGGCGATAGTGGTCAAATATGTTCATGGCGATGCCCGTCCTTTCGTTATTAGCACAGGTTAAAAAAGGAGCTGGTGTTGGTATTCTGGCTCCCGAAAGCGTGAAGCTATGACTGAGTACAGCAACCCGTATGCCAACTTGGTGCGCTTATTCTCGCGAGTTGCGCTGTATTGCCACTGGGCTCAGCCTAAATTCACCTTCTGATTTTAAGCTTAGTTGCATACTGGAAAATTTCCTGCAAGAGAAAGGGTCTTTTTTAAGTCATTTCAATGACTCAGTTATGGCGAGGGGCGGCAAATGCCTTGTCTGGCGCGGGTTGCGGCAAAAAACGTCATCTTTTTGCCATCAATAATTCATCTTTGGGTTCTAAGTTATTCGATCTTGGTTGTTTTCTATTGTAAAGATCCGGCAGGCTCCTCGGTTTTCACATAAACTATAGCGGTTAATTACATCTTGTTATCTATGGAAAAAGCCAGTGAAGATATCTAAACTCAAAACGCTAGCAATTATCGCTTCCGCAATGGTTTGTGCGCACAGTGCTCAGGCAGGAAGCTGGTCACTCGGTGCTTCAGCGCTGGTCAGCCCCGATCCTTATCGTGGTTATCAGGATCGTGTCTATCCCGTTCCTATCATCAATTACGATGGCGATGATTTTTACTTCCATACGCTGTTGGCCGGTTACAACCTGTGGAAAGATCAGCAAAATCAGCTGAGCCTGATCGCCTATTACTCACCGTTGCACTATAAGCCAGGCGACAGTGACGACGATCGCATGAAGCAGTTGGACAAGCGCCGTAGCACCATGATGGCCGGTGTGGCCTTTACACATAGGGCTGATTGGGGAACGATCCGTACGGCCTTCTCTGGCGATACGCTGAACAACAGTAACGGCCTGGTGGGCGATATTGCCTATCTCTATAAGTTCCAGGTGGACTCCTGGAGTTTTGCTCCGGGCATCGGGGTAAACTGGAACAGCTCAAACCAGAACAAATACTACTATGGCATCAATGGCGATGAGTCACGCCGTAGTACCTTCAATACATACAAGCCGAGCGATAGCTGGTCGCCATACGTCGAATTGACCACCAACTATAATATCAACGCCAACTGGAATGCCTTCTTCACGGGGCGTTATACGCGCCTGGACAGCGAAGTTAAAGACAGCCCAATGGTTGATAAATCTTATACCGGCATGCTGTGGACGGGTGTGACATACACCTTCTAAGCGTACGGTGCATTATCTTGGTGCAGTGAGTGCATCGAAAAGGGGCGGAAACGCTCCTTTTGCACATCTGTGGTGCGGTCGATGATGACGAGAAGAGGGGCGAAATGACTCGCCCCAGTTTGATCAGCTATTTTTAATGCTGCGGATTTTCATCGCCAAGCGGGCAGGTTGCTCCCCAGAAGCGATCAGCGGCTTGCTCACGCGCCCGGTTTCCACACAAACCATGGTTTTGTAACCGTCGTTTGGCATGTCGCCCATGCTGCAGGAAAGCTCGACGCCTGGGTTCCAGGCGATCACATCGCTCATATGGTGATGATTGACCTCGATAGTCCTTTGCAATACCGGATCTTTGATCAGGCTGCAAGGCGTTGCCTGGGTGTAGATGCGATCGGTTTGCCCGGTAAACTCCAGCTCGCCAACCTGACGTGCCTCGATCCCCTTCGCCACCTTATCGATATAATGCTCGCCCAAACCGGCAACTTTCACCTTGTCGATGTCGCCGATCTGGAAATAGCTGTGCAGAGCAGCGGTAGCCTGGTAATCACCGTGTGATTCCAGCTCCATCTCGCACTCTTCACCCAGCTTGAAGCGGGCGATCAGGGTGAAAGCATGTGGCCACAATTTGCGGGTTTGTTCGTTGTCTTGCAGCGTGAAGGTCAGGATCACGCCGTTTTCGTCTTCATCGTGCGCGGTGAGCTGCCATGGCTGATTACGGGCAAAACCGTGGGATGGACTACCTGCCGGGCCAAACCACGGCCAGCAGATCGGGACGCCGCCGCGGATCGCCACGCCATTTTTGAATGGCGTATTGTTGCTCAGCCAAAACACCGGCTTATCACCGCTTGGTTGCCAGGCCAGCAGATGGGCCCCTTGCAGAGTAATGGCCGCACGGACTTTCGGGTGAGAAACCACCACCACTGGCAGTTCGTCCAGTTGGCGTTGGCTGATAAAAGGGGTGATTTGTTCGCTAACGGGTAGGGTGAAGATTTTTTCGTTCATGTTGTTGCCTTCTTTTCGCCGCAAAAACAAATAAAAAGGGCGACACAAGTGTCGCCCTTGATAATCAACTGCGCATCAAGCCATTACTTGGAGATGTGAGCGATCAGGTCCAGTACTTTGTTTGAGTAGCCAGTTTCGTTATCGTACCAAGAAACCAGTTTCACAAAGGTGTCGCTCAGCGCGATACCGGCTTTAGCATCGAACACAGAAGTCAGTTTCTCGCCGTTGAAATCGGTAGAAACCACTTCGTCTTCGGTGTAGCCCAGCACGCCTTTCAGCTCGCCTTCTGAAGCGGCTTTGATAGCAGCACAGATTTCTTTGTAAGAAGCTGGTTTAGCCAGACGAGCAGTCAGGTCAACCACAGATACGTTCGGAGTAGGAACGCGGAACGCCATACCGGTCAGTTTGCCGTTCAGTTCTGGGATTACTTTACCTACTGCTTTAGCAGCACCGGTAGAAGAAGGGATGATGTTCTGGGATGCGCCGCGGCCGCCGCGCCAGTCTTTGTGAGACGGGCCATCAACGGTTTTCTGAGTTGCGGTGGTGGCATGCACAGTGGTCATCAGAGCTTCAACGATGCCGAACTTGTCGTTGATGACTTTGGCCAGTGGTGCCAGGCAGTTGGTGGTACAAGAAGCGTTGGAAACGATTTCTTGGCCAGCGTAAGACTTGTGGTTCACGCCCATAACGAACATAGGGGTGTCATCTTTAGATGGGCCAGTCAGAACAACTTTCTTAGCACCTGCAGCGATGTGTTTACGTGCAGTTTCGTCAGTCAGGAACAGGCCAGTTGCTTCAGCAACGACGTCAACGTTGACTTCGTTCCACTTCAGGTTAGCCGGATCTCTTTCTGAGGTACAACGGATGGTTTTGCCGTTAACAACCAGGTGGCCGTCTTTAACTTCTACAGTACCGTCGAAACGGCCGTGAGTAGAGTCATACTTCAGCATGTAAGCCATGTACTCTGCGTCTAACAGGTCGTTGATTGCAACGATTTCGATGTCAGAACGTTCCTGAGCAGCACGGAAAACAATGCGACCGATACGGCCAAAACCGTTGATACCTACTTTGATAGTCATATATTCCACCAGCTATTTGTTAGTGAATAAAAGGTTGGTTGTAAAATTACAAAAACCTTACCGAGCGTCAAGCGGAATCGTGTCAATTCTTGCTGCAAGTCAAACCAGAAGGCCGGTTTTGCACACAAATCGCACATTCCATTCACGTTTGTCCTCCCATCGATATGGGGGCAAACCGCCAAGTATAAAGTCAGCACGTGCAAGATATGTGATCGAAGTCACATATGGCGGCAGCGTAACCTTTATGCCGTACAGTTTAGGCTAAAAAGGCCTGCAGCGTTGTTAATTTTTTGTTATTATTACTCATTGTTTTCGTTGACATTATCCACATTGCGGGAATAGCACAAATGGCTAAAGAGACAACCCCTAAGACACCGCTCACGGAACTGAATGATATCCAACGTTATGTGACGCAAGAGCGTGGCACCGAAGCCCCCTATAGCGGTAAATTACTGCATAACCAGCGTGAGGGCGTTTACCATTGCCTGTGCTGTAACGCGCCACTGTTCTTCTCCGCCAGCAAGTTTGATTCTGGCTGCGGCTGGCCCAGCTTCTATCAGCCGGTCTCGGACGATGCTATTCGTTATCTTGATGATAATTCACATAATATGCATCGAGTTGAGATCCGCTGTGGTAACTGCGACGCGCATTTGGGACACGTGTTTCCCGATGGTCCGCAGCCGACTGGCGAACGTTACTGTGTCAACTCCGCGTCACTGAATTTCACCGACGACGAGAATGGCGAGCAAACGGCAGGTTAAGCTGTAACTAAACCAACAAAATCGATTCAGCTAATTATTCATCCTTGGGTGAGGACATGCTCTGATGGAAGTAAAAGATCTGATTGCGGCCATGACGCCGGAAATCTACCAGCGGCTGGTTCTGGCTGTGGAACTGGGCAAGTGGCCGGATGGTGTGGCATTGACGCCAGAGCAGAAAGAACACAGCCTGCAGGCGGTGATGCTGTGGCAGTCGATGAACAATGCGGACCCACAGCATATGAGCATTGGCACCGATGGGCAAATCGTGATGAAAAGCAAACAGGAGCTGAAGCAGCAGTTTATGGCCGAGCCGTTGGCCAAGCTGAAGCCGCAGTGACCTGTTGCTGATAGGGCGATGTTGTCATCGCCCTGAAGGTTTTATTGCTTCTTCGGGCTCAAGCCTAAGCTTTCCGCCAGTTGATGGGCCAAGCGGTTGTTATCGTCCGCGCCATACTCCCAGAACATCGCCCCTCCCAATCCTTTGCTCTTGATGTACTCGGCCTTGATGGCTACCGAGCGTGGGTTTTCATAGCTTATTGCGAACAGCGGCTTGCCTGCGGCTGACTTCATCATCAGATAGGGCACCTTGGCCTCGTTATCCCAATGCGCGGTGAAGCGCCGTTGTGGGTCTTTCAGCATCTTGTTCACGATATCGTTGTACTTGATGTAGCTGTCTTTATCCAAATCCACGCCCAGCGACTTGAAGACGTCTTTTTCACGTGTGGTGAAATAGGGCTGGGTGACGGGATGCTTGGCCGCATCTGCCACATCCCAATCAATACCTGGCTCGGTGGCACGTTTAGGTACCCGGCCATAGAAACCGATCCCCAGATTGAGTTGAGCAGGCTTCAGCCCGGCGGCCAGATAGTTGTTAACCACAAAGTCGGCGCTGTACTTGTCGGCGGCGGCCACGGTTGGCCACTCCTTGGAGTCATAGAGATTGGAGTTGAAATACTGGGTACCGTACGCCATGTCGTAGGTCATCAGATTGATGTAATCCAGATAGGGCGCGATAGCCTTAACGTCGACCCATTCCTGCGGACTTTTGACGTTGGCCCCCACGGCGATGGTCAGCAGTTTATCTTTACCCAGCGCCTGATGCAGTTCGCTCAGCAGGGAGGTGAAGTTGGTCCGGTCGGCCGGTTGGCTTTCCACCAATCCCCAGGCACCGTTAACCGGGTATTCCCAATCCAGATCGATACCATCTAGCTGATACTTGGCAATCACTTCCTGCACCGAACGGATAAACACCGCCCGGCTTTCCGGTGTGGCTGCCGCGCCGGAGAACCCACGGGCTCCCCAGCCGCCAACGGACAGCAAAACCTTCAACGCCGGGTTTTGTTGGCGCAATACGGGTAAGCGCTTTAAGTCTGCTTCGACTTTTGGTGAGAGATAGATTTGGTGCAGGTGGGAGGGATCTTTCAGTGCCGGGTTGGTTTCTTCTTTTTCAGCGTTATAAATCAGGCCAAAAGAGTAGTTGAGGTGGGTGATCTGGCTGACGTCCAACTGGTTGATATCACCGCCCGGCCCGGCGGTCACGTCGCCACCGCCGTTAAAGTAGCCAACAGAAAGATAAGGTGCGGCGTGCGCGATGCCTGCGCCAGCAATACCGAGTTGCACCGCTACCAGCAAGGGCAGCAGTTTACGGGTTAAAGCCATGTTGTCTCCTTTGGTCAGCAAGGCCGACCTGAACCGCCTGGGGCGGTATCAATAAAGCCGGGCTCGGTAGGCCCCGGATGCGTATAACTTATTGATGCCAATGCATCAGCGGCCATCACAACAAAAGAGACGAGAGGGGACAAGGTGAGCGCGTAGAAGAATGGTGAGAATGTGAGCAGCGTCGAAAATAAAACGTTTGGCGGGGATATGGGGCGCCAAGGTCAAGCAGCCCCCAAAACCGTTAACGCTGAGTAAACTGTGACAGTGTAACTAATTGTGCGCCAGCCGACTGCATTTCGGCTAACGCCTGTTCGCTGTCGTCGGGACGCAAATTGACACCTCGGCAGCCATCGGTAATGACCTGAGTCTGATAACCCAAACGCAAGGCATCTAACACGCTGAACTTGACACAATAATCGGTGGCTAGCCCCATCACGGCGAGATGAGTGATGCCGCGCTCCTTCAGCCAGCCATCGAGTGCCGTTTGCGCCCGGAGCCCGTTATCAAAAAAAGCACTATAGCTATCGATATCCGGGTTCTCACCCTTACGGAATATCGCTGCGATGTGCTGCTTATCAAGCTGAGGGTGAAGCTCTGCGCCAGGGCTGCCCTGAACGCAGTGCACTGGCCACCAAATCTGGGGCAGCCCTTCAAGTTCCCCAAGCGTGCCAATCTGTGCGTTGGAGTTAATGGCGAAGCTGCGATGATCCATCGGGTGCCAGTCCTGGCTGGCGACCACCGTTTCGTTACGGGCCAGGCTGGCTGCGATAGCCTGATTGGCGACGGCAATGGTGGCATCACCTTCTGCAACGCCTAAAGCGCCGCCGGGGCAAAAGTCGTTTTGCAAATCAATCAGCAGCAGTGCTGTTTTCATCAGAATTCCTACTTCGGTTAGCCCGCAGCGCTCAGTTCGCCACGCAGGTCTTGTTGCATCAGGCTGCGGATCTCTTCTGGGGTTAACGGCTGGCTCAACAGATAATGCAGCTTGGTCAGCGCGGCTTCCACCGTCATATCAAAACCGCTGATCACACCAGCATGGGCCAGGGCATTACCGGTCGCATAGCCCTCCATATTGACCCGTCCAGAGATACATTGTGTCAGGTTGACCACTACGATGCCACGCTCGGAGGCGTCACGCAATTCATCCACCAGTTCGGCCTTTTGCGGCGCGTTACCGACGCCGTAAGAGCGCAGGATCAGTGCTTTGACCGGTTGCAGCAGGAAGTTACGTACCACGGCACCGGAAATCCCCGGATAAATCGTCACCACGCCGATGGGCTGTGGCGTGATGTTATGCACGATCAATTCCCCGTTGCACACTGGAGAGGCGATGCCGGTCTGGCGGCGTATGTGGATACCTGCTTCCAGTAAGGGCGGGAGATTAGGGGAGGCGAAGGCATCAAAGCCGTCGGCATGTGCCTTGGTCGTGCGGTTGCCACGAAACAGCTTGTTGTTGAAGAACAGGCTGACCTCGTTCACTGGATGATTGGCGGCCAGATAGAGGGCATTCAACAGATTGGTTTGGCCGTCGGAGCGCAATTCTGCCAGCGGGATTTGCGATCCGGTGACGATCACCGGCTTATCCAGGTTCTCCAGCATGAAGGACAGGGCTGAAGCGGTAAACGCCATGGTGTCGGTGCCGTGCAGAATAACAAAGCCGTCATAGCGGGTGTAATTCTGTTTGATGTCGTCGGCGATATGCTGCCAGTCTTCGGGGGTCATATCCGAAGAGTCGATCAACGGGGCATATTCATGAATGGTGAAATCCGGCATTTCTGGCCGATGGAACTCGGGCATCAGCGCCAACTGGCGCTGAAGGTGGCCGGAAACCGGGATGTAGCCCTGTTCGGAACGCTGCATACCGATAGTGCCGCCGGTATAGGCGACGTAAATGGATTTCTTTTGCATGGCTTTGATCTTGTGGCTGTCAGATAGGCTGAATTATAGGGAGATGGCAGGAGAAAAAAAGCCCGGCGGATGCCGGGCTAGAGATTTATTTGTTAACGGACCTCTCCGCAAGTCAGGCATATGGCATAACGATGCTGCGGATCGTTCAGGTTATTAAACAGGCCAGGCTGTTCTTTCACCGCCAGCGCCACCGATGCTAACGGAGCGGGCAGCATTGACTGGATCGCCGCAGGCAGCATGGCATGGATAGAAACGCCAAACTGGCTGAGCAGCATATCCGTCATGCTAGGAGCATCGATAAACCAGTTGAGTTGCCACTGTGGCAGCTTGGCCAGCTCTGCCGCTTTCTTCACTGCGTCGTCAAAGTCACCCAGTTGGTCGACCAGGCCATTTTTCTTGGCGTCGCTACCGATCCAGACATGACCCTGAGCAATTTGATCGACCTGCTCCGGCGTCATTTTCCGAGAGGTTGCCACCAGGTTGATGAAGTTCTTGTAACCGTTCTCGATGTTTAACTGCATCATCTGTGAGAACTCTGGTGGCAGGGCTTTGGTCACGGCTAGATCGGCCAGTGGCGACGTCGCGACGCCGTCAGTATGTACTCCAACGCTGTCCAGCGTGTTCTCATAGGTGTTGATCACGCCAAAGATACCAATGGAGCCGGTGAGGGTGCTCGGGCTGGCAATAATATAATCTGCCGGTGTCGACACCCAGTAACCGCCAGACGCGGCCATTCCGCCCATGGAAACTACCACTGGCTTACCTGCGGCGCGAACCGCGGCCAGCTCGGAGCGGATCACTTCTGAAGCGCTGACGCTACCGCCAGGGCTATTGACGCGCAGGATAACGGCTTTGATTTTTGGATCCAGACGTGCCTGACGCAGTTGTGAGGCCGTGGTATCGCCACCGACCGATCCTGGCGTCTGTGGGCCATCCATGATCGCGCCATTGATAAAGATAACGGCGATCTCACCGCCCTGATCCGGTGCCGGTTGCGGCTGGTAATCGTAGATGCTGACCGCATTGAAGTCATTGCTCTGCTTGTCCCAACCGAAGGTTTTCACCAACTGTGTTTCTATCGCAGTACGTGAGGCCAGCTCATCGACCAGTTTGCTGTTCAGCGCGAATTGCGCGGTGTCGCCACCCGCTGCCTTTAAGCCACTGAGAATATCTGCTGCGCCTGGGAACAACTGATCTGGCGTGAGTTGACGATTAGCCGCCACCGTATCCAAGTAGTTTTGCCACAGCCCGCCGACCCAGCGGCTATCGGCTTCCCGCGCTGCCGGTGACATATCGTCACGGATCAGCGGTTCTACGGCAGATTTATAGGTGCCCACGCGGAAAATATTGGTGGTGACCTTCAGCTTTTCCAACAGGGATTTGTAGTAAAGGTTGTTGGTGGCGAAACCATGCAGATCGACGGCACCCTGAGGTGACAGATAGATCTTGTTGGCATAGCTGGCCAGGTAGTATTGCGTCTGGTTATAGCTGTCGCCGATGGCATAGATCGGTTTACCGCTGTCGCGGAACTCGCGCAGTGCCTTACCGATGTATTGCAGGGAGGGTTGATCTGCCCCGGCAAAATCATTCAGCTGCAACACCATGCCGGTGATGTTTTTATCATCTTTGGCTTTGCGAATGGTATCCACCAGGTCAAACAGTGAGTTTTCCTGCAGACGGTTGCTGGAGGCGCCCAACAGTTCGCGGCCCCACTGACGAACCCGGTTGTTCACCGAAGGTTGATCGACCACCACGCCGCTGAGATCGACCAGCAGTGCGCCATGCGGGGTTGCTACCGAAGAGTTGCCTTGGAGTGAGAGATAAATACCGACCCCGACCAGGATCAAGAAAATCAGGAACAAGTTCAGGATAAGTTCCCTGACAAAATTCAGCAGACGCCATGTCCATCTGAAAATACCTGCAATAATTCGCCCCAATGTGCGCATGTGCTCTCCAACAAGAGTCTAGAATGTTCCGCTATCCTAATGAGCGGCCGAAGAAATGTCAGCTTTAAATCACCTGCCATTTATCCCCATGCAGCTTGAATGGCAACGGGTATAGACAGTATTACAGAGGCTGTAACTCTATGTAGAGCTATGTTAACGTGATTTATACGAAAATTGTTATCAGGAGTTAATGATGGATGCACTGGATCTTTTACTCAATCGCCGTTCTGCGTCACGCCTGACCGCCCCGGCACCCACAGGTGAAGTGCGTCAGAATATCATCAACGCCGGGCTGCGCGCACCGGATCACGGGACGTTGCAACCGTGGCGTTTTATCCTGATCGAGGATCAGGGTCTGCAACGCTTCAGTGAATTACTGCAAGCGGCCGCCAGACACGATGAGCTGGATGAGAGTGCAGTAGAAAAGGCCAAACAGGCACCTTTTCGTGCGCCACTGATTATCACGGTGGTTGCTCATTGCAGTGAGCATCCTAAAGTGCCTCGCTGGGAGCAGATTGTCTCTGCCGGCTGCGCGGTGCAGGCGATGCAAATGGCCGCCTTGGCGCAGGGCTTTAATGGCATCTGGCGCAGCGGTGCCTGGACAGAGCATCCGTTGGTGCGCGAAGCCTTCGCCTGCCGCGAGCAGGACGAGATCGTCGGTTTCCTCTATCTGGGCACGCCGCAGTTAAAAGGTTCCACTAAAGTGGTCGCTCCGGACAGTACGCCTTTCGTCCGCTACTTCTAATCCGCCATGCGGGAACTCGCTCGAGAATGCGCGATAACCCGCAGTTTTGTACTGTTTCTGAGCAGGTCGTACGCATAATGCCAACCTGCTCTTATCAATCCCCTCGGCAAGCGCTACCCTATATCCCATTGTGATATCCTTACGTTCGTTTGTTACCCAGAGGGAGTGGACTATGACATCGCCGGCCATTCGTTTGACCCAGTACAGCCACGGCGCTGGCTGCGGCTGTAAAATCTCACCCAAAGTGCTTGAAACGATACTGCATAGTGAGCAGGAAAAGTTTATCGATCCCCATCTGCTGGTGGGTAATGAAACGCGTGATGATGCTGCGGTGTATGACATCGGTAACGGCGTGGGCATTATCAGCACCACTGATTTCTTTATGCCGATCGTCGACGATCCCTTTGATTTTGGCCGTATTGCGGCAGCCAACGCCATCAGCGACGTGTATGCCATGGGCGGTAAACCGATCATGGCCATCGCTATTCTCGGCTGGCCGATTGCCAAGTTGCCCGCAGAGGTTGCCCAACAGGTGATCGACGGTGGCCGCTATGCTTGCCAGCAGGCGGGGATTGCATTGGCGGGTGGCCATTCGATCGATGCTCCTGAGCCGATTTTTGGCTTGGCCGTAACAGGTATCGTCAAAACCGAGCTGGTGAAGAAAAACAGTGCGGCGCAGGTCGGCACCAAGCTATTTCTGACCAAACCACTGGGCATTGGCGTACTGACCACCGCAGAGAAGAAAAGCAAACTGCTGGCCGAACACCAAGGCTTGGCTACTGAGGTCATGTGCCAGTTGAACAAGCCCGGGGCAGACTTTGCCGAAGTGGCAGGCGTAACGGCGATGACCGATGTTACCGGCTTTGGCCTGCTTGGCCACCTTAGCGAGATGTGCCAGGGTTCCGATCTGCAGGCAACCGTATGGTTCGAATGCGTGCCGAAACTGCCGGATGTGGAACGTTATATCAGCGAAGGCTGCGTGCCGGGAGGTACCGGGCGTAACTTTGAAAGCTATGGTCACCTGGTGGGGGCCATGAGCGATCTGCAACGTCAATTGCTGTGCGATCCGCAAACCTCCGGCGGTTTGCTGCTGGCGGTCTTGCCGGAAGCCGAAGCTGAAGTGCAGGCGATAGCGGCTCGCCATGGCATCACGCTGAACGCGATTGGTGAATTGCAGGCCGCACAGGCGGGCAAACCACTGATCGAGGTTGTCTAGTGTCAACGGTGCAGACTCGACAGGATACGCAAGACTACCAGCGCCTTTTTCTACAGGATGTGCCGCTGATTGACGTGCGCGCGCCGATAGAGTTTACGCAGGGAGCATTCCCCTGTTCAGTTAACCTGCCGCTGATGAGCGACAGTGAACGTCAGGCGGTAGGCACCTGCTACAAACAGCAGGGTCAACAAGCTGCAATCGCTCTTGGACACAGCCTGGTCAACGGTAAACTGCGTGAGCAGCGCACGCAGGCCTGGATCGAACAGTGTGCCCGGCAGCCGGAAGGTTATATCTACTGTTTCCGCGGTGGTCTACGTTCGCAATTGGTACAACAGTGGCTGCGAGAGGCCGGTGTTGACTACCCACGCGTGATTGGTGGCTACAAGGCGCTGCGCAATTTTTTGCTTGGTGCGCTTGAGGCTGCTGCTGCGTTGCCTATGCTGATCGTTGGCGGTAATACCGGCTGCGGCAAGACGCTGTTGATTAATGAATTGGCGGCCGGTATCGATCTGGAAGGGATCGCCCATCATCGCGGTTCCTCCTTTGGCCGTACGCTGGTGAAACAGTCCAGCCAAATTGATTTTGAGAATCAGCTGGCAACGTGCATGTTGAAGAAACAGCACGGCGGTTGCCGCCATTGGGTGTTGGAAGATGAAAGTCGGATCATCGGTTCGAATAATCTACCCTTAGGGCTGTTCAATGGTATGCAACAGGCAGCCCTGGTGGTGATTGACGATCCGTTCGACGTGCGCGTGGCACGGCTGCAAGATGAGTACATCGACCGGATGCGCATTGCCTTTGAGCAAGCCTATGGCGAGCAAGACGGCTGGCGGCAATATGATGAATATCTGCATCATGGCCTGTTTGCCATCCGCCGCCGCCTGGGGCTGGAACTGTTCCAGCAGTTGACGCTGCGTCTGGAATCGGCGCTGCAAGTGCAACGGCTCAGTGGTCAAAGCGAAGCGCACCAGCAATGGCTGGTGCCGCTGCTGCAACACTATTACGACCCGATGTATCGCTATCAATTAGAAAAGAAAACCCAACGTGTGATCTTTCGCGGTAATTACGCGCAAGTCAGAGAGTTCCTGATGACGTATAGCCAGAATAACGGTGAATAATGCGACTTTTTATAGCCGAAAAACCGAGTTTGGCCCGCGCCATTGCTGATGTATTACCCAAGCCCCATCGCAGGGGGGACGGCTTTATTGCCTGTGGCAGCAACGATGTGGTGACCTGGTGCGTTGGGCACCTGTTAGAACAGGCCCAGCCGGATGCTTACGATAGCCGTTACGCGCGCTGGTCGTTGGCCGACTTACCGATAATCCCGCAGAAGTGGCTGTTGCAGCCGCGCCCTTCGGTCAGCAAGCAGCTGAACGCGATCAAAAAGCTGTTGGCAGAGGCCGACGAAGTGATCCACGCAGGTGACCCGGATCGGGAAGGGCAGTTGCTGGTGGATGAGGTGCTGGATTATCTGGCACTGACCCAGGAAAAGCGCCAGAACGTGCGGCGTTGTCTGATTAACGATCTCAACCCGCAGGCGGTGGAGCGTGCTGTACAGCGTCTGCGTGATAACCGTGACTTTATCCCGTTGTGCGTTTCCGCGTTAGCGCGTGCGCGTGCCGACTGGCTTTACGGCATCAACATGACCCGGGCTTATACGCTGCTAGGGCGTAACGCGGGCTATGATGGTGTGTTGTCCGTGGGGCGGGTACAGACGCCGGTGTTGGGGCTGGTGGTGCGGCGCGATGAAGAGATCGAAAACTTCGTCCCGAAAGACTTCTTTGAGGTGAAAGCGCATATCGTCACGCCGAAGGAAGAGCGCTTTGTCGCCCTGTGGCAGCCGAGTGAATCCTGCGAACCATACCAGGATGATGAGGGGCGTTTATTACACCGGCCATTGGCCGAACACGTGGTTAAACGCATCGAAGGCGCACCGGCGCTGGTCACCTCGTATAATGATAAACGGGAATCAGACACCGCTCCGTTGCCGTTTTCTCTTTCCACGCTGCAAATTGAGGCGTCAAAACGCTTTAACCTCAGCGCCCAGCAGGTGCTGGACGTTTGCCAACGGTTGTATGAAACACACAAGCTGATCACTTACCCGCGTTCTGACTGCCGTTATCTGCCAGAGGAACATTTTGCCGGACGCCATGCGGTATTGAATGCCATCAGCGTACATCAGCCGGATCTTTATCCACAGCCGATTATCGATAGCGAGCGCCGTAACCGTTGTTGGGACGATAAAAAGGTCGATGCTCACCACGCGATTATTCCCACTGCGCGTGCCAGCAAGGCCAGCCTGAGCCAGGACGAACTGAATGTTTATGGCTTGGTGGCCCGGCAGTATCTGATGCAGTTCTGCCCGGATGCAATGTTCCGCAAATGCGTCATCGAGCTGGATATCGCCGGCGGCAAGTTTATCGCCAAGGCGCGTTTCCTGGCTGAGGCGGGCTGGCGTACCCTGTTGGGTAGTAAAGAGCGTGATGAGGAAAACGAAGGTGCACCGCTGCCTGTTGTCGCCAAAGACGATGAGTTGCTGTGCGAGCGTGGTGAAGTGGTTGAACGCCAGACTCAACCGCCACGGCCCTTTACCGATGCCAGCCTATTGTCGGCCATGACCGGGATTGCGCGTTTTGTGCAGGATAAAGCGTTAAAGAAAATCCTGCGAGCGACCGATGGTTTAGGAACAGAGGCAACGCGCGCAGGTATTATCGAGCTGCTCTTCAAGCGGGCGTTTCTCTACAAGAAAGGGCGCTATATTCATTCCAGCGAAACCGGGCGGGCACTGATCCATTCATTGCCGGACCTGGCTGCACGCCCTGACATGACGGCGCAGTGGGAGTCTACGTTGACGCAAATCAGCGAAAAATCCTGCCGTTATCAGGACTTTATGCAACCGCTGGAGGGCACACTGCAACAGCTGATCTATCAGGCTAAGCAGAGCCGGGCTAGTATAGCGTTTCGTGGCTTGTCGCCTGCACCGTCAGCCGGGGCGAAAAAGCGTAAAAAAAGTGCCGGTAAGGCACGGGAGAAAAGTGAATGAGCCGCATACCCTTGTTGATTGGTTGTTTGGCATTGTTTTCCACCGGCGTATTGGCCAATCGCGGCAACGTCGATGTCGTCGTGCCGGTTTCCCCTGAAATATGGGGTACCGCACGTACTACGACAACGCCGCCGCCCTGCAACCGTTGCTGCATTTATCAGAATCAAAACTATTCTGAAGGTGCGCTGCTGAAAGTGGGCGACGAGATGATGCAGTGCGCGCGCGACCCTAACGTCACGGGCACCAATCCGTTAATCTGGATCCGCCTCAAGCGGTGATTTTAACTGCCTGATTTCTGTACTCACCTTAACCGTGCCGCCAATTGATTTCAATTCCTGACAACGGCGCTATTACAGCGCCTTACCACTGTGGGAGAGGGGTGGGGTGAAGCGGATATAGCTTTCCAACAGGGGAATATCGGCGGGGGCTAGCGGGTAATCTCTGGCTTGCTCGGGCGTAACCCAAGCAAATGCGCTATGGCAATGTAGCTGTAATTCCCCGCTGAAGGAGACAACCTGCCAAGCATGTAGCCGAATAATCCTCTCCTTTTGCGGCCACTGATTGCTGGCCACAAAACTCCCCACTTTGGCGATAATGCCCAACTCTTCCCTCAGTTCACGGGTGAGCGCCTGGGGCTGGCTCTCAGCCATTTCGACCTTACCGCCGGGAAACTCCCATAGGCCAGCCTGATCGCTGCTGTTGTCGCGCTGGGCGAGCAGGATCTTGCCATCTTGTTCGATAATGGCGGCAACGACATCAATGATTTTCATAGCTTGGATTCAATGTTGCCCCGACCTGCATCGGGGCTGGGAGATTACAGTGCGAACTCGGCCCAGACAGGAGCATGGTCTGAAGGTTTCTCCATGGCACGGATCTGATAATCAATGCCGGTGGCGGTACAACGCCCAGCCAATGAGGTACTAGCCAGCAACAGATCGATGCGCAGACCACGGTTTTCATCAAAACCGCGCGAACGATAGTCAAACCACGAGAACTCATCGTTACGCTCAGGGTTGGCATGACGGTAGGTATCTACCAGACCCCAGTCCAGCAGGCGGCCCATCCATTCACGCTCTTCAGGCAGGAAGGAGCATTTTCCGGTGCGCAACCAACGTTTGCGGCTCTCTTCACCAATACCGATGTCCAGATCGCTTGGGCTGATGTTCATATCGCCCATGATCAACACCTGCGACTCCGCAGGCAGCTGTTGCAGATAATTTTGCAGATCTTGATAAAAGCGGGTTTTGGCTGGGAATTTGATAGGGTGGTCGCGGCTTTCTCCCTGCGGGAAGTAACCATTAATCACCGTCAATGTACCTTGTGGTGTCGCAAGGTCGGCCATGATGATACGACGCTGTGCATCTTCTTCATCAGTAGGAAAACCGCGGCGTACGGCAAGAGGTTCATCTTTAGTCAGCAACGCCACGCCGTAATGGCCTTTCTGCCCATGATAGAACACGTGATAGCCGTGTTGGCTAACGTCTTCCAGCGGGAACATATCGTCGTGAACTTTGGTTTCCTGCAGGCCGATCACATCCGGCTGATGCTGCTCGATAATTGCTGCCAGTTGATGCGGACGTGCACGCAGTCCATTGATATTAAAAGAAACAAACTTCATGAGCGCTGCCGTTTTTATCCGAAAAAATGTGTTCAGATAGTAGCAGAGTTTGGCCGAAAATGTAACGCGGACCAGCGGCGGTTTGCCGCTGGTAGCCAGGGATTATTTCGCCCAGCGGTCGTAATTCTGCGGCTGATAGTCATCAAACAGCTGGATTAAGGCTGCCGGAGAATCGCTGATATGCAAGGTCTTGAGATAATCATGCCGCATAAAGCCTTGATCGGCGACATGCTGTAAAAACTGGCTTAGCGGGTGGTAAAAACCGTTAACATCCAGCAGCCCGACCGGCTTGCTGTGGTAACCGATCTGCCCCCAGGTCCAGATTTCGAACAGCTCTTCCAGCGTACCGATGCCGCCAGGCAGGGCAATAAAGCCGTCGGCCAGTTCGGCCATCCGCGCCTTACGGGTGTGCATGTCGGGGACGATTTCCAACTCGGTCAGGCCACGGTGCGCCGTTTCGGCCTCGACCAGCCGTTGGGGAATGATGCCTATTGCTTCACCACCAGCCTCTAGTACCGCGTCTGCTACCACACCCATTAATCCTTTTTTACCACCGCCATACACCAGACGCCGCCCTTGGGTGGCAAGCAGGTGACCTAGTTGGCGGGCATGTTCGACATAGGCTGGATTATTGCCCTCGCTGGCACCACAAAAGATACAAATGTTGTTACGCATGACTTTCCCTTGCTGCTTTTAACGAAGCCAGTGGTATAGCGAATTGTGGGATTTAGTTCAAGGGGAATTGGTATTGCGATGGAGCTGGGAAGGATGACTTCTTACAGTCGAAACTCGTTGTCTGAGTAATGGTGCTTTATACCGCTACACCTAAGCTTGAGGCAGGTGGGAGTCATAGCAGGTTAGCCGTCCGTTGAGCGCATGGATGCACGATTGCGAGCCCCCAGGGACGGGTTTACGGCGTGTCGGCGTTCTGTATGACTTCCACCTGTAGCACAATAAGGAGCAGCTATTTGGTTCGGTGGTGCATGATGATACGACGAAAATATTAAGTCTGTGAGGGGGGATACAAGGATGGTGGTGGGGAGGATGACTTCGTATAGATGAGGCTAGTTGTCTGAGTAATAGTGCTTTATACCGCGACACCTAAGCCTGAGGCAGGTGGGAGTCATTGCAGGTTAGCCGACCGTTGAGCGCATGGATGCGCGATTGCGAGCCCCCAGGGACGGGTTTACGGCGTGTCGGCGTTCTGTATGACTTCCACCTGTAGCACAATAAGGAGCAGCTATTTGGTTCGGTGGTGCATGATGATACGACGAAAATATTTAGTCTGTGAGGGGGGATACAAGGATGGTGGTGAGG